>NZ_CALGWU010000041.1 GCF_937936315.1 uncultured Capnocytophaga sp. | reverse complement strand
CCAACCACTATTGAAGCAGTGAACGATGGAGTGACCACTATCACTAGCACAGCAGGTGGAACCACGCCAAGCGTATTGACTAATGATAAGTTGAATGGTGTGCCAAACCCAAGTATCAGTTCTGTAACCCTTACTTGGAATACAGCAACCCCTACGGGCTTCACTTTGAATCCTAACGGAACTATTGCAGTAGCTCCAAATACCCCTGCAGGCATCCATACGATAAGCTACACGATTTGTGCAGTAGCAAGTCCTACGGTATGCAGCACAGCGAGCATCGTAGTAACAATAAGTGGAACAACAACTATTGCAACACCAACCACTATTGAAGCAGTGAACGATGGAGTGACCACTATCACTAGCACAGCAGGTGGAACCACGCCAAGCGTATTGACTAATGATAAGTTGAATGGTGTGCCAAACCCAAGTATCAGTTCTGTAACCCTTACTTGGAATACAGCAACCCCTACGGGCTTCACTTTGAATCCTAACGGAACTATTGCAGTAGCTCCAAATACCCCTGCAGGCATCCATACGATAAGCTACACGATTTGTGCAGTAGCAAGTCCTACGGTATGCAGCACAGCGAGCATCGTAGTAACAATAAGTGGAACAACAACTATTGCAACACCAACCACTATTGAAGCAGTGAACGATGGAGTGACCACTATCACTAGCACAGCAGGTGGAACCACGCCAAGCGTATTGACTAATGATAAGTTGAATGGTGTGCCAAACCCAAGTATCAGTTCTGTAACCCTTACTTGGAATACAGCAACCCCTACGGGCTTCACTTTGAATCCTAACGGAACTATTGCAGTAGCTCCAAATACCCCTGCAGGCATCCATACGATAAGCTACACGATATGCGCAGTAGCAAGTCCTACGGTATGCAGCACAGCAAGCATCGTAGTAACGATAAGTGGTACGACTACAAGCACTACCCCAGTATTGCCAATAGCAGTAGACGATCGTTCTACAACCGCTATCAACACCCCAGTAGTGGTGAATGTATTGGGTAACGATACCCCTAACGGAGCAACTACTCCTAATGTGGTAACAAATCCTGCCAATGGTACAGTAGTTGTAAACCTCGACGGATCTATCGAATATCGTCCTAACACAGGATTTGAAGGCATAGATACCTTTGTATATGAAATTTGCAACACCGATGGTTGTGCATCAGCTACTGTTACTATCAACGTAGTGAACAAAATAGTGCCTTACAATGGTATGTCGGTAGATGGTGATGGCAAAAACGATCATTTCCATATCGGAGGAATCGAGCGTTATCCTAACAATGTGGTACGTATCTACAACCGTTGGGGCGTGAAAGTCTTTGAGACAGAAGGTTATGACAACGTTACCCGCGTGTTTAGAGGTATCTCTAACGGACGTGTAACTATCGAACAAGCCGAAAAACTCGCTCAAGGTACGTATTATTATGTAATTGAATATTACGATAGTAATAACAACAAAGAATCTTTAGTAGGTTGGTTATATCTCAAGAAATAACCCTAAGGATAAAACACAAAAAAGGCTATTCAGCAGGATGCTGAATAGCCTTTTTCACTTTTCATTCTTCACTTTTTACTTCAAATAGAACTCTTTTGTAAGTTCTTTGTATTCATCAGTATATACTCCTCGTTCTTTTTCAATGGTAAAGATGTGAATAGGGTAGGAGGGTAGAGGCTTGCGGGCGAAGAGCATCATGCTGCGTTTGAGTTCGCTCTTTTCATTGCCTCGTGTGTGAGTGATTTTTTGAGGAAAGAGTCCAAATGTAGCTGCCAAAGTGATAAACGTTTCACTTTCACTATATGGAAGAATTACGCTAAAATACCCCTCAACGGCTAATAAGCGGCTTACTCCTTCTAAGAGTTGTTTAGAAGGAAGAGCGTCGCTAAAACGGGCGGTATTACGCGCTTTTTCTGGGGTTTTGTAGTCGGTGGAATAAAAGGGAGGATTAGAGATGATCAAGTCGTAGCTTTCGTCCATTTCAGTAAAAAACTCTTCAAATGAGGCATGGTAACAAAAAAGTCGGTCGCCCCACGGACTTGCTTCAAAATTTTCAGTGCATTCTATATAAGCACTTTCATCAATTTCCATAGCATCAATAGTCATTGCATCAGAGCGTTGGGCGAGCATTAGGGCGAGTAAACCCGTACCAGCCCCAATATCCAAAATACTTTGAGGTTGCTCAAGAGGAGTCCACGCGCCGAGAAGTACGCTATCAGTGCCTATTTTCATTGCACTTTGCGCCTGTTTTACACTAAATTGTTTAAATTTAAACATAAAGTATATAGGGTTTTGCTAAGCCTTAAAAGCTATTTTTTACTATCTTTACTTCTGCACATCTTCTGCTATCTTTTACAACGCTGTAATATCCATTATATTTTTGTGTAATAGCCCCTATGGGAGAGACTATTTCGCAATTGGAAAGGATAACCCCTTCACCTCCCAACAAGGCATAATCTCCCTGATTTTGTATTATCTGTATATTAGATTTGTTGATGTTAAGGGTGTTTACAGCTCTTATATGAGTGTTCGCTATAATAGAACAACCTCCGTCTATAGTTATCTGTTTTCTTGAGAAAATACTAGCGTGCAGATAATTATCATTTTCAATTTTTATAGATCCATCTCCAGTGATACGTAAACTAGCTCCATCGGTAGCAATCGTAGCTTCTTCTTTAGCTCTTACTATATTGTTGTTGCGCAATACAATAGTAAGAGTGGCAGTAGTGCCTCTTGGCTGAGCAATAGCGCATAATTCGTTTTCTGTGGCTTCAATGGTTGCTCCATCGAGGGTGAGAATCCTATGGATAGGATCATAACTCACTTTGCCACTTTTCAGGTCAGGAAAATTAGCCGAGGTGATGTTTTGATAATTATCGGAAGTGATTTCTGCGAACCCTATGAATACACCGTAAGCGCCTTGAGGTACTTTGGTGGAGGGGTTGTCGTTATCTTTAGAGCAACTTGCCATTGTGGCAGCCACTACAAGGAGAATGAAAATTCCTTTTTTGAAGTTGAATGTTCTTTTCATAAATTAGATGATTTTTTAGTAGTTAGCTTGTAGAATTTAGGAGCAAAGGTAATAATATTTAGCAAATAGACAAATAGTAAAAAAAAATTAGATCAAAATAACTGAATTAATTTAACCAATATGACTGTCGTCTTTAGGGTAACCATTGTGGCTTGTGTTCAATTCCTAAGAAACCTAGAAAACTTGTTACTTGGCTAAAAAACTCTCCAATTTTCTTCTTAAAAAATACTCTTTTCTGGAAAAAAATCTTTAACCTTGTTTTTTTTTAATGAAAAAAATATAATAATCATATAAAAATATCCGATTTTTATGTGATAACATGTTAAAACGTATATTTTTGATGTATTTTCTGTGTTAAAAAGAAAAGAGTTCTAATTTATTTTTTATTTAAAGGTTTTTGTGTTATGTAATAGTAATTATTATAATTCTTTTTTCTACTATAGCTAATAAATGTAGTTTTTTTCTATCATTTATGGAAAATATATACTTTTTTCTTGTTTCGTTTAAGATAAAATTATACTTTTGCACTGTCAATTTTTAACATTTATTTTATGAATTACCCTAACTTACGTCTTGTGTTTATTGTCTTTTTTTTACTTTTGGGAGGACTTTATGCACAAGATAAAACGGTAACTGGTGTAGTTACCGATGAAAGCAAAACCCCTCTTATTGGGGTAAGTGTGGTGGTTAAAGGCACTACACGTGGCGTTTCTACCGATTTTGATGGAAAATTTACCCTTCACGCTAAAGAAGGTGAAACCATCGAATTTAGTTCAGTGGGATATGTCGCTCAAGACAAAAAAGTAATAGGAGCTGGCAAAACACTGAATATGAATGTAGTCCTCAAAGAGGAAACTCAACAACTCTCAGAGGTTGTGGTAACAGCTTTGGGTATCAAACGCGAAGAAAAAGCGTTGAGTTACAACGTACAACAAGTGAAATCAGAAGAACTTACTAAGGTGAAAGCCCCTAACTTCGTCAATAGTCTCAATGGTAAAGTTGCAGGGATCACCATCAATAAAAGCGCTTCTGGACCAGGAGGCGCTACCCGTGTGATTATGCGTGGCGAAAAATCTATAGAAGGTAGTAACAACGTGCTATATGTTATAGATGGAATTCCTCTCTTCAATACCCAAGCTGGTGGCGATAATAGTGGTATCAAAGGTGAAGGACGTGTCGGTAGTGAAGGTATCGCCGACTTCAACCCCGAAGATATTGAAAGCATCTCCGTGCTTAGCGGCCCTTCCGCTGCAGCCCTCTATGGTAGTAATGCCGCTAATGGCGTAATCCTTATCAATACAAAAAAAGGTAAAGAAGGAAAAATGCAAATTTCCCTATCTTCTACTACCGAGTTTAGTAAACCTTTTATCTTACCTGAATTCCAAAATACTTACGGAAACCGAAATGGACAATACAGTAGCTGGGGTAGTAAATTAGTTTCCTCTAGTAGCTACGACCCCGCAAAAGATTTCTTCGAAACAGGTACTAACTTTATCAACTCACTCACCCTTACAACAGGTAACAAAACTAATCAAACTTTCTTCTCTGCTGCAAGTACTAACAACAATGGAGTGGTGCCTAACAATAGTTACCATCGTTACAACTTCAATGTACGCAATACTACTTCTCTATTCGAAGATAAATTGCAATTAGACTTTGGAGCTGCTTATATCAAACAAAAAGATATGAATATGGTCTCTCAAGGTGAGTATTGGAACCCTATCGTAGCAGCCTATTTGTATCCACGTGGCGAGGATTTTGGAAAAATCAAAACTTTTGAACGTTATGATACTACCCGAAACTTCCCCGTGCAATATTGGCCTATCAGCGAAAATACTTTTGCCCCTCAAAACCCTTATTGGACTGCCTATCGCAACTTAGCCGCTAACAACAAAGACCGATTTATGTTCAATACAGGTGTTACTTATAAAATTACCTCTTGGGCTAATATTGCTGCTCGTGCTCGTATGGATAAATCTTTCGTGAATTTCGAACGAAAAATCTACGCTTCTTCTAATGATATCTTTGCTAAACCTAATGGAGCTTATGAATATGCTAACTACAAAGATCACCAATTCTATTCCGATGTGATCGCTACTATCAACAAACAATTGTTTGACGATTGGAGCTTGATGTTCAACTTAGGTGCTAGCTATTCCGATTTCGACGCTATTGAACGAGGTTACGGAGGTAACTTGCAACTAGTGCCTAACCTATTCGCTATCCAAAATATCACACCTTCCGAAGGTAAAATATCCGAAAAATACGGCGACGCCCGCCGTAGAAATGTGGCCGCCTTCGGAAATGCCGAAATTGGCTTCAAACGCTGTGCATACCTCACCCTTTCTGGACGTAACGAATGGGATTCCCGCTTGGTAAATTCAGCCGAAGAATCTTATTTCTACCCCTCTATCGGTTTTTCTGCTGTGATTTCCGAAATGGGTGAAATGCCTGATTTCTTGAATTATTTCAAAGTCAGAAGCTCTTATACTGAAGTAGCTTCCCCTATCGCTTGGTCTGGACGTACCCCTGGTACTATTACACAAAGAATCGTAGGTGGGGTTATCAAACCTGAAGAGATATACCCTTATGCCGATTTCAAAGCCGAACGTACCAAATCTTATGAATTAGGCCTTAGCTTGAGAATCTTCAAACACTTTAATATCGAATCTACCTGGTACCGCTCTAATACCTATAACCAAACTTTTATCGCTAACCTGCCCGAATCTACTGGATATAAATACATATACCTACAAGCTGGAGATGTGCAAAATAATGGTATAGAACTAAGCCTAGGCTATCGCAACCAAATAAGAGGCGTTGATGTAGCTAGCTCTCTATCCTATACACGTAATAAAAACACCATTAAAAAAATGGTTAAAGATTACAAACATCCTTTTATCGCACAACCTTTCAATATAGATGAAGTAAGCAAAGATAACGGTAGAACTATCCTAAAAGTAGGAGGTAGTATTAGCGATGTCTATGCTTCTAAATTCTTGAAAAAAGATAATCAAGGCTATATCAATATCCCTGAAAGTGGTGACCTAACCTTAGAAAACCAAGAACCTGTGTTCTTAGGTAAAACAACCCCCGACTTCCTCTTAGGATGGAATAACTCTTTCGCTTACAAAGGTTTCGGCTTGAGCTTCCTCATCAGTGGCCGATTCGGAGGTATAGTAACTTCTTCAACTCAAGCAATCCTAGACCGATTTGGCGTCTCCAAAGCTTCTGCTATAGCTCGTGACAATGGTGGTGTTACCCTCCCAGGACAAGGTAAATACGACGCTAAAAAATACTATGAATTAGTAGCTACAGGTAAAAACGAAATGGCTGGTTATTACACTTACGACGCTACCAACGTCCGATTGCAAGAATTAGCCGTAAGTTACTCTTTCCCCGCTAAGTGGTTTAAGAAAAAAATCGACGAACTTACCCTTTCTGTCATAGGTAACAACCTCTGGATGATCTACAACAAAGCTCCTTTTGACCCCGAGCTAACCCCCTCTACTGCTACTTATGGACAAGGTAACGATTACTTTATGCAACCAAGCTTGCAAAGTATTGGATTTAATGTAAAAGTAAAATTATAATCTTATGAAAAAGAATTTATTTATATACACCTCTATAGCTCTTGCTGCCTTTTCCTGCAACAAGTTCGAAGAAATAAATACCGACGCTTTTGGCGTTACCCAAGAAATGGGGAAAAGAGACGGTATCACTATAGGAGCTAAAATTACAGCTATGCAAGCTCAAGTAGTCCCAGTAGGTACACAAGCCGATGGTACCGATATCGTCAACCAATATCAAACTGCATACCACTTGTCCGCCGACGTCTGGAGTGGCTATTTTTGCCAAAACCAAGACTGGAATAACGGATATAACCACACTACCTATTCACTAATCGAAGGTTGGTACGAAACTTCCTATGCTAGCTCCTATACCAAAGTATTGCCACTATGGAGTAGCGTAAAGGAAGAAGCCGAAAAAAGTAACTTCCCCGAAGCTTTCGCCCTAGCTCAAATACTCAAAATCTCAGCTTGGCACAAAGCTACCGATATGTTCGGCCCCATACCCTATAAAGAAACTGGTAAAGGCCTCCTAAGAGTACCTTATGATAGCCAAGAAGAAGTATATCAAGCTTTCTTCGACGACCTTTCTGCAGCTATCTCCGTACTGCAAACTAAACTCGCTCAAGGAGGAAAACTATTACCTAAATCTGATGCCGTATACGCTGGCGATGTAAATAAATGGATAAAATACGCAAACTCTCTAATGCTGCGATTAGCTATGAGAATACGTTATGCCGACCCCGCCAAAGCTAAATTATATGCCGAACAAGCCGTAAACCAAGCCTCTGGAGTAATGACCTCTAAAGACGACGAAGCTAAAATGGCTCAAGGTGCTGGACTTATATTTATCAATAATATTGAAACATGCGCTAACCAATATAACGAAACTCGTATGGGATCCTCTATGTACTCCTATTTAGTAGGATATGAAGACCCCCGCCTAATGGCCTACTTCAAAACTAGCGAAAGTGTATATGCCCAACCCATACCTTTTGCCGGAGGTAAATACCAATGCCTGCCCACAGGATACGGAGGTAAAGAAAGCTATTTCAAAGACTTCTCCTTGCCTAATATCGAAAAAACTACGCCTACTTATTGGATGAGAGCCTCCGAAGTATACTTCTTGAGAGCCGAAGGTGCCTTGCTAGGATGGAGTATGGGAGATACTGCCGAAAACTTATACACAAAAGGCGTTGAAACTTCTTTCGAAGAAAATAATATCCCAGTAAGCCAAGTAAATAGCTACTTAACATCTGGTAAACAACCCGTTAAAGCTTACTACAACTACATAGATGCCCCTACCGATATCACCGCTCAATGGCAAGGTACTAATGAAGAAAAATTACAAAAAATTATTACCCAAAAATGGATCGCCCTATATCCTAACGGACAAGAAGCTTGGAGCGAATGGCGACGTACTGGATACCCCATCCTACACGAAGTGTGGCAAAACAAAAGTGGAGGTGTTATTTCTACCGAAGATGGCGTCCGACGAATCCCTTACCCCGAAAGCAAACTTACCGGAGAAGACAAAACCTATTTAGCCCGCGCCCTACAACTGTTAGGAGGCCCTAATACAGGCGCTACTAAAGTTTGGTGGGATAAAAAGAACTAATATTTAAAATACTATGAAAGTTATGAAGTATATTTCCAAAACTATCAGTATAGCTGTATTGTGTATTACTATAGCTCTCTCTTCTTGTAGCAAATGGACAGAAGTAGAAAATAAACAAATAGACCACAATGGTGGCGCTAACACTCTCAGCCCTAAAGAACGCGATAATCACTACGCTTCCTTGCGCGCTTGGAAAAAAACCGCCGAAAACTACGGACGACCCGTCTCTTTCGGTTGGTTTAGTAACTGGTCGCCAGAAGGTAGCGTCCGAAAAGGATATTTGTCTGCTTTACCCGATAGCATCGATATGGTATCTATGTGGAGTGGCCCTTTTGGCATCAGCGAAGCTAAAAAAGCCGATAAAGCATACGTCCAAAATGTAAAAGGTACTAAAGTATTCGTTTGCTTTATTTTGCACAATATTGGTACCGGTATTACCCCCTCTTCTATAGCCGATAAAATTAAAACTGAAAACCCTACCGACTCCGAGTCTGTACTCAATACCAAAATTAAAAAAGCCCAAGAAGCTTACTGGGGATACACCAGCGGAGTTCAAGGCTCTCCCGACCATACCGCCGCTATTAAAAAATACGCCAAAGCTCTTTGCGATACCATCGTAAAATACGATTACGACGGACTCGATATCGACTGGGAACCCGATGGAGCTGGTGACGGTTTCGGTAACCTAAAAGGAGGATATGATAGAGGTGAGTATTTGCACATCCTTGTAGAAGAACTCGGTAAATACTTAGGACCTAAAGCTACTATAAATACAGGAAAACGCCGATACCTATTAGTTGATGGCGAATTGTGGAACGTCAAAAAAGAATCAGGTCCTTATTTTGATTATTTCATCTCTCAAGCATATGGTGATAGACATCTCGACTATAGAGTCGCTGGCGTTAAAAGTAATTTCGACGAATACTACAATACACGTAAACACATATTTACCGAAAACTTCGAATCTTACTCACAATACGGTGGCGCCTTGCTAGACCAAGCTCAATACAACTCTAATTTAGGACCTAAAGGAGGCGTAGGCGCTTATCGTATCGATAACGACTACGATAATCAACCCGATTATAAATGGACTAGAAAAGCTATATATCTAATGCTTAAATCTTATGATGAGTATATCAAACAAAATCCTCAACCATAAATATATAACCTTATGAATTATATAAAATACTGTATCGCAATCTTCTCATTACTAGCTCTAAACGCTTGTAAAGATAAAGAAAGTCAACTATTAGACCCCAAAGTCTATTTCGAACAAGATCAGCAACGACTCAAACTTGAAGATGGTATCGACAACCACTCCTTCAACATCACAGCCCGCATCTCTAATGTTAGCAATAACGATGTTAATGTTACCTACCAAATAGGAAATGCCCAAATGGTTGCCGATTACAACGCTAAAAATGGTACCAAATACCAAATGATGCCTGCTGCTAACTTTAGCCTATTGAAAAATACTTCCATTATTAAAAAAGGTAGTATTTATGCCGAACCTTGCCAATTAGCCCTCAAAAACCTATTAGCTATACAAGAAGGAAGTACCTACGTGATCCCTGTAACTATTGCTAGCGCCGGAGCTCCTACAATCGAAGCTAAAACTTTGTTCGTGGAAATCGCTAAACCTATCGTTATCAATAAAGTATTCGACTTCACCGGTAGAAAATACCTATCTATCCCAATGGATGAAAAAGCTAAGTTTACAAGCCTTACTTATGAAGCTATGATTTATGTCGATACATTCAGAAGATTGAGTACCGTAATGGGAGCCGAAGGTAATCTTATCCTCCGATTCGGAGATACTACCGTAGATGCCGACCAAATACAAGTAGCTGGTAACGTGCAGTTCAACCCTTCTATGAAATTCAAAGCTGACCAATGGTACCACGTAGCTTTTGTATTCGACGGTAGTAGCAAAAAAGCCGAAATATACGTAGATGGTGAACGCGTCGCCGAAAAAACAGCTTCCGTAAGTAGCTTTAACCTCAATGGCGACTTCTTTATCGCCTATGCTTACGACTACGACGGCTCTCGCACTTGGAGAGGTAAAATGAGCGAATGCCGAGTGTGGAGCGTAGC
This sequence comes from uncultured Capnocytophaga sp., assembly GCF_937936315.1. Lineage (GTDB taxonomy): Bacteria > Bacteroidota > Bacteroidia > Flavobacteriales > Flavobacteriaceae > Capnocytophaga. The sequence continues at coordinate 124,610 of NZ_CALGWU010000041.1, read as the reverse complement.
CCGTACTGCCAACGAACTTAAAAACAATAAACTATCTGTAGATCCTAACTCCGAAGGCCTTTTCGGATATTGGAAACTCAATGGTTCCGATGTATATCAAAAAGATGGTAAATACTACGTGAAAGACCAATCTAAAAACAAACGTGACGCCACTTCTAGACGAGGTAGCTACCAAGGTGGCGCTGGTGCTTCTGTAGAACCCGATGTAGTAGAAATGAGAATCTCAGAATAGTTGTAATATTGTAAATCACACACTTTACTAAAACCAATTATCATAGTAATCAATTGTTTTTGAATTGTCTTATATAGGGGCGTTTGTAAAACGCCCCTATATATTTTGCAACCTCCCCCTAGTCATCAATCATTCGTCATTCGCCATTCCCCCCTCGTTATTATTAGTGTTTTTTTTGCTATTAAGCATTCGTATTTCGTAATTATTTTGTATCTTTGCCCCTTGGTATTGAAATCTTAAATCAAAATCACTTTTAACGCTCATCCCATTTCGGGAAGCTAACAAACTCTCGCTGATGCTTGTTTGCACAGCAATCACCAAACAAATGGCTTAGAAGATTTCCCCTTCTATTTCCTAAAAAAGAAATAAGAATATAACGAATGAATTTTAACTTTTCTGAAACACAACAAATGGTAGCCGAAGCCGCTAAGGACTTCGCCGAAAAATATATCCGCCCACACGTAATGCAATGGGACGAAACTCAAGAATTCCCCCTAGAGGTCTTTCGCAAAGCTGGAGAACTCGGTTTTATGGGTATCTTAGTCCCCGAAATCTATGGAGGTTCAGCCCTCGACTACCACGATTATATCGCTATTGTTGAAGAAATTTCAAAAGTCGACCCCTCCATAGGCCTCTCTATAGCTGCTCACAACTCCCTTTGTACCAATCACATCCTCAGCTTTGGCAGCGAGGAACAAAAACAACGCTGGTTGCCTAAATTAGCTTCTGGCGAGTGGATAGGAGCGTGGGGCATCACCGAACACAACACCGGATCCGACTCTGGTGGAATGGCTACTACCGCTGTGAAAGATGGTGATGAGTGGGTGCTCAACGGTACTAAGAACTTCATCACCCACGGCAAAAGTGGCGACATCGCTGTAGTCATCGCTCGTACGGGCGAAAAAGGCGATAAGCACGGTATCACTGCCTTTGCGGTAGAACGCGGTACTAAAGGCTTCAGTGCCGGCAAAAAAGAAAACAAACTCGGTATGCGCGCCAGCGAAACCGCCGAAATGATTTTCCAAGACTGCCGCATCCCCGATGCTAACCGACTCGGCGCAGTAGGCGACGGATTTATCCAAGCGATGAAAATATTGGACGGCGGACGTATCTCTATAGGCGCACTTTCTTTGGGTATTGCCAAAGGCGCTTACCAAGCCTCGCTCAAATACGCCAAAGAACGTATGCAATTCGGCAAACGTCTCATCGATTTGCAAGCTATCGGTTTCAAACTCGCCGATATGGCAACCGAAATTGAAGCCTCAGAACTGCTCTTGCACAAAGCTGCCTTCCAAAAAAATAACGGACAGCGTGTGACCCTATCAGGAGCAATGGCTAAAATGTACAGTTCCGAAGTGTGTGTGCGTGTAGCCACCGAAGCTATTCAAATTCACGGAGGTTATGGTTATACAAAAGATTTCCCAGTAGAAAAATTCTTCCGAGATTCTAAATTGTGTACCATAGGCGAAGGAACTACCGAAATCCAAAAATTAGTCATCTCTCGTCAGATTGATAAAAACTCATAATAAAAAAGAAACCAAAAATGCTATCCAATTCTAGTAAGTATGCAATCAATGCAGTAATATACTTAGCTCAAAACTCATCAGTCTCTAAAAGATTGGCTCCAAAAGATGTCGCTCAAGCCCTGAAAATACCTACATCTTTCTTGGCTAAAATATTACAAACTTTGGCTCGTAAAAAGGTCATTAGCTCTAACAAAGGACCTGGAGGTGGATTTTGGCTCACCGATGAAGAAAAGCAAGCTCCTTTGATGAATGTTGTCAAACAAATAGGTGAAGCCGATAAATTCTTGTCTTGTGGAATGGGCTTTAAAGAATGTTCTTCCGAAAAACCTTGCCCCCTACACTCCTCTGTACAACCTTTTAGAGATAAGTTTATGGAAGAGATTGCCAATAACTCTATAGCCTCTTTTGCTCAAAAAATAGTCGATAAGACTGCTTTCTTATCCCCCACAGAGTAATAGCGTCACTAACCCCTAACCCCTGAGTTAAATGAAAAGAATTGTTACCGAAGGATACCATAATCCTATAGTTTTAAATCTTTCAGAGATTAAAGATCTTATTAAAGAATTGCCTTATAGTGAACATCGTTTTGTCGTTTTCTCAGAAGACGGCGATACTGGCGATTACGTGCAAACTATTTTAGAAAACGAAGAACTCGATGAGGAAAGCCGTTATCAAGTAGAAGCACGCGTATACCACTCACCCGATTCTTTCACACATTACCGTACCTTTGTAGAAACTGCCGACGAAGCCTTTGCACCTTTCGAAGCCTTCTACAACAACACCGCCTATAGCTATGATAGCTGGGAGGATGTTACCGAAGAATTTTGCTAATTAGCTTATTTTCTAATTTAAAAAGCATCACAACCCTGCCCCCTAACACCTGAAACCTAACACCTAACACTATGTTACAACTAAACACTATTAGAGAAGAAAAAGACCGCGTACTCAGCGGACTTAAAAAACGCAATTTCAAAGAATTGCATCTCATAGACAACATCATCGCCTTAGACGAAAAACGTCGTGCTACTCAGCTTTCATTAGATGAAACACTGGCGAAATCTAACAACCTCTCTAAGGAAATCGGTAACCTATTCAAAGCAGGAGAAACCGATAAAGCCAATGCGCTGAAAGAGCAAACAGCCACCCTTAAAGAGGATATCAAAACCCTTACCGATACCCTCAACACTACTGTAGAGGAGCTTAATGATTTGCTCTATCGCGTGCCTAACATCCCTAATGAGTTAGTGCCCGAAGGTACTTCCGAAGCCGATAACGTAGTAGTATTCGAGGCAGGCGAAATTCCTAACTTGGGTAAAGATGCTTTGCCACATTGGGAACTCGCCAAAAAATACGACCTCATCGATTTTGAGCTGGGTGTAAAACTCACCGGCGCAGGTTTCCCTGTATACAAAGGCAAAGGTGCTAAATTACAACGCGCTCTCATCACCTACTTCCTCGACAAGAACACCGAGGCTGGTTACAACGAATTCCAAGTGCCTCACGTGGTGAATGAAGCCTCAGGCTATGGCACTGGTCAGTTACCTGATAAAGAAGGACAGATGTACCACATAGGGGTTGATAATCTCTATCTCATCCCTACTGCCGAGGTGCCTGTTACGAATATCTTCCGCGATACTTTGTTAAACGAAAGCGATTTGCCTATTTGCTGTACAGCCTATACCCCTTGCTTCCGTCGTGAAGCTGGTAGCTATGGTGCGCACGTACGCGGACTTAACCGCTTGCACCAGTTCGACAAAGTAGAGATTGTGCGCATCGAACACCCTGATAATTCTTACAAGGCATTAGAAGGAATGGTAGAACACGTGAAAGGCATCCTCAACGAACTAAAACTCCCTTACCATATTTTGCGCTTGTGTGGAGGTGATTTAGGCTTTACTTCAGCCATAACCTACGATTTCGAGGTATATTCCACCGCTCAAGAAAAATGGTTAGAGATAAGTTCAGTATCAAATTTCGAAACCTTTCAAGCCAACCGACTCAAATTGCGTTTCAAGGACTCCGACGGTAAGAACCGCTTAGCGCATACCCTCAATGGCAGTTCATTAGCCCTTCCGCGCGTATTAGCAGGCATTTTAGAAAACTACCAAACCCCCGAAGGTATTGTAGTCCCCAAAATCCTCAGAAAATACACCGGCTTTGATATCATCAACTAATCCTACACTTTGCCAAAGTCTATCATATAGCCACTTTAAAAGCGAATTACAAGCCTCTTCCAAGCGAAGAGGCTTTTTTGTATTTACCAATTTACCAATTCCCCCCCCCCTAATTTCTACCAAATCATCAAAACAATGAGCTAATTAGAAAATTAACAAATAAGTTAATTAGCTAATTTGCAAATTATCCCTACCTTTGTCCCCTCAAGAAATACAACTTATGAAAAGTAAATGGACTTTAGAAAATGATGTAAACGATTGGGTAAAAGAAAAACTCAATAGCCTAAACCTAAAAAAACATACCGATTGGAATGAAGAAACCTCTATGAGCGACTACCTAAAAGAAGCCCTAAAAGGTTCTGCTAAAACCAAGAATAAAACCAATTTCGGAATCCCCGATTTCCATATCGAAAAATATAACCTCCCCATCATCATCGAAGATAAATTGAACCACTCCAAACTCATCGCCCAAAACAAAGACGGAGTAAAGTTCGATGATAAATCCATTAGCCAATACGCCGTAAATGGCGCCCTGCACTACGCTTTCAATATGATTGCAAGTGCCAAATATACCGAAGTAATCGCCATAGGTATCGCCGGAGATAGCCAGCAAAATGTAGAAATAAAAGTCTACTACGTATTCGGATCCGCCAAAAACGCCTATAAAGAACTTGAAACCGTCAAAGAACTCGACTTCTTAGAAAATAAAGCCTCTTTCCAAGCATTCTACAAAGAAGCTGTCCTCAGCGAAGAAGAAAAACACCAAATCCTCATTGAAAGCCAAGCCACCCTACAATGGTATGCCAAAAAGTTAAACAAACTAATGCATAGCCATAACATAACCGCACCCCAACGCGTACTCTATGTATCAGGAATGCTCCTTTCTATGCAGGATATTGAAGACCTCAATGGCAATAAAGAATACGGCTTAACCCCGGATGACCTACAAGGTTCACAAACTGCCACCAAAAGAGACGGTAAAAAAATCGTAGACCAAATAAAAGCCTTCCTCGATGTACGCCAAATACCCGAAGAAAAGAAAAACCTAATGCTCGCCTCCTTTGGCGAAATATCCAAAGACGCTCAACGCGATGAGTTGACCAACTGCCACAAAGAAGTAGCCGAATTTATAAACGGTAAAGCCTCCGTTAGCAAACAAGTCTTCACCTTCATCTACGAATACATCTTCAAATCTATCGATGGATTAGGAGGGCATATCGATATTATGGGCGAAATGTATTCCGAATTCCTAAAATACGCATTAGGTGATGGCAAAGAATTAGGCATCGTCCTAACACCCCCCTACATCACCAAAATGATGGCACAAATACTCAATATCACTAGCGAGAACAAAGTGATGGACTTAGCCACAGGCTCCGCCGGATTCCTCGTATCCGCAATGGAGCTAATGATCGAAAACGTAAATACTCAATTCGGAAAAAATACCACCAAAGCCCAAGAAAAAATAAACCACCTCAAAAAAAACAACCTACTCGGTATTGAGCTTAATGCTGAAATGTATACGCTCGCCACCACCAATATGATCCTCCGTGGCGACGGATCAAGCCGAATAGAAAAAGGCTCTGCCTTCAACCGCCCCGAACACCTCTTTACCGACTTCAATGCCGATAGAGTACTGCTCAACCCCCCTTTCTCTTTTGAAGAAAAAGGACTCCCCTTTATTGCCTACGGATTAGATAAAATGCAAAAAGACGGCTTAGGCGCCATCATCATTCAAGACAGCGCAGGAAGCGGAGAAGCCATAAAAACAGCCCGAGAAATCCTCAAAAAGCACACCCTCCTCGCCTCTATCAAAATGCCCGTCGACCTCTTTATGCCAATGGCAGGAGTACAAACCTCCATCTACATCTTCAAAGCACACACCCCTCACGACTACGAAAAAATCGTTAAGTTTATCGATTTTAGAGAAGATGGGCACAAGCGCACCAAACGAGGTATTTTAGAAAAAGACAACCCCACACAGCGCTATCAAGACATCATCAAAATATACAAAGCAGGACACCGCGCCCAAGTCGATAATACCCTTTGGAACCTCAAAAAAGCCTATATAGAAGACTTCATTACCCCCGAAGGAAACGATTGGAACTTTGAAAAACACCAAACCCCCGACACCATCCCCACCCTCGCCGACTTCAAAAAAACCGTCGCCGACTACCTCGCTTGGGAAGTGACCAACCTGCTAAAAACACAAAACACCCCCGATGAACATTTGGGAAAATAGACGCCCACTTAACACAAAAACTCCAAACAGTTAAGTGGGCAGAATTTCTAATTGGAGATTTGTTCGAAAAGTTGAACCTTAGGTTTCTTAAAAATAAATTTGACAAGGAAAAAGATGTTTCAAAAGAACAAACAGCAGAATTTGATTTACCTCTTATAAATGCAAAAGATGGTAATAATGGTATAATGTACTATGGAAGAAGCTCTGATTTTGAAAGCACAGAAATGACTATTGATATAGTCAATGATGGTGCTGTTTCTACAGGGAACGTATATCCTCAACCTCAAAAGACAGGAGTTCTATATAACGCTTATCTAGTTAAACCTTTATTTTCTGTTACCCAAAGATTACTATACTTTTTTAGTACAACTATTCAAAAATCTATAAAATCAAAGTTTGGATACGAAAACAAAGCAGGTTGGGAAAAAGTGAAAAAAGAAAAAATCTCCCTCCCCACTAAAGACGGCAACATAGATTTCGCCTTTATGGAAAACTTTATAGCTGAGCTGGAAGCTCAGCGTGTAGTTGAGTTAGAAGTTCAGCGTAAGACAGAGCTGGAAGCTTATTTAGCCGTTACAGGGCTTAAAGACTACACCCTTACTGAGGAAGAAGAAGAAACCCTAAACAGCTTAGATAAAGTAGAGTGGAAAGAGTATAAGATAGTAGATATTTTCAATGTAAAAAATACCAATAATATTTTAAGTGCTTGGATTACCCCTGATAGTGGAGAAATTCCTTACTTAAGTGCTTCTCAAAGTAATAACTCTGTTGCTTCTTATATAGAATATAACAAGGATATGATAGACAAAGGAAACTCTATCTTCATAGGAGGGAAAACCTTAGTCATTTCCTATCAAGAGCAGGACTATTTCTCTAATGATAGCCATAATTTAGCTTTATATATAAAAGATGGTAAAGGGGGTGAGAAAAAAAAGCAATTATTTATGGTAGCTTGTTTGTATAAAAGTTTAAAACCTTTATACACGTGGGGAAATTCTATTTCAAACAAGAAAATTCAAGAAGATATTGTAATGCTCCCCACCAAAAAAGGTACCCCCGATTACGACTTTATGAACACCTACATCAGTGCCATTGAGAAATTAGTCATCAAAGAAGTCGTCCTCTATGCCGAAAAGAAAATACAAGCCACCCAAGAAATCATCAATACCTAATCCTCCCCATACAAATACAACAAAGCCAGCTCCCTAGCTGGCTTTTTCTATCTCCCCTAAAACAAACTCAACTGTTCCACAGGCAGTAACTGAAATGTTTTGCGGTGGTGCTCAGTAGCGCCGTGTTCGGCGATAGCTTTGCGGTGTTCGGGAGTGGGATAGCCTTTGTTTTGCTGCCAATGGTACTCAGGGAACTGCAGGGCAAGGTCTTCCATATAGGCATCGCGGTAGGTTTTCGCAAGTATCGAAGCCGCTGCGATGGTTTGTATTTTGCCGTCGCCTTTCACCACACAAGCATAAGGAATTTTCTGGTAAGGTACAAACTTATTGCCGTCTACTGCAATAAATTCGGGGGTAGGGGATAGCTGCGCAATAGCGCGGTGCATAGCCGTGATAGAAGCGCGGAGGATGTTCAGCTCGTCTATTTCGGCAGGGAGTACGTGACAAACAGCATAAGCTACCGCCTCGCGCTCGATGATAGGTCGCAAGAGGTTGCGCTGCTTTTCGGTGAGTTGTTTAGAGTCGGTGAGGAGCTCATTTTTGAAGTCGGGGGGCAATATCACAGCGGCAGCCGTTACAGGACCCGCCAAACAACCGCGTCCCGCCTCGTCAGTACCCGCTTCTAATGAAGAATGATAGAATAATTGTAACATAATCAGGTGTCAGGTAATAGGTGTCAGGTATCAGGGGATAGGTTTTGTAATCTAATAACCATTTTTTTTTTGGATTCTCCCCTTATAAGCAATAGAAAAACCCGATTTTAGGTAAAAAAATCGGGTTTTTTCTTAATTTTATTTTTGTGTAATGAATCTCGAGTAGTAGCTTACATCAAATATTTCATTTGTCCCTGAAATTCCGTTGTAGGTAGCTACGCTAATAACAGATAAGGCTATGATTCCTGCAAAAAACAGCACTTTTCTTTCTGAAAATATAGCACAATACACCAAATATACAACAGCAGGTACAAAAAGCAAATAAGGAAGTACTACCCTTATATTGTTGAGAAACAAAGCAGCTACCATTAAAATTAACAGAAAAGGAACGTGCATAAGCAATAATCCCTTGCGGGTTTCTTCTTTACTTTTTCTTCTGAACAAAAAGTAAGAAACGGTTGCCGATAGTATCAGGAATACAACCAACATATAAGGTAGGTATCCGTTGAAGATAAATCCCGCTAAAATGTAAAGCGATACGACTATCAAGTTGTTTTTAAGAGCCTGTTTCATAATATGATTTTTTAAGATTAGAGTACAAACCTATATAATAAGAACCTAACAACCAAATAATTAATAAAGTTTAACTTTTTTAACAGAAGTAAAAACAAAGAATAATTACTGCACCAAACTATTGTTTTTTTTCTTAGTTCAGTCATATATTTCCCTGTTTTCACTCTACTTAATTCTTATCTTTTACCTCTTACCTAAAATAAGCGTTGAGCAGTTGCCTCCAAAGCCAAAGGAGTTGGAAAGCACGTGCTGTATAGGTTTGTATTTCAGTTCGGTTTGCGGGCGGATAGGCACTTCTTCCATTGGAGTGCTGAAGTTGAGGTTAGGGAATACCACCCCGTGTTGTAAGGCTAATACACTAAATACCGCTTCTACTGCCGAAGCTACTGCCAAAGTATGCCCCGTAAAGGCTTTGGTAGAACTAAAATCGGGGGTGTGCTCACCAAAGATACGCATTAAGGCACGACTTTCGGAGAGATCGTTGTTTACGGTAGCCGTTCCGTGCGCATTGATATAATCGATATCTGCGGGGGTTAATCCTGCTATTTGTAGGGCTTTTTGCATTGCTAAAAACGCACCTTCACCATCGGCGGAGGAGGCTGTTTGGTGATAAGCATCATTGGCATTGCCCCATCCTTTGATTTCTGCTAATATAGTAGCCCCGCGTTGTAGCGCATTTTCTTCAGTTTCTAATACCAAAAAAGCCCCAGCTTCTCCTAAGTTTAAACCCTTGCGATGTTGGTCGAAAGGCGTGCAGTCGGTATCCGAGAGAATCATCAGGGTATTGAAGCCGTTGATAGTGAATTTAGAAAGGGCATCGGCGCCACCAGCAATGAGGCAATTAGCTCTGCCAGTGCGTAATAGGTTGATAGCCGTCATTATAGCATTTGCTGAAGAAGAGCAGGCAGTGCTCACGCTGGTTACAACGCCTTTTATGCCTACGTAATCGGCGATTTGGTGAGTTACCTCGCCTATGTTGTGAGTAGTGATATAGCGTCGCAGGGGTTCTTCATCGGCATAGCGGAAGAAATAGTTTTCGGTCATATCCATACCCCCCACCGTAGAAGCCATAATAAGTCCGCTGTGTGAGAGGTCTTTTGAAGTCAGTTTTGCGTTAGCAATAGCTTCCTGTATGGCAATAATCCCCAAGAGAGAGGTGCGCGAATAGGCGTTTACTTCGGGTAATCCCAAAGCGGTAATAAGCTCATTATTAGTGCGTTTGATTTCGCCTACTTTGATGTGATCAGCGTGAATGGTTGCTACATTTTCAATCCTGCTGATACCAGCTTGGCGATGGGTAAGGGCATAAAAATTCTCTCCGACAGTGTTACCTATCGAAGAGTTAATTCCCATTCCCGTGATGACTATTTTTTTTGGCATTGTTATTTGGTGCGGTGAGCGGTGATATAATCAGCCATTGTTTTCACCGATTGGAAGATTTCTTTTCCTTTTTTAGGGTCGTCTAAGCGGATACCATAATTTTTGTCGAGTAGTACGATAAGTTCAAGAGCATCGATAGAGTCGAGGGCTAAGCCAGTGCCGAAGAGGGGCTCGTTTTCATCGATATCCTCGGGGGTTACTTCTTCTAAGTTGAGTACTTCAATAATTTTGTTCTTGAGTTCTAAAATAAGTGCGTCCATTATAAATGTTATTAATATCAGGGGGCAAAGATAGTGAAGAATTAGCAAATTAGCAAATTCACTAATCTGCTAATTGGCAAATTGCCCTATAATCATCGTCTAAGAATTCAACCCAAGCTGTAAGCACACTTTGGGCTTTGCCTTGCGCTAAAAGAGAGTTGCTGTATTGCTCTAAAAAGGGTTGTGCCTTTTCGTAACTATCGAATACAAAAAAACTGTTTTCGGTTTTCAGTTGGTGACGTATGCTTATTTCACCTAAACAGATGTTGGGTAGGGTGTAAACAAATACCGCTGGACTGGGGTAATATTCCTGTGGGTTGGCAATAGTTGCCTGATGTTTGCGGTCGGTATCAAGGCTGGCAGAACGATTGGCAAATACTAAGGCTACACCGTTTTTCTCGGATTGTGAAAACGGGCGCAAGAGTACTTCGGCGGCTAAGAAAGCGAGCTTGCTGAGGTTATCCATTTTGAAGAATTTAGGATACTCCATTTGCAGGGCTTTGAGGGCTTTTTTGGAGAAATCGGCAAATGAGTCGCTTTTATCAGTGAAAAGCACTGAACCGTTTAGGGTGATAGTGTTGTTTTCTATAGTGCAGGTCTTCATAAGTGAATAGTGAAAAGTGAATAGTGAAAAGTTGTTATTCGTGGGCAAAGGTAGGAATAATTTATCAATTTGCTAATTTGCTAATTCGCTAATTATGTAGTATCTTTGTCGGCAGTAACAAAAATGCTTCTCTATGAAAAAGTTTTTATTAGGTTTGCTTTGCTTCTTGTGTTTAGTGATAGGTACGCTCTACCTCACTGGCTATGGCTATATTCTCAAAGCAGTGGCAATGGTCTATGGCACAGGACATACCACTACTTTTCTCGATGATTATACGTATTTTGATAATCGTACGATTGCCAAAAGTTCCGCCGCTCAACCTTGGGCGATTTCTTTGGATTACAACAAAACTCCCGAAACCCCCGAACTGCAAAATGCACATCAAAAATACGGCACTGTGGCTTTTCTCATCATCAAAGGGGATAGCATTTGGCACGAACAGTATTTTGATAACTACAATTCTAAAAGTATGAGCAATTCGTTTTCTATGGCGAAGAGCTATGTATCAGCACTTTTGGGTAGGGCTATTGCCGATGGCTATATCAAGAGCCTCGACCAAAAAGTGAGTGATTTTTTTCCTGAATACAAAGAAGGTTTGGCGGCACAGCTAACAGTAGGCGACCTCTCTTCTATGGCATCGGGGCTCGATTGGGACGAGTCGTACTACAACCCTTTCTCTATCACTACTCGCGCTTATTTTGACAAGGAATTTCGCGAGAAGATGTTGCACTTAAAAATTACGTCATCCCCAGGCAAATCGTTTAAATACCTCAGCGGGAATACTTTCCTCTTAGGGATGGTTTTAGAAAAAGCTACGGGCAAAACGCTTACCCAATACCTCACCGAGAGTCTTTGGCAACCAATGGGTTGTGAGAGCGATGCGCTTTGGCAATTGGATAGCGAGGAGAGCGGATTGGAAAAAGCGTATTGCTGTATTGCCTCTAATGCACGTGATTTCGCTCGTTTGGGGAAACTCTATCGCGACCACGGCAAATGGAATGGCAAACAGTTGTTAGACTCCATTTTTGTAGCCACCTCAGTACAACCGCGCTTTGCCGAGAGTCCGCAGTATGGTTATGGCTGGTGGTTGTTAGATTATAAAGGAATGCACTTCTTTATGATGCGCGGACACTTAGGGCAATATGTGATTGCCAATCTTACGGATGATGTTATCATTGTGCGCTTAGGACACGACACTGCCTCCAAACCCTCGGAAGAAACTATCTACCCTCAAGACATCTACGACTATATCGATGAGGCGTATAAGATGTTAGGGGTCAGGATTTAGGTTTCAGGTATCAGGTATCAGGTATCAGGGGTCAGTGCTGTAGGGGCGTTTTGCAAACGCCCGCACCAATAAGTTTTGCAAACGCCCACGCCAATAAGTTTTGCAAACGCCCGCACTAATAAAACTTTTCGGGCAGGGGGCTACGATTTATTCACAATTTATTTTTGTTTGACTATAATTATGAAAGATTTTCCTTTTGAAGAAGAAAAAGAATATATCGCGATGGTAGAGGCGAGTAAGTGCAGAACCTATATAGGTTTTATAGAGGCACTCAACGATGCTTTTTTCATTCATACCGGTCAGGAGCCTCATATCAATGATACGATGTGGCATATATTTTCATCGGATGTAGGGCATCGCAAGATAAAAATACTTTTTATGCGCAGTGGAGCCCTGAAAAAACTGCCTGTTTATCACGAAATTACTGCCGATTTAGAGCAGTGGAAACGCTATTGGGAAGCCGAAAATCCCAAAAACCAATTAGAATGGGAGTTTTGTTGAGGTAAGAGGTAAGAAGTATGTAGTCCAAAATTTGTGAAAATTCGTAGGCTTTTAATAAAAATGGAATGAAAAAAGTATTATTATTCATAGTTTTAGTTACTATTGCCAAAACTTATTCGCAAACCCCAACTGCGTGGCAATTGGTATGGGAAGATGATTTTAATCGCAAAGATATCTTTTCAACGGCTGTATGGTCTAAAATTCCCCGTTGTGAAAAGGTTGATTGGTGCAATACAATGAGCGATGACAAAAGTCTGTTTAAAATTAAAAAAGGCAACCTCATTTTGTCGGGCAAACCCAACCCACACCGCAAAACCGACCCTAATCAGTACATTACCGGAGGTGTTTTTACCAAAGGCAAGATGTATTTTACTTTTGGGAGGATAGAAGTGCGCTGTAAGTTAGAGGGTGTACAAGGTTCTTGGCCTGCCATTTGGATGCTTCCCCAAAGTATTAAATGGCCTAAAGGAGGTGAAATTGACATTCTTGAGCGCCTCAACCACGATGCTTTTGTATACCAAACCGTACATTCGCCCTACACTCAGAAAGGCAATACGGAGTACCCCAAACACTCAGCAACAGCCCCCATTTGCCCCACTGATTACAATGTATATGCTGTAGAATGGGATGAGGAGGCGGTACGTCTTTATGTAAACGATAGTCTTTCACTCACTTACCCGCGTATACCCGAAAAAGATTCCGAAGGGCAATATCCTTTTGCACAAGAACCTTACTACCTGCTAATTGATATGCAACTTGGTGGCAGTTGGGTAGGAGAAGTAAAACCCTTCAAAAAGCCCGTAAAAATGTACATAGATTGGGTGCGGTATTACCAAAAAGAAGAAAAATAGTAGCTCGGGAACTATTTAAAAATTATTCATTTGCACAAAGAAGAAGTTTTTAGTATTTTTGCCACAAATTTAGAATAACCATAAAAATAAACGCTAGTCGTACTACAATATGCAAGAACAAGAAACCCAAATATACGGCATTCGTGCCCTGATAGAAGCCCTCAAAGCAGGCAAAACCATCGATAAAGTCTTTTTGCAAAAAGGCTTACAAGGTGGTTTGTCTAAAGAGTTAATGCCCCTACTGCAAGCAGCCCAAGTGCCAGTGCAGTATGTGCCCGTTGAGAAGCTGAACCGCCTTACCAAGAAAAACCACCAAGGGGTAGTGGCAAATCTTTCCCCCGTAGATTATCACAATTTTGAGGATTTGGTGATTTCGGTTACCGAAAGCGGAGCCACACCGCTTTTTCTTGTGTTAGACCACCTCTCGGATGTGCGCAATTTTGGTGCGATTATCCGCACGGCAGAGTGTACAGGCGTTTCAGGGATTATCATTCCTAAACGTGGTAGTGTGAGCATCACCGCCGATACTGTCAAAACCTCGGCTGGAGCTGTGTTTCGCGTACCTATTTGCAAGGTCGAAAACCTCGTAGATGCTGTGTATTACCTGCAAGGCAGTGGCATCAGGGTAGTAGCAGCGACCGAAAAGACAAACCAATTGCTATACACCGAAGATTTTACCGTGCCTACCGCTATTGTGATGGGAGCTGAAGATGTGGGTGTATCGTCTGCTGTGTTGAAGGTAGTAGATAGCAAAGCCAAATTGCCAATGGTAGGCGATATCAGTTCGCTAAACGTTTCTGTAGCTTGTGCCGTCTTCTTGTACGAAGTTCTCAAACAACGCCTCTAACTCCTAACCTCTAACACCAATGAACCGCCAACAAACCCGAGGAGTTATACTGCTCCTCGTTATTATTGTCGCACTGCAATTCGCCTTTCGCAACTGTGAATTCCGCCATACTTTTACTCCCGTAGAAACTACGCTGGGCTACCGCGAAATGGATTCACTAAGGGCGATCGCAACTGCCCTTAAAAAGGATACCATCTATCCCTTTAACCCTAATTTTATCACCGATTATAAAGGCTTCAAACTGGGGCTTACTCCAGAGCAAATCGACCGTTTGCAAGCCTTTCGCGCACAGAATAGGTATGTAAATTCTGCTCGAGAATTCCAGCAAGTAACGGGTGTTTCGGATAGTTTGCTCGCTAAGATTGCCCCTTCTTTCAAATTCCCCGACTGGGTGAACAATCGCAAAACAACTGCTTATAACTATGAGTATGCCTCTTCTAAACATTTTCCTAAACAAGATATCAACACGGCAACTGCCGAAGCGCTGATGAAAATCTACGGCATAGGCGAGGGATTTTCTAACCGCATCTTGAAATACCGCGACAAACTGCACGGCTTTACCTATATCGACCAAGTAGCTGAGGTATACGGACTTGACAAAGAGGTCTACCAGCGTGTAGCCGAACGTTTTGAGGTACAAACCGCTCCCGTGATTGAGAAAAAGAACATCAATGCGCTCAATATGTATGAACTGAGCAAAATACCCTATGTGAAATACGGCGAAGGCAAAAAGATTGTAGGGTTGCGCTCAGAACTCGGTGCTATCAAATCTTTTGACGACCTTTTGCAAATCGAAGGGTTTGATAAAGAACGGATTGCCCGCTTGCAGTTGTATTTGTATATCGAATAGGCGCTACAGTTTGCCAAAGTTCCCTGCCTGTGCGGCTCGCACCTTTGGCAAAGTTGATTACTCTGATTATTAATAATCTTTGAAGTATGTTATGTACGGGCGTTTTGCAAACGCCCACATAAATAAAACTTTTTCGTACAGCCTCAATAAAACTAAAAAGGCTGCCCAAATAATGAGCAGCCTCTTTTAAATTCCAAATTTGCTAATTACCTAATTGTGTAGCATATTTTTAGGGTCTAACACTTCATCTAATTTCTCTTTAGAGAGCAATCCGTGTGCTAACACCAAATCATAAACTGATTTACCTATTTGTAAGGCTTCTTTGGCAATTTTGGTACTGTTCTTATAACCGATATGTGGGTTGAGAGCTGTTACAATACCAATGCTATTTTTCACCATATTGAGGCACACCTCGCGGTTGGCAGTGATGCCTTCCACACATTTAGTGCGCAAAGTATCAATAGCGCGTTCTAAGAATACGATTGATTCTATAATGCTTTGGCACAACACAGGCTCCATTACATTCAATTGCAACTGACCAGCCTCGGCAGCAAAAGTAACAGTAAGGTCGTTGCCTATCACCTTGTAGCACACTTGGTTCACTACTTCGGGGATTACAGGATTTACTTTTCCTGGCATAATAGACGAACCTGGTTGCATAGCAGGAAGATTGATTTCATTGAGTCCTGCACGAGGTCCTGAAGAGAGCAAACGCAAGTCGTTACAAATTTTAGAGAGTTTCACCGCCATACGTTTCAATGCCGATGAGTAAATCACGTAAGAACCAGTATCAGGAGTAGCCTCTACGAGGTTGGCAGCAGTTACAAAAGCATCGCCAGTGAGTTTTGCTAAGTTCTCAGCGCATAGTTTGGCATAGCCTTTAGGCGCATTGAGTCCTGTGCCGATAGCCGTTCCTCCCATATTGATTTCCAAGAAAAGATTGGCATTGCTTTGCAAACGAGCGATTTCCTCTTCTAAGTTGGCTGCAAAAGCCTCAAACTCTTGACCGAGAGTCATAGGTACTGCATCTTGTAATTGGGTACGCCCCATTTTAATTACATCAGCGAACTCTTGTCCTTTTTTGCGGAAAGCCTCGATGAGTGATTGCAATTTCTTGATGAGAGATTTATTCATCATAATCACCGCTAATTTCACGGTGGTAGGGTAAGCATCGTTAGTAGATTGCGATTGGTTCACGTGGTCGTTAGGTGAGCAGTGCGGATAATCCCCTTTTTCATAGCCCATAAGCTCTAAAGCGCGGTTAGCAATCACTTCATTAGCATTCATATTCACCGAAGTACCTGCTCCCCCTTGAATCATATCTACAGGAAACTGACTGTCGAACTTACCGTCGATGACTTCTTTACAAGCCTCACTAATAGGTTTGAGGAGTGTATCGGGTAATAACCCCAAAGCGTGATTAGTTTGAGCCGCAGCGAGTTTCACATAGCCGATAGCTTTTACAAAAGCGGGATAGTCACCCATTTTAGTGCCGGTGATGCGGAAATTCTCGATAGCGCGCTGAGTTTGCACACCATAATAAGCATCGGCAGGCACTTGCAAATCACCGATAAGGTCTGATTCTGTTCTAAATTTTGTCATAATTATTATTGTTAGTCATTAGAAAATAGGAATTAGGAATTACAAAAAATCGCGGTAAAATTACGAAAGATTTCTGATATAAAAAAGAAAAATCAGAAGAAAAACTTATAGGTAAATAAAAAAGGCTGTTCTAAAATAGAACAGCTTTTTTATTATAGTTCGTACCTGCTTGTGCCTGTACGGCTCGTACTATTTTACTCCGTGCATCATTGCTTGGAGTTTTTTGTTGAGTAATATCATTGTTAAACCACAGAGGATTACAAAGCCTGATACACCTGCAAATACTACACTCGCGCCGAGTTTTTCTACATAAGAAGCGATTATTCCTCCTGCAGCATTAGCAAAGAAGGCTGCCATCATCCAAACTCCCATCAAGATACCAGCTAAACGAGGAGGTGAAAGTTTGGTAACGGTAGAAAGTCCTACAGGCGATAAGCATAACTCACCAATAGTGTGTGTGAGGTAAGTAAGCACTAACCACGCCAAGCTAGCTTTTACAGCTACATCTTTAGGGTCTACCCCTATAGCGCCACCGCGCTCATACACGGCACCGAGCATAAAGAAGAACCCTACCCCAAGAAGGATCATACCTAATCCCATTTTGAAAGGTGTAGTAAGGCGTTGCCCCATTTTAGTACCCCAGAATGATGCAAATACTGGCGCTAGCAATACAATAAACAATGGGTTTACTGATTGGAACCAAGCGGTAGGAATTTCAAAGCTACCTACCACGCGATTAATGTAACTATCGGTGTAGAGGGTTAGTGAAGATCCAGCTTGTTCAAAGCCTGCAAAGAAGAAGATAGCAAAGAAGAAGTAAATAAAGATAACTGTAATGCGCTCTTTTTCTTCTTTGGTAAGTGGTTTGTGGGCTTCAGTTTCCGAAACTTCTACAGCTTTTTTCATGCCACCTTTAGGTTTTAAACCGAGGTTTCCTAAATATTTCTGTGCAAATAAAATAAATATCAATTCACCGATGAGCATCCCTATAGCTGCTGCTCCAAAACCGAATTTATAACCAAACGACATCGCTACTTCACCCGTGTTAGGATCAATAGCGGTTGAAGCAAAGATATTGTCGGTGAGGAGTCCAGTGATAAGAGGCGCTAAGAAAGCCCCCAAGTTGATACCCATATAGAAAATAGAGAAAGCTGAGTCAAGGCGTTTATCTCCTGATTCATAGAGTCCTCCTACTAAGGCTGAAATATTTGGTTTGAAGAATCCATTACCGATGATGAGTAGGAAGAGTCCTAAATAAAGTCCTGCGTGGCTCGTCCAAGCGAAGAGGGCTGCCTCACCCAAGAACATTATAAATCCTCCTAACAACACCGATTTGCGTTGTCCTAAGAAGTTATCGGCTATCCATCCGCCAATCAGTGGGGTGAAATAGGTGAGACCGGTGGCAAAACCATAGATCAAACTTGCGGTGGCAGGATCAAAAGCTAAACCGCCTTCAAGCCACGTTTTGGTGAGGTATAACATCAAGATACCGCGCATTCCATAGTAACTGAAACGCTCCCACATCCCTGTTAGGAACACCAAATAAAGCCCCTTAGGGTGCTTTTTCTTCTCATTTTCTACGTTTGTATTCATTTATTAATAAATTAAGGTTTGTTTATAAATTTTGTTCAATAAAATTCGTCATTTTTGTGTATAACTGAAAGCGTGTGCTGCCAGTGTTGTCGTAAATTCCGTGGTTCTTATCAGGATAAATGAGCCAATCGAAATCTTTTTGCAAACTCACTAAAGTTTCTATCAGCACCATTGCGTTTTGCACGTGTACATTGTCGTCGGCACTACCGTGAATAAGCAGGTATTTTCCTTTGAGTTTGGCAGCGTGAAACAAGGGTGAATTTTCGTCGTAACCCTTGGCATTTTCTTGAGGGGTACGCATAAAACGCTCGGTGTAAATAGTGTCGTAAAAACGCCAATTGGTAACAGGGGCTACTGCTATTGCCATTTTAAATATATCGCCTTTTTGAAACAGACAGTTAGACGACATAAAACCTCCAAAACTCCAACCCCATATTCCTATTCTGCTCTTGTCGATATAAGAATAATTGCCTACGAGCTGAGCGATATCGGCTTGATCTTCAACTTCATATTTACCCAATTGCTGATAGGTACATTTCTTAAAATCAGCGCCTTTGTAACCTGTGCCTCTACCGTCTACACATAGCACTATATAGCCTTTTTGTGTGAGCGATGCGTGCCAAAAGTCGTTCATATCCCACCATTGGTCGGCTACTTCTTGTGAGCCAGGTCCTGAGTATTGGTACATCAATAGGGGGTATTGCTTTTTAGGGTCGAAATCCTTAGGTCTCAGCATATAAGCGTTGAAAGTGCCTTTGGCAGTTTTCAGTTCCATAAACTCTTTTTCGGGCAAATTATACGCTTTGAGTCGCTGGGTATATTCGGTATTGGTAATGATTTCTTTGAGTTGTTTGCCGCTTTTGGTGTCGTTCAGCGTATAGCACGGAGGGGTAGTGGCATTCGCAAAAGCGTGAATATACATAGAGAAATCCCCGCTAAAGGTGCCTTTGTTCGTGCCTGCCTCCGTAGAGAGTGCGCGAGGGGCTTTGCCTTTGAGGCTCACTGCGTAGAGTCCTCGGCGGGTAGAACCTATTTGGGTAGACTGATAGAACAACTGTTGGGTTTTAGGGTCATAACCATAACAATCGGTTACTTCCCAGTTGCCACGAGTGAGCTGGCGCACCAATTTTCCTTTGGCGTTGCAATAGTAAAAATGGTTGTATCCATCTTTTTCCGATTGGTAAATGAAACTATTATCAGGCAAAAATAGTATATCCTTATTGATACTCACATAAGTAGCGCTGGTTTCCTTTACCAAAGTAGCAGTCTCTTTAGTGTGACTGTTCACTTGCACTAACTGCCAATCGTTTTGGTGGCGGTTGAGGGTCTGCACTGTGAGTTTGTGAGGGTCGTTTGTCCATTGCAAACGTGGGATATAATAAGCGTTGAGCGGTATTTCAGTTACCGATTGGTTAGCCACAGTATAGATGTGCAAACTCACTGCCGAATTGGCTTCACCTGCTTTAGGATACTTAAATTTATAAGGGGTAGGGTAGAGGTCGTAACCGTAGATGTCCATTGAAAATTCAGGGACTTTGCGTTCATCTGAACGTATAAAAGCTAACTGACTGCCATCGGCATTCCAAGCAAAGAGTTTCACAATCCCGAACTCTTCTTCATACACCCAATCGGCAGTACCGTTGATAATAGCATTCTTTTGTCCATCGATAGTGATTTGGGTTTCTTCGCCAGTAGCGAGGTCGTATAAATAGAGGTTGTTTTCGTATACAAAAGCTAATTGTTTGCCGTTAGGTGAAAAAGTGGGGACTTGTATGCGTTTGTCGCTCACTTTTTTAAGGTCGCCAGTAGCGAGGTCGTATAGGAAATAATCAGCTATAAATGAATGGCGGTAGATATCCTCTTTGCGAGTGGCAATAAGCAGTTTTTTTTCATCGGCAGTAAATTCGTAACCCTCAATGCGATTCACTCTATCGTTAGTTTGAAAGAGGGTTTGCACTTTGGTGAGCGTTGCAAAATCGTAGAGATTGATTTCCTGAGCGCGTTTCTCGCGGTTGTACTCTAATACAGTGTATTGAGGGGTGTTTTTCAGTGCTTTGAGGTTGAACATACGTTCAGGGTAGAAGGTGCCCTTAGTCCAAATCTCTTGAAGCGTTTGGGCAGGCAATAGGTAATAAGTAGCAGGTAATAAGTAACAGATAAGTAGAAGTGCGCAAAAGTACAAAGCCTTGTGCCCATATAAGTTCTTATGTAAGGTATATTTCGTCATTCGTAATTTGTAACTCGTAACTGATTTGAGCCGTCAATATTAGGAATAATTTTTGAGATAACAGCAATTTTTTAACATCTTTTTTTTAGAAGGACTTTTATGGTATTGATTATTAATTGGTTGTGTATTTTTTTTATCGAAGAGATTTTGATAGTTAAGAGCGAAATTTAGAGCTAAGATTTTTTTGGAACCAAAAGATTTGTTCTCTTGAATGGTGAATTTTAAAAATTGAGTTTGATGTTAGGGGGCTGTTAAAAATGTTAATTATTAATTGCTAATTATCAATTGTTTTGTATTTTTGCAATCTAAAAAAAATCATAAAATGAATACACGCTTTATAACAATGTCTTTTTTAGGGCTTGCTTTCATAGCCTGCCAAAACACACCTCAAGAAATAGCTGTTGCCGAAGATGCTTTTGCTAATACAGAGTTGGCTGAGGCACAACGAGATAAATCAAACGAAAATAATCCTTTTAGTCAGTTAAATAACAATATAGTACAACCTTCTTTACCCGCTAGCCAAGGGGGGGTAACACTCAATCCACCTCATGGACAGCCAGGACACCGCTGTGATATTGCCGTGGGCGCACCACTGCCTAACGATGGGAGTGCTGTTTCACAGGTGAAGCCTGTAGGTGAAAATGAAGTTATGCCAGTAGTTTCGGGTGGGGTGCCTCAGCAAGTAATGCAAGTACAGCCTCAAACTCAACAAAATTATGTAGGAGCTAAGGGGGAAAAACTCAACCCTCCTCATGGACAACCAGGTCATCGTTGTGATATACCTGTAGGAGCACCCCTGAACAGCAAACCTGCTGCTCAACCTGCTGCTGCTCAACCACAAGTAACTCAACAACAAATTGTAATCGACCCTCAACAAGCACAACAACACACGGGCACTACCGAGCTAGGGTTTTCGGGTAAACCCAATCCACCACACGGACAACCAGGTCACCGTTGCGATATCGCAGTAGGAGAGATACTTCCTTAGTTGATAATTAGTAAAATACAGTAAAAAGACGAGAAGAGGTTTTTTTAAATCTCTACGTCAATTTTACCTTAATAAACTTTGTCAAAATCTATAGCTTACGTTTTAAGATTTTTACAAAGTTTTTTATTTAGTTTACTTTAAAATAATTTGTACACTTCACTTCTATTTACTACTTTTGCCGCTTCTAAAAACCTTTAACTCTTAACTTTTTACTACTAACCCACTAATAACTAATATTTATGAAAAAATATCTAATCGCGTGCGCACTCTTGCCTTGTGGTATGGCAATGGGGCAGACACCCGTCACTCCTAAGGACAGTATCATACAACTGTCATCAGTTGATGTAGTAGCTACTGGCTACCAAAATCTTCGCAAGTCAGGAACTACTTCGGCGTATACCGAAATCAAACCTTCGCAAATCAATCGGCAAATCAATGCTACTCTCAAAGATGTTATAGAAGGGCAAGTGGCAGGTTTGCGCTTCACAAAAGACCCTTCTACGGGTAAAGAAGTTCCTATCTTGCGCGGTGTAGGCACTTTCTCGGGCAATGTAGGGTATACCCCTCTCGTTGTGATAGACAATATCCCTACTGATATTCCATTAGAGAACATCAACCCACAAGATATAGAATCAGTAACTGTACTAAAAGATGCTGCTGCTACCGCTATCTACGGGGTGCGGGCTGCCAATGGCGTGATTGTGATTGTCACCAAAAAAGGATTGCATAACGGGTTGCGTATCAACGTGAATACCGATCTTTCTTATACCTTTAAACCCAATGTAGACCGTATGCGCTACGCTTCTACTTCCGACCTTATCGACCTCGAAACCGCTTTCTACCAAAGTAAATTAGCGGATAGCAATAGCAATGTAGACAATCTTTTTGCTTCGTATGGAGAAATTGGAGGCAGACAAACCGTGCGATACTACTCGCCTCTCTTCCAGCTCTACCGCGACCAAGCCAAAGGAAAACTCAGCGCACAAGAGGTGAATAACACTCTCAACACTTGGCGCAACCGCGATTACCTCCGCGACTTCAAGCGCTATGTATGGCAACCTATCATCAGCAAACGCTATAATATAAGCGTAGAAAGTGGTAATAACCGCAGTCAAAATTACGCTTCCTTGCAATATGAAGACACCGATGAGCGCATCGTTACCGAAAAGACCCGTGCACTCAACCTCTATTTAAAAAACACTTATCAGCTTACCCCTTGGCTAAAAAGCACCATAGGACTGAATGGCAGATATACTGCTATTGATGCTGTAGCCGAACCAATGCGCTACAGCTATATCAATCCGCTGGGGCAAGCTCGTTACACCTCAGTATTAGGTACCAATCCGTATGCAGGGTTCAATTTAGTAGCCCCTATCAATGGTCATATTTTAGAACAAATTGCCGGCAACGATGCTTTCCGCTCCTATAGCTTCAATTTATTGGAATCTATAGCGCAGGAACACCAAAAGCAACACACTCTCAACTTGCGTCCGTTTGTAAATCTGCAAGTATCTATACTCAAAGGGTTGCAATATCAAAGTTATTTTCAGTACGAACTGAATACCTTCGACAGTGAAACTTTCTTAGGTAAAGATACTTATTATATGCGTTTGCGCCATAACCAATTGGTAAAACAAGACGCTACTACTCAAAAATTCTCCTCAGAACTGCCCGAAGGAGGTTATTACGAACAGCTAAAAAAACAAACACAGCACTATACCTTCCGTCAGCAGTTAGATTTCAACCGCACTTTTGCCGAAGCGCACAATGTAATGGCTTTGGTAGGTTTTGAGATGCGCCAACACTATACCCCGCGCAATATTGCTGAAGCTCATTATGGTTATGATGAGCAAACTCTCTCTTTCCCTACCCTTAATTGGAAAGACCTCTACAACCCTGGAGTAACTTCTTATCTCTATGGCAGGCAATCACTATCGTTAAACCGCAATCAGCATAGCGAAACCAAACACCGCTTCATTTCTTTCTACAGCAATTTTGGTTACTCATATCGCCAGAAATACAACCTTACAGGGAGTGTGCGTATAGATCAAGCAGATATGTTTGGCGCAGACCCTAAATACAAATACCGTCCGCTATGGTCAGTAGGGGGTAGCTGGAATGTACACCGCGAAAACTTCTTCAATATAAATGATATTGATTTGTTGAAACTCCGCCTCACTTATGGGATCAGTGGAAATGTAGATCAAACTACCTCCCCTTTCTTGCGCGGACGCTTGCTTACCGACGTACGCGGTGCTTATCCTAGCCAACAGTATTTACTGATCAATGATACCGATTTGCCTAACCCTAAATTGCGTTGGGAAAAGACTGAAACTGCTAATATAGGTATTGATTTTGGTGTATGGCATTGGTTCTCAGGAAGTATCGACCTCTACCGCCGTTATAGTTCTGACCTATTGGTACTCACTGAACTAGACCCTACGGTAGGAGCTCAACGACGCCTGATCAACAACGGAGCTTTGCTAAACAAAGGAATAGAAGTAAGTTTGAATGCTACTCGCAAATTGGCTGACGATTTGCAACTTAGTGTAGGAACTACCTTTGCCTACAACAAAAATACCATTGAAAAAGTGAGTAGTAAGCCTACCAGTGCCGTGGAATACGCGCGTAACCCCTTGTATTACTACCATCAAGGCGATGATTTCAACTCGCTATACGCTTACCGATATAAGGAAACCGTTAATGGTTACCCTATTTATTTAGACGAGAATGGCAATCCTAACACTACTTTCGATGCCAATGGCATACCTACTATAAAAGATATCAAAAATGAAGATGCTCTTGTGAAATTAGGAACAATGAATCCTACTTTCAATGGGGCGCTCAACTTGCAACTGCGCTACAAAGTTTTTGAACTCTCCACAATGTTTGTATATGCTGGAGGACATAAACTTCGCAAAGATACCTATTCTATCAACCAAGAAAGCGAAACCCACCATGATATCAAACAGCGTTGGACAGCGACTAACCCCACGGATATGCCGCGTATGTCGTTTGACTATCCAGCCGCTTTGAGACGTACCGCCAACACGGTGAACACCTTTTGGCAATACGGCGACAACCACGTGGTAAATGCCGATTATCTCAAATGGCGCAATGTGGTGTTTGCTTGCTATATCCCTAAAGATATTTGTGAGAAATTGCGCTTGCAAAACGCTAAAGTTACCGCTCAGCTCAACAACTTGTTCACTTGGTGTGCCGCTGGCGACGACATAGACCCCGAAGCTTATAATCTCAATACTGGAACACGCTCTTTGCCTATAGCAACCACTGCTCTTTTTGGCTTGTCACTTAGCTTTTAGCCGGCCGTAGCACGGCAGGCAGTTTTTATACCTTAATAATTTTACAATGAAAAGAATCATAACCACAATAATATTCAGCGCATTGTTTTTCTGTGCTTGCGAAAAATATACCGACCTTACCCCTAAAGGTGAAAAGATAATCAACACTGCTGAGGAATACTACGATTTGGTAGTACTTCCCTCTAAAAACTACTCTCCTTTCAACTTTCGTGCTTTGGTAGACGACAATTGGGTGAAAGAGAGTAGCATCGTTGGGAAAAGTCCCGATCTAAACAGCATCAACTTCTATTATGAGGAAAGTGCCCCTCGTGCCGATTACATTGAGTCATCAGCTTTTTATAACAACGTGTATAGCTATATCGGCAGATGGAATATGATTATCTCTACCGTTGATAATGCCAAAGGCGATGCCTCACTAAAAGCACGTGCCAAAGCCGAAGCCCGCTTGCTAAGAGCTTTTGATTACTTTATGCTGATAAACGTTTATGCCAAAGGCTACAACCCAGCTACAGCAGCTACCGATGGCGGGGTGTGCTTAATGCGCGAGTTCGATTTAGAAGCACAACCTGCTAAAGCTAGCGTAAAAGAAGTGTACGACTTTATTCAAGAAGATATCGAGGCAGCCTTGCCTCTCTTGCAAACACAGCCTGTGAATGTATACCACCCCTCTTTAGCTTTCGGTTATGCACTGAAAGCCAGAGTGCATCTATTCAGAAGAGAATACCAGCAAGCATTGGCAGCAGCCCAAAAGAGTCTGTCGTACAACAACCAACTGATAGATATGGTAGCTTATGAAACTAACCCTACCAATATCACCATAGATAAAAACCCCGAAGTGCTCAACTTAGCCTATATGAATGGACATACCGAAATGAATGTTTGGTGGGTTTACCCTGTGAGTCCTGAGTTTTGCAATCTTTTTGATGCAACAAACGATATGCGCTTCAAGCTATTTTTTAAGAAAAACCACCGCTATGCCGATATAGGTTCAGGTGCAGCCAACTGGGATATGGTCTCTACCAAATTCTTCTACCCTACCGTAGGAATGAAAACAGGCGAAATGTATCTTACTATGGCTGAATGCCAAGCGCGCTTAGGCGACCTCAACGGGGCTATACAAACCGTAAACACCCTTCGTAGCAAGCGTGTGAAAGGCAGTGGCTCAGCCCTTGCAACCCCTGCTAACACCGAGGAAACGGTAAAACTCATCATCGATGAGCGTCGCCGAGAGCTAGCTATGGGCTTTAATCGCTTTTTCGATTTAAAACGATTGAACACCGAGCCTGCTTACGCTAAAACTTTGCAACGCACTTTCCCTTTGGTGAATACCACTGTACCCCAACGCACTTATACCCTACCTCCTAACTCCCCTATGTATATCGTTCCTTTCCCTAAAGATGTAATGGATAAGAACCCATCACTCACACAAAATTATTAGGATAACAGTTGGTTATTCAATGAAAATCATTACCTTTGTATTCTAAAAATCATACAAATTAAATAATAAAATGGAAAACGGAAAACTTTTTACTATTTTAGGCTGGGTAGCTACCGCTACTGCTATAGGAATGTATGTATCATATATTCCACAGATTAGTGACAATCTTGCTGGACACAAAGGCAACCCTATACAGCCTTTGGTGGCAGCGATTAACTGCTCACTTTGGGTAGCTTATGGTTTACTGAAGAAACCCAAACGCGATTATCCTGTTGCCATTGCCAATGCCCCTGGGATTATCTTTGGGCTTTTAGCTTTTGCAACAGCATTGTAGCATTTTCAGTCACACAGTTTTCAAAATATCATTTGGCGCGAGTTTTTAACCCGCGCCAATTTATTTTATACTCTTCAAGATATATTATAGGCACAATTATTGTGCATTTATTAAAAATGATTACCTTTGCATTTTATTTCAATAAGATGTAAAAGATAATAAAGAAGTTAGCACACTAACTCCTCCCTGTAACACCCTAACGACTAAACATAACACCTAAACAATGGAACTGATAAAATTACACGATAAGACCTTTGAGCCTTACGTATCTGCAGAAGAACTCAACCAAATCAATGAACGAATGGCAAGTGAGGTATATCAAGATTTGCAAGAGTCTCGCCCTATTTTCATCGCCATACTCAACGGCTCTTTTATGTTTGCTGCCGACTTTCTAAGGCACTACAAAGGCGAATGCGAAATATCATTCGTGAAAATGGCATCCTACCAAGGCACCCAGTCTACTGGAAAAATACACCAACTCATTGGGCTTTCTACCCCAGTGGAAGGACGCGATGTGGTAATATTAGAAGATATTATCGACACTGGTAATACCTTAGAAGAAATTTACCGACTATTTGAAAACCAAAAGGTAAAATCTTTCCGCGTGGCTACCCTATTCTTCAAACCCGATGCTTACAAAAAAGACCTCAAAATAGACTATGTAGGTAAGCCTATCCCTAACCGCTTTATCGTGGGCTACGGCTTAGATTTCGATGAGATAGCACGCAACCTACCTCAAGTATATCAATTAAACACTTCATTAACTATGACAAATTTAGTACTTTTCGGCAAACCAGGGGCTGGCAAAGGCACCCAAGCCGCATTTTTGAAAGATAAATACAACTTAGTACACATCTCTACCGGCGATATTTTCCGCTACAATATCAAGAACGAAACAAAACTCGGCAAGCTTGCACAATCATATATGGATAAAGGTGACCTTGTACCCGATGAAGTTACTATACAAATGCTACAAGAGGAAGTTGAAAAGAACCCTAATGCCGAAGGATTTATCTTTGACGGCTTTCCTCGTACCATTGCACAAGCCGAAGCTCTCGACGCTTTCTTAACTTCTAAAGGAATGCGCATTCACGGCACTCTTGCTTTAGAAGCTGATGACGAAATTCTCATCAAACGATTAGTAGAGCGTGGCAAAGTGAGCGGTCGCACCGATGACCAAGACGAAGAGAAAATACGCAATCGTTTCACCGAATACAACGAAAAAACTGCTCCCCTTATCGCTTTCTATCAAGCACAAGACAAATATCACGCAGTTGATGGCATTGGTACTATCGAAGAGATTACCACCCGCCTCTCTGAAACTATCGACAAAATTAAAGCTGAATAATCCCCAATGACCGAAGGCAATTTCACCGACTACGTAAAGATATACGCCGCCTCTGGCAAAGGAGGCGCAGGTTCTATGCACCTACACCGCGAAAAATTTGTACCCAAAGGAGGTCCTGATGGAGGCGATGGCGGTCGTGGAGGACACATTATCTTGCGTGGCAACAAACACCTCTGGACTCTCATACACTTCAAGTTCCAACAGCACTTCCGCGCCGAACACGGTGAAGCAGGAGGTGCCAATCGCAGTTTCGGTGCCGACGGTAAAGATATCACTTTAGAAGTCCCCTTAGGAACCATTGTTAAAGATGCTGAAACCGAAGAGGTGCTCTTTGAAATTACTGAAGACGGGCAAGAAATCATCGCACTCCGCGGTGGCAAAGGGGGATTAGGCAACTGGCATTTCCGCACAGCTACCAATCAAACCCCACGCTACGCCCAACCAGGTCTCCCTGGTGAAGAACGCGAGTTGCTTTTAGAGTTAAAAGTATTAGCCGATGTAGGCTTTGTAGGCTTCCCCAATGCGGGCAAATCTACATTGTTATCAGTAATAACTTCTGCCAAGCCCAAAATAGGCGATTATCCATTCACAACGTTAAAACCCAATTTGGGTATTGTGCAAAACCGCGATTATCAATCGTTTGTAGTAGCCGATATCCCTGGGATTATAGAGGGCGCTGCCGAGGGCAAAGGGTTAGGGCATTACTTCTTGCGACATATAGAGCGCAACTCGGTATTGCTATTCCTCATCCCTGCCGACAGCAAGGATATCATAGAAGAATACCATATCTTGCTCAACGAACTCAAAGAATACAACCCCGAACTATTAGATAAAGATCGCCTCATAACCATTTCAAAAGCAGATATGCTCGACGACGAACTCACCGAAGCCATTCGTCAAGAAGTAGCCGCAGGATTGGGCGATACACCTTTCTTATTCATCTCATCGGTAGCAGGCAAAGGCATCCAGCAACTCAAAGACAAACTCTGGGAAATGATACAATAAATAAAAAAGTCAGCTTAAAAGCTGACTTTTTTTATTATAACATCTTTCATAAAGTTAATAAGCGCGTTCTTTATTGCCTTCGTAGAAATTGATAAAGGCGCGATTTACAACGCGATTACCGCCATCGGTGGGGTAATCACCGGTGAAATACCAATCTCCGAGGTTTTCGGGGCAGGCTTTATGCAAACTGTCTACTGTTTGGAATATCACTTCTACTTCTGAGGTAAAGTCATTAGGCAAAAGCAAATCTCTTATTTTATCCGAAATTTCTTCATCGGTGAAAGGGGCATACACTTCTTTTACATAATTCACTACTTTGTCATCACTTAGTGCTACTTGGGTGAGACACTTTTCATATACTTCTTTTATGATGTGATACGTACCGCGTTCTTTATGCAAAGCTAAAGCCGCTTGGAAGGCTACCAAATCTTCTAAACGCGCCATATCAATACCATAACAATCGGGATAGCGGATTTGAGGAGCTGAAGACACTATTATTATCTTCTTAGGTTCTAAACGCCCTAATATACTCAAAATACTCTTCTTGAGGGTTGTTCCGCGCACGATACTATCGTCTATAATCACCAAATTATCGCCTTTTTGTACTGAGCCATAGGTAATATCGTATACGTGTGCCACAAGGTCGTCGCGACTGCTATCTTCGGTGATAAAAGTGCGCAGTTTCACATCTTTGATAGCCACCTTTTCGGTGCGTACTTTTTGAGAGAGAATTGCGGGAATTTCGGATTTTTCGGCTACTGCCAACTGTTTGGCTTTCTGCTCATTGAGGTACTGTTCTGCTTCTTCTATAAGTCCTAAGTAAGAGGTTTCGGCAGTGTTAGGGATATAGGCAAAAACTGTATCTTTTAGATTGTGATTTATCGCTTGAGCGACACGAGGGAAGAGCAATTTACCCAACATTTTGCGTTCGCGGTAGATATCGCGGTCGCTGCCACGAGAAAAGTAAATACGTTCAAACGAACAGGCTTTGCGTACCTTGGGGGTGAGAATTTCCTTGATAGCTGTCTCTCCGCTTTTTTTAATGATAATCGCATTACCAGGGGGGAGTTCGCGTATATTCTCGTATTTTACATTGAAAACGGTTTGTATAGCAGGGCGTTCGGAGGCTACTACCACCACTTCTTCATCTTGATAGTAGAAAGCAGGACGTATACCTGCAGGGTCGCGAAGCACAAAAGCATCTCCGTTGCCTATCATTCCTTCCATTGCATAACCACCATCCCAATATTTGGCAGCGCGTTTGAGGATGCGTTCTATGTTTAGTCGTTCGGCGATGAAAGGGGAGGCTTCTTGTTTGGTATAACCTTCTTCTTTGAGTTTGCGATAGAGTTCTTCTACTTCATCGTCTAAAAAATGACCAATACCTTCCATTACAATCACAGTATCGGTTTTGTCTTTAGGGTGTTGCCCGAGGCGTACGAGGTTTTGGAAGAGCTCGTTTACGTTGGTCATATTGAAGTTGCCCGCCATAATGAGATTACGGTACATCCAATTGTTTTCACGCAGGAAGGGGTGCACATTCTCGATGCTATTTTTGCCAAAAGTGCCATAGCGCACGTGTCCCATAATCACTTCGCCTATGTAAGGGAGTTCTCGTTTTTGGAGGGTTACATCGTCTTTCAAAGAAGGATTGGCTTTGAACCCCTCGTTGATACGCTGGTTGATGCGAGTGAAGATGTCTTGCACGGGTTGCGCCTCATTAGAGCGTATCCTACTGATGTAGCGTTCACCAGGTTGCATATCGAGTTTGATACTCGCAAGTCCTGCTCCATCTTGTCCGCGGTTGTGTTGTTTTTCGAGCATCAGGTACATTTTGTTGATGCCATAGAAGGCTGTACCGTATTTTTCTTTGTAAAAATCAAGAGGTTTGAGCAGGCGGATTAGAGCAATCCCGCACTCGTGTTTGATTGTATCACTCATTATTAAAATTGATATACTACTTCTAATTTATGGTTGCCGAGAGCGCGTTTGGCTTTCTCTAAGTCTTCAGTAAATCCTAAGATATAACCTCCGCCTCCCGATCCGCAGAGTTTTAGGAAATAATCACCCGTATCAATGCCCTGTTTCCAAAGGGTGTGAAACTCTTTAGGAATCATCGGTTTGAAGTGATTGAGCACAATACCCGATAGGCTTTTGATATTGGCAAAAAGCGATTTGAAGCGCCCTTTGAGAAAATCGTCTATACAAGCATCGGTATATTTGATAAACTCTTCTTTCAGCATTTTTTGGAAGGCTTCATTCTTCATATTCTCCATAAAGATACGCACCATAGGGGCAGTTTCGCCTATCACACCACTATCAAGCAAAAAAACAGCGCCTTTGCCATTAGGGATTTGGGAGGGAATGCCAGTAGGCTCGATATGGTCGTGTGAATTGATGAGTATGGGTAAGCTGAGATAGCTATTGAGGGGGTCTAAACCTGAGGAAGTGCCGTGGAAGAAGGATTCCATACGTCCGAAAATCGCTTTGAGTTGCAGTAGTTTTTCACGAGAAAGATTGTCCATCGCACTGATAGGGTCGATAGCGTATTCACTGTAAATAGCTGCTACCAAAGCCCCGCTACTCCCTACGCCATAGCCTTGCGGAATACTGCTATCAAAGTACATACCGGCAGCGATATCGGCATTGAGTTTTTCTATATTAAAGCGGACGATAGGATTTTCTTCTTCGGTAAGCGTTTGTAGATAAGAAGCAAATTCGCGAAGTGCCTCGTTTGATTTTTTAGCAGTAGTTTCTTTACCATCCTGTACATCGGATAGCATTTTTAGAGTCCCTTTATAGAAGTTATAAGGGATAGCAAGTCCTTTAGAATTTTTGATAATACCATACTCACCAAAGAGGAGTATTTTAGAATAGAAAGGTTTCATTTTTCAGGGGTTAGTAAGGGGTGAGAATCCTACTTTAGCTAATTTTTCATTAACACGTGCCAATTTTTCAGCAAAATAAGGTGCTTTAGCATATTTATCAATTGTAGGATCTACTTCTATAATTGTATAATAAGGAGTTACTTCTAAAGGTTTTTGAACTTTAGGTTTCTTCTGTATTTGTTTTCTATTTGTGCTCATAAGATATTCATTTTTCGTCTTACAACAAAAGCGTCATAATTAATATTAGGACGAAATTCTTCCCATTCTCCATTTAAAAGACATAATAATTGAAAGTTTCTCTTAAGTTCATCAAAATGTTTTACGATGTTTATTTGGTATAATCTTGTTCTTGCAGGGGTACTACCTTCAGCATAAACCCAAACATTTGGAAATTTTTGCGTAAAAGCAAAAACAATACCGACTATTGTTGATAAAACTTTTTCTGTATCACCATTATTGGTTACTATCGTGTCATCTATTTCTCCTGTAATGGGATCTTTATCACCGAAACCTAAGTTATATAGGTTTTCTATATTTGTTTCTTGGAAAGAAACCATTTTATCTATTTTACCTTTTATTCCTATACTAGTAAACTCATAACTACGTTTTGTTTCACCTATTCTTATATCATATCTTGGTAGGTTACTCATAATATTTTAGTTGTTAGCGGTTAAAGAGAATAAATCCTACTTTTTGTTATTATTACTACATTCTACAAAAGAATCTTTGCAGTTGTTTGTTATAATATTGAGGCGACAAAAATACAACATAATTTACTAATTTCCAAATTTGCTAATTTGCTAATTTCCTCCTATCTTTGCCGTGATTTTAGAGAATTTCTTTAAATTTGTTTACCTTTCTCACTGATTATGAATGTAAAAGAACGTATCAAAAAATTTATAGACCACGAGGGACTCTCTATTTCGGCTTTTGAAAAGACGATAGAGGTCTCTAACGGCTATGTAAATAGTATTTCCAAAAATATAGGAATCGACAAGCTGAATGTGATTGTAGAGAAATATCCTCAGCTGAGTTTGGAATGGCTGATTACGGGCAAGGGTGAGATGCTAAAACCCACACTACCAACAACTAAAACCAACAAACTACTGATGCCCAAAGTGGTGGTGGTAGATGATAAAGACAACGAGCGGATTCCGTTAGTACCTATACGCGCACAAGCGGGTTACCTCACTGGTTACGACGATATTACCTTTATTGAATCACTACCTACTTACAGTTTGCCAAATATGACTAATGGCACTTATAGGATGTTTCAGGTAAAAGGACTCTCGATGTACCCTACCTTGCAAGATAGTAGTTATGTGGTGGGGTGCTTTGTAGATGATTGGCTTGCACTGAGCAGCAATAGGGTGTGCGTGGTAGTAACTCAAAACGATGGGATTATTGTAAAACGCGTTACTAATACCCTTGAAAAATACGGGACTCTTTATTGTAGATCCGACAATCGGGATTTTCCACATCTATCGGTAGCGGCAGAGGATATCAAAGAGATTTGGGAATGCAAGATGCATCTTTCATTTGAATTTCTCGACCCTGTTACTAACTACCAGAAAATAGCCTCATTAGAAGCCGATGTAGCGCACCTGAAAGAAGAAGTACAACAACTGCGGATTATTGATATTTAGGGTAAAGCCAGCGAGTGGGCGTAGCTGGGTATGTGAGAACAATTTGTATGGGCGTTTGCAAAACGCCCCTACATAAAATGATTACAGTTTTATCTCTTTGGTTTCTCCTTGGAAAATCACTTTAAAGGAAAGACTTTTCCAATGTTTTGGCAGACGGGGGGTAAAGTGTAATTCGCCGTTCTTTACACGCATACCAGCAAACCCTTCTACAATACTGAGCCAAGTCCCTGCCATTGAGGTGATGTGTAAGCCTTCGTGAACTTCTTTATTGTAGTCGTCTAAATCAAGGCGGGCGGTGCGGAGGTAGAGGGTGTAAGCCTCATCGGTCTTGCCTAAGGCAGAAGCTAATACACTGTGTACACAAGGTGATAAAGAGGACTCGTGTACTGTGAAAGGTTCGTAAAACTCGTAGTGTTTTTGGAGTTCTTCTTTGGTAAAATGGTCTTCAAAGAAATAGAAACCTTGCAGCGTGTCGGCTTGTTTGATGTAAGGCGAACGGAGGATTCTATCCCACGACCAATGTTGGTTGAGCGGGCGCTCCTCGGCAGGAATCGCACTCACTGGTTTGAGGTCTTTATCGAGGAAACCGTCTTGTTGCAAGTATACCCCATACTTCTCACTATAAGGCAAGTAGATATTTTGGGCTATGTGTAGCCATTGTTGTATTTCTTCTTTTTGCAATGTTGTTACCTGCTCGGCAGCATAACGCAAGCACCAAGAGGCAAGGTAATTTGTATAGAAATTGTTGTTTATATTATTTTCGTACTCATTAGGTCCTGTCACACCTAAGATTACATACTTTTGTTTTTCTGCTGAAAAAGAGACCCTTTGAGCCCAAAAACGCGCTATAGCAATAAGCACTTTTATTCCATATTCTTTGATATAGAACTCATCGCCAGTATAGCGGGTATAGTTGTAGATCGCAAAAGCAATTGCTCCATTGCGGTGGATTTCTTCAAAGGTGATTTCCCACTCGTTATGGCATTCTTCGCCGTTCATCGTTACCATAGGATAGAGCGCTGCCCCTCCTGTAAAACTGAGTTTTTGGGCGTTTTCAATCGCTTTATCCAACTGATTGTAGCGGTACATCAGTAGGTTGCGAGCTACTTCAGCACCTTTGGTAGCCATATAGAAAGGCAAACAATAGGCTTCTGTATCCCAATAGGTGCTACCGCCATACTTTTCGCCCGTAAAACCCTTAGGTCCTATATTGAGGTGAGCGTATTTGCCAGAATAGGTTTGGTTGAGTTGGAAGATATTAAAACGGATACTTTGTTGGGCTTTTTCGTCGCCTTCAATCACAATATCAGAAGTTTCCCAGATGTGATCCCAATCTTCTTTTTGTTTTTCCAAAAGGCTGTCAAAAAGAGCAATAGACTTTGTTAAAGTTGAGCAATCATTACTTCTACTATAGCCACCGTATTTTTCTATTCTAAATGTTTGGTTTTGCTTCACTTTTACTTCATACTGCAACCCTATATAATTCTCTTTTTTATTTTCTTTAGGAGAAATATTTAACGCTTTATTATCTATAAAAAGTTGATTTTGCATAAAAGTATGCACTTTAAACCTTGTTTTTTTAGTTTCGGCAAGTATCGTTGCAAAGTTATCTTCTGAAGAAATTTCCAAAGTATTCCAAAAACGCTCATCCCAATTAGCATCACTATTTTTGATACCGCTATCTAAGTAACTTTCTATTTCTATAGTAGCTTCGGTAGTGAGGGGGGTGATTTCGTAGCGCAGAGCGCCGAGTTCATCGTAGCGCAAGGAGAGGAAACGCAAGACTTTCACTTGTATTTCTTGCTGATTGGGGAGCATAGCAGTGAATGAACGCTCATACCAACCTTCTTTCATATTGAGTTGGCAGCGGAAGTTTTTCACTTCGAGGCAGGTGTTCAAATCTAATAATTCCCCATTGATTTTGATGTGTAACCCTATCCAACTCGGGGCGTTGAGCACTTTGGCAAAGTACTCGGGATAGCCGTTTTTCCACCAGCCTACTCGGGTTTTATCGGGGTAATAGACCCCACCGATGTAACTGCCTTGCAGGGTATCGCCCGTGTAATCTTCTTCAAAGTTGGCACGCATTCCCATAGCCCCATTGCCGAGGCTAAAAATACTTTCGTGTTTGGTAATATCGGCTTTATTAAAGCCCTCGATGATGATGTTCCAAGTATTCATTTTTCTTTTAGGTTTCAGGTGTCAGGGGATAGGTTTCAGGGGATAGGTTTCAGGGGATAGGTTTCAGGGGATAGGGTTTTTGGAGAATTGAAATTGTAAAAAACAAATGTGTCAATTAGCTTATTGACTAATTGACACATTGGTTATTTTCTAATTATCCTATAATCATTCCGGCGATGGTGGCTGACATTAGGGAGGCTAACGAACCGCCAAGTACTGCTTTGAGTCCGAATTCTGAAAGGGTTTTGCGTTGGTTAGGAGCTAAAGCGCCTATACCGCCTATCTGGATACCTATAGAGGCAAAATTGGCAAAACCACAAAGCATATAGGTAGCTATCATTATTGATTTGTTGTACATCAAGTGTGGCTGACTCGTCATATCTTTGAGGATACCTAATTGAGTGTAGGCTACAAACTCTGAAGAAGCGAGTTTTACCCCGAGCAATTGTCCCATTAGCATCACATCTTCTTTGGCAATCCCGATGAGCCACATCACAGGGGAGAAAATTGTACCGAGAATCATCTCAAGCGAAAGACCTTCTTTATAAGGCGTATTCGCAGCAATAAAACCATTTAGGTCGCCCATATAGCCCATCCAGTGGAGAATATAGTTGATCATCGCAATCATCGCAACGAATACAAGGAGCATAGCAGCTACGTTGGCAGCAAGTTTAAGTCCTTCGGTAGTACCATTGGCGATAGCATCGAGTACATTAGAGCCTACATTTTCCATTGATACGTGAGAATCGTTAGAGAATTGTTCGGTTTGTGGACAGAGGATTTTGGAAACTACAATAGCTCCAGGAGCAGCCATTACTGAGGCGGCTAACAAGTGACGAGCGAAGAGCAAGCGCATTTCGGGGTCATCACCGCCGAGGTATTGTATATAAGCCGCCATTACCCCACCGGCTACAGTAGCCATACCGCCTATCATCACGAGGAGGATTTCGGAGCGGGTCATTTTAGAGAGGTAAGCCTTAATCATCAAAGGAGCTTCGGTTTGACCGAGGAAGATATTACCTGTAACCGAAAGGCTTTCGGCTCCTGAAATATTGAGAAGTTTAGAGAGTGCCCACGCCATTCCGCGTACTACTATTTGGATAACTCCCAAGTAAAACAAGAGAGAGGTGAGCGCTGAAAAGAAGATAATAGTAGGTAGTACTTGGAATACGAATATATACCCAAAAGTATTGGTATCAAGCAGGTTACCCAATAGAAACTGGCTACCAGCTTTGGTGAAATCCAATATCAACACGAACACACTACCAGCGAAATCAAAAGCTTTTTGAATGAAGCCTACTTTGAGGATACCTATAGCGAGCAGTAGTTGTATACTTAAGCCAATACCTACAGTGCGCCAATTGATAGCACGGCGGTTGCTGCTAAAGAGAAATGCTATGAGGAGAATCACTACCATACCTAACACTCCACGTCCAAAGCTCTCCATTGTAAATCCTTCACTAGGGATTACTTTCATAATTGTTTCTTCCATCTATTATTGTTTTTAAAAGGTATTATCACGTTTTGAAATTTCGTCTCTCACTTGAGCAGCCATTTCGTAATCCTCATTTTCCACACATTCACCGAGCATTTTCTTAAGTTCGCTAAGCGAATATTTGGAGTAACGGTTGCGAGTAGTATCGTCGGTAACATTATCTAAGGAGGGACTCACAGGTTGTTTTTTGCTATCTTCATTAGGCAAAGGGATGTAGATGCCAGCGCGTTCTACAATTTCCTTATAGGTGTAAATAGGTGCGTTGAAACGCAATGCGATAGCAATAGCATCGCTGGTACGGGCATCGATAGTGCGTTCTTTGCCGTTTTGCACACAGAGCATATTAGAATAAAAAATGCCCTCCTCTAATTTGTAAATCACTACTCGTCGCACTTGGATACTGAAGGTATCGGCTAAGTTTTTGAAGAGGTCGTGTGTGAGGGGGCGTGGTGGAATGATGTTTCTCTCTAACTCTAAAGCAATAGCTTGCGCCTCGAAGGTACCTATGACGATAGGCAACTTCAAATCGGACTCTAATTCGTGCATTATCAGCACAAAAGCGTCGTTTTGAGAATGGTTATATGATATTCTTTTGACAAAGAGGCGTACTAAATCCATCAGTAGGTTAGCGTAAAAACTTTTTAATTGGGGGGTAAAGATAAGATAAAAAAAGTGAACTGCAAAAGTTTTGTTAAAATATTTTTTAAAACGATACGAAAAAGGCTATGCAAAGTATCGCATAGCCTCTGTTTTAGTGTAATCTTGTTTTACATTTGTTTGGTAAGGGTGTAATCTTTCACCATTTGAGGTTCTTTACCATCTTCGCCAACTTGTACGATATTATCGCCTTTGGTAATATAGAAAGATTTGTGGTTATCTGCTTTAGAAACGAGTGTAAAACCTTTATCAGTGCGTTCTACTTTACCTTCTTCTTTAGATTCGAAGTTTTTGCTTGCGCAATTTTCTTGTTTTACATAGGTGTCATCGGCATAAAGGTGGATAACAGTAGCCATTCCGCCACAATCGGCAGCTGGAAGCGTACCTACATAAGTAGCTAACAATTGAGGAGTTACCATTTCTTCTACTTTTTCAGCAGCATTCTCCATCATAGTAGCGGTTTCACTTACTACAGTGTTAGCTGTTTGTGAAGGATTGTTTTGGCAGGAGGCGAGCAAAAGCACAGCAGCTCCTAGTGTAAAGATGTGTTTTTTCATAAAAATATAATGTTTAATACGTTACTTATTCAAAAAATGTACCAATGTTATAACAAATTCACTGCCTTTGCCTACTTGAGAGGTAAAAGAAATGCTACCATTGTACGAGAGCACGATATTCTTTACCATTGCCAAGCCCAAGCCACTACCGCTGGTTTTGGTTGTGAATTTGGGTTCAAATATTTTTTCTTTATCAGCATCGGCAATGCCTATACCATTATCTTTGACAGTGAGGATAATATCTTTCTCAGTTTTAGTAAGCGTTACTTCTATTGCGGGGAAAGGTTCATTTTCGGTAGCTTGTAGCGCGTTTTTCACCAAATTGGTAACCACACGCCCTAATTGGTCTTTATCAAACACCGCAACAATCTCATCGTGAGAGTGCGTGAAGTGAATTTC
The DNA here is from genome assembly GCF_937936315.1 of uncultured Capnocytophaga sp. GTDB lineage: Bacteria > Bacteroidota > Bacteroidia > Flavobacteriales > Flavobacteriaceae > Capnocytophaga. The sequence continues at coordinate 85,776 of NZ_CALGWU010000041.1, read as the reverse complement.
ATCGGTGTTGAAAATATCCAAAGTGCGCTTGATAACAGACACAAAGTCAAATTCCTCATCGTTTTTAGCTGGCATATTCGTAAGTGCGGAGAAAGCCGTTGAAATATTGCTGAGGATATCGATTTGCTGGATGAGTGATTCGCAAAACTCATTGGTTTGTTCGGTTGTTTGGGGTTTGCGACTCGCTTTACGCTGGTAACTCTGCACCGAAAGGCGCATAGGGGTCAGGGGATTTTTGATTTCGTGAGCTACTTGTTTTGCCATATCGCGCCATGCTTGTTCGCGTTCTGATTGAGCTAAGAGGGCTTTGCTATTCTCAATCTCGTCAATCATTCCGTTATAGGCATTTACCAATTCGGTAATTTCGGCAGGTGCCGATTTGAGGAGGATTTTTTCATTCTGCGATAGCAAGCGCGTTTTCTCTAATCGGTTTTCGATAGTTTTAAGCGATTTGGTGATATACTTAGAAATAAAGTAAGCTACCGTGAGTGCTACCACCAAGAGTGAGAAATAGACAATTGCCAAATTGTAGAGTGAGCCTTCTAAAGCGCGCTCGTTGAAAGTATCGTTCTCAAAATAAGGGATATTGAGGATAGCGATAGGCTTGAACTGCAAATCGGTGATGTAGCTATACGAGGTTTGGTAGCCTCGTCCAGCAAACTCGTGGTGTTCTACCAATCGTTTGTTGAGGGTAGCCGATAGCTGATGTAGTACGGAGGGTGGAATGAAAAATGCATCTTGATCGGGAGAGAGAGAGGCTTTGGAGCTTTTGAGCAGCACTCCGTCGAGGTCGTAGAGGGCAAAATTTAGGTTTTGGATATTGGCAATGCTATAGATATCCTCACGAAAAATAAGGGGGATATAAGGAGTTTCGACAGGGAAAGTAGTTTGCGAGAATACATATTGTATTTGCATTTTTATTTGGTTTTCCTTATCGACAAGACGTTCGTCGTGATATTCCAACGCTTGTTTTTTGTATTGGCTAACCATCACTAAGGCTAAGATAGCAAAAGACACCAGTACGAGGAGGGTCATACTGAGGAATATTTGAAAGCGAAGGCTGTTTTTCTTAAACATAGCTTCCCCTATTAGAGATTATTTTAAGCCAACCACAAAAGCAGCAGGATAGGATTTTTTAATCTCTATCAAGTTTTTTTCGGCTTCTAAGCGCGTGCGGAAACTCCCAATGCGCACTTTGTAGTTAGGCGACTCGAAAGTGAGCAAGGCAGGATATTGTTTGTATTTGTTTTTAGCATCGAGCAAGGCTTTGTTAGCATCGGTGATGTTACCATTATAGATTTGCACTTGGAAAGCACTTTCGCTACGAGCAGCTTCTTTTTTGTATTCCATAATTTCGGCTATGTTGCTCTCTTGGTTGATGGTTACTTGTGCATAAGTAGCTCCTGAGAGTAATAAGGCTGCTGAGATAAATATATTTTTCATCTTTACTAAAAGTTTACTTATTAACTACTTGAATAGAATTGTCGTTCCAATTCACGATTACGCGTTCGTTGTTGATAGCATCTACTTGTTTCCCACTGTAATCGGGCTGGATAGGGAGATGGCGGCTAAAGCGCCTATCGATGAGAACTAAGAGTTCAATTTCAGAGGGGCGTCCAAAGCTTTGTATGGCGCTGAGTGCTGCGCGGATGCTCCTACCGGTATAGAGTACATCGTCTATAAAAACCACTCGTTTGTTTTCTACAATAAAATCGATAGCGGTAGAGTTGGCTTCTAAAGGTTTTCCTGTGCGGCGGAAATCATCGCGGAAGAAGGTGATGTCTAATAGTCCTAAAGGAATATTAGGCACGTGGTATTCTTCGGTAAGGAGTTTTACCAAGCGTTGTGCTAAATGAGTGCCGCGGGGCTGTATACCTATGAAAACAGTATCGGAAAAATCGTTGTGGTTTTCAATCAGTTCACAAGCAAGGCGATGGAGCATTATTTGGAGTTCTTTTTCACCAATAATTAGCTTAGTATGAGTGTTGTCACTGGTCATTATATATTTTTAAAAGGTGAGGGTGTTTAAGTTTTTCTGAGCATCGGGATTGCCTTCGGAGGCAGCTTTTTGGAAAAAGACTTTAGCGTTGTTTCTATCGCCTAGCATATAATAACAAGAAGCGCGATAGTTGTTCAGCACGGGGTCTATAGTAATTCCTAGTTGTTCCATTTGTGAGATATCATTGATAGCGCGCTGGTATTGTTGAGTGCTGTAGAAGCTAATAGCGCGATATCTAAGTCCGTCGATATGAGCGGGAACTTTTTCCAAGAATTTTGTAAAGATAGGGATAGCCTCGGCATAACGTTGTTGCATATAGAATTGCATTGCCTCGCTATATAGAGGGGCGAATTGTTCTACTTGCATACGTGAAATAATTTTGTTGCGATTGTTGATGATTTCTTGATTCGTAGGCAAATATACAAAAGCAGTATCTAACACAGCGCGTGCTTCGGCAATTTGGTTGTTTTTTTCTAAAAGGTAAGCTAAAGAGTTCCATGCTTGTACTTCAATGCGATTGGCTACGCGAGCTTCTTTATCTATATCTACATTGAAAATGCTTTTGAGTCTTTTTTTCCACTTAGGTTGTTCTTTTTGTAGGCTATCTTTTTCTAAGTTCAAATACTGTTTGAGTAATTTGATAGATTCTTGTTCCTTGCCTAAGTTGTTCAAAGCAAAGGTTTCTAAGTTCAAGCTACCATAGAAATTAGGTTTGATCATTCGGGCTTTGTGAGCATACTTATAGATACTGTCTAATTTTTTTTCAGGTTCCATAAAGTAGGATACAGCCATAAAATACTCAGGGCGAGCATCATAAGGGTGATAGTGAATAGAAGAAAGGATTTTGCGAGCCTCGTCAAATTTTTGTTCATCGATGAGGTAGCGAGCTTTTTCAACATCTACGGGTTCAGCGACGGCAGTGAGGTTAGGGATACGAGGGTAGTTGTGTATGAGGTAATCGGCAGGTGATTTAGTAGGTCGTACCCCTTGTTGTTCTTCTTTTACCATACGTTGGATTTTAGAGGAGTCGAAGTACATTCTTTCTACAATTACTCCTAATGCCATTGCTACTACTGCTACGGCTCCTATAAAACCAATGGCAAGAGTAGGGAATTTACGGTCTTTGTTATCGTCTTTTCTAAAATATAGTACAGCTAAACCTACAGCTATCCCCACGTATATACCAAAGAGAGCCTGGATTTCGGGGCGGTCTTGAGGGAAGTTGAAGAAAGCGTCGAATGAATAGGCAAATAGCCCGAATAATGGTAAGAAAAACCATTGTTCTTGTTCAGGATTTTTGTTTTTATAAGTGCTTTTTAAGAAGTAGAAGGCTGCTAAGATAAAGATAGCTACAAAAGCCAAACCTCCAAAGATGCCCACTTCGGCAGTGAGTTCTAAGAAGTCGTTGTGGTTCTTATACATATAGATGTAATGTGAGCTATAGGAGTTTTCGTACTCTAAAAAACGCACTTTCCAGTTGCCGATACCTACACCGAGTAGAGGGTCGTTAGGAATCATATCGGTAGCGGTGATTACCCAAGCGGTTTTACGCAAGTTGTTACTTTGGTTTTCTTGGTTTGCCACCTCAGCCAAACGCGCACCGAAACTAGTGCTTTGTCGTACTTCTTGTGGGTATAAATAATTCTGTACAAAAGAGAAAATGCCAAAAGCAATTACTACTAAGCCTACGTGTGTTAGTACTTTTACTCCTATTTCACGGCGTTTGAGGATGAAAAAATCGATTGCACCATAGATGATAAAAACTACCATAGTGAGAATTGTAGCCAAGTAGAAAGTACGGGTACTCATAAAGAAGATTGCTAAAGTGCCCAAAGTAACGCCTATACCTCCTATAATGCGCAAGAAGTTTTCTTTACGGAAATAGAATAACCATATTGCAAAAGGTATCTTAATGAACATAGCCGAAGCTAGGATGTTTTTATTGGAATATGAACCTTTGATAGCTAAATCGGTAGTAGTTCCTTTGATCACCCCTTTTATTCCGTCCATCGCGACTAAAAAGTCATAACAAAGTAGTATGGTCATTGCTAAAGCTAAGACAACAATTCCTTCTTTGTAGTAGATCACCAAAGCGGAGACCATCCACGCGGCAGAAAAAGCAGTGAATATCTTGAAGAAGTGGAGAATAGCTTCTTCTGTGTTGATAGCTTTAGAAAAGGATAGCAGTGCCATTACCATTATGAGGCTATAGGCAATCCCCATTTTATTGGTAAAGAAACCAAAGAGTACTTGGGTGCGTTCTCTAAATTCTTTAATAAAGAACACAAGAGCAACCACCACTAAGTTGAGGATTGCAAATGTGTAGAATTTCGTAGCGTTAGAGTCAAACGCCATCCAGTTAGGGGTGATTACCGTTACATAACCATAGGCGATGAGCAAGAAGGTTGCTAACCATTTGATAGAGGTGTTTTGGGGTTGTGCTGGTACATCAGCAGTAGAGTTTTTCTTGTTATTGGGTTTCATATTTCAATTAACAATTAACGATTTATAATTAATAATTGTGACATTTTTTATATTAAGCTTGTTTTTTAGAGGGCGTTTGCAAAACGCCCCTACTTTTAGGTTACTTGAATCAGTTCGTAGGCTAAGCCGGTGTTTTTTACCACTGCTTCAGTACGTTGTGAATGAGTATCGGTGATGAAAAGCTGTCCGAAATGTTTTTGAGTTACTAACTGCACTAATTGGGTTACCCGAGTATCGTCTAATTTATCGAATATATCGTCTAAAAGCACTATGGGGGTAATCCCTAATTCTTGTTGCAAAATTTTGAACTGTGAGAGCTTTAGGGCTATCAAAAACGACTTCTGCTGTCCTTGACTACCGTATTTTTTCATTGGGAATCCTTCAATTTCAAAGAGCAAGTCGTCTTTATGAATACCGCTTGTGGTGTATTGCGCACTGCGATCACGCTCGGTATTTTCGCGAAGTAGTGTTGCTAAATCGCTTTGGTGTAACTGACTTTCGTACTGCAAATTCACGCGTTCCTTCCCTCCTGATATATAAGCGTATTGCTCGCTAAAAACAGGCAAAAATTCTTCCATAAAGGCGCGTCGTTTTTCGTAGAGATGCTGCCCTAAAGGGGCTAACTGCTCATCATAAATACTGAGAGTTTCTACAGAAAATACTCCGTTTTCAGCCATTTGCTTTAGCAGGGTGTTACGTTGCAGGAGGATGCGGTTGTAGCGCAAAAGCAGTTCTAAGTAAGCTCTATCGGTTTGCGAAATGACGCTATCTAAAAACTTACGGCGGGTTTCACTACCTTCTACTATCAAGTCGCGATCGGAGGGGGAGATGATCACCATAGGGTATTTACCTATATGGTCGGCAAGGCGTTCGTAGGCTTTACCGTTGTGTTTCATCACTTTTTTTTGTCCTTTTTTGAGGCTACAAACAATCTGTTCTTCGCGGGTTTCGTTTTGGAACTGCCCCTCAATGAGGTAGAACTCCTCACCGTGGCGTACGTTCTGCACGGCACTTGTGGTGAAGTAGCTTTTTGCCATTCCTAAGTGATAAATAGCATCGAGGAGATTGGTTTTCCCTACGCCGTTATCGCCTACAAAACAGTTGATAGTAGGGCTAAAGGCATACGCTTGTGAGGGTATGTTCTTGTAATTGACGACGGATATTTGTTTTAAAAACATCATTTGCAAGGGCAAAGATACAAAACAATTGATAATTAACAATTAATAGCTAACAAAAAACTTTGCCAAAGGTGCGAGCCACACGGGCTATTACCTTTGGCAAAGTGTATTTTTTTATAAGATTGTTATAGGATTTTTTTATTCCTCTTCAGAAATGATATTTGCATACTTCTTAAAACCCTCATTGTTTTTATACACCTCTAATCTTCCTTTAGGCACAAAAATACGAGTTACACTCTCAAAAGGAGTATTCACTTTAGGAGGATTTATTCCTTTAAAAGTAACTGTTGTTAAATTAGAAAAGGCATTTATTCCTATATTTTGTACATTTTTAGGAATAACAACCTCTACTATCACCTTATTGTTATAAAAAGCACGACCTCCTATAGATTGAAGACTTTCTGGAAGATTTACTGAAGGAATTTGGCAACCTACAAAACCTCCTTCTTCAATATCTGTAAGTCCTTCTGAAAACTGAACGGACGTAAGAGTTGAGGCATTGAAAGCATCTTGTTTAATTACTCTCACACTTGAGGGTATAGAAATACTTTTAATACCTGTGTCAAAAAAAGCTTCTTTTTCAATGGTTATTAATTGAGTAGGGAGTGTAATATTCTTTAAATTCTTATGACCTGCAAAAGCTCCCTGCCCTATAGTTTTCACTTCCTTAAGAGTAGGGTCAGCTTGCATATCAAGAGCTGTTGTAGTCTCATTCTTCCATTTTGTTAAGACAAGTCCATTGGTACTCAATTCATAATCAGAAGAGGGGATACTATTGCCGTTATCTTTATCCTTACAAGCAAAGAGGATAAAAGCGGATAATATAAATAAAATGTTTCTCATAGTATTATTTTTTAGTTATTCGAGGCAAATATACAAAACAATTCGTAATCAGCAAATTTTTTAACATTTTAATTTAGGGAAATCTCCGAAAATCTTGGAGAGGCTTAGAGAGCATCAGAGAGAAAAATCTTTATTTATAAAGGTAGTCATCAACTTTGGCAAAGGTGCGAGTTGCTAATTTCTTAATTTGCTAAATCCTGCAATTTTTTTAGTTCATCGCGGTATTGAGCAGCTTTTACGAAATCGAGGTCTTTGGCAGCTGCCTCCATCAATTTGCGGGTCTCCTTGATTTTCTTCTCTAACTCCTTAGCCGATAAATAGACTGATTGGGTTTCCGCTGCTATGTGTTCCTTGAACGATGGGTCATAGTGAAATTCGGTTATAGGGCTCTTGCTGAGGCTATTCTCTATCTTCTTGTGCAAAGGCTGAGGCGTGATACCGTGTGCCTTGTTATAGTTCATCTGCTTTTCGCGGCGGTAATTAGTGTCATCTATGGTGCGCTGCATACTATCGGTAATCTTATCGGCGTACATTATCGCTTTGCCATTTACGTTGCGGGCAGCCCTTCCTACGGTTTGAGTCAGCGAACGCGTAGAACGCAAAAAGCCTTCTTTATCGGCATCGAGGATAGCCACGAGCGACACTTCGGGCAAGTCTAAGCCTTCACGGAGGAGGTTTACCCCTATGAGCACATCAAAGAGTCCCTTGCGGAGGTCTTGCATAATCTCTACGCGCTCTAATGTATCTACATCGCTGTGAATATAACGACACCTAATACCAATGCGGGTGAGGTATTTGGTAAGCTCTTCCGCCATTCGCTTGGTGAGGGTGGTTACCAATATACGCTCGTCTTTTTCGGTGCGCAGTTGTATTTCTTCTACCAAATCATCTATCTGATTTTGACTGGGACGCACTTCTATTTCGGGGTCGAGCAATCCTGTGGGGCGTATCACCTGCTCTACGTACACGCCTTGTGTTTGCTGGAGTTCATAGTCGGCAGGGGTAGCACTCACGTAAATCACTTGGTTTTGTAAGGCTTCAAACTCCTCGAATTTCAACGGACGGTTATCCATCGCGGCGGGCAAGCGGAAACCGTATTCCACGAGGTTTTCCTTGCGACTGCGGTCGCCCCCATACATCGCGTGTACTTGCGAGACAGTTACGTGGCTTTCGTCGATCACCATCAAGAAATCATCGGGGAAGTAATCTATGAGGCAAAACGGACGTGTACCGGGTTCTCTACCATCTAAATAACGAGAGTAGTTCTCAATACCCGAACAATAGCCCAATTCGCGTATCATCTCAAGGTCGAACTCGGTGCGTTCTTTCAGCCGTTTGGCTTCTAAAGGTTTGCCTGATGCCTCAAAGAACTCTACTTGCTTCATCAAATCTTGCTGGATATTCCATATCGCTTTTTGAAGAATATCGGGGGAAGTAACAAACATATTCGCAGGGTAGATATTAAGGCTCTCGTAGCGGTCTAACACGTGATTGGTAGTAGGGTCGAACTGTTCTATTTCTTCAATTTCATCGCCAAAGAAGTGAATGCGGAAAGCGTTGTCGTCATAGCCAGGGAAGACATCGAGCACATCGCCTTTGATGCGGAAATTGCCGTGCCTAAATTCGGCAGTTGTGCGAGCATAGAGGCTTTGCACCAATCGGTGCATCAGCTTAGTACGGGGGAGTACGTCGCCTTGTTTGATTGTAATCACATTCTTTTGGAATTCCACAGGGTTACCAATCCCATACAAGCACGACACCGATGCTACAACTAATACATCGCGTCTTCCTGACAGGAGTGCAGAAGTTGTGCTAAGGCGCAGTTTTTCAATTTCATCGTTAATAGAGAGGTCTTTTTCTATATAAGTACCCGTAGTAGGGATATAGGCTTCCGGCTGATAGTAATCGTAGTAAGAAACGAAGTATTCCACCGCGTTATTGGGGAAGAAGGCTTTAAACTCTGAATACAACTGAGCCGCCAGCGTTTTATTATGTGCCAACACAAGGGTAGGACGCTGAATGCGTTCCACCACATTGGCGATAGTAAAAGTTTTTCCAGAGCCCGTAACGCCTAACAACACTTGGTACTTATCGTCACGCTCAATGCCTTTTACCAGTTGGTCAATAGCCTGAGGTTGGTCGCCCGTAGGGGAAAAATCGGAAACTATATTGAATTTCATTGAAGTTAGCTTTCAGACCTTAGAGGGCTGTTGTTAGTAAAGGGCAAAGGTAAGAATAATTTGTTGAATGACAAATTGACTGTGGATTTTAATTATTGTTGCTAGTTGTTAATTATTTTGTATCTTTGCCATCTGTAATAATACTTTGCAAAGGTATGAATTTCAAAGAAATTTTAAAAAAATCAGGAAAACAACTCGTTTGGCAACTGTTTTTTGCAGTAATAGTTGTGGTACTATTGCTATGGGTATCACTCAAATTTTTGCAACTCTATACGGCTCACGGTAAGTTTGTGGTAGTCCCCGATCTTACTAATAAAAGCCTTACCGAAGTGCAAATCCTTCTCGAAGAACAAGATTTGCGCTGCGAGGTAATCGATTCTACCGAGTACAATCCTTCATTTCCACCGTTATCGGTTATCAGTCAGAGTCCTGAGCCTAATGAGCGAGTGAAGTACAATCGCAAAATATATCTCACGCTCAATCCTAAGGGTTACCACAAAGTAACTGTTCCTAAGGTGATACAAGTAACACGCCGGAATGCTGAAGCTACTCTGCAATCGGTAGGACTTACCATTGGGCAAGTCACTTATGTGGATAATATCGGTAAGGATATGGTGCTTGAGATGCAATACAATGGCAAGCCAGTGCAACCAGGTGATAAGTTAGTGAAAACTTCACGTATAGACTTGATTTGTGGTAATGGCTTTGAAACGCGTGATACAATTCCCAACGAGATACCAATAGAGGAACTGATGGGCGATTAGCATTTCACCTAAGTTTCTATCCTTAATTACAACAAATTAATCCAAAACAATCTCTAAAAATTCTATGACTTTGTACGAAGAAGATTTAGTAGACGATTTAGAACCAGACGATGAGGGAGCTCCCGAACTCTACGAACATTATTCATTTACAGCAGGCAAGGGGCAAGAACCTTTGCGTGTAGATAAGTTTTTGATGAATTTTGTAGAAAATGCAACTCGTAACAAGGTACAACAAGCAGCTAAACAGGGGAATATTTTTGTAAATGGCGAACCAGTGAAAGCCAATCACCGTGTGAAAGCTAACGATGTGGTAAAGGTACTCCTCTCTCACCCTCCACACGAGGATTTGGTAATACCTGAGAATATCCCTTTAAATATTGTATATGAAGATGATGCCTTGCTTGTGGTGAATAAACCTGCGGGTATGGTAGTACACCCAGGGCACGGCAACTATAGCGGAACGCTTATCAATGCTTTAGTATATCACTTTGAGCATTTGCCTAACAACAGCAGCAATCGCCCCGGATTGGTACATCGCATTGATAAAGATACTAGTGGACTGTTGGTAATCGCCAAAACTGAAGAGGCTATGTTGCACCTCACACAACAGTTTTTTTATAAAACTACCCAACGCGAGTACGTCGCCTTGGTGTGGGGCAATATAGAAGAAGATGAGGGAACTGTGCGAGGGCATATAGGACGACATTTGAAAGATCGCTTGCAAATGGATGTTTTTCCCGATGGTTCTCACGGCAAAGAGGCAGTAACACATTACAAAGTCTTAGAGCGTTTTGGCTATGTAACCCTTGTGTCCTGCCGATTAGAAACAGGTCGCACTCACCAAATAAGGGTGCATTTAAAATACATAGGGCATACCCTCTTCAACGACGAGCGTTATGGCGGAGACAAAATACTGAAAGGCACTACTTTTGCTAAATATAAACAATTTGTAGAGAATTGTTTTGCTGTATTACCTCGGCAAGCCCTACACGCTAAAACGTTAGGTTTTGAACATCCCGTAACTCACGAATTTATGAGTTTTGACAGTGAACTCCCCGATGATATGCACGCGTGTATTGAAAAGTGGCGTTCTTACAAACTAACTTCTAATCTTTAATATGGCTTGGATATTTCTTGTGTTAGCAGGACTTTTTGAAGTCCTTTTTGTATTTAGTATGGGAAAAGCACGTGAAACTGTTGGCAGACAGAGTTTCTTGTGGTATGCACTTTTTGCTATTGCACTTTCACTGAGTATGTGGCTGATGATGAAAGCTACCAAAACACTCCCTTTAGGTACAGCTTATGCCGTATGGACAGGTATAGGGGCAGCAGGCTCTGTAGTAATGGGAATGATCTTTTTCAAAGAACCTGTAACTCTCTGGCGCGTAGTGTTTCTGGTGACCCTTATCAGCTCCATTATCGGACTGAAACTAACAAATTAGCCATTATTAATTGTTAATTGAAATTATGATATTACACTCTCAAATTATAGGTGAAGGAACTCCCTTCGTGATTTTACACGGATTCTTAGGAATGTCTGATAATTGGCGTTCCTTAGCGCTTAAATATGCCGAAGCAGGTTTTCAACTCCATTTGTTAGACCAACGCAATCACGGTCGCAGCTTCCACAGCGATGAATTTAGTTATCCTTTAATGGTACAAGATTTATTGCAATATGCCGAAGCGCATCAGTTGGAGGCTTTTCACTTAATGGGACACTCTATGGGAGGCAAAACAGCAATGCTTTTTGCTACTGAATATCCCGAAAAAGTACTCTCACTCATTGTTGCCGATATGGCACCTAAATATTTTCCACCTCATCACGAACAAATATTACGAGGATTAGCATCTCTTGATTTTAACAAAATAACCTCGCGTGTAGAGGCTGATAAAGCACTTGCTGCCTATGTGAGTGATATAGGCACCCGTCAGTTCTTGCTCAAAAATCTCTATTGGGAAACCCCTGGGCATTTAGGCTTACGCCTGAACCTTCCAGCGCTTATTGCCAATGAGAGTGAGATAGGAGCTGAATTGCCAGATAGCAATGTGTACAATGGTAAAACACTCTTTCTCAAAGGTGAGTATTCTGAATATGTAATGCCTGAAGATGAGCAACTTATTTATACTCATTTTCCTCACGCTATTATAGAGACTGTGAGTAAGGCAGGACATTGGCTTCACGCCCAAAATCCTACTGAATTTTACGATAAAACGATACAATTTTTATGCAATTCCTAAAATATTTTGTATATCTAATAATTTCGGCAACGCTTATATTCCTATTGTGTATTTTGAATGTAGGTGCTACCATCGAGGGGTATTCCACAGCCATACTTGCAGCCTTTGTGCTTTCCTGCTTGAACGCCTATGTGCGTCCGCTTTTAGACTATTTGTTGATGCCTATCGCCGAACTTACTTTTGGGCTTACAATGTTTTTAAACAACGTTATAATGGTCTACCTCACATCGCTAGTTATAGGAGGTTTTAAAGTTTATGGTTTTTTGGGAGCCTTGATGTTTAGCACTTGCTTATCGCTTGCTCAAAATATTACAATCGTTCCTTTTGAACAAGCAATCGCAAATAAGAAGTAAATACAAAATTTATTTGCTCATTCAATATTTATCATAATAGATAGAGTGAAAAATAAAAAGGATAGCTCTCCACTGAAAGCTATCCTTTTTTTGTTATGAGTTATTATTCACTTTAAAACATTGCTGAAAACAACTTAGGATTAATGTTCAAGCTGCACCAAAACCAGTCTTGGTAACCACGTTGGTTAGGGGTGTTTTTAAGGGATTTAGTGCCATCATTAGCAAAGTAAGTAGAGTAACCTAATTGTAGTCCGATAAAAGGTTGTACTTTTAGGTTATACACCAAATCAATTTCACTGCCATAGCTGCTGTGTTTTTTGTCAGTTTCAAACTTAGCAGCAGGTGCAAAATAGTGGAAAGTAGCGCTGAGGTTGCTCTTCTCACCAGTGCGTACATTAGCAGTAAGGTAAGGATTAAGCAAACCTGCAGAAGGAGTAAAACCTACATAGTAATAATCCATAAAGCCATAGAACTTATGGTTGGTACCACTGAATGGATCAAAAGTTTTATCCGTTGTATTAGAGGAAGGAGTAGCTGTGCCACTGAGGTAGTCTACTCCAGCTGCTAAACTGAAAATAGGAGAGAACTTGTAGCCTGCATTCACTGCAAACATATAAGCGCTCTTGTCTTGTCCTTTGGCATTTTTACCAGTTTGCAAATAAGCAGAAGCACCATAACTCAAATCGTCACTTTTGCCAGTGTAGTGTGCTCCAAATGTTTGCATATTATAGTTTGTACCATTATTAACGCGGTAACCTAAGTTAGCAAACAAGAGAGATAATTTTTGGTCTTCGCTAAATTTGTGGTGAGAGTGAACTGCTTCAAGGTGTTGGTAGGCTTGTCCTCCTTGGAAATGTACTCCATTAGGAGTGTTTACATCCATTGTTCCTGAAGCGATTCCTTGGTTGTAAGCAAAGAAGCTGCGGAGTGTCCATTGGTCACAAGCATTCCAATTTAAACTCACAGCATCGTGACTACGACCTGCAGGGTGCCAATCAAGAGAGCCAAAAATACGGTCATCGTCCAGCGCAATCACTTGTCTACCTACTTTTGCACTGAGGGTATTAACAAGAGGAAATTCGGCGTAAGCCTCGAAAACCGACATACCACCAGTTCTATCAAATGATTGTATTTGAGGTGCTTGTCCCCATACATTCACATTTTGTAGTGATATATATAGGTGTAGGCGGTCGGTGTGCTTGTAGTCAAAATTCAAGCGAACGCGATTGTTAGTGAGGATGGCAGGCGCTTCACCATCTTGGATAGGTTTGTAAGCTCCATTGCGATACTCAAAACGCGGACGCAATTGTGCTGATAATGTAAACTCGTTTGGAGGTGGTGGTGGAGCCATTTCTTCCATCGGTGGAGGTGATGGTAACTCTTCTTGAGCAGTTACCAAAGTAGGGTACAAAACGAAAGTTGTACCTAGAGCAAAAATTGATAATAAATGTTTTTTCATTAGTATAACGTTTTTTTTAAATTAATTACTCTTTGTAAAGTTTAATACGTTGAAAATGAGATTAAAGCAGCAATACCTTATTTAGAATTGCAATAAAATAAAAACTTATCTTTATATTCATTTGCAAATGTATAGAAAGTATTTTACATTTGCAACGAAAAGAAACGAAAAATTATTTTTTTATATAATGGCGACAACAAATAACAACACCCAATCTACTAAAAAAGGACGATGGTTTCGATTCTTGATTCCGTCGTTAGTAGGGATATTGATAGGGCTTGGCGGATACATATTTTATATATCCAAAGCGCACTCCTATCTATCTGACGACCCCAAGGCGTGTGTGAACTGCCATATTATGGAGCCTGAGTACGCTACGTGGATGCACTCCTCTCACGGTCGCAATACCGTGTGTAACGATTGCCACGTGCCTCACGACAACGTTTTTCGCAAATACTATTTTAAAGCGAACGACGGTCTGCGCCACGCCACGATGTTCACTTTTCGCTTGGAACCTCAAGTGATTAAAATGCACTCTCCAGGACAAAAGGTAGTACAAGAAAACTGTATCCGCTGCCACAGCACCCTTGTGAGTGAAGTGCAAGCAGGAAAGGTAACTGCCGAAATGGCTCACGCCGATAACGGGCGACTCTGCTGGGATTGCCACCGCGAAGTGCCTCACAGCCGTGTACGTGGACTCAATGCAGCTCCTCATTCACCCGTACCTATTATTAGTAATATGCCAAACAATACCCCTGAATGGCTTGATAATATGGTCAAAAATAAAGAAAAATCAACAAATTAAAAAAACGAAATATAATTTATACAGCGATGAAAAAGAAACATTGGTTAATTGCAGGTTTATTAGCGGTAGTTACCTTTTTGTTAGGACTATTGGCTAATTCAATAATGAACAGATCTACAGAAGCTCAGTTTATCGCAAGAGGCGGTAATAACCTCCCCGATCAGGAATGCAAAAACGAGCTCTTTGAATCGTTCTACCCACGTCAATACGACTCTTGGGCGGCTACAGCCGACACGACCTTCCGCTCAAGATATATGAGCAATCAAGATGATGATTTGCTCGCTTTGCGCCCTGAAATGGTAATCCTTTGGGCTGGTTATGCTTTCTCTAAGGAATACAACGCTCCTCGCGGACACATGCATGCTATTGAGGATGTTACCAAAATTCTCCGTACTGGTGCGCCTACCGATTCTACCCACTCTCCTCAACCAGGTACTTGCTGGACTTGTAAAAGCCCTGATGTGCCTCGCCTTATGAAAGAAGTAGGTGCTGAAACTTACTATAGTGCTCCTTGGGATCAATGGGGTAGCCAAATCGTAAACCCTATCGGTTGTGCTACTTGCCACGATACCAAAACTATGAAATTACAAGTAAAACAATTGGCTTTACAAGAAGCTTTCAAACGTCAAGGGCGTGACATCAATAAAGCTACTCACCAAGAAATGCGCTCTCTCGTGTGTGCTCAATGCCACGTAGAGTACTACTTCAAAGGTGATAAAAAATATCTTACTTTCCCTTGGGATAAAGGTATGACTGTTGAAAAGATGGAAGAGTACTACGATGCAGAAGGTTGGACTGACTATGTACACTCACTTAGCCGTACTCCTATCCTCAAAGCACAACACCCTGACTATGAACTTTCTCAACTCGGTATTCACGGACAACGTGGAGTTTCTTGTGCCGATTGCCACATGCCTTACAAAACTGATGGTGCTGTAAAATTCTCTGATCACCAAATCAGCAGTCCATTGCGTAACGTCTCTGCAAGTTGCCAAACTTGTCACCGCCAAAGTGAAGAAGAATTGGTGAAAAACGTATACGATCGCCAAGATGCTGTATATGGTATGCGTATGAAACTCGAAAAACAATTAGCAAAAGTACACTTCAAAGCTAAATTCTTGTGGGATAACGGTGCTACTGAAGAACAAATGAAACCTACTTTGGCACTTATCCGCAAATCACAATGGCGTTGGGATATGGTACACTCTTCACACGGTGCCGCTTTCCACGCTCCTATCGAATCTGAACGCCTCCTTAGCGATGGTCTTATCTATGCTTATCAAGCTGAAAATAATTTAGATGTGCTTAAAGAAAAACTAAACATCAAAACAGCTTTCGTAATGCCTGATATCAGTACTAAAGCTAAAGCTCAAAAAGAAATCGGCTTAGATATCCCTAAAGAAGAAGCTGCTAAGAAAAAATTCTTAGAAACTATCGTTCCTAAATGGATTAAAGAAGCCAAAGAAAAAGGACGCTTAGTAACCCAAAAATAATAACAAATTACCAATAATAAATAACGATGTAGGGGCGAATGGCAATTCGCCCCTATTTCTTACCTCTTATCTCTTACCTAACTAATGAAACAATATCCTTTCGCTATTTTGGTTGCGTGTGTGTCCCTTATCATAGGGCTAATACTGCAACTTACCTTAGGAAGTATCAGCAAAAGTTGGTTTAGTTTTCCTTACAATGTGATAGAAGGCTTTGCCTTCGTAGTAATCACTACAGCTGTATATTTTATCTTTAGAAAAACAAACTTCATCGTGCGCTTTTCTTCGGCGCCTTTTGCAATTGTTACAGTTGCAACTCTTGGAATACTCACCATCGGCTTGGGGAGTATCAATGTGAATCCTCAAGAAGTAGCAAATAGCTTTCTAGGCAAATTAGGATTAGACGACCTTACCAAAACTTGGTACTTCGGCATCGTTTTCGTATTAGCACTGATGAACCTCTGGTTTTCTATCCTCAAACGCTCAATGGTTTATCAACGCAAAAACATTCCTTTCCTCCTCAATCACTTTGGCTTATGGCTTACAATGTTTGCTGGGGTATTAGGGCAAGGCGACATCATTCGCTTGAAAATGAACCTTTACAAGGATAAACTCGAATGGCGTGCAACTACCGATGATAATCGTGTAGTACAACTGCCTATCGCTATGGAACTCAAAGAGTTTAGTATAGATATTTATCCTAATAAACTATTTGTTATCGATAGCACAGGATCGGCACTGCCTCACGAAAAACCTATAGGCTTTATGCTCGAAAAACAAGGTGAGAGTATGACCCTGCTCAATTGGAAAATTACTCTTCACCAATACCTCGAAAAGGCAATCCCCGATACCGATAGTACTTATGTCAATCACACGATGTGGGGAGCGACCAATGCAGCCAAAGTAACCGTAGAAGACCTTCGTACTCACAAAAAGAAAACCGATTGGATTTCAGCTGGTAACTTCCAATTCTCACCTCGTGCCATTCATTTAGATGATGAACATACCTTGGTAATGGCACCTGCCGAAGCACGCAAATTCCAATCCGATGTATTGATATATCAAAAAGACCATCTAAACGAAGTACTCGAAGAAAAAATAGAAGTAAATCACCCTATTAGTGTAGGTGGTTGGCGCATTTACCAATTGAGTTACGATGAACGTATGGGACGCTGGTCAGAACTCAGTGTCGTCGAACTCATCTCCGACCCTTGGTTACCTGTCGTTTATGTAGGAATTTTCTTACTACTTGCCGGCGGTATTGCCCTTCTCTTTGAAGTAAAAACTAAAAAACAAACATCTAATTCCTAACTCCTAATTCCTATTTTCTAAACTATGTGGCATTATTTCAATCTTATAACATATATTTCAGTAGCCCTATGGTTACTTTCCGGAACGCTTATCTATAGTAAAAGTAAAGCTCCTAGAAACCTCACTATTACAGCTCATTTAGTAGCTACCCTAACCATTGGAGTCTTTATTGTTGCCTTGTGGCAAAACTTAGATCGTCCGCCCTTGCGCACCCTTGCCGAAACACGTATTTGGTACGCATTCTTTATGGGACTCATAGGCTGTGCCATCTATTGGCTCTATCGCCAAAAGTGGATGCTCAGCTATTCAGCTGTAATGGGGATTGTATTTATAGTACTTACCTATACCCACCCCGATACAATGAACAAAGCCCTAATGCCTGCCTTGCAGAGCGTGTGGTTCATTCCACACGTAATCGTGTATATCTTTGCTTATGCAATGTTAGGGATGGCGTCACTCACCGCTTTCTATGGCATTTATCGCTATAAAAAAGGACAAGAAGTACAATCAATCTTTACCGTCATCGACCAACTCGTAAAAATAGGTTATGTATTTCTCACCTTTGGATTGCTCTTTGGAGCCCTTTGGGCAAAAGAAGCGTGGGGGCACTATTGGACGTGGGATCCTAAAGAAACTTGGGCATTTATCACTTGGCTTGGCTATTTGGTATATCTCCACCACAAGTACAATCACAAAGAAAAGAAACCTTTTCAGAGTTTCCTTATCGTAGGAATTGCCTTTATACTACTCCTTGTCTGCTGGTTTGGTGTAAACTACTTGCCAACAGCACAAATGAGTGTACATACCTATTCTGGATAAATAATAAAAGCTGTTAAGTACCCCGCTTAGCAGCTTTTTTTTTAACACCTTCATACAAAACATTACAACACTTTGCCAAAGTTTTCTGAATTTGCGCTACATACCTTTGGCAAAGTTTTTTTGTATATATTTGCATATTTCTCAGTTATGTAGTACTTTTGCAAAAGGTAACATTTTTTGTTACTTTTTGCAAAAGTTAAAACTTTATATATGTTAGAAAAAGACTTTTCTTACACTGGCTTTATAGAACAATTGCTTTCTGTAGGGCGACTTTCTTTTACAATTGGAGAGATAATTAAGAAAACTGGCTATAATAGAAAAACAGTACAAGTATCCTTGTCTCGATTGATTCAGAAAAAGAAAGTTACACTCATCAGAAGAGGGTTTTATGTGATTATTACTCCCGAGTTTTCTGCGCAGGCAACGATCCCTCCAATATTGTACATAGACGACTTGATGCAATATCTTAAAAAAGAATACTATCTTTCGTTGCTCTCAGCAGCAGCACTTCACGGAGCTGCTCATCAGCAACCAATGCTTTTTTTTGTGACTACCGAAGCTCCTTCCATTAGAAATATCATAAGTGATAAATGGCATATTGTATTTAATATAAAACAAAAATGGGATAAAAACAGTGTAAAACCAATGAAAACTCGTACGGGTTATTTAAATGTATCAACCCCTGAAGCAACTATGCTTGATATGGTCGAAAATCAACGAACTTTTGGATTAGGACGAGTGATTACTATTGTAGAAGAACTTTGTGAAAAAGTTAATAAAAGTTTCTTGCGGAGTATAGCTTCTAAATATCCTGCCCCTATTGTTCAGCGATTAGGATATATTTTAGATGTTTTACTCAATAAAAAGGAATTTGTTCCTATACTTCTTACCCTTCTTTCAAAGAAAAACATCAAACCTCAATACTTTTCTTTATCAGCTAAAAAAAAAGGAATACTGAATGCTCAATGGCAACTTATTGTAAATGATACTATAGAAAATAATTTGCTATGATACCTCAACGATATATACTCGAATGGAAACAAACTGTCCCTTGGGTAAGTGAAGCTCAAGTAGAGCAAGATTTAGTGATTAGCCGTGCTTTAATAGAAATGTTTTCTTCACCTCTTATCAATGAATCTTTGGCTTTTAGAGGAGGAACAGCTCTTCATAAACTTTATATTGAGCCCCAAGCTCGTTATTCTGAAGATATTGATCTGGTGCAAATTTCCTCAGCTCCTATCCATCCTGTTTTGAAAGAAATTCGCAAATGTTTAGATTTCTTGGGTACTAAAAGAATAGTCAAACAACATATACACAACAACACTATCATTTATCGATTTGAGTCGGAATTTCCTCCTATCGTTGATTTACGACTGAAGATAGAAATCAATACTCGTGAACACTTTAGTGTTTTAGGTTTTAAGCAAATACCTTTTGAGATTCAAAATCTGTGGTTTACGGGAAGTTGCAAACTTACTTCTTATTGTTTAGAAGAACTATTAGGTACTAAACTTCGCGCTTTATATCAACGCCGAAAAGGGAGAGATTTGTTTGACCTTTATTGGGCAATGATACATAATGAAATAGATATAGAAAAGGTCTTGATGTGTTATCACAAGTATATGGACTTTGTTGTGGAACAACCCCCTACTCGTAAACAGTTTTTGCAAAATATGACTGCTAAATTAAAAGATAATGAGTTTATAACTGATATGTATGCTATCATCCGCCCAGAACTTAATTATAATATAGAAGAAGCTTGGGAAATTGTAAAAAATAACCTAATAGAAAATATATAAGCCATCAATTTACAAATTACAACAATGAAAAAACACTATTTTAGTACTTTTATCAAATACTTTTTTCAAGGAATACTTATCATAGGACCTCTCAGTGCCACTATTTGGATTATTTGGTCGATATTCAAAAGTGTTGATAACCTCGTCCCCGACCTCTCTAAAGATTACCCAGGTTTAGTGTTCGCATTAGTCCTATTAGGCACAGCCATCATCGGATTTATAGGTAGCCGACTCATTTTGGGGAAACTATTGGTAGGTTTGTTAGATTATTTGGTGGCACATATCCCTGGGG
Organism: uncultured Capnocytophaga sp.; assembly: GCF_937936315.1. GTDB lineage: Bacteria > Bacteroidota > Bacteroidia > Flavobacteriales > Flavobacteriaceae > Capnocytophaga. The sequence goes on along the minus strand of NZ_CALGWU010000041.1, from coordinate 65,762 downwards.
TAAAAATCATCTATTCATCTATCAAAGATGTCTTAGCGTCATTTGTAGGCGATAAACGCAAGTTCTCCAATCCAGTGTGGGTACGTGTAAACGAAACCCCCGAGGTATGGCGCATAGGTTTTCTTACCCAGTCGTCAATGGATTTTGTCAATCTCGAGGGAATGGTGAGTGTATATTTGCCTCATTCGTATGCTATTTCGGGTTGGGTGATTGTTACTTCTGCCAAGAATGTAAAACCCGCCGAAGGCTTTACTGCCCAAAAAGCGATGGAATTTGCCCTAAGCGGCGGAATTACAACAATTAAGAAAGGATAACTCATTAGAGAATACCTAATAATTAAAGGCGCGAGCTTCATAGCTCGCGCTTTTTTTATTCCCTATTTCTCCCTTGTTACAATCTTGTAACCACTCGTTACAACTATTTGTGCACTTCTTCAAAACTCCTCAATTTTGCATCACAAATCAAAAAGAAAATGGAACTTCTCAAAGAACAATTCATCACTTTTGTAGGGCTTTTGCTCTCAGGATGGGCAGGCTGGCTCTTCGGTCGCCCTAAACAACGCGTGGAACTACAAGCCAGCGAATTAGACAATGTAGATAAAGCGATACATATCTATCGCGAAATGATTGATGACTTAGGCGAAAAATACGCCAAAGCCATTGCCGACCTTAAAGAGGCTAACCTACGCATCAAAGAACTCGAAAATTCTATCGAAAACCTTTTAAAACAACTTAGAAAATGATACACAACGAACAACAAATCGCACTTTTTGTAGCTACCTACAAGCCCTATGCAATCGAAACTGAACGCAAAACAGGCATCTCACACCTCTTTATTTTGGCACAAGCAGCCTTGGAAAGTGCTTGGGGAACACACGCCCCTGGTAATATGTTCTTTGGAGTAAAAGCCAAAGCAAATATCCCCGCTGATGACCGACAATTATTGGTAACTACCGAAGTGCTCTCTTGTGATTGGCAAACTTATCAGCGTACCCCTGCATTACAAAAATTCCCCGAAGTGCTAAGCGTTACCAAGCACACTGATGGCAAATACACGTATAAGGTAAAGGATTGGTTCAAAAAATACCCCACTCCCGAAGTCTGCTTTACCGATCACGCTCTTTTGTTCTTGAACAACAAACGCTATGCCGAGGCTCTAAAAGTCAAAACCGACCCATACTTATTCGCCGAAGCCATTGCTCGTGCAGGCTACGCCACTGCCCCCGATTATGCAACCCAACTCAAAAAAATCATAAAACAACTCTCAAAATGAAACAAATTCTCTTTTTATTGCCTTTTTTATTACTATTCTCCTGCAAAACACATAAGCTAAAACAAACTGAAACCCTCCAAATATGTGAGCAAATAGATAGTCTCTACCGCCAACAAACAGCAGTCTTGCACACCGTAGAATGGCTCAGTAGCCTACAAGAAGTACATCTCACACTCGAGGCGTTTAAGGACAGCACAGGGCACACCCAAGTGCAACTCCACAGCATTACCCGCGTAAAACACTTGCGTGAGTGTACCGATAGCCTGCAACAGAAAGAAATGCACCAATTTCGCCAAAAAGTACTGAATTTCCACCAACACCAATCACTCAAACAAAAAGAACACAATTTCGGGCTATCTCCAAAAACTTATTGGCTAATCGCACTTATTTTACTAGTTATCGCCTATTACCAATACAAAAAACATATTCTAAAGAAATAGAAAAAAACTATTTACACCACCCCTCCCACCTCTGAGATTCTCCAAAACATCTCCAGCGGAGGTTAGGCTATGAAAAAACACCTCTAAACAGAGATTATTTCTAAATAATTTTGTAACTTTGCCCCAATTCTTACCTCTTATCTCTTATCTATTACCTAAAATTACTATTATGGAACATTCACACAACCACGATCACGATCATCACGATCACCACCATCATCATCACACCGTAACCGATTTAAGTGCGCTGAATCGCGCCTTCTATATAGGTATTGGCTTGAATTTGCTCTATACCCTTATCGAATTTATAGTAGGTTTTAGAGTTGATTCACTGGCGCTTATTTCCGATGCAAGTCATAATTTGAGCGATGTCGCCAGTTTGGTGATTTCTCTCATCGGGCTGAAGCTCACTCACCGTGCTGCTACCCAGTTATATACTTATGGCTACAAAAAGGCTTCTATCCTTGCCTCACTTATCAATGCGGTATTGCTGATATACATTGTGATAAAAATCTTTATTGAAGCCTTTGAACGTCTCTCCAATCCACCCGAAATGGCAGGAACTGCTATTATGATTACAGCTTTCATAGGGGTGATTATCAATGGGGTGTCAGCTTTTCTCTTCTATAAAGGTCAGCAAACCGATATCAATATCAAAGGGGCTTTTCTGCACCTGCTACTCGATGCTTTAGTGTCGGTAGGAGTGATTGTCTCAGGAGCAATTATGTACTTCACAGGCTGGTATATCGCCGATCCTATCAGTAGTTTTATCGTGGGAATCGTGATTCTCTTCTCTACTTGGGGGCTCTTAAAAGAAAGTGTAAAACTCATTTTAGACGGCGTACCTCAGAATATAAACCAAGCTCATATTCAACAACTGATAGAACAACACCCTATGGTAGAAAGTGTGCATCACCTGCATATATGGGCGCTCAGCAGTGCGCAAAATGCCTTAACAGCCCATTTGGTACTCAAAGAATGCATTACGCTAAAAGAATTTATGACCATCAAAGCCGAACTGAAACACACCCTTTCTCACGAAGGTATTACCCACAGCACCTTTGAAATAGATACCGAGAATTGCCATTGCAAAGAAGAAAATTGTAATTAAAAAAATATTGCTATCTTTGCCGCCCTAACACTATTCACTTACTATGGGAAGCAAAAACAAACTCAAACGATTCGAAGAAAATAAAACTTTTGCCAATGTAATTCAGCCTTCACGTGAGGAAGTTCTCACCGATGCTTTTGCTTATAAAGGACGTTGGAATGAACTCTATTTCAAGAACAATCACCCTATAGTTTTAGAATTGGGCTGTGGCAAAGGCGAGTATTCAGTAGGGTTAGCCAAACGCCATCCCGAGAAGAATTTCATAGGGATAGACATCAAAGGCGCGCGCTTTTGGCGAGGTGCCAAAACCGCTATAGAAGAAAATATTGCCAATGTAGCTTTCCTACGCACTCAAATAGAGCTCATTGAAAAATGTTTTGCTTCAGGCGAAGTGAGTGAGATATGGATTACTTTCCCCGATCCGCAAATAAAATACAAACGCACTAAACACCGCCTCACAAACGCCGATTTTCTCGCGCGTTACGAGCATATCCTTGCCCCTGATGGCTATGTGCACCTCAAAACCGATAGTGAGTTTATGCACGGTTATACCTTGGGATTGTTACACGGAGCAGGGCATAAAGTGCTTTATGCGAATCACAATATCTACAATAGTGATGGCGTACCCCCAGAAGTAACCGAAATTAAAACCTTCTACGAACAGTTCTATTTAGAACAAGGCAAACCCATTACCTATATTCGTTTTCAGATAAAAAAACAGTAATGCTCCACAAACTCAATTTAGACGACATACTTTTTTTGGATATAGAAACTGTACCGTTACACCAGCAGTACAGCGAATTGTCGGCTGAAGCTCAAATGCTTTGGGAAGAAAAAACGCGTTACCAACGCAAGGAAGAGTTCTCTGCCGAAGAATTCTACGACCGCGCAGGTATTTGGGCTGAGTTTGGGAAAATCGTGTGCATATCAGTAGGGTATTTTTCATTCAGACATCAACAACGCACCTTTAGAGTTACCTCGTTCACAGGTGAAGAAAAAGAATTGTTAGAAGATTTCGGCAGATTAGTAAACGAACATTTTTCACGCCCTAATAAATTGTTTTGCGCCCATAACGGCAAGGAATTTGATTTTCCATATATCTCCCGCCGTATGATTATCAATGGGATAGAAATTCCGCAAAAGCTACAGCTCTTTGGCAAAAAACCTTGGGAAATTCCTCATCTTGATACGATGGAAATGTGGAAGTTCGGCGATTACAAACACTATACTTCACTGAAACTCTTAGCTCATATTTTGGGCATTCCTTCCCCTAAAGACGATATTGATGGCAGTGAAGTGCGCAATGTCTTCTACAACGAAGGTGATATCGACCGTATAGCTACTTATTGCGAAAAAGATACCATTACGGTTGCGCAAATTCTTCTGCGCTTCCGCAATGATACCCTTTTAGATGATGATGAAATCCTGATTTTAGGAAGATAATAAGCGTTATTCTGCCTCTTTTACTTCTTGAGGAGCAGCCTCTTCTTTCGCTTCTTGAGGTATAGGCTCTTCTTTCACTTCTTGGTATACGGGCTCTTCATATGAAGGATATGCTGGCTCTTGAATAGCTGGTTCTTCATTTTTGTTTTTAGGAAGTTTTAAACCTGCGCCTATAGAAATAGCGAAGTAGTAACTTTTAGCATCTTTAAAATAGAGATGAGGAACGTGTTCTTGATCGGTGATAGGGGTGAGGTTCATAGAAAAACGAGCATCAGCGGTGAATATCCATTTAGGAATCTCCCACATCACTCCTCCACCTACGTGAAAAGTAAACAATATTTTATTGAAATATTGTGTCATATTGAACTTCTCACTGTTCTGTTTTTCAGAATACGATGCCAAAAGCAAAACTTTAGGAGCTAATCCTATTTGTCCAAAGCCTCTAAACCATTTCTTGCCCTCAAATTGCAATAAGAAAGGCATTTCTAAGTAATCAAAACGAATATGACGGCGGTCTTGCAATTTTAAATCAGAGCCTTCAGGGCGATACGGAATTGCCTCGCGCTTGTACATCAATTCTATTTGTGAAGCATAGTGAGTTTTGATAGGCATTCGCAAGAATAACCCAGAGTTCACTACGCCTGTCTTTCCAAAATACTCCACATTATACCCCTCCATCGATTGTATGGGTGTAATAATCGTAAAAGTACTTGCAGGGCTATTGATTTTCACTCCTATCGCAGTTTGCGCAAAGCTAAATGTAGTAACACTCAAAAAAATGATGATGATTAAAAAACGTTTCATAATATATTGAGTTAAAAAACTAAAATTCTTGTTCTTGTGATGTATTCACCTCAGCAGGAATACTGTTATTAGTAATTGTTGGGAGCTCTTCCTGAGGAATAGCCTTTTCTAAAGGCAATACTTTCTTTTTAAAAGGTTTGTAACCTGCTCCTAAAGAAAACGCAAAATAATAGCTTTGTGCCTTACTGAAATCAATATCAGGGGTATTCTTTTTAGAGGTAAGTGGTGTAAGGTTGGTAGCGAGTCTTCCATCAGCAGTAAAAATCCAATCTCTTCTGTTCCATAAAACACCTCCCCCAACATTTAAATTGAGAACAACCCTATTAAAAGAGCTCGTAACATTATGGTCGCCTTTTTCTAAAACTGCAGAGTACTTTGCTGAAGTTAAGAATTTAGGGGACACTCCTAATTGAGCAAACCCTCTTACGGTGCGTTTTCCCTCCCATTGTAACAGGATAGGAACCTCAGCATACCAAAATTTATATACTCCGCGATCAGAGAGAAGTTCTTCTATTGTTTCCTCTTGATGAAAAAACCAAACCCCTTCACGCTTGAACAACACTTCGGTTTGTAGTGCCCAATGTGTTTTTAGAGGTATTCGCATAAAAGCTCCTATATTAAAAGCCCCTATATAAAACTCACCAAAAATACCTCCTCCGTTTCTAATCCCCTTAGGTGTATTTGCAATTTGATGTTTCATTACATTAACTGCTACAAACGGATTAGCAACTTTCACCCCTACGGCTATTTGGCTATAGCTAAATGCCGAAATACTTAAAAGCATAGCGGTAATTAAAAAACGTTTCATAATATCTTTAGTGAAAGATTATTCGGTTATGGGTTCTTTATTTACCTCTTCAGTAGGAGCTACTATTTCTTCAGTAGGAGGAGTATTATTCTTCTTTTTAGAGAATTTGTAGCCTGCACCTAACGAAATGCCAAATACAAATGTTCTCGCTTTATCAAAATTGATATATTCTGTACGGCTTCCCGAAGCTAAGTTTGTTATGCTGGTAGAAAAACGAGCATCAACTGTGTAAATCCATTTAGGGCGTTCAAATAGCACACCTCCTCCTATATGTCCCATCAACATCACTGTATTAAATTGCGAACTCCCTCCGTAAGTAACACTCTTAGAGGCATCATAAAAAGAAGAAGTAATGAGAAATTTAGGTGAAAAACCTACAAAACCAAAACCTCTAAACGCTTTCTTACCTTCGTATTGTACTAAGAAAGGCACGTCCAAATATTCAAATCTATAATAAGAATCTTTGCTGCTATTCTCTATTCTAAAACGCACTGCTTCGTGCTTAAAAAGCAATTCACTTTGTAAAACCCAATGTTCTTTTAGAGGAATACGAACAAAGCCTCCAAGGCTAACAAAGGCATTGTAGGTTTTTATATCAACATTGGTTGCTGTATATAGAGGAGTTGCTAGGCTAACAGCCGATAGAGGGTCGGTTACTTTTATTCCTATAGCCGTTTGTGCAAAACTGAATGTAGTAACACTCAAAAAAGCAATGGTAGTTAAAAAATGTTTCATAATATATTTAGTGAATGATTATTCGGTTATGGGTCATTTATTTACCTCTTCAATAGGAGTGCTATTTTTCTTTTTAGAGAATTTATAGCCTGCACCTAACGAAAATGTTAAGGTATGATTTCTTGCTTCTATAAAATTTAAATAAGGAGAACTGCTATTCATTCCTATTTTGGTGAGATTAACTGAATAACGCGCTTCTGCGAACAACAACCATTTGGAGCGTTCTACGAGCAACCCTCCTCCTATATTGAAATTGATGTGTAGTTGTCCCGTGCCAAAATAGTATTTCATATCTTGCACCTCATTGCTTCCTTTATCTCTAAAAGCTGCTCTTGTGCTGATTTTGGGTGAAAAACCTAACTGTGTAAATCCTCTAATGGGTTTTTTGCCCTCGAATTGCATCATAAGAGGGATTTCTAAGTAATCAAACTCATAATAAGGGCGTTCTTCGTAATCCCAACTGCTATTTTTAGGACGGAATGATAATGTTTCTCGGCGATAAAGCACTTCAGTTTGTAATGCCCAACGTTTGGCGAGTTGGAAATGCGCAAATACACCTGAATTAAAAGCAGCAATTCGCGGATAAATCTCAATATCATAACTTTCGTTAGAGGTGAGCTCGTTGAAAAAATTAAAAGAATGTAATGGAGTATTCACTTTTACCCCTATTGCGGTTTGTGCAAAGCCAAAGTAAGCAGTGCAAAGCCATAAAATTGTAGTTAAAAAACGTTTCATAGTATATATTTAGTTAAAGATTATTCTTACTTCTTATCTCTTATCTGTTACCTAAATCTAAGTATTTTTCAAAGTAATCAGCGATGTCTTTCAGTTCTTTCCGGTAGTGGTCATCTTCTTTTTCGGTGAGGATGCCATAACCATAACGACGGAGGTGTTGTAGTATTTCCGAGAGTTGGTTAGTGATAAGTTTTAGGGTGATATGCACATTGTTTTCCGTGCGATTAGAGAGGTAAATCCCTAAAAGTGTTCCTCCATTTTCCTCCACTATCCTGCTAATTTCAGCAAATGAATACTTAATGTCTTTTTGCAAGATGAGTACATAGCCAGCTTCTTGTATAAAAGGTGTTTCGATGAGTTGTAATACAAACTCATCTAAATGATAGTAGCCTATAAAATCTCCTCCCTCATTGATTACGGGTAACATATCCGTTTGGTAGAGCGCAAAAGCCTCTACCACAGCATCCCACGTAGCGGTTAGCGGTATAAAATAGTGTTCAAGTGCATACTCATAATCGCTTACTAACGCCTCTTTAGTTGCCCCTTCCACAGCTTCTTTGCGGAGTACCCCTATAAAAGAATTGTTTTCGCACACGGGCAAAGCCGAAAGCGAATGCGCTTCAAAAAGCAAATTCACTTCCTCTATCGAAGTATTGGGGTCTATATGTAAAAAATGTGTTGTCATATTCTTATCCCTTATCTCTTATCTAATCAATAACAATCCGTTTTGATTTGTCCTTTGTTTTGGTAGTAGCTCAGCGGTTTTTCTAAATGCTCTCTACAAATCGCCTCTAAGACTTCAGTAACTGCTTTCTCCATCGCAACCGACCCGCATATCATTACAATTCCTTTGTTTTTAAGAAGTTCTGCAAAGAAAGGGGCTTCTCTTCGCAAGATGTCTTGCACGTAGAATTTGTCCCCTTCACGCGAGAGGGCTTGCCAATAGTTGGCTATCTTTCCTTCGCGAGTAAACTGTTCTATATAAGGGCGATAGATTTCCAAAGAGGCTTCACGACGGCAACCCCATATCAGGGTGATAGGTTTCTTTTGGGTATTTTCGGCTATCATTCCTATAAAAGGCGCCATCCCCGAACCATTGGCAATACACACCACTTGAGATGCTTTTTTAGGAAAATGGAAGTGTTTGTTGGCTACCAAAGCAGCTTGCAATGTATCGCCTATTTGTAAATTGTTCAGCAGGTTAGACACCACCCCTTGTGAGTGTAGCTTTACGCTCAACCACACATCTCCTTGGTATTTGGCAACCGAATAGAGTCGTTCGCGCCCGTCTTCAGGAGTAATGCCCAAGAGGTCGCCGGAGACAAAACTACTTTTTTTGGAAGGGCGTAGCGCTATTAGGAAAATATCGTCGTCCATTACCGGGGTTTTCTCCGTTACCGTAAAAGTGAGCGGTTTGCGCTGAGGTTGTACGCTGAAATCATCGGGCAAAGCTAAAGAGAGCTTTTGCGCCATACCCCAAGCCGTTGCCCACGCTTTAAACTGACCAAAATCTTGGTCGTTTACGGTATGCAAAGGCAGCGCACATTCAGCTTGTGCAGTAGCCGACAAAAGTTGGTCTACTTCTTTGGCATATTTGCAGAAATCGGGGTAAGTATCAGAGCCAAAGCCGAGTACGCTATAAGCCAAAGGTTGTGCGGGGGGATATTTCACCCATAGTTGCGCAAAGTGAGTCGCATTGATAGGCGCCTCGCCATCGCCATAAGTGCAAGTAAATACAATGAGTTGCTCTGCTTTAGCAAAACGAGTGTAGGCATTCATATCGGTCAGGTAGGAACGCTTGCCCAAACGGAGGAGTTCGTTATGGAAAAGGATAGCAAATTTGCGGGTAGTACCTCCTTCAGTGCCTACTAACACGATATACTCACATTCGCTTTTATCAAACGGATTGTTGATGCCTTTCTTTCGTTTTCTCAGGGTCATCGCAAAGCCAGAGTAGAGGAAGAACAACAGCGCCATACACGAGAGCAACAAGACGGTCGCCCAGAGATAATGCCCTTTGCCGATGTGCAGGGTGCGCACCAAATATGCCAAGCCTTTGTAAGGAGAGGTGGAGGTGCTAATCACCTCGCCCGTAAATTGATTGACTACTATATTTTTATCGATGAAATCTACTTTATAGACCTCTTCTACATCTTCAAAAGCAGGGAATTCCACTTGGCGCACTTCGGCGAGAGACACTTGGAAGGCGGGAAAGTCTTTAGCGGGTTTTGCGGGTGTTTCTTGTAGTGTGCTAACATCGTAATTGTGTTCGGCTTTGAACTTAGGAAACACTCCCACTGTTTCGAGCATCATATACACCCCCGTGAGGGCAATGATAAAGATGGGCACGAGCGCCCAGCGCCCCAGCGCACTGTGGTAATGATTGTAGAATTTTTCTTGCGGGAGCTTGTGGAAAAACCTGCCCCAGCGTTGCTGTTTGCGAGCGATGAGCCATATACCCGACAAGGCTACTACACACAAACACAAGGCTGTAAGCCCCATAATCACCCGTCCCGTTTTGCCCATATAGAGCGAGCGATGTAGCGTTTTGACGAACTGTATAAACTTCGAGGGTTTATAATCCCCTTGGATTACCTCCCCCGATTGCGGATGGATAAAGAGTTTTTTACCCTCAGTCGTCTCCACCTGTACAAAGTGATTGCGGTCGATAGAGAGTTTGAGCGCATCTATATTCTTTTCCTTTAAAACAGCAATGGTTTGGGAAAGGGTAGTGCTTTCAAACGCTGCACTTTTGTAAGGCAACGTTTGGTTATACACCGATTCACCTGCCAAGATGGCCCCCGTGAGAGCTCCCAGCAATATGAATACCCCTGCTATCAGGGAAAGAATTAAGTGAAGTTTTCTTGCCATTTGTCAATTAGTCACATCTTGGTTCAACAGTTATAACAGCTTCTTCAATTTTTATTTCTTTAAGTTCAATAGGATTTTAGAAGTTTAATATATTTTTTCTCTACAAAATCGTATAAATACCAGATGTCCTTCTCAATTACTATAGCCGCATTTCCTCCTACGTAAAAAGCATAATCATTTTCAGGAGCTACAATTACTTCCCCTTTACGATTGATAAGCCCATAGTTCGCACTTCTCCACATAGCATTCTTGCGATATTTAGCTACACCATTTTTGAACTCTTCTACCTCTCCCTCAAATTGAAAAGGGATTACTATCTCATTCTTAAGATTTACATAACCCCATTTGCCATTTTTGCATACAGGGGCTAATCCTTCTCCAAATTTATTAGCAAGATCGTATTCTAATGGAATTACGAGTTTGCCTTTGGCATCTATGTATCCCCATTTATTATTTCTTTTAACAGCAAAAAAAGGAGCTACTTCATTTGATATAAAGCTATCATAAGTATCTAATAGTTTCCCTTGAAAATCGTAAATTAAACTTCCCTCATAATTACGTACAGATATGATTTCCATATCTGGGTGATCAAAAGTAGAATCTATCATATTTGAAAACCCTTCAACAATTTTTTCTCCTTTTGTGTTGATATAAAATCCTTCACCTTCATCATAATCACCTCCTTTTTCAAAACCAACATGGGCAAAACCTTTTTGGAAAGGGGTAGCATAATCATATATAGGAGCAATTATCCATTCATTTTGGATATTAATGAAACCTACTTTTCTCTCAGTAGTTTCTACACAGATAGGAATATTCTCATCAATTTCTTCAGCGATAATACTTCTGTACTGTATAGGGATAATCATCTCTCCTTTTGATGAGAAAAAACCTTCTTTCTTGTTGTTTTCTACTATGTAACCATTTTTAATAGGAAATATAGAATCGTATTCAAAAGGGATAATGACTTCTTCATTATCAGTTACCACTCCAAATCTTTCTGCTGCATTCACAACAGCATATTGTCCTTTAATTTTTGCCTTGCGGATATGGTCATATCTTCCTCTAAAAACAACGTTTAATTCTTGATCGTAAATAGTTGTAAATTCACCTTCAGTTGCATCAAAATAAGGAGGAAATTCAAGCAATGAATCAAAAACAGCTTCTAATGCCACATTGCCTTGTAAATCTACCAACCCTAGTTTGTCATTCTCTTCAAAAATAACATACTTTTGAGAAGAAACAGATTGTTCTGTACCTGTTGTAACTACACAACATAATAATGGGGTCTTTGTTAGTTGTCTCATATTATCGTTTTTAATAATTTACTAATCGACAAATTGGCAAATTGACAAATTGGCAAATCCTCTAATTGCCCAATTTGCTCATTAATTCAAATCGTATTTTTTTAGCATTTTTTAGCGCCTCGTGGCTGATAAAATAGGATTTGTAAGGTTTGTCGTCGATGTAAATGTTCTTAATGAAAATGTTCTCAGGCGAAGCATTACTTTCTATTACCAAATCACCAGCTGGATAGTATTGTGGGTTGCGTTTGAGAGTGATTTTGGTAAACTTAGGCGAGGTAAAAGTATAGTTAGGCTCAGCAGGAGTGATAGGGTAGAAGCCTGCCATTCCATAAATGAGCCAAGCCGACATTACCCCTGTATCTTCATTGCCTGGGAGTCCCGCAGGTTTGTTTTGGAAATACTCATTGATGAGTTGGTCTACTTTCTGTTGGGTCTTCCACTCTTTGCCTTTAAGGAAGTTGTAGAGATATGGATAAGCAATATCGGGTTCGTTTGCCATATCGTACTGTTTACTGTCGAAAATATGGTCGAGTTGCTTTTCAAAAGGTTTTTCACCGCCCATTAGCTTGATCATTCCTTTCACATCGTGAGTTACCATATACACGTACTGCCACGCATTGCCCTCGATATAACCCACATTTTCTTCAAAGTTAGCTCCACTTTCAGGGTTGAAAGGCGCATACCACTTGCCATTGGCGTGACGCGGACGCAATAAATGGGTTTCTTTGTCGAATAGTTTTCTATACGAATAGGCTTGTTTGTTAAACTTCTCGTAATCGGCTTTTTTGCCTAATTTTTTAGCAATTTGCGCAATAGCGAAGTCGGCAGCATTGTACTCTTGGGTAGTAGATACAGGTCCTCTTACCCCTCCGTCTACACTCAGGTAACCCAATTTCCAATACTCTTTCACCCCTGGGCGTATAGGGTTATTTTCAAGCGTATTTGCCCCTTTGAGCATCGCCTCGTAAGCCGTTTGTATGTCAAAATCAGTAAGACCGCGCAGATAAGTGTCTGCCAGTACTATGCTCGCAGGGTCGCCTACCATCGTAAAGGTTTCGGTAGAATTAAGTTCCCATTTAGGCAGCCAGCCGCTTTCTTTGTAGATGTCGAGCATCGTGCGCACCATTCGCAGTTGCTGTTCGGGGTAGAGCAGGGTGAGCAATTGGTGGTAATTGCGATAGGTATCCCAAAGCGAGAACACCGTATAACGCTGGTGATTTTTGCCTATTTTGTTAGTCTTGCTCTCAGGGTAATCGCCATTCACATCGTTGAGGAGATTCGGGTGAATAAGCGCGTGATAGAGCGCTGTGTAGAATATGGTTTTTTGGTCGTCGGTACCGCCTTCTACGGTAGCGCGGAGGGCATCGTTCCACGTTTGGCGTGTGGTGGTATACACCTCGTCGAAAGTGCGGTTGCCTATTTCTTTTTCAAGGTTTTCACGGGCGTTGGCAATGCTCACGTATGAGATACCCACCTTGAGTTCCACGACTTCCTCTTTATCAAATTTATAACGGAAATACGCCCCTATACTATCGCCTACTACCTCGCGGGCAAATTGTTCTTTCAGGCGAGTTTCGCCGTTGTACCACATCCATTGAGCTTCCACCCCTTGGTGTTTTTCTGGCTGATGCCAAACGCCATAAGAAGGGGCTACTTTGTTTACTTTGGCTACGAAATACACCGGATATGCCAGCTCCGGACTGTTATAGCAGAAAGTCCCTACCATACGCATTCCTTCCACTTCGGTAGGCGATACGAATTTCAGCATTGCGCCTTTCTCATTGGTGAGTCCGAGTCCGAGATTGATGAGTAAATTAGCTTCTCCTTTAGGGAAGTGATAGCGAGTAATACCTGCGCGGGTGGTAGCAGTAGCTTCGGTTTTGATGTTGTATTTAGTGAGGAAATTGCTGTAATAACCCGCTTTGGAGATTTCTTTTTGGTAAGTAGAGCCGTATTTTAGATGATTTACCTCCAATTTACCAGTGGTAGGCATCGCGATAATCACCCCGAGTTCTGGGCAACCAACACCGCTGAGGTTCACGTGGGTGAGACCTGTGAAGAATTTATTTTCATTTACATAAGGATTAGAAAGCCAGCGACTATCTTTTTCGAGCGGAGCTTTCACTCCCGTAGTGTCAAAAGCCACATTAAAGGGTGAAATGCTAAGCATACCGCGAGGAGCAATGGCTCCAGGGTGAGTAGCGCCAAAGTTAGAAGTACCAATCAGCGGATTGATATAATCCACTGGTTGTTGTTGTGCGTGTAGTGATAAAGCCACCCACAAAGTGGCAAAAGAAAGAAGTTTCTTCATTCGTTTAGAACTCTAAATGGTTAATCAGGCTACAAATGTACGATTATTTTTTGAAGTTACAACCTTGTAACCTTCTTTTTAGTAATTCGTAATTCGTCTTTATTTACTATCTTTGCCCCGTGAAACATTATTTTTTTAATATTATGACAGAAGTCCAAACACTCAAGCATATCATTACCTCTCGCAAAAGCGTGTATCCACCCGAATATAGCGATACCCCTATACCCGAAGAAGTCTTACAAGAGATTATTAGTTCTGCAGATGAAGCTCCTAACCACAAACGCACTAAACCTTGGCGATTAAAAGTGTATAAAGGTGATGAGAAAGTGCGTTTGGGAGAAGAATTAGTGCGTTTATACAAAGAAAATGTACCGGCAGAGAGCTTTTCTGAGATAAAAATGAATGAAATAGCGAAAAAAGTAGCTAAATCTTATGTCGTAGTTACTATCAGTGTTCATTTTAGTGGTAAAGTAGCCGAATGGGAAGAAATAGCTGCTACAGCAATGGCAGTACAGAATATGTATCTCACCTGCACTGCCCACGCGGTAGGCTGTTATTGGGGTACCCCTGGTTTTATGTTTCAACTGAAAGATTTTCTACAATTAGAAGAAAATGAACGCTGTTATGGTCTCTTCTTTATGGGAAAGAAAAGATAAAGACCTGCAATTACCTATTGTGTTACAATTGCTTGTCGTGCTACTACCAAAATCGTTTTACTTCTAAAGGTAAACCTTTTTTTCGTTTGTATAGAATAGTCCCAATGATTATCAGTACTGCAGGGACTGCTACAAAGAGCCAAGTGATATAGTGTAAGAGTCCGTCTCCAAAAACAAATGCTATGTAATAACTAATTAACAATCGCACCCCAAAAACCAACCAAAAATTGTGTTTCCACTCTACATAAAGCCAAAAATAAAAACAGGAAGATATAAAAATAACGCAGAAGTTAGTCAAATAGTTCAAAGCGTAATAAGGTAGAAAATCGGAGGGGGCTTCAATGATATTGTCTAAAGAAGAATAGATGAGAAAAGCTAAATAAATAACTGTATAAATCAAGGTATTGCGCAAAATTCCCCACGAGGTATAGTTGCAAAGATTGCGAAAAAAGAATACTCGCAAGCATATTTCAGCTAAAAAGATGTTCAATATCCACACAGTTCCTTTAGTGTTCAGAAAATGTAAGAAGTTGCTAAAGTTATAGATAAAAAAGGGAGAAAATAATAAAGTTAATAGTCCTGTAACTATCAGAGCCTCTTTGATGTTGCTACCAAGTTCTAATCGCTGCCAATAACTTTTTCCGTCGTTTAGTAACGCATTGCCCACCCATATTGGGGAGGTAATCAGTAAATTCGCAATACAGTTTGAAATGAAGCGCATAGATAGTATAAACTCTAAGTTTTTAACAAAAGTATGTAGATAATGGCTTAAACCTATATACAACCCAAAGCAAATGAGTATAATAATAACATTTTGATAATTATTTTTTAAATCTGTTGCGGTCATTTTTTTATGGTTTGGTGAAAAAAATCAAAATCTTTATGATAATCAATCACTTTTAGAGTATGTTATGTAAGGGCGTTTTGCAAACGCCCTTACAAATAGAACTTTTCAGATCTCTGAGCCTCTTTAAGTCTTTTTATATTAATCCACAAAATTGTTATAAGCGTTAATCAACTGGTTGTGGTGAGAGTTCAGTTCCATGTAATCACTTTCCGAAAATTCCTTTGCTTCTTTCGCATTGCGTATCAATTTGCGTGCTGCACCTAAATACTCTCTTACATTTTTATTGAAAAAATCAAAACTGCTTTTTTTTCTCACATAATCTTTGTCCTTAATTTCTAATTTTTCATTTTTAGCAACTTGTTCTTCAATAGCATTATACATATTTTGTAGTTTGTCAATGTCTAATCGATTGTTTTCAGCTTGAGTTACTACCTCATCTATAAAGCCTTCCGTTTGTGCAGCCAATTTTTTAGATGAAAGGATTTGATCTTTTAGCGGATGATCTTCTAAAGTGATTTCTTCAGCTTGAGTCACAGTAGGTTTCATTATGTCGAGAAGTGTTCTGGCGTTTTTGCTAAATTCTAAAGCTTGAGCCTCGGCTACTTTTTTGTTTTCTTTGAGTTTTTCGCCTTTGTCACCTTTGTAGTCTTCAGCATCTAAGTATGATTCGGTAGCATCGGCTAAATTGCGTATTGCTTGAACGTTGAGCTGCATACCTTCCATTGCTTTTTTGATAGCTTCTTGTTTATCGCCAAAACTTTTAGGAACTTCTTTATTTTCTTTAGTACGAGGAATTATCATAAAAACAGGGCTCAAAGGCTTGATAGCTATAGGAGAGTTTGCTGCTTTTCTCTCTATAAAAATCTGGGCGTTCTCTATGTACTTCATCCCTTCTTTGATGTACGAGTTATTATAAGTTCTATACAGATCTAAAGCGTTGTTATAATACTCAATGATCTCGTTGGCCTCTTGTAACCTTTTTTTTGAGTCTCCAAAAGGATTGTTGCTGTTATTGTTTTTGCAACCTACAAAAAATAGTGTTATTAGCGCCCATACAAAGGTAAATTTTTTCATGTTGATTTTATTTAAATGAATAATCCTTGGCAAAAGTAAATGAAAAATAGGAGATTACCAAAATTTATTTACGAGTTTAAATATACTCTATTTTAGTTTTGAACTCATTGTTAAAATCTACACTATATCTCACGCAAAAGGGTATTCTTTTCTCAGTTAGATAAAAATGTAATAAAAAAGAGTAAAATATAAGTTTTTTTTAATAAAATTGATTTTGAGATGAAAAATCATCAAAAAAATATAGTTTTTTATAAGAAATAGTAAATAATAAACCTGCTTTAAAAATGTTAAAAAAACTCTAAATACGTTAAATATTCGTTTTTTTTTACTCAAATAGTAGTGTAACACAAAAAAAATAAATATCTTTGCTGAAAATTTTGCGAATTATACCTATATATTAAAGAGGTGTTTTGCAAAATCAAAATTGAGTATTATAGCAATTTAATAGTTTAATTTTATCAACAATGAAAAAAATAGTTTTGTTTGTTTTAGCAGTATGTGCTTTTGCTCCAAAAGCCTTCTCTCAAGAGCTAAATTTACCACAACAAAATCAGTATTTGGCAGATAGCGAATTCTTAATCGCACCTACCTACGCTGGTATTGGTGACTTCGTACGTATTCGTCTCTCTGGGGTTACCCAATGGGTGGGTGTGAAAAATGCCCCCGATTATCAATCACTCGCTGGTGATATGCGCCTCGGTGAACGAAGTGGAGCAGGGGTGATGCTCTATAACGACCGCAATGGTTTTACTAAACAAATGGGTGGTAAAGCTACCTTCGCTCACCACCTTACTCTCGACCGCTACGACAACCACTTCGTGTCTTTCGGTATCTCTTACGCTTTGAATACCTTTAGAATAGATATAGATAAATTCGATAGAACCATATCAGGTAACGATCCCCATGTAACTAATGACCGCTTCACTGTAAACCACAACTTCGACGTAGCTGCCCTTTATCGTTATAAAAATTGGTGGATCAACTTTACCGCTCTTAATATCCTCAACAAAGATATCGAGCGTTTCTATAAAGAAGAACCTAAAGCACTCCGTAACTATATGGTATATGGAGGTTACCGCTACAAACGCGACAAAAATAGCCGTTTTGAAATCGAACCTTCTCTCCTCTATCAATACTATGAAAGTGACGGGCGTTCTACAACCGATTTTAATATCAAATTCCGTTGGCTTGATGTAGAAGATTACTACTGGGTAGGCCTTAACTATCGCTCTCTCAACGACCAAATTTTCCGCCCTCTCAATATAGGACCTATGGCAGGCGCTAAATTCGGAATGTTCTACGCCGCTTATTCTTATCAAGTTACCCTCAATGAACTTATAGGGTATAACTCTGGTACTCATATGCTTACTTTAGGTCTCGACTTGTTCCAAGGAGTTAGTAACTGTAAGTGTGCTCAACGATAAAAAATGGAAGAAATTATCCTAAAAAATATACGCCTCTACGCCTATCACGGCTGCCTTACCGAAGAAGGTATCATTGGTAGCGACTATCGCGTCGACTTGAAAGTATATGCCGATTTGAAAAAATCTATCCAAACTGACGAACTCGTCGATACTGTAGATTATGTACATCTGAACAAAATAGTGAAAGAAGAAATGGCTATACGCGCTAAATTACTAGAAAATGTAGCAGGCCGTATTTCCGATAAAATCTTCTCAGAACTACCACAGGTTCAGAAACTAAAGTTAAAAATCGCTAAGGTTAATCCGCCTATAGGAGGCGACGTAGCTCAGGTGATTATAAAAATAAAACGCAAAAGATTTGGTAGTTAAAAAAAATAATTCTACCTTTGCGCCCTGAACAATAAAAGGCATCGTGGCCGAGGGGTTAGGCGGAGGTCTGCAAAACCTTATACAGCGGTTCAAATCCGCTCGATGCCTCACTTATTTTTTCATTTAATAATTAATAAAAAAAAACTTACAAGACAATGACAAATGTTTTAGACAAATTCATTCAGGATATGAAAACCAACGTTCCTGGATTTATCGCTGTTTCAGTTACTGAAGTACGCTCTGGTGTTTCTTATGGAGCAGAATCAGTAGATCCTAGTTTCGACCCTAACTTAGCTTCTGCTTATAACCTAGAAGTAGTAAAGGCTAAACAAAACGCCCTCCAAGCGCTCGGTTTAGCTTCTAAGGAAAAAATCGTGGATATCCTTATTACCCTTACTGGCCAAATCCACATCATCGATATCGCTGCAAATGGCGGTTACTTCATCTACTTAGTAGTAGATTCTACAAAAGCAAACCTCGGTCTTACCCGTGCATTGCTCGCTAAATACAAAAAAGACTTGACAGCAATCTTTTAATAAAGATCTGTGACATAATAAAATTTTAAGATTAATACTCAAAAACCATCCCTAAAGGATGGTTTTTTTGCAAATTGTTAATCGTTAATCCTTAAGTGTTAATTGGAAAAGACTTACACCGTCCAAGAAGCTAAAACTCGTCTCGAAAACTATTGCGCCTATCAAGAAAGATGCCATCGAGAAGTAGTTGCTAAACTCCGTTCTATGGGGATGATCCCCTTAGCGATCGACGATATCGTTGTTCACCTCATTCACTATGGATTTCTCAACGAAGAACGCTACGCCCGAAGTTTTACCCGAGGTAAATTCTATAGCAAAAAGTGGGGAAAACTCCGCATACAGCGTGAACTCAAAGCTCGAGGGCTCACCGATTATAATATCGAAGCTGGATTGAGCGAAATTACCGACGATGACTACTACGAAACCCTTAATCTCTTAGCCGAAAAAAAACAGGCTGCCATCAAAGAAAAAAATCCTTATAAAGCCAAAGCAAAATTAGCCAACTTCCTCCTATACCGCGGCTTTGAACCCGAACTCGTCTACGAAATAGTAGATGAATTATACGACGAATAATATGAAAAGTAGAGCACAAGAATCCACGAACGCCATTGAGCGTATGTATGTAACAATGAGACACCTCTTCTCAAGAGGTTTCTATAAACCTATGGGCATCTCAGGCGAGGCGCTCCGCGAGTCCTTACTCGTTCTACGCCCCGAAATCTATGGCACTATCGCTGAAAGTAAATCTGAACTCAGCGGACTTATCTATGTACTCGACCGCCTTCCCGAGGGTATTGAGCAATGTAAGTACATCAACCTCATCGCCGATGAAGGGTATCGCCAATCACATTTCAAACCTATTATCCCCCCTAAACGCCGCCGTAATTGCTATCGCATTGATCCCGAGCAAATGAATATCGAAATTACTCGCGGTCGTTCCGATATCTACGATGTGCTTACGCACCTCACTTTCCTCTTTATAGAATCTCACAAAATCGCCGACCGTATTTTCTTAGACGATAATAAAATTTCACACGATTGGGCAAAACTCGAATCTAACATTCAAAAAAATAAACTTACCCTTGCCGAACGTGAGGCTACTTTCATACATATTGGTAATCTATTGGGGCGCACTTTTGAAGAGGTGCTCAAAGCCTACAAAGCACTAGCAACTCCCGCACTTCCCGATCGCTTTATCCACATCATCTACTGGTTGGGTAAATTGGCGTTCAATGAGCGTGTAAACGACGATAAGCGTGTGATTACTTTCAGTACCGTATTGCGCGAACGTATTGGTCACCACCTCCACGGCGAAATATGGGCGGAAAATATCAAACATATTCTTCTTAAAAACGGACTCTTAAACTGCCCCTTGCACATTATCAGTGCTAATATGCACAGCGTGATGAATAGCTTGTTTGCCGAAAAAGCTCTTGCAGGCGAAGTGAAAGTAAAATCACGTATCGAACTTTTTGAGCTGCTTAGCTTGCCAGAGAGTGAACCACTGCGCAAAAAGGTGAAGGACTATGCTCACAAACACGGAATGATTTCAGTAGACGATACTTCAGGTACCAATATTGATGTTCAACTCTTTGATACTGCCAAGATAGATTTTGATAATACTCCTTACAAAGTACATCATCTTGAAGAAGATCAAAAACCTGTGATTTTTGTTATGGATTACGCTTTTGGTGAACAGGCTTACGAAACTATCGATGAGCTACTAAAGCCTTATCACAAAGGAGGTAAAACCCATTTTCTCAATGTGATTTCTATTTCTATTATGGGGAAAGCAGGTATTTTGGAAGGCGAAAAAGGCGATTTGATGATTCCTACTTCTCATATTTTTGAAGGTACTGCCGATAACTATCCTTTCCACAACGAGTTTTCTAAAGCCGATTTTGAAGGTAATGGTCTCAAAGTGTTTGAAGGTACAATGGTTACAGTGCTAGGAACTTCTCTCCAAAATAAGGATATCCTGAAATTTTTCCTACACTCTACGTGGAATGCCGTCGGTTTGGAAATGGAAGGGGTTCATTACCAAAAAGCGATACAATCGGCTTCTAAAATACGCAAGAGCATACGCGAAGATGTGAAAGTGCGTTATGCTTACTACGCTTCCGATAACCCCCTTGAAACAGGTAGTACCCTCGCTTCAGGTGGATTAGGTACTACAGGCGTAAAACCTACCTATCTCATCACCTTTAAAATATTGGAACAAATTTTTAATTAACCCCAAAAAGGCTGTTTGATAATGTGTCAAACAGCCTTTTTAGATAAAAATAATTAGTGAAAATTATTTGTTAATAAATTCTTGGTCAGTATACATAGTGCGTATTAGAAATTTGAATGTCGTAGATCTCACTACTAATAACTTAGTTTTAACTTCTAAAAAATCAAAATATCAGTAGTAACTCTACATATTTATCAGTAAAAAACAAGTCTTGATGAGTTTGTTATCTTTTTTTGATATTTTCTTTTAGAGAGGCAATTTGTTCCTCTTTTTCCTTTAAGAGGTTTTCGTATGAAGCTATGAGCTTTTTTAACACCTCTTTATTCTCATTTTTTTCTGGTTCTTCTATATCTAATAGTTTCTTTATAGGAATATCTAAAACTGTTGCTATTTGAAACATTCTCTCTACTAAAAGTTTAGTTTCTCCAGTTTCTATTTTCCTATATCCAGAAGGGCTAAGAGCTAATTCTTCTGCCATATTTTCATAACTATAACCCTTTTTCTTTCTTTTTTTTGTAATTCTTTCTAATATTTTTCTGACCTCCATAATACTATCATTATAGTTATAGGGCAAAAGTAATAAAAAAATAATAATATACAAAATATTTTATACTATAAAAATATCTTTTTTCCCTGAAAAGTAATTTTTTTATTCTTAAAAGTAATTATTTTTCCTCAAAAGTGATGCTATTTTAGTGTTTTTAAGTTGTATCTTTGTCCCGAAGTTTTTAAGCAAGTGTACATAGCTTAAAAAATTATAGTCGGGAAAACCCAAAAGCGACGAAAAACAATAGAGTAGGTTTAAATCTTTAATTTTAATTATATGAAAAAAAGTAGATTTATTTTAGGATTAGTTCTTTTATTAGGACTATTATGCGTTGCAAACTTCTTTAATTCAAAAGAAGTAAATACAACAAATGTCACAGAAGTTCAAGTAGGTTGGGCTCTTTCAAGAGAAGTTGCTCATAATCCCCCTGGAGGTCCTTGGGATACAGCTATAAGAGCTGGTTGGACAGCTACAGGTGGGGTATTAGGAGCTAAATATGGAGCTGCAATAGGCTCTTTTGGAGGTCCTATAGGGCTTGTTGGTGGAGCGATGGTAGGAGCTCTTTAATCTTAAATGAAATAGGTTTGCCTACTTAATAGGCAAACCTATTTATTAATAAATTAATAATAGGTGGATTATGAAATATATATACTTATATATTATTTATGTGATTGCTATTTTTGCTTTGAAAACCTTCGTGGCATACCTTTCATTCAAAATAGACAAAAAGAGAAAATATGCTTTTACAGATCTTTTTATCTGGAAAGACGAGTTGTTTGACAGTGCTGTAGTTTCATTAATCATTATTCTTATAATGTTGTTTTTCAGTCATATACAGTTTGCAAATGCAATGGCTGTGATAGTGTTAGCACTCATCAATTCTTACTATTTTTTGATTGTACCTCTAAGGGCATTATCTCAAAAAAAGAAGTATTTAAAAAATGAAGAAATTGAGTCTTTTTTGCGCAATGAAGGCTACTCGTATCGTATACGCATCATTAAAGGAAAAATTGAAAATGCTTTTGCGACAGGTGTTTTTCCTTTTACTAAAACAATCCTTATAGGAGAACCTCTATGCGAAAAGATGACTAATAATGAACTAAAAGGGGTTGTTTTCCACGAAATAGGACATTTGAAATTAGGACATTTGTACAAAATGTTTTTCCTAAATATGGTAAGCTCTATTATTCTTGTTTTTTTACATAGTTTCTCTATAAATATTATTGAAAAACAGCATTATAGAGATACAATTATGGAACCTGTTATAGTAGCGTTAGTGGGTCTTATCTATGGAGTTATTGCTTTTATACTTATCCCTTATTTTTTTCAACGCCGATTAGAATATCAAGCAGATGCATTTGCTGTGAGAAAAGTAGGAGCAGAGCAATACGTTCAAACACTTGAAAAACTCAATGAAATCACTGAGAACAAGATGATGAAAGGAAGTGTAACTCACCCCTCTCTAAAAAATAGAATTAAAAATGCCTATGAAACTCGTTAGAAAGAACTTAAACAACAGTATTACAAAAGGAATATTATTCTCATTATTATTGTTTTCATTGGGTTTTTTGCATTATACAATTGCTTATAAAAATAACACATTCAGTAAAACAGAATTCTCAGGTAAAAATATAGGATTGTTTAGAACTGAAAAATATGAAGAACATGGAGCTATAGATATTTTTCTTAATAATATGCGAGTAGGATTCTTAATTTCTATTGTAGGATTTGCAACGGGAGGTATTTTAACAGTTCTTATTTTGTATTGGAATGGGTTTCTTATTGCTAATATATTTTTTACTGCAATAGATTTTATTCCTATTCGTACTATTTTTTATTATTTAAAACACGCTCCATTAGAAATTTTTGCTTTGACTTTATTCTCAGTCATTGGGTTTAAGGGTTTTTTCTTCTACAAGAAAATCTTTCTTAAAGAAGATAATCTAAATATTGTAATTCCTAAACCAAAAGATTTTTTACTTCCTACAATATTATTATTTATAGCATCTTTTATTGAAATCTTATGAACCAATATCAACATTTAAAACAAATAAGGTCTGAATTATTATATCTTACCATAATATTTTTCGTAATTTTAATTATTTCAGGAAGTACGAAAGTAGATGCTTCTTTAAAATTATTACCAGCTGAAATTTTAGAGACTACAACATTTCCAGCATACTTATCTCTTACTATTAATTGTGTTTTTTATATAGGGGTAATGACTATCTTATTTGTTATCATTAATTTTATAACTCAATACCACAAATCTGAAGAAGAATACTCTATTTTTCTTGAAGGAATATCCAATGTTATAATCACATTATGCTTTTTTGAAATAATAAAAGTTGCTATAACTTTTATGTTTTTTGATGAAGCTTTACAAAGAGTTACAGATGTAGAGTTAATAAATCAACAGATAAAAGGAAGTTCTTGGTGGAAATATGATAGGATGATAAAAATTATAACTACTATTATTTCTTCTTTGGTATTTTTCATTTCTTGTTATAAAAAGAAAAAAACAATGAAGTTTTTAGTAATGGCAACACTTATTTTTTTTGTTGGAACAATGTTAATTGTTTTACTTTAAATTATTTTGTTATATTACTGTAGAAATGGGATAAATAGTTTTAGTTTAGTCTTTAATGAATACTACCCTCTAAAAACTGGTATTATTTTTGCCTACTTATACTGTCATTAATAAAAAAAACATATATGAGCAAAAATGTATCCGACCAATTGGTCGAAATGTTAGTACAAGCAGGCGTAAAAAGAGTCTATGCTATTACTGGCGATAGCCTCAACCCTGTGAACGACGCCATCCGTCGCGATGGTCGCCTTGAGTGGATACACGTCCGCCACGAGGAATCAGCGGCTTATGCTGCCTCTATGGACGCCGAACTAAACGGCATAGGCTGTTGTATGGGAAGTTCAGGACCTGGACACGTACACCTTATCAACGGACTCTACGATGCTAACCGCTCAGGGAACCCCGTAATTGCCATTGCCAGCACCTGCGCTACCCATAAATTTGGTACCGATTGGTTCCAAGAAACCAACCCCTTCTTGCTCTTCCAAGATTGCAGTAAATATGTGTATGTAGCCAATACCGCCAAGCAATTTACCACAATGATGCAACGCGCCATACAAACGGCTATCAACGAGAAAGGCGTGGCTGTATTAGGACTCCCTGGTGATGTGGCAGGCGCCGACCTTGAAGAGGTTCCTACTGCTACACAAACCTTCTTAGCAAAACCCGTAGTGCGCCCTTCCGATAGTGAGCTTGACAAATTGGCAGCAGTACTCAACGACAACAAAAACAAGAAAATAGCCCTCTACTGCGGTCACGGCTGTCAGTATGCGGTGAAAGAAGTAGAACAGCTTGCCGAAACCCTTAAAGCGCCTATCGTGGCTTCTTTCCGTGGCAAAATATTCTTCGACCGTACCGATAGCCCTTATATAGCGGGAATGAATGGCTTGCTCGGACACCGTTCAGGTTATGATGCTTGCGCCAAAGCCGATGTGCTTGTAATGCTCGGCACTGATTTCCCTTATGCGGAGTTCTTACCTAAGAAAAGTACTATTATCCAAATAGATGAACGCCCCGAGATTATCGGGCGTCGTGCCAAAGTAGATTACGGCTTTGCAGGCGATGTGAAGGACACTATTACCGCCTTATTGCCTAAACTCACCCCTCACACCGACGATAGTTTCCTCAAAGATATTCACAAAGAGTATTTGGAACTCGAAAAATCATTAGATGATTACACCAAAAAGAAAACTGAAGAGAACCAAATAGACCCCGAATATGCGGCTAAACTTTTGGATAAATATGCTGCCAACGATGCTATTTTCACCGTAGATACAGGTATGAATGTAGTGTGGGCAGCGCGTTTTATCAAAGGTACGGGCAAACGTTACCTCACTGGCTCTTTCAACCACGGTTCTATGGCAAACGCCCTCCCAATGGCAATTGGCGCAGCAGCTTCTTCCAATGGCAGACAAGTGGTAGCAATGTGTGGTGACGGCGGTCTATCAATGCTCTTGGGCGACTTGGCTACTCTAATGCAATACCAATACCCTGTGAAGATATTTGTGTTCAACAACCGTTCACTCGCAATGGTAAAACTCGAAATGGAAGTATCGGGCTACCTCGATTGGCAAACCAATATGGTAAACCCACCTTTTGATAAACTCGCCGAGTTGATGAACATCAAAGGCTATGAAGTACGCAAAACCGAAGACCTTGAAGCCACCATAAAAGCAGCTTTCGAGCACGACGGACCTACTTTGGTGAATATCTACACCAATCGCGATACTTTAGCAATGCCCCCTCACATCACTTTTGAACAGATGAAAGGTTTTGCGACCAACATCATCAAAAAAATAGGACAAGGAGACTTTGCAGAAGCTAAAGACAGTATTGCCAACAGTATGAAGCACATCAAAGACGTGTTTTAGAAATTAATTTTGATAATAAAAAGCTGCTGAGCATCTCGCTTAGCAGCTTTTTTTGTTTAATAGGAAAATTATTTATACTTTTGCAAAGTATTAACAATCTAATATATAAATTTATGATAATTAAAAAATTAATTTTTCTGTTTTGTCTCTTAGTGAGTATGAGTATTTATTCACAAAATAGTCTTGAAGAAATGAAAGAACCTTATGTAAAGGTTGTTGAAAACAAGTTTGTTGTAGAGAATTACACTCTGTATACAGACAAAATCAATAGTAATTCATTACAAGTAAAAGTAAAGGCAGAAACTCCAAAGGATTTGATGCATCGCGATTATTTTGTAGGACTTGTTACAGCTACAGAATTGCTGGTTCTTTACCCAATTCTAGATGAGGTAAAAATAAATATAGAAAAGATGAAACAAAAAACACTTAAAGAACCTATAGGTCAAGTAGATATTGAAATAAGACTCATTTTCACTAAAGAGGGTATGCAAATGTCTCTTATAGGACCTAGTAGAGAAAGGATTAATCAAACAGTTACTTGGAAAGAGATTTTTGAACAATAAATTTATAAAAAGCTGTCTTTTTAGATAGCTTTTTTTATATATTAAAACAGCGATAACTGTCCAGTGAAGAGTTCTTTGTGCTTGTTATGGCTATTGGCGATGAGCAAATGGCGGAGTTTTGTGGGTTCCATAGTGCCTGCTAATGGGGTTGCCCCGCTGCAAGTAATGAAGTATTTGGCTCGGCTAAGGGTTACTCCTATCTGTTTGAGACTGTAATAGGTGAGTTTTTGAAAGGTACGTGCTGTGAGTATCTTCTGTACCGACCGAACGCCTACCCCTGGAATGCGCAAAAGCATCTCACGAGGTGCCGTGTTCACATCTACCGGAAAGAGGTGTGGGTGGCGCAATGCCCAAGCGAGTTTGGGGTCTATTTCTAAATCGAGAAAGGGCTGACGTGTATCTAAAATCTCATCGGGAGCAAAGCCGTAGTAACGCATTAGCCAATCGGCTTGATAGAGACGATTTTCACGCACTACAGGCACCTGAGAGTGAATAGAAGGCAATCGGCTGTCTTGCAATACCGGTACATATCCCGAATAGTACACCCGCTTCATCTCTAACTTATCATACATATAACTGGCGACTTTTATAATCTTCTGGTCAGTTTCATCAGTAGCGCCTATAATCATTTGGGTAGTTTGTCCGGCAGGGGCGAATTTTGGCGTATGCTTGAATTTCTTCTTTTCTACTGAGTGGATAGCCAATTCATTTTTCAGCTGCTGCATAGGGGTGAGCATCTGCTGGTGATCTTTTTCGGGTGCAAGCAACTTAAGTCCTTCTTTGGTGGGGATTTCGAGGTTGATAGAAAGGCGGTCGGCATAGAGTCCTGCCTCGTGAATAAGGGTTTCACTGGCACCTGGAATCGTTTTTAGGTGGATATAACCATTGAAACGCTCTTCTAAGCGCAACTTTTTAGCTACGCGCACCAATCGTTCCATTGTGGTATCGGGGTCTTTGAACACTCCCGAGCTGAGGAACAAACCCTCTATATAATTTCGGCGGTAAAAGTTGATGGTGAGGTCTACCACCTCTTGCACACTGAAGGCAGCGCGCTGTATGTCGTTACTGCGTCGCGATACGCAGTACACACAATCGTAGATACAATGATTGGTAAGGAGTATTTTGAGCAGAGAAATACACCTGCCGTCCTCGGTAAACGAGTGGCAGATGCCAAAATTGGCTGCGTTGCCCAATTCGCCTTTCACTGCCTTGCGAGAGCTTCCGCTACTGGAGCAAGAAACATCGTATTTGGCAGCATCGGCGAGGATCGCCAATTTTTCTTTGATACGTTCAAAATCCATATAATTAGGGGTTAGGAATTAGGGGATAGGAGTTAGTAGATTTTAGGATTCCATTGTTCAGGATATTTGGGAGTGATATCCTTGTAGTAATCCTGAATTTCCTGCATAATACTCTCTTGAGAGCGCGTTTGCAGGTCGGTGAGGGAGATGGTTTTGCCTATGTATATTTTCTTTTTCTTAAAATCGCCAGCCCCTAAAACCACAGGCACTTGGGCAGAAAGAGCGATGTGGTAGAAGCCCATACGCCATTTGTTTACGCGAGAGCGCGTGCCTTCGGGGGTTACCACCAAGCTGAAACTATCTTCTTTAAAGCGCTGAGTGATAAACTCAACGAGGTGATTGTGTTGAGAGCGGTCGATACCTATGCCCCCCAATTTGCGTACGATCCAGCCATACCACGCTTTGGTGTGTGCATCTTTGATAATGAGTTTGATAGGTTTTTCGAGCTTCCAATAAGCTAAAATTCCGAGAACGAATTCCCAGTTGGTAGTATGCGGAGCTACTACCAACACACAGCGATTAAGGTTTTCTTTATCGCCTTGTAGTTCTATTTTCCAACCCGTCACCCACAAGGCGAAAGAGCCAATCCATTTTTTAATCATAAACTGTCAATTTGCTGATTTATTGTATAACTTCTGATTTCTGAATCCTAACCCTTGACTCCTGAGACCTCTATTTCACACGCACGCGTGATGAGGCTACTAATGAGGCTAAAATGCCTAATACTACTATCGTAGCGAAAACAATTACTATATTTAGCGCTGTAATAGCAACGGGGTAGGGGAGGGTAGGACTTATCTTCACAAACTCAAAATGTTGTTGTAATAACACAATGGTTGCTCCTAATACAATCCCTAAAATAGCTCCTAATACTGATGCCATTGTACCTTGCCAAAAGAATATTTGTCGCATCTGCTGTTCGTTCATACCAAGGGCATAGAGTGTTTGTAAATCGTCTTTTTTGTCTAATATCATCATAATAATTGCCCCTACAAGATTGAAAAGTGCAATGATAAGCACCAAAATAAAAATGAGATATACTGCAATATTTTCGGTGTTGAGCATACGGTAAAGCGCATCATTTAGCTGTACGCGGTTCTTTACTATTACGGGTTCTTGAAAGAGTTTTAGGAGTTGTTCGGTTACTTCTTTTTCATTAGCATTAGGGGCTAATTTCACTTCTATAGCCGAGACTTGTTTCTTCTTCACTCCTAATAAAAATTGCGCCTGGTCTAAGGACGAAAATACGTATTTTTTATCTAAATCTTCCGTAAGTTGGTAGATGCCTTGCACTACCGAAAAGGCTTGTCGGTAAGGCATAGGGTCATTGAGGATACTGCCTTTTCCTGCTTTGGGGACGACAATTTGCAAAGGAGAAGATCCATCGGCGAGGTTCAAACCTAAGTTGTTGAAGATGGTACCTCCTACAATTACACTAGGGGGAGTGAGTTCCCAATTGCCTAATACGAGGATACTATCCACTGCATTTACTAATGGATACTCAGTATCCACCCCTTTGATATAGGCAATGTGGTTCTTTTGGTTATGAGTGAGAAAAACCTGTTCTTCTAATACTTTAGTGAAATGAGCAACTGAGGAAAGTTGGCGTAAGTTTAGAGTATCTTGTTTGGTAATCGATAGGTATTTGCCTGTTTTGGGGAATATTTTCAGGTCGGGGTCGAAGGTAGAGGAGAAGGAGAGGGTAAATTCTTTGAGTCCGGCAAATCCTGCGAGCACGATAAAGAGGGCAGCGCCACCCAGCACCACAACAAAGGCTGTAACCCTATTGATGATGTTGATAACGTTCTGTGAACTTTTGGCGAACATATAGCGCCTTGCTATGTAGAGAATGGGAGACATTTTTTAGGTAACAGGTAACAAGTAAAGCCAGCAAGGGCTCACAGCTAGGGTGTGAGTAATAATTGGGGCAAAGGTAGCAATAATTTGCTAATTGGCAAATAGCTAAATCAACTCATTTAGAAAAGCGTCTATACTACTCTGAAATATTCCATTACTGCTTTGTATTCATCTTGATTGTATAGCAAAAATCTATTTGAGTGCGGTGGTAGATACCGCCCTTCAATTGAGATGTTTGTTCTTGTAATAAGCGTTCTAAAAGCATATTTTATTCATAGTATGTCAATACACGAGTCTCTATTCTAAAAGGTTTTTTTATTCCTTCATAGTCAGTTAAATACATAATGCGCTTTGTCCAATTCTTATGTGTGTCAAAAGAAATGTATTGGTATTGTGTGGTCTCTATCAAATCACCATCTTCATAGAGTATTTCTTTTTCTAAATGTCCCTCTTTGTTATAAGTGTATTTAGTAATCCGCTGTCCTCCTGATAAATTAGCGACAATCAATCTTCTTGAAGAGTCGTATTTCAGACTAACGCTATAATCGATATCCTGCTTGCATTCCCCCACTCCTATAGATTTTTTCTCGATAGGGTCTCCTTGTGCGTTGTATTTGTAAGTATCAATACAACAGAGGTCTCCCAAATATATTTTTTCAATATATTTCCCTTGTGTATAACTATACTCCGAAGCGAGCGTTAACATTCCACCATTATTAGACTCTTGTTTTTTTAATTTCCTACCTTTTTCGTCGTAGAGGTATTTTTCTAAAGAAATAATATTAGCTATTTCTTTAAAAGTTAGTAGGTTACCATCTTTGTTGTAGAAAGCCTCTTTTGAGGAATTGTTTTTAGAATTGTTATCAAGCACTACTTTTCCATTTTTATAAATAACCTTATAGTAGGTAGTAACTGTTGTTTTTACCTTTCCTTTTAAATTTTCTTCTTGAAGATCAGTTCTCATTTTCTGTCCGAAAACAGTAAAAGGCACTAAAAATAAGCAAAATAGAAGTGTTCTCATACTAATCTCTTGGTTTTGATAGCTGCTTCTAACTGATATATGTAAAAAGGCTTCTTTTCTTTTCCTAAACCCAAAAACTTTATAAACCAAAGGTATGGAACCTTTGATTCACTATAAAAATAATCATCAAAAGGGAAGTCGCTGATGTCTACCTCAAAAGCCTCACTGAATGCGACCAACAAATCCTCAGCATCATCACCCTCAATATGCAGCTCTTTATTAAGGGCAGTTTGTGAAGAAAAAGGTTCTTTCCCTACAAACCTTTCAATGAGTTGTTGCAATTCATCCCTCATAACTATCGCCTGATTCCTATGTCATTTTTCTCTTGTAGAGCAAATCACGGTTTTCAATAGGGTTTTCTTCTTCTTTGAGTGATTGTTCAATACCCTCGATGTATTGCAATGAGTCATCTATATAGAAGAATAATTCCGGCATACGACGGAACTGGTGTTTGGTGATTTGCGAGAGTTCGTGTTTGATGAGGGGAGCGTTAGAAGTCACCCCTTTGAGCACCTCGGCAGCTTTTGCCTCAGGGAATACGCTGAGGTATACTTTAGCCACCGATAAATCTACGGTTACATTTACTTTAGTTACCGAAATGAGTAAATTTTGTTGTCCTGCATCGCGTATGGATTGCTGCAACACTTTGGCTAATTCTTCTTGAATAATGCCTGCTATTTTTTTCTGTCTGTTGTTTTCCATTGTATATTTAATTAATTTGTCAATTAGCTGATTTGTGGGGCTTTCACACCTTCGCCGAAAGTCACTTCGCTTTTGTAGATACGCATTTCGTCGTATAAACCTGCATTGATAAATTGTTGCAGGGTGTATGCGCCTCCTTCTACTATAAGGCTTTGGATATTGTGCTGGTAGAGCAGGTCACAGATTTGTTGAGGTACGTTGTGGGTGAAGTCGATGCCTATTATTTCTGTTTGTACCCCATAGTTTTTATCACTTACTTTTTCCTTGTTAGTTATGAAAAGCGTTGGTTGCAAGTCGTTCCATACTTTAAACTCCTTAGGAGAGCGCAGGTGAGGGTCGATAATTACCCGTAGCGGATTTTTGCCATACCAATCACGGGTGTCGAGCGAAGGATTGTCGGCTAATACAGTGCCCACGCCTACTAATATAGCCTGTTCTTCACTGCGCATTTTGTGTACTTCTTGGCGCGTATAGGCATCGGTAATCCACACGGGGGCAAGCGTATCTTTGTAAGCAGGAGCGATAAAACCATCGGCGGTTTCTGCCCATTTGAGGAAGATATAAGGGCGTTTTTTCTCGTGAAAGGTAAAAAAACGTTTGTTGAGTTCCCTACATTCTTTTTCCATCACCCCTACTGTTACTTCACAGCCTGCAGCCCGCAGTTTTTCAATACCACGCCCAGCCACTTTGGCAAAGGGGTCGGTAGTGCCAATCACTACGCGAGGAATGCGGTGTGTGATAATCAAATCGGCACAAGGGGGCGTTTTGCCATAATGACTGCAAGGCTCTAAACTCACATAGAGTGTACTTTCAGCCAGTAGCGATTTGTCTTTCACTGAGGCTATAGCACGTACTTCGGCGTGAGGTTCACCTGCTTTTTGGTGCCAGCCCTCACCGATGATTTTGCCATCGTGCACTATCACACAACCTACTAAGGGATTAGGGTAAGTAGTGCCAAGGCCATTATAAGCTAATTGAATGCAGCGTTTTATCATAGATATTAGGGGGTAGGATTTAGGGGATAGCGGTTAGAGTTTAAGGATTAGATGTTTTTGCAAAGAGTTGATGATTTTTCCAATTTCTTGAATGAGAGAAATTGATTTTTCAATATCTTCTGATATCTGACACCTATCCCCTAATACCTAAATCCTTAAAACAAATCGTTTTCGGTGATGCTCTTGTCGTGTTTGGTATAGGCGGTAGGACGTTTGGCAAAGAAATCGTCGAGTTCGTTGCTAAATACCTCTTCTTCAAACCACATCATAGGTTTAGCCTCATCACCACTGATGTTGAAAGGCTTGTCTAAACCGAGTTGGGTAAGCGAGTCGTCAAGGCGGTAACGCATATAGTTAGCGAGGTCTTTTTTGCTGAAGAATTCTAACTCGCCTTGTTCAAAAATCCAGTCGAGCATCTTGTCTTCTAAAAGGATGTAGTTGCGGATGAAATTAGTAGCTTCGCGCTTGGCAACGGTTTTCATTTCGGGGCGTTCTTCAAATATTTTTTTGAGGATATAAATACCAGCATTGGCGTGCAATTGCTCATCAATAGAAGTCCAAGCGATGATGTTGGCTACATTTTTCAAATAACCTTTGAAACGTGTGAACGACAAAATAGTAGCAAACTGACTGAACAAAGAGGCGTTCTCTATAATAAGGGTGAAGAAAAGGATGCGCTCCATAGCATTCTCGCGGTTTTTAGCGAGGTATTCTTTTAGTATGTTGTTGCGCTCTTTGAAGATAGGCACTTCAAGAAGATTTTCAAACTCGTTGTTGTAACCCAATACCTCTAATAAACGAGCATAGGCTTCGCTGTGGCGGAACTCACACTCGGCAAAGGTAGCGCCTAAGCCATTAAATTCAGGTTTTGGAAAAAGGTCGTAGAGGTCACCCCAAAAGGTTTTTACCGATACTTCTACTTGCGCAATACCTAATAAGGCACGCTTTACGGCTTCTTGCTCTACAGTTGATAAGTTGGATTTAAAATCCTGAATATCGGCTGTAAATTCTACTTCAGAATGCACCCAAAATGATTTGTGCATAGCGTTTACAAACTCCATAACCTCTGGATACTCAAAAGGTTTGTAGTTTTCTCGTTTGTCAAATATTCCCATTTCTATATAGCGTTTTTAATAAATATTTCTGGGGCAAAGATAGGTATAATTTGTTAATTAGCCAATTTGTCAATCAGTAAATAATGGCAAAATTAGCGCCTTATTCAATTTATTCTTGCAAAAATTCTTTAATTCATTCAATAAATCTATGCTCTTTTCATCTTACTTCCTAATTTTCAATTGCTACCTGTTGATAACTTTGTTAATAACCTGTTGATTTTAATTAATAACTATTTCATTGTTGTTTTGCATTTTCTTCATACCTTTGCCCTCGCAAAACAATAGAAAAGTCATTTTAATAAAAAGTTATAAAACTATGGAAGAATTTGTGAAACTAATCGAACAAATTTTGTATATGGAAAACTTCAATACTGAAGTTACATCTGATTTAAAAGAAAAATTTGTAGAGTTGTACAATAACTATGGAGGTAATGTGCCTGATAAATATAAAGGAGATGCAAACAGAATGTACAACAAATATGCTGCAACTACTAATGTAAGTAGTAATGCGTTTAGCTTTAGTTACTAATGAATGTGTTAGTAACAGGAGCTAACGGTCAGTTAGGCTCCGAAATACAAAACAACACACACCGTATAAGCAATTATTATTTTAGCGATGCCGACAGCTTGGACATTACAGATGCCCAAGCTATTCGTGCTTTTGTTCAACAACACGCTATCAACCTCATCGTGAATTGCGCTGCTTATACGAATGTGGACAAAGCAGAAGACGATTGTGCTACCGCCGAAGCTATCAATCACACCGCTGTTGCGCATCTGGCGAGTGTATGTAAGGAATTTCAGTTGCCCCTTATTCATATTTCTACCGATTATGTATTTGGAGGTACTAAAAATACGCCCTATCGTGAAACCGATGCTACTCAACCTCTTGGCGTGTATGGTCGTACCAAATTAGCAGGTGAACAAGCTATTCAAAATATTGGCATTGAACATCTTATCATCCGTACTTCTTGGCTTTACTCTCTTCGTTTTGGCAATAATTTCGTAAAGACGATTCAGCGATTTAGCGGTGAACGCCCTCAATTAAAAGTAGTAGCCGACCAAGTGGGAACGCCTACCAATGCTGCCGATTTAGCCGATTTTATAGTGCAAGCTATAGAAAATGCTTGGTATCGAGGTAAACGAGAAGTGTATCATTTTTCTAATGAGGGGGTATGCTCGTGGTATGATTTTGCGGTAGCTATTGTAGCTGCGACGGGCAACGCTTGTGAGGTGTTACCTTGTACTTCAGCCGAATTTCCTAGCAAAGTAACGCGTCCTTCTTATTCAGTGTTAGACAAGACCAAACTTAAAACCGATTTTGGTTATCGCATTCCGTATTGGAGAGATAGTTTTTTGAAATGATATTTCTCTATGAAGAAATTCCCTCTTATCATATTTGGTATTTTAGGTCTTTTGGCATTTACACTACGCCATAAAGACGATATTTTTGCCGACCCCGAATATATCGCTCAACTGCGAACGATGTATAGTTCTGGCGACCCTACAAAATGGGAAGCTCCTACCTTAGACAGCACTCTTGTAGCTGGTTTTCAAGATATAGGCTCTTTACCTCCAATGCCTTTTCCCGCTGATAATCCTTTCTCCGAAGATAAAAAAACATTAGGCAAACTGCTTTTTTTTGACCCTCGTTTGTCGCGTTCAGCACAAATATCCTGCGCCTCTTGTCACGATTCACAATTGGGCTGGGGTGATGGTCGCAGTGTGTCCTTTGGGCATAATCGCCGTGCAGGGGTACGCAACGCAATGACTATTCTCAACACGGGCTATTACACTTCTTTTTTCTGGGACGGTAGGGCTGCTACTTTAGAGGAACAAGCCTTAGGTCCTATGACCGACCCCGTGGAAATGCACTCTACCCAAGATTTATCCGTAAAACGCATCCGCAAAATTAAAGGCTACAAACCTTACTTTGTGAAAGCTTTTGGCGACGACAAGATTACTATCAATCGCATTATTCAAGCTATTGCTACTTATGAACGCACTATTGTGAGTGGCAAAAGTAAATTTGACCGCTTTATCAGTGGGGATAAAAAACGCTTCACCGATGAGGAAGTTGTAGGCTTACACCTTTTCCGCACCAAAGCACGCTGCATCAATTGTCACAATACCCCTCTGTTCTCCGATAACCAGTTTCACAATGTAGGGCTTTCCTATTACGGACGTATGTACGAGGATTTAGGCAAATACAAACACTCTAAAAAGAAAGAAGATGTGGGGAGTTTTAGAACGCCATCGCTTAGAGAGGTGGCACGCACTGCTCCTTATATGCACAATGGCTTTATGCCCGACCTTGAGGGGATTGTGGAGATGTACAACATAGGAATGCCACGCCCTGAACCTCGCGAAAACCAAAAGAAAGATACACTTTTCCCTACTACCGACCGCCTATTGCAGCCTCTGAACCTCAGTAGAAAGGAAAAAGAAGCCTTGGTAGCTTTTCTCAAAACACTTTCTTCACCAGCTTACCACGAACGAATGCCCGAACTCCCCCAATAATGACTACTATCGACCTACAGAAATACCAGCACTTTTCATTTGATATGTGGCTCACAATCATCCGCTCTCACCCTGCTTTCAAAGAAGAACGAGACCGATGGTTGCGCCGCTATTTTAGCATTACAGCACCTTTAGAAGAGGTGCACAATGCAATACGTACGGTAGATTTGCAAGCTAATGCCGAAAGTGAACGCACGGGGCTGCACATCCCTCAGCAAGTGCTTTTTGAGAGAGTACTCACGTTGCTGAATATTCCCATAGATGAAAAGATTGATTGGGAAGCGTGTTTTGCAGAACAGGAAACACTTTTTTTGCATTATATGCCTCAGTTGTTAGACCCTAAAATAGATGAGCTTTTCGCCAAAATTCAATCGCAAGGGAAGACCATAAGTCTGTTGAGCAATACGGCTTTCATTAAGGGGAAGACCTTGCATAAGGTATTGGCGTACTACGGATTAGCGTCCTATTTTTCGTTTGAACTCTATTCCGATGAGGAAGGGATTGCCAAACCTAACCCCGCGATTTTCCAAAAGGCTTATGAGCTTACTAACGCCTTGCGCCCCGTTGAAAAAACTCAGTGGCTGCACATAGGCGATAACCCTATTGCCGATATACAAGGTGCTACCAATGCAGGTTTGTGCGCCTTTCTTATCTCTTAACTCTTATTTAAATTAAATGAATAAACGTTTTAGTCTGCACTCTATAGAGAGCGCCGAGGCCTGTACTTTTAGCGAAGCCGCCTACAGTAGATTTAAATTTGGCGACACAGCTGTTGCCGAACAATTTGGCAAAGAACTCTTTGCAGGGTTTATCGCCCAACACAGTGATTTTATTTTAGTACAAGATGAAATTGTGCTTTTGCCAAGTCCGTATTACGCAATTCCTACAGCATCCGACTATCTGTGTCATTATTTTAAGAAAGAACTGAACTACTTTCTTTTTCAGCACGACCGCAAATCTTGCGTAACAGCCAAAATACACCGCAATCAAACCTACGTGCAGGATTATGGCAATATGAGCTACGAACAACGCGTAAACCTCATTGCCAATGATACTTATTACATTGATCGCACTTTTATTGAAGGGAAATGCTGCTTGCTGATAGACGATATCAAAATCACTGGTAGTCACGAGCACACCGTGAACCGCATTCTCAAACAATACAACGTACAAGGCGATTTCTTTTTCTTGTACTATGCTGAACTTACCAATAAGGATATAGACCCTAAAATTGAAAATCACTTCAATTATTTTGCTATCAAAACTCCTACTGATCTTATTGAACTGATGAAAAGTGAGCGTTTTGCTTTCAATACGCGCATCATTAAGTATATTTTATTACTTCCTGAAGCTGAATTTGACAAAATGTATAAAACTATAACCGAAACCCAACGAAAAGAGATTTTTGAATGGGCAATTAGCAATAATTATCACCAAATAGCTGAATATAGGACTAATTTACTAAAAATAGCGCCTTAATTTTGAAGATTTTAGTATACGATAGTACTTTTGAAGGCTTCCTCACAGCGGTTTTTGTAGTTTTTGAATACCGTTATGAGGAAGTTGCTATCGTTGCCCAACACCTATTTGCTCCCTCGCTGTTTGAGGAAGCAATAACCGTATACACCGATGCAGCTAAGGCTGAGCGCGTGCTGAACAAAATAGAACAATGTTGGGGAAAAGAAGGAAAAGCAGTGGTTTTGAGGGCTTTCCTATCGGAAGAAGAGGGGATGGAAAACAATCTGTTAGCCGCTATCCGGTTGATGATACAATATCCTGAAGAACAAGTGCTTGAAAACTATGGAAACACAGCTATTGCTGCCATACAAAAGGCTGCCAAAAGTGTAGGCAGAGAAGTACACCGTATGAAAGAGTTTGTGCGTTTTGAGAAGGTAGGCGATTTATATTTCGCCAAAATAGTTCCTGAGTACGATGTGCTGGCTTTGGTAGTTCCTCACTTCAAAAATAGATTTTCTGACCAGCAGTGGGTGCTCTACGACCCGCAACGCGCTTATGGTTTTGCTTACAATTTAAAAGAAGTCTTTCCCTTTACTCCCGCCGATAAACAATTTGGGAAGCTATCCACCTCCCTGTCCGACGGCTATGAAATGCTTTGGAAAACTTATTTCCAGCACATCAACATAGCCGAACGCAAGAACAGCAAGTACCAGCTCAGGAATATGCCTAAGCGTTATTGGCAGTACTTGCCCGAAGTTTAAAACGAAAGGGAAAGAGGTCTATCGGTAGAGAAAATTTGAATACCTTTTTGCGCCCATTCTTTGTAAAGATGGTCACCTTTAGTTGCTGCACGTTTGTCCAAGTTTCCTAAAGTACCCAAAATAGCAGGGATTTTCAGTTCGTTCAAACGTTGGTAGAGCGCATCGGGAGCTACTTTGATACCCGTGAAAGCTACCAATTTTTCTTTGGGGATACCTGTTTGCAATATGCGTTCTAATTCATCGTTGTTACGCACACTTACCGAGAGCAACATCTCTGGAGCCACTCTGTAGAGCGCTTTGGCTTGCTCGGTATTATAACTGATGAGCACCACTTGGGCTTCCATACCTTCAGCGCGTACTAAATCTACTACTTTTTGGTAAGAAATTCCTTTTTTGAAATCGAGCATTAGGTATCCGTGATTGGCTTTACACCACGCTAATACATCTTTTAGATAAGGAATTTTAAACTGAGTTACGTTGCCAAATTCATCTTTTAGATTTTCTTTGAGTAAATCGGCAGTAGACATAGCCGAAACTTCACCTTTGCCCGTTGCAGTACGACCTAAACTGTTGTCGTGCATCAAAAGCAAATCGCCATCGGCACTTTCAAAAATATCAATTTCAAAACTGTGCACTCCCTTAGAAGAAAGATACTGAATGCTTTCCAAGCAGTTTTCGGGGTATCCTTTGAGACCTTCCCCGCCGCCACCGCGGTGAGCCGATACAATAGGTTTGGCAGCAAAGTAGATTTGGTTAGTAATCTCTTGCTGAGCGATAATCTGTCCTGTAGCAGGAGCTGAAGTGTTTTTGCAGGCTATCGCGCAAAAAAGGAGTCCTATAAATGATAAAAATCTCTTCATCAGTGTTTATTTCTTCTTATTTTTCTTAGTAGTTTTAGTATTAGTATTTTGGGTATTTTTAGTATCTAATAAAGGAAGATATTGGCTATAACCTTCTTTTTCCATATCTTCTTTAGGGATAAAGCGCAACGATGCACTATTGATGCAGTAACGCAAGCCGCCTTTATCTTTAGGTCCGTCGTTGAACACGTGCCCTAAGTGAGCATCGCCTAATTTGCTGCGCACTTCGGTACGGGTCATATTGTGAGAAGTATCCGTTTTTTCAGCGATGAGCTTGTTGTCAATAGGTTTAGAGAAACTTGGCCATCCACATCCCGATTCAAACTTATCGGTAGAGACAAAAAGCGGTTCACCAGTGGTGATATCCACGTAAATACCTTCGCGGAACTCATCGTAATAAGCATTAGCAAACGGACGCTCGGTAGCGCTTTCTTGGGTTACAGCGTACTGTTCGGGGGTGAGCTGCTTGCGGAGGTCGGCTTTAGAAGCTTTTTTGAAAGTCTTCTCGGCAGGAGCGGGATTCGCTTGGCGAGCCAACTCAAACAAAGCGGGTGAAATATGGCAATACCCTTGCGGATTTTTGTCTAAATAATCTTGGTGATATTCTTCGGCTTTGTAGAAATTTTTTAGCGGAAGTACCTCTACCACTATGGGTTGGGAGTATTGTTTTGCCACTATGGCAATAGCTTTCTCGATAAGAGGTTTTTCAGCTTCATTTATGTAGTAGATACCCGTGCGGTACTGAGTGCCGTGGTCGTTGCCCTGTTTGTTGAGAGAAGTAGGGTCGATGATTTTGAAATAGAGGTCGAGTAATTGGTTCAGGTTGATGAGTTGGGGATCGTAGGTAACTTTCACCGTTTCGGCAAAACCTGTATCGCCCACACACACTTGGCGGTAGTTAGGCGCTTGCGAGAGGTTGCCATTGGCATAACCTACTTCGGTAGCGAGTACTCCGCGTATTTGCTTGAAGAAGTGTTCAGTGCCCCAAAAGCAGCCTCCAGCAAAATAAATATCGGTAGTATTGGAGTAATTTTGTTCTTTCATCTCGTTGTTGAGGTTCTTGTTGTTAGTTGAAACTTGTTGAGTAGCAGTTCCATTAGCGCATCCTAAAGTGAAGACACTTGCCAAAAGGCTAAAAAAAAAGGTTTTCATTTGCTGTTGTTGATTATTAGTTTTTCAGTTGGCAATTTCCTCAAAAACAATGCCAATACTAATTTTCAAAAACAAACTTTTTTCCGTCTTCAGCTAAAAAAACATTCTTAAAAACCTCTTGGGCTTCTTGTTTAAACATATTTACATCGGGGTAGCGAGAGGAGTAGTGCCCTAAAATAAGCGCTTCAGCCTGAGCATTTTTGGCGACAAGCCCTGCTTGGTAGGCGGTAGCGTGCATTGTTTTGGCAGCGAGTTCTTCATTGATTTTCAAGAAAGTAGATTCGTGGTAAATCACTCTTGTTCCTCGTATTTCGGTTGCCAAATCTTCTAAATAAACCGTGTCGCTGCAATAGGCGTAACTTTGCGGGCGATGAGGTTCGAAAGTAAGCTCAGTATTAGCAATAGTTTTACCATTCTCTAAAGTAATGTCTTTTCCGTTTTTGATATTCTGATAATCACATACTTCAATCTCGGGGTATTGAGCGATAGCATCCATATTCAGGCGGCGTTCACCTTCTTTTTCTTGAAATAGGAAACCATTGGTATAGACGCGGTGTTGTAGCGGAATAGTGCGCACCAGCACTTTATCATCTTCGTATAAGAGTTCAGGATTTTTAGAAGATAGTTCGTGAAAATACAAAGGGAAAGGCGTGTAAGCCCCACCGAGTTTGAGCACGAGTAGCACCGCTTCTTTGATGCCTTTAGGTCCGTAGATATGCATTTCGGCTTCACGACCAAGGAGTTGGAAAGTAGAAATAAGTCCGAAAAGTCCATAGAAATGGTCGCCGTGGAGGTGAGATATGAAGATGTGCTTGATGCGGGAGAATTTGGCATTGGCATTGCGGAGAGCGATTTGGGTAGCCTCTCCACAATCGATGAGGAACAGATGACCACGCATTTCCAGCAGTTGAGCCGAGGGGCGGGCATTAGAGCGAGGGGTTGCACTGTGGCAACCTAAGATAGTTACTTCCATAAGTCGCGTTCTATTTCGTCGAGTTCAATAAGGTCGTAGGCTTCTTGTAGGGTAGGGGCGATGTGCAGGCTGAGTTCAAAATCTTCGAGAGCCAAAGCGCGTTGTACCACCACCACTGATTTTGCTTGTTGCTGGCTGTACTGTTTTGCAAACGAAGCAAGCGGTTTGAGGTCTTTTTTGAGCCAGTGTTCCTCTTCGGGTAGTGTAATGATAATATGCTGAGGTTTTTGGGTAGCGCTGAATGTTGCCAGCCAAGAGGGGAGTTGTGATTTATTGAGGGTAATTTCGGTAGTTTCTTTCATTAGTACAAATTTCCCGCAAAATTATAAATAATATTTTAAAGGACAAAGGAATCTATTAAAAAAGAGGCAAGTGCGCAGATTATTAGAATGCAAGAGTGGAAGTTAAAAATGAATAGGAATAGAATTGAAAATATAAAGTCTCAAAATTACAATATACACTTTGTCAAAGTACTTAACGCTTGTCGTGTTAGAGATTTTAACAAAGCGTAATGATTTAAACTGTAAAACTTTATTGTTTTAGAGTCATTTCAGTGCTGGCATTGTCTATTTTAACTCTGTCTTTTCCCAATTGGTAGCCTATTGCAAAAAGCATAGTTATTGTGAAAGCAACAGAAAATACTAATCTATTTTTTTTGTCTTTAGTGGTTAAAGAATAGATTAGACATACAGCAGAAAAAATTGCGAGTATCCACATAAAATAATAATTTAAGAGGTTGTTTTTTTATTTACCTAAAAAGCCATTTACAAAATCTTGTGGGTACTCAATAACGCTAATAAGTAAATAAGCAACAAAGAGCCCCATAAGTATATGAAAACTTCGCTTTAATACTGATTTTTCCATAGAGAATAGTTTTAAAATTTGTTACAGAGATGGTTTATAATTATATGTTAGTGTGTTAGGTAGTAGATAAATTCTCCTGTAGCTTTTCCAAATTTATAGATAAAGAAAGCTGATAAACAAACGGCGGCAAAGCTTAACCATTTTTTTTTTAATATAAGGAGATGGACATTGTAAAGTTTTTGTGTAAACTTATCCATAATCCAAGTGATTTATAAATTACTTAGTGAGGTTCCCTATAAATTGCCCCAAAGCATAGAAAGCATTATAGAAAAAAAACCACATTAGGACAGCTATAAATACTGTTTTAGTTATGTTTATATTTTTTGTTTTCATATTATAAAGGTATTAATAATTCGCAACAAAGATAGAAATTCTTTTTTTACGAAGCAAGAAAAACTCGATATTTTTTTTCAGAATGAGATAGCTATACAACACAAATGAGATGAGAAAGCTAATTATCTTTTGTTTTTAGAGTCATTGTAAAAATTAAAAAATACAACAAAATTTAGCTTTGGGTATTATTTTCTTTCCTTTTAGTATCGAAATACAATTTTGAGAAAAGAATAACGAATAAGGCTCCTGATAAGATAGGGGCGATTTTTCCTTGATTGTAAAGGTATCCTATAACAGCATAAATGGTATAGCCCAAAGCGAGCAACAGCATTGTGATAATGAGAATTGGTTTTTGGGGATTCATAAAGGTTAAAAAAGGTTTTATAATGGATTAGTTTTTAATTGAAAATGGAGAGTA
Organism: uncultured Capnocytophaga sp.; assembly: GCF_937936315.1. GTDB lineage: Bacteria > Bacteroidota > Bacteroidia > Flavobacteriales > Flavobacteriaceae > Capnocytophaga. The sequence continues at coordinate 22,885 of NZ_CALGWU010000041.1, read as the reverse complement.
TTACCGGTCTGTTTATCTAAAAACTTACCTTCTATATCAGTAAAAAAAGCGACAAGAGTATTACCTACAAAGAGTTTGCCCATCGCTCCTCCTAAGGCTTCAGCATCTTCAGGTGATAGATATTGCGTTGTATAATGCACAATATCTTCCCTTATGCCCTCTATAACCGATTTTATTTGAGTAATATACCCCTCATCGTTTAGGGTAACCATAAAATAACATTTATCGTTTTTACTTAACTGCATCATCTCTCTTGTCGCCTTGTCGGCACAAGTGAGTTTCCAAGTATTATCGGACACATAATAGGTTTTAAACTTTCCCTTATTATGTGCATCATATTGATAAAGAGAGCTATACATAGCGTTTGAGGTACGCACAGCAAATTTTAGTAATTCTTTAATCTGGTTTATATCTTTTATATTAGTAGGTTCTTGTTCGCTAAGAGTGCAATTTTCTATTTCGTACGTGTTAGAGGAAATTTTAAAATTCCCTTTACAACTTTTTTCGGTATTACCTGTTATTTGCATAGCAAAACTAATTTCTTTTCCATAAAAAACTAAATCTTTAAAATCTAATTTTTCAAAGAAATCTATTTTTTGTGCAAAAGAGGTATTCACTAAACATATTAGCGTAAATAAAAGATGTTTCATTTGAGAAAATAGAGTTACTTATGAACAAATATTATTCTTGTTGTCTTTCTTTTTGTAAAACAAAACCTATAGAAATAGCTGAAAGCAAACATACCAATGCTGTAAGGCTATTGCTTAATACATCTCTACCATTTAAATTTGCAAAACATAGAAAGGCTATTTCTACAAAAAATCCGATGGTTGCTAACACAAATAAGATGCTTTTTACATCTTTTCTTAAAAAAGGTTTCATAATAAATAAGGTATTAAGATTAAAAATTGAGATTGAAGTGAGTTAATACTTTTTTCTCTGGCTGGCAAAATAGCCAATAACAAAAATATTACTAACTAACACTGTGTATGACAATGCTATTAACCATTTATTGAGTTGATATTCAGCAAAACCATTCATATAAATAGGAATAAATGATATAATGGCTATAGTGAGCAATATATAACGTATGGATTTTTTCATATTATGAAGGTTTTAAAATTTCGCTACAAAATTTAGTTTGGATACAGTTACTAAAGTTATTTGATTTTCTTAACAAGAAGATAAACAAAGTAGTAGAAACATACAGTGCTTAAAATTAGCAAAATGTTACCAATAACACTATACTCTCTATAATCTATTTTGATGATTATTCCTGCTAAAGCAGTAAGGGTACTTAGTATAAGAGGAAAGAATAACTTCATAACAGATTAGGTTTAAAATTTCGCTACAAAGTTAGTAATTAGTTTTTTACAAAGCAAGAAAAAAAGGATATTTAACATTTTATCCGTGGTGGGATAGGCTTCTTTTTATTTGTTTTTTACAATATAATCCTGAAACATTGGGTAAAAATTTTCTTCAAAATATTTTCTTTCTTCTACGGTTAAGGATGTTAAAATTTCTTCGTTAATACAATTGTAAATATTGTAATAAACAGCCGTTTTCTCTTTCCATCCTGTTTTAAACGAAGGGGCATAAAAAACTTCTATAACACTCTGTTTCTTGATTTTATCCTTTAATGCTGCTAATGAAAAAAGGTCGACTTGTTGTTCGCTTATCAAAAGCAGATTATCACTATCTTTTATGATTTCACCCATATCGTTTTTGATTGTTTTTTCGTCTGTGAGCAAAGCGTTTGGCAAAGAATGATTGATGTAATCAATTATTGAAGAATCACCATATTTATAGGCGTTTTTAATGAAAAAATGAGGTTTATATAAGAAAAGTTGGTATAAATATAGATTGTAATCTTCTAAATAATAACCTAATGAATGGTCTTTAAAAATATGATTCAAAATATCATATAAAATAGCTTCATCTTTCTCTTGGATGCGAACTAACAATAGTTTTATGAAAAAAACTTGAGCATATTCTTCTTTTTCAAAATCTTGTTCTTTTAAAAAATTGAAAAACTCCAAGCGAAAATCCTTTTTTTGAAAAGTATCTAATTTTAAATCTTCAATATAGGTGTCTTTGTATTTGTATTGTTTTAATTCAATGTTCTTTATGAATGATGCTGAAGTATTTACCCCTTCAATAAGAGTTGAATTACTTATACTATTCTTTGGGGTATTATCGCCTTTCCCCATTGTACATTTTAAAGCAAGAGATAAAATGATGAAAATGGATATTTTGTAAATCATATACTTAATTTTTTATGAAGAAGCTGTTTTAAAAAATAAAAGTTCCCGAAAATTAGTAATTTGTGTTTGAAAAAAAAGAACACCAAAATTCAGGAACTTTATGCAAAGATACAATAAATCATTGGATTATTAGCTTTTTAAGGGTAGAAAAAAGATTTAGCTTTAATAAAGGAGCGCAACCAGATGTTTATTTTCTTAATGTAACTTGAAATGGGAGGTCATTTCCAAGTTGCTAAAAAACGATTAAACTCATTTATTATAAGATTCTATTTACCCAAGTTTCATTCATATGGGTGGTTATTTCATTATAATTTTCATTTTTGGGTGATACAATTTCAAAATCTAAAAACCAATTTTCTAAACCATCAACATACTCATAAATATGCAGTATATCATTATTTGAGAATCTAATGAAATAAGCTATAGCCTCATCTTCCTTTATTTCTTTTATATAAACATCATCCTTTTCTAACTCAGGATACTCTAACTTTGTCCATTTAGATGTTATTAGGTTTGATTTTTCATTTTTCTTAAACAAAAATTTACAAGAATCAAAGTATAAATATTCAGTATCTTCAAACTCTAATATCATTTTAAGTCCATAATGACCTTCTTCTACTAAGTAATAGATGCCTTTTACTTTTTTCATTACTTTAAAATATTCGTTCTTTTGGTGTTTTTATTTCAAACAACACATCTGGGACATTATCGTAATTTTTCTACATATTGTTTTAGTTCTTCTTCAGGAAAGTCAGATGTCCAATAGGCTTGTAATCCGCCACTATCTAATTTTTCCCAACAAAAATAACAATCATATCTCAATGCTTGTGGAGGAAACAGTAGGCTACATTCTAAAAAATAGAACATTCTACCTTCAAATTCTTGTTGTATGATTTCTTTTCCTCCTTCTATTAAAACTACAAAGGATTCTTCTTCAAAAAAATGTTCTTTCCCTGCTCTTAAATCAAACTGATATACTAAATCATCTACTATTTTATAGATCTTGTCATTTTCCAATCCATAGACATCAAAAAACACAAAACCTTTATAATTTACTTTAATTGTCGTGTCAGCTTCTTTATCATTGCTGATAAATATGAAGCCTTTATTATTCTCTTCCATTTTAATATATTTAGAACATTATCAACATACCACAAATGAAAAATCCAATTCTATTTCCTGCATTTCTTTTATCAAATATATAATATACGAAGGAAGCCTAAAACCTCCATTGTCATAAGATGATACAATAGAACAATATATATTTCCTTTTTTTACATTGAATTTTTTACAAAGCTGAATAATTGTATAGACATCTTCTTTGTGATTCATATCTATAATAATGTTTCTATGATCCTCATTCACCTCAAAGTCTAAATCTAAACTTACCATTGAATGTTGTATCTCAACAAATTGATCAAGACTCATATTCAGCATTCTGAAAGCACAATTCACTTCATCAATACCATTTTCTCTTTGTATATTCATCATAAAATTAATTTTCGCTGTATTTTTTGCACCTATTTGTGGAATATTGCTCATCTGGGATATTGCCTATTATTTAAAAATAGATAATATAATTAATACCAAAAGTATTATTATTAGTATAACTGAATCAAATACCCTCGCTATATTCATTGGGTAGTCATCATTTTTCTTCTTTCTTTTATCCTTTATATAAAAAAGTGTAAGAACTATTAATACAATATAAATAGGGATATATTCTTTTGCTATCATTTATTTTATTTTGAATTGTTTTGTCACTTTCTTTTTGAGTTCTTTTATTCTCAGTACAAGCTCCCAACGTGCATTGGCTGGGCGAAATTAGTTATCAATGGTTATTTTTTTTGAAATATATATTTTAAATTAGATAACCTATAATAGAAAAGTTCAAATGTAAAAGATAAAAGAGGAATAAGCATCAGTTGCCTTTTGTAAAAAAGGTTTTATAATGCTTTACTTTTTTACGAAGCAAGAAAAATTATCTTTTTCTCAATTTCAACAATCCATAAGTGAGCAACCCTAACAACAATGAGGCGCTAATTGCTAAAGTAAAACTTCCTACTAAATATTGTAACAAATTGTTTTGGATATATTCCATTGCTGTGAGGTCGCCTTGCGGCAGAATGGTGCCTCCTACAAAAAAAGTACCTATTTTAAGAGAAGAGAAGATAAGCACAGGTATCATTGGGGGGATACTCACATTTGAGCAGATAAAAGCTAAAGTTTTATTCAAATTGAAGAATACTGCCAAAGTGATAGTAAGTATGGTTTGAAAACCCCAAAAAGGCGCAATGCCAAAGAATACACCTAATGCTACTGAACCAGCTTTCACACTGTCGCTGCTGTCGCTTTCTAATATATCTTCTTTGATAAAGCGTTTAAGGCTCTTTTTTTTGGCATCTCTAAAGAAATTACGCGGCTTGATGTAGAAAAGCGCGATGAGTACCAACACGCTGTTGAGCAAGCTGATACGTATAAAATCGCGGAAAGGTCGAAAATGAGAAACGCGTTCCTCGGGGTCGTACAACACTTGTATAGGTACATTTTTTAGTTGTACCCCATTCCAACTGCTGCGCACTAATATTTCTATCTCAAATTCAAACTTTTCGGTATAATATTTTTTAGGGATGTGCTGCAAAGGATACAACCTATATCCCGATTGTGTATCGGGGAGATTGACCCCCGTTTCGAGGTGAAACCAGAAGTTAGAAAATTTATGTCCGAAGCTACTTTTCTTAGGTACGCCATCTTGGGACATATTGCGGCTGCCTACCAGCAGAGTAGGCTCATTTTCAGCTTCTATAGCGGCTATAAATACGGGGATATCATCGGGGTAATGTTGTCCGTCGGAGTCGATGGTAAGGGCGTAGTCGTAGCCTAAATTGCGGGCTTTGTCAAAGCCTATGCGCAGGGCATTGCCTTTGCCTTTGTTCTTGGGAAGATGAATAATAGTGAGCTGGGGGTAACGCGCGAGTATATCGGGAGTAGCATCGGTTGCGCCATCATTCACTATGATAATATGAGAGGTATAGCGCAACACCCCATCAATCACACGCGCGAGGGTTTTAGCATTGTTATAAGTAGGAATTAAAACGCAAATTTTATTCTTCTCCACGATATTCTTCAACTAATTTTTTAACAATATCCAAATCAACTGTATCATATTCTGATTTGTCATAAATAGAAATGAATGCCACCGACATAGTTTCTTGACAGTCTATTTCTACTAATATTTCGTGAGTAATTACTCTTGCTCCACCACTTTTTCCTTTGTTTTTACTGCTTATGTTTAGTCGTATTTTTCTCAATCCTTCACCTAATGATACTCCTATATTAGGATTTGTTTCAATTTCTTCTTTTAATGCCTCAAAATCCTTCTTTAAACTTTTGTGTTTTTTACATAAAGCCTTTAATTCCTTTGCAAAAGAAGGTATATATCCAAACTTATATTTCATTGAGTAAATCGTCTAAATTACCTAATTTTACTTTACCCTCTCTTGCTTCATTTAGCTCATTTAAAGCATTAAAAAGTTTTTTCTTAAACTTTTTCTGTTGTGGATTTAAAGTTTCTTCACTCTTTTTAATATTAGTAACTTCTATAAAATCAAGAGATTTTATAAAATTTATAAAAGCCTCTATTTTAGATGGTTGCGCATTGATATTTATAGTAAGTTCCATATTTTTATGAGTTTATTGCAAATTTAACTTCTTTTTCTCTTCATCGTTAAACACTTTCGACTTCTTCACAAATCCTGCTATATGTTTTTGTAGTTCAGGGGATTGCTGAGCGTAGTGTGCGAGTATAAAATCCTTATCGGCAGTGATATTGTTGCGATAAGGCACTACTTTGGGCAAGTGTTCTTGTACACTGAGGCGTATGAGGTGAAGTTCAGTATTTTGAGGTTGCTGTTTGAGGGCGTTTTCTAACAGCGGTTTGCCCTCTTTGAGTAGGGCAACTCTGCCACCTCCAAATTTAGCCAGTATCATTTTGCTCGCCCCTTTATAGGCACTTAGTACCACATCGGTAGTGGGAGCATTGGCTATCAGCTCTGCAAAAGCTGTAGCGTTCTCTTTGCTATCGGAAGCTGTAATATAGGCAGCGCGCACCTTTTCAAGGCTCTGCGCTTGCAGAGCCCCCAAACTCAAGAATAATATGATGAAGTAGATGTGTTTCATTTAGTCTATAAGTCTTACCTCTTACCTCTTACCTGTTAAATATTGCTCTATACAAGTCGCTACCATTAGCATATAGCAAGATAGCTATGAGGATTACAAATCCTACCATTTGAGCGTATTCTAATACTTTTTGATTAGGAGCTCTACCTGTTACCATTTCGTAGAGGAGGAATACCACGTGTCCGCCGTCTAAAGCAGGTATAGGCAAGATATTCATAAAGGCTAAAGCGATAGAGAGGAAGGCAGTGATTTGCCAGAAAGAAAGCCAGTTCCAATTATCTTGGAAAAGTTTGCCTATAGAGCCAAAGCCTCCTACTTCACTTGCTCCTTTTTTGGTGAATACAAATTTAAATTGAGAAACATAGTCGCGCAATACATTGTAACCATAGGCAGTTCCGTGACTTAAGGCTGCTCCTAAAGAGTAGTTTTTATGCGAAAGCTGTATTTCGCCTTCTCGTTGTCCTGCCGAAATTCCCATTTTTTTCTTTTCGCCGAGGACTATTTTTAGTTCTTTGGCTACTCCATCGCGTTCTATCGTCACACTCACGGGAGTACCCTCAGGAGCCATTGTAAGGGCTGGAGGTACGTCCGAAAAGTAGTAGATAGGTTCTCCACCAATGTTTACCAGTTTGTCGCCTTTTTGCAAGCCTGCTTTAGCTGCTGGCATTTCGGCTATAACGGTATCGATAATAGCTTTTGTTTTGATGCTAAAAGGAGCGGTTTCACCGTGTAAATAAAGAGTTTTACCTATATTTTCGGGGAGAGAAAGAGTGCGTGTATTGCCGTCAATGCCTTGTACTGTAATCTGTTTGGGGTCGCGCAACAAAATGTGTTTGCTGGCTTCCAATACATTCTCCAAAGGCTTGCCATCGATAGCGGTTACAATGTCGCCATTTTGGAAACCATAAGTGCGCATAGTGCGAGTAACTGCAAAACCATCTTTCACACCTTCGGGTTTGAGGTAATCTTGTCCCCAAGCGAAGAGAATCATTGAGTAAATAAAGAATCCTAAGAGCAAATTCACGGTTACCCCACCTATCATAATGATAAGGCGTTGCCACGCAGGTTTAGAGCGGAACTCCCACGGCTGTGGAGGTTGTGCCATTTGCTCTTTGTCCATACTCTCATCAATCATACCGGCAATCTTCACATAGCCACCCAGTGGTAGCCACCCGATGCCGTATACAGTTTCACCTATCTTCTTTTTGAAGAGGGAAAACTTCACATCAAAGAAAAGAAAAAACTTTTCTACTCTTGTTTTGAAGAGTTTAGCAGGGATAAAATGTCCTAATTCGTGTAGGACTACTAAAATTGAAAGACTCAGAATTAGTTGAGCCGCTTTTATTAAAAATACTTCCATGTTCAGGTTTTAGGTAACAGGTAAAGTTAGTGAGTTGGCGTAGCTGGATATGTGATAGATTCTTATGACAATAAGTGATGCAACACAAATGTTATACCACTTTTCACTCTTCACTTTTCACTTTCTTATTCGCTAATTGTCCGCAGGCAGCATCAATATCTTTACCGCGTGAGTGTCGCACGGTTACAGTAATGCCTGCTGCTTCAAGCATTGTTTGGTAAAGTTCAAGTGCTTTAGGGTCGGCTTGTTGAAACGCGCCATCATCTATGGGGTTGTACTCAATGAGATTCACTTTAGAAGGAGCAAACTTACAGAATTTTATCAGCGCTTCTACATCCTTTTTCTGGTCGTTGATACCCTTCCACACCACATACTCGTAGGTGATGCGGTTTTTAGTTTTTTGATACCAATATGCCAAAGCGTCGCGTAGTTCTTCTAACGGGAATTGTTCATTGAAAGGCATAATACCTGTGCGCACACTACTGATAGCCGAGTGCAAAGATACAGCTAATTTGAATTTAACCTCATCATCAGCCATCTTTTTTATCAATTTGGGTATACCCGAAGTGGATAACGTAATGCGTTTAGGCGACATTCCTAAGCCTTCAGGTGAAGTAATCTTGTCAATAGCCTTTAGTACATTGTTGTAGTTCATCAGCGGTTCGCCCATTCCCATAAACACTATGTTAGAAAGCGGACGACCAAAGAAAGCGCGACTCTGCTCATCGATTACCTTCACTTGGTCGAATATCTCATCGGGCAGGAGATTGCGCATACGTTTTAAGCGCGCAGTCGCACAAAACGAACAGTTGAGGCTACATCCCACTTGGCTGGATACGCAAGCAGTGGTGCGGGTATCGGTAGGAATCAACACCGACTCTACTAATAAACCATCGTGCAGGCGCACAGCGTTTTTGATGGTACCATCGTTACTGCGCTGCATCACATCCACTTTGATGTGGTTGATACTGAAGTGTTCAGCGAGCATCTCACGTGTAGCTTTTGGCAGTGAGGTCATCGCCTCGAAAGTATGCACGCCTTTCTGCCACAACCATTCATATACTTGGTTGCCGCGAAAAGCCTTGTCGCCATTACTCTCAAAAAAAGTGCGGAGTTCTTCCTTGGTAAGAGCGCGTATGTCGCGTTTTTGCATCATAATTTAAAATCCTTTACTACATCTTCTAAAGGCAAGCGCGATTTAGGGTGCAAGTGCAACTGATTGCTGTCCTCGGGGTCGCGATACCCTATTGCCACAGCAAAGAGTGTAGTGTATTGAGAGTCGTTTAAAAGTTTGTCGTATTCAGTATTGATAATGCCCTCCATAGGGGTGCTATCAATGCCCATAGAAGCACAAGCGCTGAGGAAAAAACCTAAAGAGATATACACTTGGTTGTTCATCCACGCATAAAGGCTCACATCTCCTTTAGGTTTCTGTACTTTGTGATAAAATCCAACACCTGCTTCGGTAGAGGCTTTAGCGAGTTTTTCTTCAAATGAAGGCAAAGCACTATTCGCCATAAATACCACTAAATGACTTGCTTGCCTAATGCGTTCTTCGTTGAAGAACGATACCTTAGCGAAAGCCTCTTTGGTAGCTTCATCGCTTATGAAAACAAATTGCCAAGGCTGTGAGTTGATAGACGAAGGTGTGAGACGCAATATCTCTTTAAGTTTAGCGATATCACTATCACTCACACGTTTAGAACTGTAGTGTTTAGTAGTGTAGCGGTTTTGTGCTAATTGTAGGAAATCCATAGTGATTGTCTTTTTAGTTTCAGGCGGCAAAGGTACGGCGTAATTAACAAATAACCAAATTATTAATTAGCAGTGAGTTTCATTAGTTTGTTAGTAGCTAAATATTAATAGTTGTAATTTGCGAATTTGCAAATTATTATTATCTTTGCGCCCTAGAAAATGTTTAAAAACAAAAAAATGAAGCTAAATTTATTTTACACATGTTTTTTCTTCTTAACAGCTTCCTTTGTAATGGTAGCACAAAATGTAGACGTTACAGGAACTGTAAAAGATGAAAAAGGAGAGCCTTTATTAGGTGTATTGGTGTTAATCAAAGGTACCCAGCATGGTGCTGCTACCGATATGGATGGAAAGTACAGCATTCAAGTGAAAGTAGGTGATGTCTTGCAATATTCATTTTTGGGAATGAAAGCTGTTGAAAAGAAAATTACAGCAAGTTCTAAGCGATTGGATGTTGTTCTTAAAGACGATGTGCAAGAGCTTGAAGAGATGGTGGTTACCGGTTATGGAGCTCCTAAGGTTGCTAGCCGTACGGTAGCACAAGTAGCACAAGTGCAAGGCAAGGATGTAAGTAATACTCCTGTAGCTAGTGTTTCCGACGCATTACAAGGACGTTTAGCAGGTGTAGTAGTTACTACAAGCTCTGGTCGCCCTGGTAGTAATAGCGAAATTCTCATCCATGGTTATAATAACTTTCAAGGAGCTTTAAGAGGTGACCAAAATCAAACTCCATTATACATAATGGATGGTGTGGCAGTGAGCAGCAGTGTGATGAGTGACTTCAATCCTAATGATATAGAAACTATTACAGTGCTTAAAGATGCAGCTTCAACTTCTATCTATGGAGCGCGTGCCGCTAATGGGGTGATACTTATCACTACTAAAAAAGGACGCCGTAACGAACGTACTAATATTACAATTAGTAATCAACTCGGTTTCTCAGCACTTACCAATGCTAGTCGCAAATTCTTTGATGATATGATGACACCTCGCGAGTATATGGATTTTTGGCTTGAAAGAAGTCCTTCTTCTATTATCTCGGCAGCAGGAATGACAAGATTGGGCAATACACGAGAAATAGCTGAAGCAGCTGCTAATAAAATATTAGCCGAAAACCCTTATAATACTCGTTGGGATAAAGTTTTTTTCCGTGATTTTGTGCCTCTTACACGAACTGATGTCTCTCTATCAGGAGGAACTGAAAGCACATCATATTACCTCTCTTTGGGATATTTCAAACAAGAAGGAACCTCAAACCCTTCTTCCGATTACAAACGTTATACTCTCAATGGTAGTGTCAATACTCAAATTACAAAATGGTTGAAAGCAGGTATTTCTTTCGCAGCAGGACACAATGAACGCGATGGTAGTGGCTCTGACTCTACCATACGTATGAATACATTGCCTTTCTATTCTCCTACTTACGACGACGGAAAAAGAAAAGACTATATTACTAGTATTATAAGCCCCTCCTTAGGTTTTTATCATCCTGAGTACTATGCCGAAAAACACCCAAGATCCACTATTAGTGATGATTTTATGCCCTCAGGATTCGTTACTATTGAACCCATTAAGAATTTGGTGTTCAAAACACAAGGAGGTGTACAATACGGTTATGGAGATGTAGAAAATAAAGAGCTTTCTTCTTTTATTATCTATAGACAGCGCACTCCTGGCCCTACTACTAACCCCTATACACTCTTTAGTAGCAGTAGATCTCTTAGAAAAACTCTTACTAATACATTAGAGTATCGTTTCCTATTAGGAAAAAGAAATCAACATAATTTCAATGTATTGTTAGGTCAAGAATCTACTGAAAATAGCTCAAAATCATTAACAGTAGTAACTTATGGACAACCCTCCGATGGACTTTCTACTCTTTCACATGGTAATAAAAACAAAACAGTAGAAGATGATAAGTCTACTACTACTTTTAATTCCTATTTTGGTCGATTGGAATATTCTTATGGTAGTAAGTACTTTCTAGATCTTTCAGTACGCCGTGATGGCTCATCAGCTTTTGGTAAAAATAATCATTATGGTAATTTCTGGGCTGTAGGAGCTATGTGGAAACTCAAACAAGAGAACTTCTTGAAAAATGTAAAATGGCTTACTGATTTAAATTTACGCTTTAGTACAGGTCTATCAGGTAATGCAGGAGGGGGTAGTTACAATCACCTTACTACTATTCAAGGCGATAGCTATTACCAACAAAATATGGCATATTCCATTTATCGCCTAGGTAATCCTAATTTGCACTGGGAAGAACAACGTAAAACTACTGTAGGCCTCAATATTGTGATTGATCGAGGAACTTCCTTTAATATAGAATACTACGATCGCGAAACCTATGATATGCTTTCTAGCCGAGAGCTCAATACCACTTCTGGACAAAATCAGTTCTATGACAACGCAGGTGGTATGCGCAACCGTGGAATCGATTTTACTTTCTCATCAGTAGTGTATAGAAGTGAAAATAACGACCTCTCTATCCGTCCTTATTTCAACGTAAACTATAACAAACAAGAAGTAACTGCCCTTTTTGGTAATAAAATATCTGATGTAGGAACTAGCTCAGGAGTAGGTTATAAATTAGGTAGACCATTAGAATGGGCAGCTGTTATTCGCAAAGGAGTAAACCCTACAACAGGTCTTACCGAATACTATGTGCCAGGTACAGACCGTATGGAACAAGTAACCGATGATAATAACGTAACCACCTCTTATGACGATAGTAAATTAATACAAACTACAGGCAAAAAAATGCAAGCTCCTGTAAATGGAGGTTTTGGATGGAATGTTAGTTATAAAAACTTTAGCTTAGATATGGCTTTCTCTTTCTCATTAGGTAGATACATAGTAAATAACGATATGAGATATGTAGAAAACCCTGGTAGATTCGGAGTCTACAATATGAGTAGAAAAGTATTTGACTACTGGAAACAAGCTGGTGATGATACCCGCCACCCTAAAGTAAATTCAGATACTTTTATATATAGCTTGGATTCACGACTTATACAAGATGCTTCGTATATGCGCATGAAAAGCATCAGCCTTAGCTATCGATTGCCTAAAGAAATAATTGACCAAATTAAATTCTTTGAAGGTATACGCATTTATACTACCGCTCGCAATATCTTTACACTCACTAAATATGAAGGTGCTGACCCAGAATCATCAGGCGCAATCTCTTTAGGAGGTTATCCCCCTTCTCGACAATTCACACTGGGTATAGATCTTAACTTTTAAAAATATATAACAATGAAAAATTTTTATAAAATACTCGTTTTAATCACGATCCCATTCTTGTTGAACGCTTGCTTCAGTCTTGATCAAGAACCTTATAAAGAGCTCAGTCAGAAAAACTCTTTTAAAAGTCTACAAGACGCACAATTCTGGGTAAATGGAATGTATGCTTCTCTCCGTAACAATATATACGGAAGAGCAATGTATGCTACCGATGCTCAAGCCGATTTCGCAAACTTAGCACGACGCTCATCTAACTCCGACCTCCTTACTGAAATACACAATTGGACTTTACTAACCTCGTCTAATAGTGTAATAGCTGCAATTTGGCAAAATTATTTCAATGCCATTCAAAATATCAATATAGGATTAGAAGGTATCCCTACCATCCCTATATCAGCACAAGGAGCCGCAACTTCTACTACTCAAATCAACCAAAATATGGGAGAACTCTACTTGGCTCGTGCTTTCTATTACACCTACTTAGTAACACACTACTGCCCCGCTTACGACGAAAATTCAGCGTATGGATTGCCTTTGCTCGACAAGCCTACTATCAATGACTTCCCTAACAGAAGCTCTGTAAAAGAAACCTATGAGTTTATCTTAGCCGATATAGCTCGCGCTGAACAACTCTTAGCTAATGTAACAGGTAGCGCTGGTAAAGCTACCTTTTCTAAAGATGCTGTAGCTGCTCTTAAAGCCCGTGTCTTACTCTATAAAGAAGATTGGAATGGGGCTTATCAAGCTGCAAATCAACTGATTTCAGCTAATACTTACCCTCTAACTACCGCCTCCTCTACCTTGCAAAATGTATGGGAAAAAGATGATAGCGCCGAAACCATAACACGCCTATATGCACGATACGATAGAGGAAATACAGCCGAATTACCTAATGGTATGGACGTATATTTAGGAGAAGAAAAAAGTTACTATACACAAAAAGTACTCTACTATTATCCTAAATTAATCCCTACTCAATCATTCGTAGATTTATTCGACGATTCTGATTTTAGAAAAAATATCTATATCAAAAAATTGTTTGCCAACTATTCTAGCACAAAATACAACGATATCTACCTAGTTTCTAAGTATCCTGATAATGATGAATTAAAAAATAGTAGCAGAGATGACGCTACCTACCTCCACCGCCCTAAGGTATTCCGCATCGCCGAAATATACCTCATAGCCGCTGAAGCTGCTTATAAAAAAGGTGATCAAACTAATGCTAAAATCTATTTAGATAGACTACGCGCCGCTCGAGGTATTAGTAGCATAACCTATACCGATCTATGGACAGAAATACAAAACGAACGCAACCGTGAACTCGCCTTCGAAGGATTCCGTATGGCCGATATCAAGCGTTGGGGATTAGGCGTGGTGCGTGGTACTCCTCAAAATGTAAATGCAATAGTGTCTGACCCCGCCGATCAATATTATCAACTCAATATCCCCGCTGGAAATTATAAAATGACTTGGCCTATCCCTCCTAGTGATATCCGCTACGAACAAGGAAAAGCCAATTGGCAACAAAACCCAGGTTGGTAATTTCTTGAAAATCAAAATTAAAAGGCTGTCCTATTTTTTAGGACAGCCTTTGTCGTCTTGCCTCTTACCTCTTACCTCTTACCTGTTCAAAAAATATTTATTTACTAAAAAATTGCTTTTTATAAAAACATATTGTATTTTTGCCCCAAATATACAAAGTTCGCTATTGGATGAGTGATTTAAAACAATTGGTAGCCCTATTAGATGAAAAAGCTATTGCCCTACAAAACCAATTCAAAAACCTTAGGGAAGAAAATGGCAAACTAAAGCAAACCATTGAAGAACTTCGTAGTGAGAAAATAGCTCTTCAAAGCACTATCACTACACTAAAAGAAAAAAATGAAGCTCTCTCCATCGCCAACCGTATATTAGGCAGTAAAGAACACAAGAGAGAAACTAAACTGAAAATCAATACACTCATTCGCGAAATCGATGCCTGTATTGTTCAGCTCACAAAACAATAGCAATGGAACAGGACGAATTGAAAATTAAACTTTCAGTAGCCGATAGGCTATACCCCCTTACCATTGTACCCGCTCAAGAAGAAGGGTTTAGAAAAGCCGCTAAAAGAATAAATGAGATGATTCAAGAATTTGAATCTGTTTATCAATTGCGTGATAAACAAGATGGATTAGCTATGTGTGCCATCACTCTGGCAAGACAAATTGAACAATCCCGCCTCAACGAAATCCATAGCGATGAAACACTCAAAAAAACCTTGCAAAAGGTATACAACTCCCTAAACCAAATAGGGTAACAACACGTTCTTTTCACATAGAAAAACTTACTGCCTATATTGATTGTCCTTTCGGTAAACTCAACATTAACATTTCACAAAAGGGTGAGTTACAGTAGCTAAAGCGCGCCGGCCTTCTCTTGCCGGATACTTGATCTGCTGAGTATCCCTAAACCTGTTTTTCAGAGTTTTACGTGAAACCTATTAATCAATATAGGCATTTTTTTATATCAATATTTTATTTTTTTAAATCAACAAGATGGATAGTACAGTTATTATAAGTATTGCAATTTTTATTATCGCCCTTTTCATAGGGTTCGCTATCGCCAAAGTGCTGGAAAAGAAAAACGCTTCTAAAATCATCCTCAACGCTCAAAATGAAGCCGAGTCTCTTCTGAAAAATGCTAAAGTTGAAGGTGAAAATATTAAAAAAGACAAAATTTTCCAAGCTAAAGAAAAATTCCTCGAACTAAAAGCCGAACACGAAAAAACTATCGCTGCCAAAGATAAAAAAATGGCAGAGGCTGAAAAACGTATCCGTGATAAAGAATCTCAAGTATCCAATGAGTTAGCTCAAAATAAACGATTGAAAGATGAATTGGAAAAGAAAACTGAAGAAGCAGACTTCCGCCTTCAAACCCTCGACAAAAAACAAGAAGAAATAGACCGCCTACACAAAAGCCAAGTACAACAACTCGAAGTCATCTCTGGACTCTCCGCAGAAGAAGCTAAAAAACAACTTACCGACTCTCTTCGCAGTGAGGCTCAAGCTAATGCAATGGCTTATATCCAAAATTCAATCGAAGAAGCTAAACTCACCGCTCATCAAGAAGCTCGAAAAATCATCATCAACACCATTCAACGTATAGGTACTGAAGAAGCTGTAGATAACTGTGTATCAGTATTCAATCTCGAATCCGATGAAGTCAAAGGTCGCATCATCGGTCGTGAAGGTCGCAACATCCGTGCCCTCGAAGCAGCTACAGGGGTCGAAATCATTGTAGATGATACCCCCGAAGCTATTATCCTCTCTTGCTTCGATTCTGTACGCCGCGAAATTGCTCGTTTGTCATTGCACAAACTCGTAACCGATGGGCGTATCCACCCTGCACGTATTGAGGAAGTGGTTGAAAAAACTACCAAACAAATAGAAGAAGAAATCGTTGAAATAGGTAAACGCACCGTAATCGACCTCGGTATCCACGGATTACACCCCGAATTGGTGAAATGTGTGGGTCGTATGAAATACCGTTCTTCTTATGGTCAAAACCTCTTGCAACACTCACGTGAGGTAGCCAAACTCTGCGGGGTAATGGCAGCCGAATTAGGCTTGAACCCTAAACTCGCTAAACGCGCCGGACTCTTGCACGACATAGGTAAAGTGCCACAAGTGGAAACCGAAACTCCTCACGCACTCCTCGGTATGGAATGGGCAGAGAAATATGGTGAAAAACCCGAAGTGTGCAACGCTATTGGGGCGCACCACGATGAAATTGAAATGACTTCTCTCCTTTCACCTATCGTACAAGTATGCGATGCGATTAGTGGAGCACGTCCAGGAGCACGTCGCCAAGTACTCGATTCGTACATCCAACGCCTCAAAGACCTCGAAGATGCAGCCTTCACTTTCCAAGGTGTGAAAAAAGCCTATGCTATTCAAGCAGGTCGTGAGTTGCGCGTAATCGTAGAAAGCGAAAAAGTAACCGACGATAAAGCCGCAGAACTATCATTCAACTTATCACAAAAAATCCAAACCGATATGACCTACCCAGGTCAAGTGAAAGTAACGGTAATCCGTGAAACCCGCGCTGTGAATATAGCGAAATAGAAATGACCTATATACAAAATTACATATACCAAATCATCGCTACTGCCATTGCATTGGTGGTTTTCACTGCCTTGCGCTATTTGGTGAACTCTATTATCGAAAAGTTTGGCAAAAGAGCAGGTTTAGGCGTGAGCCGTACACGTTTGGTTAAAAAGTATATAGATTATTTTATCTATGCATTGGCTATCCTTACTATTGTCTCTATTTGGGGAATAAAAACCGAACAACTCTTCTTGTTCGTTACTTCAATTCTTACGGTAATAGGGGTAGCATTCTTCGCTCAGTGGTCTATACTCAGCAATATTACAGCAGGTATTATTGTGTTTTTCTCTTCTCCTTTTAGAATAGGTGATACTATCAAGATTTTAGATAAAGATTATCCTATTGAGGCTAAAATAATAGATATCAAGTCTTTTTATACCCTTTTGAAAACCGAAGAAGGTGAACAGATAAGTTTGCCAAACAATCTCTTGTTACAAAAGGGAATTGTGATTGTCTCGGAAGAGGAATATGCGATAAAACTAAAACCCTAATACCTCTGTAAATAACTAAAACCTAATTGATATGCTAACCAAAAACATCAAAAGTTCTGTTGTTATAGCCATCGCATTGGTGATCGCACTCTTGCTTTATTGGTTTCTTCCTTATGAAGAACCTACTAAAAAAGGCTTGGCACTACTTGCCTTTGTAGCCATTTTATGGCTTACTGAAGCCTTACATATCACTGTTACAGCACTGTTAGTGCCTGTATTGGCAATACTTTTAGGCTTAGAGAGTACTAAAAGTGCACTACAGGCTTTTGCAAACCCTACAATCTTCTTGTTTTTTGGTGGTTTTGCCATTGCTACTGCCTTAAGCGTCCAAAAACTCGACCAATATATTGCCCATAAGGTGATTTCTTTGGCGAGAGGTAATTTCCTATTAGCGGTATTCTTGCTGTTTTTAGTTACAGCTGTGCTCTCTATGGGTATCAGCAATACAGCTACAGCAGCGATGATTATCCCTTTGGCTATTGGCTTGCTCAAAAATATCGACTATGAGAGCAATAAAGGCACTTATGCCTTTGTGATATTAGGGGTGGCTTATAGTGCGAGTATAGGGGGGATGGGTACTTTGGTGGGTAGCCCTCCTAATGCGATTGTAGCTTCTCAATTGAACATCACTTTCGCCCAATGGTTGCGCTATGGTATGCCTACAGTTTTAGGCTTGTTCCCTTTGATGATTGGAGCTATGTTTGTGGTATTTCGCCCTAAACTGAACATCAAGATAGAGAGTGAAACAATGACTGAAAAACTGAACACTAAACAATATCTCACTATTCTCATCTTTTTAATTACAGCTCTTTGCTGGATATTTGGCGACGTAATCAATGAGGTGATTACTTCTTTCTTGCATATCGAAAAAATAAAAGATTTTGATGCTGTGGTAGCAATGATTGCCGCCGTGTTTGTGTGTTTGTTTGGCGTTGCCGAATGGAAACAAATACAAGAAAACACCGATTGGGGCGTGCTAATGCTCTTTGGAGGCGGACTTTCATTAAGTGTAATCCTCACTCAATCGGGAGCGAGCAAGGCATTGGTAGATTCGGTGCAGTTCCTCATTTCTGATAGTAGTTACTTTATCATTGGAGTTGTGGTGGCTACTTTTATCATCTTCCTCACCGAGTTCACTAGCAATACCGCCAGTGCAGCACTATTGGTGCCTATCTTCATTTCGGTAGCCGAAAATATGGGACTTGATCCGTTAGGGCTTTCACTCATCATAGGTTTAGGAGCATCTTGTGCCTTTATGTTGCCCGTTGCAACTCCGCCTAATGCCATTGCTTATGGTACCGGTAAAGTGCTTCAGAAGGATATGGTGAAGGCTGGTTTTGTACTGAATATATTATGTATTATTTTTATATCACTAATGGCTTTCTCCTTTTGGAAATAATAAACAGAAAATATTAAAAAAAGCTGCCTGAACACAATGTTCAGACAGCTTTTTCTTTTATCTCTTACTTATTCAAAACTCTTTTTAAGGTGAAAGTAGCTAATACTAAATACACTAAACAGAGTCCCCACATTCCCAGCCAATAAGGCATAATGGTAGTGAGATGAGACCCCATTTGGGTGATAGAAATAAATCCTTTTGCCCCTAAGGTAGTAGGCACGATATACGAAAAGATATTTAGCCAATCGGGCATTGCTTCAGTAGGCCAAGAAAAGCCAGTGAGCATTACTGCTGGCAGCGAGGTGTACATAATGAGCATAATCGCATCTTCACGTCGGCGTAGAAAGTTGAGCAAGCAAAGCCCCATAAACACTATCGAAAGGATAAAAGGTATCATAAATACCAAAGTACTGAGCATTGAACTGCGTACTGGAATACCAAACAATGGCATTATAATTCCTAAGATAATGAGCAAAATTACGGTTGAAAATCCTAAATAGGTAGTAGCTTTACCCATTACAATAGGTACTGCTCCCCAAAAGCTATGTGAATTGGGGTATATTTTGCGTAGTTTGTTACCTTCGCGCATTGTACCTCCTAAAATACCCACAGCTGTGAGAATGGTGGTTTGGAAGATAATCACCAATACTATGGGGATTAGGAAAGTAGCATAACCCGACGAAGGGTTGTATAAACTCACTACTTTAGCGCTTACAGGCATAGCTTCCTCACGTGCTTGGGTAGGGAGTTTACCTTGTGCCGACGAGCGCTTCATCTCCACACCTGCATTGAGATAGGCTGCCGAGAGTTTGGCAGCAGTAAGCACTTGCTTGTAATAGAGCATATAGGAAGCATCGGCGTAGACGGATATAGAGGGTTGTTCCCCGCGTTGTAGGTCGCGTGCAAAACCATTAGGGATGGTTACGATACCGCGTATTTGCTCGCGCTGGAAAGCCTTTTCTGCTTCGCTGAGGTTGAGATAGCTGCTGTAGATAGCTACGCCACTATTGGCATCTATCATACGCAATAGCTGGCGACTTTGCGCTGTATTATCTTCATCAACTACTCCAATAGGGAGCTTTTGTAGCGTTTCTTCAGAATAGAGGTAGGTATACAAGAAAGAGACTACTACCGCTACGATAACAAACGAAAAGAACACCGCTTTGTCGCGGAATATGTATTTGGCTTCCCAGAGCATTGCACGGGTGAAGTCGGCTGAACTTTGATATATATAACTTCTAAATTGTTTCATATCCTCCTGATTTTATTTTCTTTACAAATATAGGGTAGGCAACTATCAGCAATAAGCCGAAGAGCAATAAGGCTAAAAGCGGTTGCCACGTCATTTCCACAGGGATTCCTTTGATCGCACGATTTACGTAGTATTTCATAAAATGAGCATAGGGGAAAATTTGCGCTAAATACTGCATACTCTTTGGCAATCCTTCCATCGGAAAAGTATAAGCGGCAAATGAGAAGGCAATCGCTGTGAAACCACTGCCGATGGTGAGTGCCGACCTGAAATTAGGTAGGAGAGAGACCAGTGTAATCCCGATAATTTGATAAATGATGACTAAGGCAAAGGTGATGAGCACTACGTTGAACATCGGGATATGGAGGGGAGCACCTATAAGCCCAAAGAGGAGATAGTTCATCCACCACGCGACAAAGAGGAGCGTTAAGGTATAAGGCAGAAGTTTGCCAATTAAGGCTTTTAGCGGACTGCCACCAGCCTTTTTGAGCCATTGTTTCCCCCGACGGTAACGGAATTCTATTCCTAATACATACACCGTTACCATCATCACAATCATTTGGAGCATCATCGGCAAGAGTGCTGTGAGGAGGTAATAGGCATAGTTAGCATAAGGGTTAAACAATCCGTGGTCGTCTACCTTTACGGTTTGAGCCTCAGCGCGTACCTTCTCTGTCTGTTGCCCTTTTTGCATTTTCTTCTTCATTACCAGTCCGGCAGAGAACATTCCTACAGTAGTTTGAAAATCCTTTTGGATAAGACTTGCCCCCAGCATAAACTGACTATTGGTATAGCAAATCACCGATTGGTTTTCACCTTTGAAGAGTTTTTGCTGAAAGTCGGCAGGGATAACGATAAAACCCATAATCTGCTGTTGCTGGATAAGTCGTTGGGCTTCTTTTTCATCGGTGAGTTTGATTTTCAGGTCGATGTTTGGGGTAGCATCGAGCATACGCAAGAGGTTTTCGGACAGCTGACTTTGGTCGTAATTGATATACGCCATAGGCAGGTCGCGAGGCACGCCTTTGTAGAAAATAGCCGCAAAGAACCCAAAGATAACCAAAGGGAACACCAAAACGTAAAACAGTCGTTTGGGTGATAGGAAAAGGTTCTTGCATTCGGTTTTAAAATATTTCATAGTATAATTAGCAAGTTAGGTTTATTCTTTTTCTTCCAAAGTAGCTTCTGAAAGTAATTCATCAAAGCTATTAGCTATTTTGTGAGTAGATTTATCGTCAAGCCAATAGTCCCAAACTGACCCATCGGAGAGGTTGAAGTATAGTCTGGAGTCATCACCTAGACTACCAAAAACAAAAGTGTTTTCAGTATTAGGTTTATCAAGATATTGTAGTAATTGCCACGCTTGATAGTCTCTGCTCAGCTTTTCAAAAAGGAGGTTACGATTTTTAATATCCAAATCTTTACCTTTGTACTGATAAAGGCAATATAAATCAAAACTGCTGAGGATTTCCTTGTAAAAAGCAGGAAGTTCAAAGGAATGTTTTTGCTCTGTTTCTGTAATTCTGTTCATACTTTTTTATTTATTAAATAATCTAAGTTAATTATATTTCTTCAGCGTCTTCTAAGTTTTCTATTAGGATAGGTTCTTCATCTTTAAAATGAAAAGAAACGCCATAAGGTTCGCAAAAGCTGAAACTACCTCCAGCGAAATGCAATATCCACTCTTTGTTGTCATAGAACAGGAACTGAGGACTTTCAAAAGGAACTTCCTGCAAGGGAACGCTTAGCAATTGTTTTTCTTCTTCTGAAAGATGAAAGCCTTCTGAGCATATCAGCAGTTGTTCTTGAAAATAAGAAAGTGCTTTGGCTACCAACTTATCTGCGCTGATAAGAATCTGTTCAATAAAAGCAATAGTATCAGGGGTGATGGTTTCACTTTTGCTAAACACAGAAAAAGGTAGCTGTAAAGTTTCTTTGTAGAAATCACTTTTCCAGAGGTATGAAGCCTCCCAAAAATACTCGTCTCCCACTTTTTGAGAGAAAGCAAAAGTGCCAAACTTGGTGTTATAATGTGATATGTTCATTGTTTTAACCAATTAATTTCCTCGTTACTAAGGAGAAAATATTTATATACAAAATTTTCGCAGGCTTCTTGTTCATTATCAAAAGATTGTTCATCAGAGAAACTATGCCAATCGGCAAGGCATACGACCCATTGGTTTTCTCGTTGCAGAAAACAAGTGTTGCTCACGGCCAGACTGCCGCTCTCAAAAGTATCTGTCTTGAAATAGCACCAAGAAGGGTCGTAGTTTAGAGCTTCTAAAGTTAGCAGCAACTCTTTAAATGATGGGATAGGGAACTGTTCTTTTATTTGGGCTAAAAGCTGTTGTCTTTTCATTTTTTCTTGTTTTTTTATTTGATAACCAAAATAGAATAAATATCCAAGCTAAAACGGCTATCAATGGAGAGACAAGTAAATCGTAATTCACAAGAGCAAAACTGTATTTTTTAAATATTCTTTATTTTATATAATCACACTCTTCCATTTTTCAGGGTCTCTGTTTTCAGGCAAATACTGTTCTTTGATAGTATCTAATAGCCAGCGATTTTCTATGAGTTTGTACTTGTATTCGCGCTTGTAATTCATTCTTGCATACTCTCTATCGGTAAAGATAGAGGCTTTTTTACCTGTGATTTGTACTTCGGTAATGGTTTCTTTAGAAGGGTCGTAATTAGGAGGAAAGATGTGACTAGTGTACTCAGCACCACCATATTTGCGTTCGCGTTCGGTGATGTATTCCTTATAAATAGGGATACGAAGCTC
>NZ_CALGWU010000040.1 GCF_937936315.1 uncultured Capnocytophaga sp. | reverse complement strand
CTCAAATAATTAATGCAAAACTCCCTGATAGAATCTAATTCATCAGGGAGTTTTTGTATAACTATACTTTCTTTATAATTGGCTAATGGATAAATTATTCGTATCTTTGCCCCTAGGAAAATAAAAATATCTTATGAAAAAGTGCTTTCTACTACTTTTTTTAGTAGCTACAACTGCTGTATTTGCACAACACAAGTACACCCTTAGCGGTTCTATTTCCGATGCTTCTAATGGTGAAAAATTATTAGGGGTAAACTTCATTGTCAAAGAACTCCATACGGGTACTTCTACGAATGAATATGGCTTCTATTCTATTACTTTACCCGAAGGTAAATATACTATTGTGATTGACTATATAGGTTTTGGCTCCCACCAAGAAACTATAGAGCTCAACAAAAATATCCGTAAGGACTACAAATTAAAACCTGAGGCTATAGAGCTTAAAGGTGTGGAACTCAATGCTCATTCTGCTCCTAAAGCGGCTGTACGCAAACCCGAAATGAGCGTTGCTACAATTCCTATTACTACCGTCAAGAAACTTCCTGTATTGGTGGGTGAGGTGGATATTATCAAAACCTTAATGCAAATGCCTGGGGTGAGCAATGCGGGTGAGGCGTCCTCTGGATTTAACGTGCGTGGTGGCGCTGCCGACCAGAACTTGGTACTCCTCGACGAAGCTACAATTTTTAATGCATCTCACCTTTTTGGATTCCTCAGTGTCTTCAATGCTGATGCCGTGCGCGATATGAAGCTCTACAAAGGCGGAATTCCTGCACGCTACGGTGGACGTATCGCTTCAGTTTTGGATATCTATCAAAAAGAAGGTAATAAGAACAAGTTTTCAGCAACTGGCGGTATAGGGGCGCTCTCCTCACGCTTGCTTGCCGAAGGTCCTATCGTGAAAGATAAAGCCTCGTTTTTAGTGGGAGGGCGTGCTTCTTACGCTCATCTATTCCTCAAACTGAGCGACAATAAAAATTCAGCTTATTTCTACGATCTCAACACTAAACTTTCTTACCAACT
This sequence comes from uncultured Capnocytophaga sp., assembly GCF_937936315.1. Lineage (GTDB taxonomy): Bacteria > Bacteroidota > Bacteroidia > Flavobacteriales > Flavobacteriaceae > Capnocytophaga. The sequence goes on along the minus strand of NZ_CALGWU010000040.1, from coordinate 143,747 downwards.
CAACGAAAACAATGCGCTTTATCTTTCAGGGTATTTTGGGCGTGATAGTTTTATACTTAGTGAGAACCTCACCAATACTTATGGCAATGCCTTAGTGAATTTGCGTTGGAATCACTTGTTTACTGATAAACTCTTCTCTAATCTCTCGGCTATCTACAGCAACTACGACTATAAGTTTGATTTTAGTTTTATTGATATGAAATGGACGTCGGGAATTGAGAATTTTAACCTCAAATACGACTTCAAAAACTATATTTCCGAAAAATTCAAACTTACTTACGGATTACAAGGTTTGTACTACGTGTTCAAACCAGGGAAAATTGTGCCTAAAACTTCAGCCTCTACTATCAAAGAACGCATACTCGAACATCGCTATGCCGCCGAAATGGGCTTCTATGCCGATGTAGAACAAAAATTAGCTGAAGCTCTTACGGTATCTTACGGCTTGCGCTTTAGCAATTTCTACAGTTTAGGAAAACGCACTGTGAATATTTATCCTAATGACAATCCCGTGGGCTACAATGCTAACCGACAAGTGTATTACCAAGGTACTGCTATAGGTACTAAATACTACGGCAGTAACCGAATTATCGATTTGTACTCTAATTTCGAACCGCGTTTTACAATGAGTTATGCTTTTAGCGATACTAAATCAGTAAAAGCGAGCTATGCGCGCACTGCCCAGTATGTACATCTCATTTCTAACACAGCATCTCCTTCGCCTTTGAATGTTTGGACGCCTAGCGATGAGTTTATCAAACCTCAAATCGCCGACCAAGTGGCATTAGGTTATGCTTCTAATGTTTTTGACGATAAATACAGCATAGAGGTTGAAACTTACCACAAAAAGGTGCAAAATCGTTTGGATTATATCAATGGGGCGAATCTAATTGCTAATGAAGCTATTGAGCGTGTGTTGCTCTCAGGAGAAAACAGAGCTTATGGCTTGGAAGTGCTCTTGCGTAAAAATGTAGGCAGACTTACCGGTTGGATTGCCTATACACTCTCAAAATCGGAAATGCAAACCAAAGGTCGTACCCCTGAAGAAATAGGTATCAACTACGGCGATTGGTATAATGCCCCTTACGATAAGCCTCACGACCTCTCGATTACAGCTACTTACGAGCTTTCGCCTAAATGGACGTTTGGTGCTATATTCAACTTGCAATCGGGATTGCCTGCAAACTACCCTGTAGGGCGTTATTCCTACTTAGGACAAACTGTCCCCGATTATAGCAAACGCAATGAATACCGCCTGCCTACCTATCACCGTTTAGACTTATCAGCTACTTATACTCCTCAGCGTGCTAACAAGCGTTGGAAAAGTGAATGGGTATTTGGCGTGTACAATGTGTATAACCGCAAAAATGCTGTGAGTGTTTCATTCCGTGAAAACGAAGATACACATCGCAATGAAGCTGTGAAACTCTCTATCTTTGGTATCATACCTAGTGTAACTTATAACTTTAGTTTCTAATCCTATAAATAGTAGAATAAAATGAAAAACCTTTATATCATACTCCTCAGTGCCTTTGCTTTGACTTCTTGCGAAGAAGTTATCGATTTGAATTTGGATACTGCTCCTAAGAAATTAGTGATTGATGCAGCGCTCGACTGGAAAAAAGGAGAAGCCAAAGCCTACCCAATAGTCGATATCAGCTATACTGAAGCCTATTTTGGCGAAACACATTCACCTGCGGTAAATAATGCAGTGGTGAAGATAGTTTCAGGTACCCAAACTTATAGTCTTACCCTTTGGGATGGTACCACTACTATCACATCTGATAATCTAAATGAATTAAAAGGTGGCAGCCGTTATGTGTTCCCTGCGGGTATTACCCCTGAGTTAGGAAAAGATTATGAATTGATTGTAGAGCTCGACGGACAAACTTATACCGCCAAAGATAAAATGCTCGAAGCCCCCGTAGTACCTTCTGATAGAATTGTACAGAAAGAAAACGGAGGCTTTTTAAAAGATCGCAAAGAGGTGCGTTTCTATTTTGATGGTATCAATGATGGGGTTGCTAATGCTTATCTACTAAAGTTGTCGCAGAGTAATATTTCTAAAACTGTTTATGGCACCTTGGACGATAATTACATAGCTAATAATAAATTCTTCTTTATAATGGCAGGGGTTGATAATGACGAAAAACTCAAGAAGGGCGATGTGGTGAATGTTATCCTTTATCGCATTCATCCTCAATACAAAGAGTTTGCCCAAATGATTGTTCAAATATCTAGAGGACAAAATCCATTTACTATCCCTACCCGCCCTATAGGTAACATTGTGAATACTACTAATAAACGCGAAAACCCTCTTGGTGCTTTCCGCGTTGCCCAATACACTACACTTCAATATACAGTAAAATAATCGCCTGTGTGGCTCACACTACCATTTGAATTGTACTAAAAACTCGTGAGAGTTACGCGATTGCAAGTTGAGATGGGTTTGGAAGTAACTTTCAAACCCATAACCTATTGCTACATAGTAATCAGGGATTTCAAAGAATACATAAGCATTTACAGCTTTATCAGTGCGATAAGTGACACCTAATTCGGCGCGATTAGCAAAATTGCCTGCCACAGTAAGGTCGATAGAAGGTTTTTCACCTTTGCCAAATCGCGTTTGGAAACGTGGTTTTACAGTGAAATCGGTAGTTGCACGCCAATAGTAACCCACCATAGAATAGAAGAACATATTATCGGCAATAGAAGTCATTACTTCGTTATCCATACGCACTTTGTCAGAAGCCAGCATATTAGGAATTGCCATACCTATATAGAAATCAGGATGGTCGTAGTAGAGTCCCGCACCAAAGTTGGTTTGAAACTTCCCTGAAATACTTTGCAAATAAGGGTCGTTGTAGTAAGTGGGGTGCTTACGATTTCCATTAGGGTAATACATATTATACAAATTGTTGTAGGTGCGCAAATCACTGCCATCTACATTAAAAAAATCTCCCCCAAACTTTATACCTCCTATCAAATTAGAGTTGTAAGTAATAGGGATTGAGTAGGAAAAATCGGCATAGATACCGGCTTGTTTCTGTATAAAAACTTTGTTATTAGCAAGCGAAAGTCCCACCCCTACGCGATCGGAAAGGCGGTGAGTGGTGAAGAAAGTTTGCGTTTGAGGCGCTTCGGTCATTCCGCGCCATTGGTTGCGTATATCCACCGAGATGGTGTGCCCTCTCTCTAAGCCTACAGCTGCTGGGTTTACCAAGTTTTGGTGCTGATAGTAGAATATATAAGAGGGGTCGATAGTTTGTGCTTGAGCTACCCCAGCGAGTAATAGGGCACTTAAAAATATCTTTTTCATAGTTTATCTTCTTTTAATAATTGATGTAAATCCAGTATTTAGTTTGTTTTTCGTCAGAGCCATCGATGCTAAATATCGCTATATACGAGCCTCGAGCTACCAATGTTCCATTAGACATTTTGCCGTCCCACTGGTTCTTGTAGCCTCTTGCTTCATATACTAACTGACCTAAATTGTTATACACATAAAGGGTGTTACGCGGATATTTTTCGGCGTGAGCAATCGTATAAGTATCGTTGATACCGTCACCATTAGGAGTAAAGGCATTGGAAATGAGTACGTAATCCACTTGAGGGTCTTCTTTATTTGGAATACCATCTCCATCAATATCATCATCGCAGCTGTCGCCTATCCCATCACTGTCGAGGTCAGCTTGATCGGGGTTGTAAATCAGCGGACAGTTGTCTTGAGCGTTAGGAATGCCATCACCATCGATATCGTTGTCACAAACATCGCCTATACCATCGTTGTCGCTGTCCTTTTGGGTAGTGTTGGATGCGGTAGGGCAATTGTCGAAAGCGTTGAGAATGCCATCGCCATCTATATCATCGTCACAAGCATCACCTATACCGTCACCATCGCTATCTTTTTGGTCGGGATTCGCTACAAATGGACAGTTATCGACGCTGGACATTATACCATCACCATCGGTATCTTCATCTTCTTTTATAGTAATAGTCCCTGCATTTACGGCTAAAAAGATATTCTCTTCAGCTTTGATCATAAAGCGTCCTTGAGTAGTTTTTAGACTTGCGGGTATTGTTACTTCAGCTTTGCCATTATTAGCTAAGCCAGTAGCCAAAGTATGTGGAAAAGTAGCTCCGTTATCAGTAGAAAAAAGTATTTTCACTTTATTTACTGATACGGGAGCTTTATTAGTATTGGCAACATCCCATTCGATTTTCACCTTCTGTCCTACTACCCAAGTGCTATTTTGGTTGTGAGAAGTTACTTTAAAAGGACCTGCATCGGCACTTACTACTACCTCAATGGTTTTATAAACAGTATTTCCCGTTTGATTACTTGCCAAAGGACGGTCGATCACCATAAACGTCCAATGGAGGGTGCGCCCAATGTTGAGTACCGTTTCCCAAGCATCGCCTTTTCTGGGGTTCTGCTGGGTGAGCGTGCCTGCTACAATGCGCTCTAAGCGAGGTATATAGCGATACGATTGTGTAGAGGGTTTCATAGAGCGGGCTGTAGCTCCAAAACGTATCGTAGGTGAAAAATAGTAGCTGTTAGAAGTAGTATAATTATCGGCTTGTTCCCAAGTGTATAGCAAGTCATCACCATCAACATCGGTGGCAGAACCTTCTAACAGATAGGCAGTGCCGTACGGAATGGTATAGCTTTTTAGGTCGGGTATTTCAGGAGGTGTGTTGCCTGTAGGATTTTCCGTAGCACACGATTTGCTTTGCAGGTTCTCGGTAATATCGTACACTGTACGGTGGTGCAAATAAGGGTCGGCGTGTTGTTGCACGTCGTAATCGCGGCTAACACCTGCATAACTCATTATGGTAGTGCCGCTTCCTGGTTCCATTTGTGAGCCAGAGCCAAACTCTCTGCGGTATGAAAAAGTATGTCGTGCTCCCATTTGATGTCCTATCTCGTGAGCGACTACATCTATAGCAAAAGCACTGTTAAGGATTCCTCTTCTTCCAAAAGGATAAGACGAAAAACCTCGCCCTTTTTCATCACTTTCACACACACAACCTATGCATCCTGCGTTACCTCCATTATTGCCATTGTGGAATAAGTGTCCTATGTCATAGTTAGCATTGCCTATCTTATTGTCAAGTACTTGTTGTAGAGTAGTAGAAGTGTTGATATAATTATTCCAATTACTGTAGTTGATCCCCGCAAAAGGGTCTGTATTTTCATTGTCGAAAACGATGCTGTCGTCTGAAACCAACTGAAAGTCTATAGAAAGCTGTTGCCCATATACTTCATTCACTTTGTTTAAGATATTGACAACCTGTGTAAAAGCAGGTGTTTTTCCTCCAAAATACGTAGTAAACGAATAGGTACAAGCCACGGCAATTCTAAAAGTGCGATGCACATTAGTGCTTGAAAAAGTGGCGCGTTGTAGTGCTTGGGTTTCTGCTACAAGTGCTGGTACATCTAAAGTTTTGCAGTCTACCAAAGGTTTTTCGCTATTTTCATATTTATAAACTCTATAATGAACTCCTTCTTGATCTTCAGCTTCTACAAAACTATAATACAAATTTTGTTGCATAATTGCATCCAATCCATAATCACTCCACGTAAAGCGGATGTGTTGAGTATCATCGTCTACCCCCTTGCCCACAAAGGTTTTAATAGAAGGAAATTTGCGTGCTACTGCTTCCGAGAGCACTTGAGTAGGGGTAATATAATAGTTGATGAGTTTTCCCTCGGCATTAGGAATGGCAATGATAGCAGCACTTCGGCTTGTTTCACTTGCTTGCAACGCACGCGCAAAAGCCGCCTTATCTAAGGTAAAATACTGAAAAGAAGGGTCAGTGGAATGATTGCTACGTTGGGTAGTGAAATTGGTTTTGCGCCAATAACTTTGCGCTGACACTCGTCCTACCCATAGAGAACAAAATAATAAGAAGATTAAAAATTGCTTCATATAGTTATTGGTTATGGTTATTAACTGAGGTAATATTCAAAAGCCTTATAAATCTCTTCAAAAGGAACAATACAGTCAATTTTTGGTTTGCCAATGGCTTCTAAAAGCACAAAATAAACATTGCCCCCTACGTTTTTCTTATCAAAACGCATCAGCTGACAAATATCGGTAATTTCTTCATTAGAAAAAGATTGTTTGGGGAAGTATTCAGCTAAAACAGCTTTGATATGGTCGCATTCAGCTTGCGGGAATCCCAATTCTTTTACCGAAAGATAAGTAGCGAGCACCATTCCAATAGCAACAGCTTCTCCGTGTAACAAGCGTTCTCTTTCAGGGTTTTGTAAACAATACGATTCTATCGCGTGCCCCAAAGTATGACCATAATTCAGCGTTTTTCGCAAACCTTTTTCGGTAGGGTCTTGGCGTACAACCTCATTTTTTATCACTACCGATTCACGAATGAGCACTCCCAAATATTCTACGGGCAGTTCATTTAGCTGACACATTTGTTGCCAATATTCAGGTGAACTGATGAGACCGTGTTTGAACATTTCTGCCATTCCGCTGCGGAGTTCTTCAGCAGGTAGGGTTGCCAAAAAGCGAGTGTCGACCACTACCCCTAACGGATTGTTGATCACTCCTATAAGGTTTTTTAAGGCACCCAAATCTACCCCAGTTTTACCACCTACTGAGGCATCAACCATTGCCAGCAGACTCGTAGGCACGTTTATAAAATCGATACCGCGCATAAAAGTAGAGGCGACAAAGCCCCCCAAATCGGTAACAACGCCCCCACCTATATTGATGAGCAACGACTTGCGGTCAGCCCCCAATTCAGAAAGGGCATACCACACTTGGGTGCAAGTATCGATGTTTTTATTGGGTTCACCCGCTTCTATTTCTATGATTTCTAACGGAATATCGGTAGCCAAATCGGGGAGCAATACTGGCAAACAGTGTTCGTTAGTATGGCTATCTACTAAAAGGAAGAGTTTAGAGGGGCGGCGCTCAGCTATCAAATGATTGATAAAACGCGTTCCTTCTTTGTTAAAATATATGCAGTAGTTCTGTGCTTCAATTGTAGTGGTTCCCATAAGTTTTTTATTTCTAATGGGCAAAGGTAAAAAATAATTACGAATAACGACTTACGAACGACGATTTTTTTACGAGGACTGATACTGTTCATAGGCAGCTTTATGGTAGTTAGCAACCTCATCAGCTAAAGATTGAGGTGCGATAATCTTTACTGAACAGCTAAACGAACAGAGTTTCATCACCAAATCGTAGGGAGCTTTACCATTAGGAAAAGCAAGAGTGAGTTGCACACGTAGTTCGTCCTCATTATCTATTAGAGTTACTTGAGAAGGATGTAGTTTTAGCGATTTGATATACTTACCTTGTTCATAATCAAAGGAAAGTATTACCTTTTGCAAGGGCTCGCCTTCAGCAATGGCAACCCCATAGAAATGATCAAAAAACGACTCCATATCTATTTTTTTGCGTTTCACTTGGATGTCGGTTACCTCTAAATTGTTGATACGGTCGAGAGCAAAAGCTTTGAGTTTGATAGGCTGTTTGTTATCAGTCGCAATGAGATACCAACGACCTTGATATTCTTTCACTGCATAAGGCAGTACCTGATATGCTTTAGTAGTTTCCCAACCAAAGGAAGTATGAGCAAAGGTAATCAATACATTTTGAGAAATAGCAGTAAGGATAGGATCGAGCATTTCCAAGCCCTTTTCAGGTTGTACTTCTAAGAGGAGGGTACCTGTATTTTTTGCCTTGCGGTGCGCATCTACTAACAACAGATGGTCTAATATGCTTTGTTTATTGGCAATGCTATCGGGGTTGATAGCCCATACTTTTTCTTTTGCATTAAGGGTGATGTCAATACCAAAAGCGATGTATATATCGTCGAAATCCCTGCGAATAGTGCGGTTACTGAAAGCATATTCATCACCTTCATCAGCTAAATAATCGGCAATACTCTGAGCCGATAGTCCATTTTTATGAGTAGTAAGCAATCTAATGATATGCACCAAACGTGCTATTTGAATAGGTTTTGCCATAATAAGTGAAAAGTGTTAAGTAGTTAAATTGCCTTTAAAATTGTTTTTGTTGTTCTTTGAAATTATTTAGCAGCCGCTCAATATTTTCTTTGCCCACAGGGTTTTGGCTGTGCACTACAAAATCGGGCAAAGGCAACTGATGGTCTAAGCAGTAATCCACTAAATATTTAGCACAGTCGTAACCCGAAAACTCTTCGCCTAAATCGTGGTCAAACGAGATAAAATCAGGCAACCCATAATGTTGAAGATAAGCTACAAATTCCTCGTAGCTATACACCCGCTCAAACCCCTCAGGAGTAGTACGGAGGTCATCTAAGTAAAGATTCATTGTATTACTTTAAAAATTACACGGCAAAGATACAATATTAAATGGACAAAATATGACCGATGATGGTGTTTTTTGAAAAAAATATCCCCACTTTTTTAGGAGTGGGGAGGTTATATATAATAAAGATTAATATCAGACTATTTTATTATCTATGAAGTTAATGTAATTATCTTCAAAGTCTTTGAATTTTTGCGCTAAAGTTTCCCCCTTAAGAAAAAATCTATAACGAGTATCAGATCTTATTTCATAATTAGTAGGGATTAAATATTTGATATCTTCATTGTCTCTATGAAGGCAATCTAAAAACATCTCTTCGTTTTCTATATAGAGATCACAAGCTAATCTATTATTAAAATCAACAACAAAACAGCGATTATTATAAATCCATTTTTCAGTAACATTCTTATAATTGCTTATATTGAATCTATTTTCAAAAATACAATAAATCTCATGGAGATTGATATTGTTTAGTTTTTTTATAGAATTATTTAAGAAGTTGTCAAGGTCTAATTGTTCACCGTTGAGAAAGTTTAAATAGTCCTCAGCATATTTTTCAAAGTACTGAATAAAACTCTCGTATAAGTGCTCAGTTAGTTCCTGCTTTTTAGTCTCATTAGTAAGCAAATCAATGAAGTTATCTTCGTCAGTTTTTAATTCAATACCTTCAAAAATAGGACAAAATTCATAATTTAACCATCCGTCTTTCTTGTTTTCTGGATAGGACATAGGAAAAGGAATCTGGAGGTTAGGATTTTTGTTGAATAACCCATAAAACACTCTATGTCCAAAGTGTTGAGCTGTTGTTAACGGGTTAAATTCTTCTATGGCAATACTGCCATTATCATTGAAAAACTTAGGCTTTATGAATATTCTGCCTCTATCGCTTAGGCTGTTAAGAGTACCTGTATGAAAAACATGCCACTTAGAGTTTTGATTTTGTAAGTAACTTGATATTTTATGGCTTAAATTTTCGATGATAGTGTTAATAGGACTATAAATAGCCTTTTCAAAACTTTTATAGATAAGACTACTTTCACTATAGTTTTTTAGAATGAGGTCTTGAATGTCTTTTTCCATTTCTTTGTTAATAGTTTGATAGGTGAGTTTTTTGATAAGATTGATGTATTGGTTAATAGTTTCTCTAATAATAGCATTATCAGCAACTTCTTTTTTACAAAGTTCAAGCCATTCTACAATGTGTTTTTTGTAAGATATGTTATAGATAATACAATCTTCACTATAAACACTACTTGGCTTATCACCAAAAAGCGTTAAGAAGAAAATATGATGCTGTTTAGCTGCTTTTTTAGCATAGTTGTAGTATCTTTCCATTTGATTTTCCTGCTCTCCAGCATATATTTTGTTCTCAATACAAATAAAGTTTTCTCTACCTTCAGAGATAGCTATATCTAATCGCCCTCCTTCTTTTTCTGTTTTGGGTGCTATGTATTTTTCAACTTCAATAATCGATTTTCTAGGGTTTAATTCTATGGGAGCACCCAAGAAGTTACTATTATCTTCTGTTTTTTTTAGATAATTAAAGTATTTTATAAATAATTCTAAAAATTTCTCTTCTTGAAAATGACTTCCCTTAGGATTAAGTAGTTCTGCAATAAATCGAGAATGAGTGTTCACTTCATCTGTTTCCATTCGTAAGATAGAGAAAATATTAAAATCTTCATTAGTACTTTTTTTAACTATTTCATAAGCCCTATTGATGTTGGATAGATGTTTGAAGAGTGATATTATATTTTTCATTCTGTTTACTCTTTAGGGTCTACATTTATTGTTTTGAAAAGCTCAACTACTTTGGGATTGTTTGTATATTTGGTAATTACTTCTTTTATTCGTTTTACCAATTGAGCATTGTCATAAAATTGCCAAGGTAAATCAACTTCATCAAATTCAAAACAATCATCTTTCAGGCACATAGCATAATTACTATTAGAATCCTCTATCCATTGAAAATCTTCACTAAAGATTGCTTCAAGTTCTGCTTTATATTTATCTTTTACTTTATAGAACTTTTGCCCCCAAATAGAAAGTCCATATTCAGAAGGATAGAACAAGATACACATATCAGTCCAATCACTTCCTTTGATACCCCAGCGGAAGTCATAAGGAGATAATGTCTTTCTTTGCCCCCAAAAAATATTGGGATTTTCAACTTTTATTTCTTTCTCAAAGTTTGCTATCCATTGAGATTTTAAGTTTTGAGCCTGATTTATAATCTCATTGAGGTTCTTCCAATCTTCAACTGTATCTAAGTGGTTTTTTAAAATCTGCATATATTGTTTGTCTTTTAATTTTGTTTTGCTCCAGTAAGTTATATAGCTATTAATAAAGTACTTAATAATGTTAGTTTCACTTACACTATTAGCACATTCCGTTAGCCACTCATTTATTTCTTTTATGTATGTCCATGTAGTAATAATATTTTCATTAAGTTTTTCAGGATATTCCTCTACTGATAAATAATCAGGACGCTTTTTAGTTTGTTCTGTTGGTTTACGATCATACCACCAGCCATCAGGTAGATACACAATACGAGAGTAGTTTTTATTTTCAGCTTTCTCAAGATCTTTATGATGAAATTGGTAAATGGCACTATCCCAATAGCGATACAACTGATTATATTGGTTTTCAGCTCCATTAGATTTGTTTTCAATTACAATGCTAATTTGATCAGATTGCAAGAGAATATCAATATTATTTCTTTCTACATATACTCTCCACAGCTTCGGGTTAAAGTCAGTTGTGTTAAATTCTAATTTGTCAAGAAAAAGTTTCAAGAAAGTACCTCCTTGTCCGTGAGTTTCTTCTGGATTTAAAAAGAAAGCTAAAATACGACTATGTTTAGTTTCAGTGATTTTCCAAAACTTATCTTCTACAAATTGAAAAAAATTAAAGCAATTACCTTCTGAATAGTACAGCTTTTTGATTTCTTTAAAATCATTTAGGAGTTCTTGTATTTTCATATTATTTTGATATTTATTTTAAGCGCAGGCTTCCTATTACTTCGTCTGGAGCCCGACCAAAGGCTAACACAAAAGCAAAAAGGAATACCTGCGCTTATAAAGGCAGGCATCTCGGCACTTGCTTTCCTTGTGTTATTGAAATGTTTGGTCGTATTCCAGAACAGGAAAATCAAAGCGAAACGCTATATCGTTATGTTTTTATACTTTTATCGTATATCTATTTATCTTTTAAATCGCGACAAATGTACAAACTTTTTTGGATATGTATTCCTTTTTGTGTGAAAAAGTTTTACCTTTCTTTTTCTGCGGCAAAAATACACCCCTAACTGGTCAAACTGCGACCAGCTAATTAGAAAATTTGCTAATTTGCTAATTTCTCAATTATTACTACCTTTGCCCAATAAAAGGAACAAACCTTATGGAATTTACTTATACTTTATCCGAAATAGATACCATTGCCGAAAAAATTCTTCCTTATTTGCAATCCAAAGTAGTGATTTTCAAAGGAGGAATGGGCTTTGGTAAAACTACCCTTATCAAGGCTTTGGTACGAGCTTTAGGCAGTACCGATAATGTGAGTAGCCCTACCTTTAGTTTGGTGAACCCTTATGAAGGCACTAATGATAAGATTTACCACTTCGATTTCTACCGTATCAAAAATGAGGAAGAGGCTTTTGATATAGGCTTTGAAGAATACCTCTATTCGGGTGATTGGTGTTTTATTGAATGGGCAGAAAGAGTTGAAAAATACTTGCCAGAGACTTATACTATAGTCGAATTGATACAAGTAGATAAAAATCATAGAAAATTAAAAATTAGCGAATTAGCAAATTGATATTATGATTAAACATACTCTCAATTTTAAACGTCCTTCGGGGACATCAAGAGGGGTGCTTACCTCCAAAGAAACCTTTTTTTTGGTAATAGAACAAGAGGGCAAAAAAGGCATAGGGGAATGCAATCTCTTTCGTGGATTGAGTGCCGATGATGTACCTGATTATGAAGCTAAACTGCTATGGGTAGAACAACATCTGCATTTGGGTGAAGAGGCATTGTTCAAAGAACTCGTTGCCTTTCCTTCTATACAATTCGGTGTGGAACAGGCTTTTAGATCGGTAGCGGCATCGCAGTGGTACGAACTTTTTCCTTCCGCTTTTACAACGGGAAAAGACGCAATTCCTATCAATGGACTTATTTGGATGGGCTCTCCCGACTTTATGAAAGCGCAGATAAAAGAAAAACTCGCTCAGGGATTTCGTTGCATCAAAATGAAGATAGGCGCCATTGATTTTGAAGAGGAATATCGTATTTTAAAAGCCTTGCGCAATGAGTTTTCAGCAAGTGATATAGAGATAAGGGTGGATGCTAATGGTGCGTTTCAAGCAACTGAAGCACTGGTGTATTTAGAACGATTAGCTGCCCTGCAATTGCACTCTATCGAGCAGCCTATACGCGCAGGACAGTGGGAAGCGATGGCTGAACTATGTGAACAAACACCCCTGCCTATCGCCCTTGATGAGGAATTGATAGGGGTATTTACTTCTGAAGAAAAACAACGACTTCTAAGAGAGATACAACCGCAGTATATCATTTTAAAACCTTCGCTCATAGGAGGTTATCGAGGTTCTGAAGAGTGGATAACGCTTGCCGAAACATTGGGTATAGGTTGGTGGGTAACCTCAGCTTTGGAGAGCAATATAGGGCTCAATGCTATTGCACAGTGGACGTACACACTTCGCAGTCCAATGCCTCAAGGTTTAGGTACTGGAGCATTGTATACTAATAACTTACCCTTTCCGCTCTATGTAGAAAACGGACATTTGGGCTTTAATCCTTGTGAGCGCGTAACATTTCCCTTTTCATAGGCGGTCCTGGTAATCGTTCCACCGTAAAACCACAAGCCTGCATCGCACGGCGCACACTACCTTTGGCAGCGTAAGTTACCAAATAGCCTCCTTGTTTGAGGGCAGCGTACATTTGTTGGAAAATAGCTTCTTGCCACAATTCTGGTTGTACTTGCGCCCCAAAAGCATCGAAATAAATAAGGTCAAAACTATCGACATCGTTAATAGTTTCAAAACGTTGTAGTCGTTTTTTGAAGCTGAAGGTAGGAGAGAGAGCAACAGTTTCATCCCACGGGCAGCAGTGCATCTGTTCAAAAATAGGGGATAGGGTAGGGGAGAGCACTTCCGAAAAATTCATTTGTGAGGCTTCCTCCCACGAAATAGGATAGGCTTCTACCGTTTCGTAGTGAATGTTCAGCTGCAAGACTTTGTGTTCCTTGTAAGTAACCAAAGCATTGAGCCCTGTGCCAAAGCCAATTTCTAAGATAGAGATGCTCTGGTGTTCAAATAGTTGCAGTCCGTTTTTGATAAACACGTGCTGCGTTTCTTGAAGTGCGCCGTGTACTGAGTGATAGGTCTCATCTAATTGCGGAATATAGAGGCTGGTAGAGCCATCGGAGGTTTTTATAAGTTCGTGAATCATAATTCAAATAAAAAGTAACAGGTAGTAAATAACAAGTAATTATTTCATAATTAGTATATTGGTGGATACACAATAAAGATTTTTGTCTTTTAAGCGACAAAGTTAAAAAATATTTCGTACCTTTGACAAAAATTTAAGAATTAAAAACTAAAACAATATGAATTTAAAGATTGAAAAAGTAAAAGAAAGTCGTATCAACGAAATAGACTTTTCAAAACTGAGTTTTGGTAAAACTTTTGCTGACCATATGTTTATCTGTGAATACACAGATGGACAGTGGCAAAACCCAACCATCAAACCTTATGCTCCTATTACCCTTGAACCTTCAGCAAGCGTATTCCACTACGGGCAGGCTGTTTTCGAGGGAATGAAAGCTTATAAAGATGACAACGGACACGTTTTTCTCTTTCGTCCACAAGAAAATTACAAACGTATCAATAAATCCTGCTCACGATTGGCAATGCCTGAGTTCCCTGAAGAATGGTTTGATCAAGCACTTCGCACTCTTGTAGATATTGATAGTGAGTGGATAAAACCAGGATTTGGCAATGCTCTCTATTTGCGTCCGTTTATGATTGCTACTACTGCTGGTGTGCAAGCTGCCCCTGCTAAAAACTACCTCTTTATGATTATTACCGCCCCTGTACAGGCTTATTACAAAGGCGATGTGAAAGTAAAAATAGCCGACTATTACAGCCGTGCGGCTAATGGTGGTTTTGGTTTTGCTAAAGCTGCAGGTAACTACGCAGGTCAGTTTTTCCCTACCCAGGAAGCTGCTAATGAAGGTTATCAACAAGTGATGTGGACAGACGATGCTACGCACCAATTCTTAGAAGAAGCAGGTACAATGAACCTATGGTTTCGTTTTGGTGATACCCTTGTTACTTGCCCTACCAGTGAGCGTATTCTCGATGGGGTAACTCGTAAAAGTATTATTGCAGTAGCCGAAAAATTAGGTATCAAAACCGAAATTCGTCCTGTGAAAGTAACCGAACTTATCGAAGCAGCTGAAAAGGGTGAATTGAAAGAAGCATTCGGTTGTGGAACGGCTGCGGTGATTAGCCCTATCTCTGGATTTGGCTATAAAGGCAAGGATTACAGTGTAAATCGTCCTGCTGAATTATATACAGATAAAATCAAACAAGCTATACTTAACATTCAGTATAACAAGGCTGAAGACCCATTTGGATGGAGAGTACAAGTGAAGTAAGAAAAAAATAATTGAAAAAAAGTTGTTAAAAAATTTGCAGGTTTCAAAAAAGGTTGTACCTTTGCACCCGTAAAACAAAAACAACAATGGCCTCGTGGCGCAACTGAATAGCGCATCTGATTACGGCTCAGAAGGTTACAGGTTTGAATCCTGTCGAGGTCACTAAAAGCTCTAACAAAAGTTAGAGCTTTTTTTATTGTACTTTGAATAATATTTTTCCCATTAGAACTTTCTGCAACCTTAATATCTACATATTTCATAGTTATTAATATGAATCAATAGTTGAGAAATAATAATCCCTGATTGACAGAATGTTATCTCTTTTGCATCACTGCATTTTGTCAAAGTCCTTAGACTTTTACAAAGTCTATAAAACTGATAATCAATTACTTTTAAAGTATGTTATGTAGGGACGTTTTGCAAACGCCCCCTTAAAAATAAACTCATTTATTTGTGATCTATTTTTGTTTAACTATAAATTGAAAGTATCACAATTTTTATTTCCGTCCTCAATACCTTCTACATTTGTAATATACTAATAAATCAGTAAATCGACAAATTGTTATCAACACCTTATTAACAATCTATGTGAGTAAATAATTACAGTAAGTATCATTCTTTTTTGTACTTTTGCGCTATGAATGAATCTGAAAATATAATAACTCCTGAAATTACACCTCAATATCAGCGTTTTACTCAACAACAAACGAGTATTGAACGCGGTAAACTCCCCCCGCAAAACCTCAATGCCGAAGAAGTTGTACTCGGCGCTATGCTCATTGATAAACGCGGTGTTGACAATGCTATTGATATGCTTAGCCCTGATGTGTTCTACAAAAAACAACATCAATTAATTTATCAAGCTATCTTTGAACTTTTCAACCAGTCGTTACCTATCGACCTTATCACGGTTTCTGAACAATTGCGCAAAGATGGCAACTTAGAAGCTGCAGGAGGAGAACTCTATCTTATCAACCTCACTCAGCGCGTGTCGTCGTCTGCCAATGTGGAGTTCCACGCTCAATTGATTTTGCAGACGTTTATCAAACGCCGATTGATAGAACTTTCGTCTGAAATTATAGAAGATGCTTACGATGAAACTACCGATACTTTTGTGCTGCTTGACCAAGCGGAACAAAAACTCTATGAGGTTACCCAAAACAACCTAAAACGCTCTACTGAAACAGCAGGTGATTTGGTGTATAAAGCGGTAAAGAAAATCGAAGAATTGTCTAATAAAACCGATGGATTTAGTGGAGTGCCATCAGGGTTTACAAAATTAGATGAACTCACTTCGGGGTGGCAAGCGAGTGACCTTATTATTGTGGCAGCGCGCCCTGGTATGGGGAAAACAGCCCTCACGCTCTCTATGGCACGCAATATCGCTGTAGGGCAAAAAATACCGGTGGCTTTCTTCTCTTTGGAAATGTCGTCAGTACAGCTTATTACCCGTTTAATCTCCTCAGAAACAGGACTTTCCTCCGAAAAACTTCGTACTGGTAAACTGGAAGCCTATGAATGGGATGTGCTCAACAACCGCGTAAAAGACCTCGAAAAAGCACCACTTTTTATAGATGATACGCCTTCTATTTCTATTTTCGACCTTCGAGCTAAAGCACGCCGACTTTCCTCACAGTATGGTATTCAGTTAATAGTAATTGATTATTTGCAGCTGATGACTGCCGGAGGTAGCAAAGGGGCTGGTAACCGCGAGCAGGAAATTTCTACCATTTCGCGTAACCTTAAGGCACTTGCCAAAGAGCTCAATATACCGGTAATTGCGCTTTCACAATTGTCGCGTAACGTAGAGGCACGCCCTGGTCACAAACGTCCTCAACTATCCGATTTGCGTGAATCAGGAGCGATTGAACAAGATGCTGATATCGTATCGTTTATCTATCGCCCTGAGTATTACAAAATAATGGAGTGGGACGACGAAGCTCAAACGCCTACTGCCGGACAAGCCGAATTTATTGTAGCAAAACACCGTAATGGGGGCTTAGACAATATACGTTTGAAGTTTGAAGGACATTTAGGTAGATTTGCAAATTTAGATGAATATAGCAGTGGAGGTTTCTTATCGGCAGTACCTCAAGAGTTTACTTCTAAAATGAACCAAAATGTAGCTTTTGATGCCGTGCCAATGGCAAATCCTGCTCAGGCTTTTGGTGCTCCTTCCACCACCTCAACCGACGACGATATACCTTACTAAAAATACTCTTGGAGCGTGTGAATATCCAAGAAACCTTTTTTGCCATTCTTCTCTATTGCATAAAATGATGTTGAGAGAGGAATGGCTTTGTTGTATTGGGCTGAGGTTTGCGGGTAGAATCCTATCTTGCCGTCCTTGTATAAGTAGATAACATCATTTTCTTTCTGCTCAATTTTATCGAATACAAAAGGCAATAACTGTTTGCCCTCGATATATTTTATAACAGTAGGTATCATCCCAAGTATAAAGACGGAGCTTCCATCTTTGTCTTTTAAAAAGAAATTGTTGTAGAGATTTTGTATTTCTTCATTCGTATAGTTTGTAGCTTTTGAATAATCGTAGTAAAAAAGTCCTACTTTCCCCTCGCGTTTTACACTGACCAAGTGCGGAAATAAACGTGTTCTTTCCTCTTCTTTTTTATCCCAACTTAAGTAGCTTCTCTCGTAATAGTTTGTTGCATTTATAAAGGCGACCTCCTCTTCAGCATTGCGGTCTATGAGGCGGTATCTCTCATCAGCTACTTCACTACCACTCATCAGAGGAGTATCTTTAAAATCTATATAATGAGTAATGTGCCCCTCAATCGTATCTTTATTGAGGCGATACACTCCCTCGCGAAAACTGAGTCCACAATAGCCTCTATAAGCTTTTGGTAATTTTGCAACTTTTTGTCCGTTCATATCGTATAATTCTATTCCTTTTTCAGTAAGAGCTTCTATACCTATGTTGTACAAATAAGCTACTTTCACCCCTTTGAATTTGATAGGTTGGTGCTGGTAATTATAAAAGTCTAAAGAATTTTTATTCTTGCCAATGACCCCATATTCATTGTAGTAAATGGTGTCATAGGATTTAGGTAACACTTTGTGGTTAAAGCGATTTACTAACTCATATTGTTTTCCTTGGGGTCGAAGTGTCAAAAACTCATTTACATTCCAATAGTTGATCCATTTGGTATAACGCATCTCTATAGGAGGCAGTTCTTCCATTTTGCTAATGTTTCTTTGCCAACTATAGCGATCTAATGCTGCAATTGTATTTTTTTCTTTCGGAGGAAAATAAATTTTTGAGATATAAGGAGTGTTATCTATGCCTTTTAAGTCGGAGAGTAAGAAAAAGTATCTTCCTTTACCTACATCTAAAACGAAATAAGCATAATATTGGAATTCGTAAGATTCCCATCGCGGTAGTGTGTCTTTAACAATATGAGACCACCCCTTCTCGTCTTCAATGATAAGTCTCTCACCCTTATATGCATTGGTTTCAAATTCTAATTTTCTTTCGCTGGCTACCGAAGTATTGAGCAAACTAAAGCAATGTGTCTTCTGCTTTTTTAACATCACAGTAGGGTTACCAAAGTTTTTGCCAATCATTTCATCAAGTATAGTAGGGCGCACATCTTTCATTTCAATAAAAGCGTCTTTTCGCAAGTGTAAATCATTGTAGCTAAGTTCTTTGTCATCCATTGTCCAATAAGGAGTATAGGCGTAGAAAGTACTATCGGGCAAGGATTCCCTGAGAAAGTTGAGTTGCATCGCTACATAGTTGCCATTCTTCTTTTGGTGATAAAAATGATATTTTTTATCGATAACTGCTATGAGCGAAACATCTTTAGAAGGAAGAATAAATTGCGCTTGTAAGGGCAATATTCCACACAAAACGCATAAAATTAGTGCTTTCATCATATTGAAATTAAAAAAAGTAGTATCTTTGCGGAGTCAAACAGACTTCATTATGATCAAATCATATTTATCCAAAATATTTGCCTCTATCGTTAAAAAAAAGATAGACCGTTGGACTAAGGCTCCAATAGACACACAACAAAAAGTATTCCAGTCACTTATAGAACAAGCTAAAAATACAGCTTTTGGGCGCGACCACCATTTTGAGGAAATTAAAACCTATCAAGATTTTGTGGCTCGCGTACCTATACGCGATTATGAAGCCTTGCGCCCTTATATTGACAGGGTAGTGGGGGGCGAAAAAGATGTACTTTGGAAAGGTAAACCACTCTATTTTGCCAAGACTTCGGGTACTACTAGTGGGGCAAAGTATATCCCTATTACCAAAGCCTCAATGCCTTTCCATATTCAGGCAGCACGTGATGCCATTCTCTGCTATATACACGAAACTAAAAAAGCCGATTTTGTGGAAGGAAAGATGATTTTCTTGCAAGGAAGTCCTATTTTAGGTGAAAAAAACGGCATCAAAACTGGGCGACTTTCGGGTATAGTAGCGCACTATGTGCCTGCTTATTTGCAGCGCAATCGTATGCCGTCGTACAAAACCAACTGTATAGAAGATTGGGAAACCAAAGTAGAAGCCATTGTTACCGAAACTTTTTCTAAAAATATGACCCTCATCAGCGGGATACCTTCGTGGGTGCTGATGTACTTCGAGCGGTTATACACGCGTTCAGGTATCAAGATAGGAAAATTGTTTCCTAATTTCAATTTGTTTATTTATGGAGGGGTGAATTTCGAGCCTTATCGCCAACAGTTTGAGCATCTTATTGGTCGCAAAGTGGATAGCATAGAACTCTATCCTGCCAGCGAGGGATTCTTTGCCTATCAAGATAGCCAGAAAGAGAAGGGAATGCTCTTATTGCTCAATTCGGGTATTTTCTACGAGTTTGTAGAAGCCGATACTTTCTTCAGCGATGCTCCCAAACGAGTGGTTTTGCAGGATGTACAACTGGGGGTGAACTATGCGCTCATTATTTCTACCAATGCTGGACTTTGGGGCTATAACATAGGCGACACTGTGCAATTTACCTCATTAGCACCTTACCGCATAGTAGTTACGGGGCGTATCAAACATTTTATTTCGGCTTTTGGCGAACACGTGATTGGTAAAGAAGTGGAAGAGGCAATGCGCGAGGGCTTAGAGGCTACGGGAGCGCGTATCACAGAATTTACGGTTGCTCCTCAGGTGAATCCGGCAGGAGGTGAATTGCCTTATCACGAATGGTTTGTAGAATTTGAGCAAAAACCTACTGATATGAAACGTTTTGCCCAAGTGATAGATGAGGCATTGCAAAAACAGAATATGTACTATTACGACCTTATACAAGGAAAAGTACTCCAACCGCTCAAAATTACCGAAGTTCCTGAAGGTGGTTTTGCCTCTTATATGAAGTCACAAGGCAAACTCGGCGGACAGAATAAAATACAGCGATTAGCAAACGATAGAAGCGTAGTGGAGCGGTTAGTTAAAAGTAAATAGTTAAAAGTGAATAGGGTAAGCAAAAGTTGTTGTTATGGGCTTTCCTTTTACTTTTCCTACAGTAAAATGGGGTAATGCTTCAATAATGCGTTTGGCTTCGCGCTTCAAACTTTCATCTTTACCGCGTGTAGCAAGCACTGTTACAGAACCATTAGTATTGATGCAGAATTGTACAATAACCCTTCCTTGTGTCATTTCACAAGTAGTCCCTTGAGGTATAATCTTACGTATATAAGTATTTACGTGTTTGTCTAACTGCTTTTTAAAACACTCCAATTGTTGTGCCTCTGGAATATCTTCACACTCCTTAAATCGCGGTTTTTCCTCTACCCAATGATAAGGAATCGTGTCATTTTCTTCTGTTTCAGTAGAAGTACTATAATAAGTATTATCATTGTATTTGGGTAAAGTACACGTTTGTATATCTACCTTCAATATTGGTAGTGGAGTAGCCTTGTCCTTTTTCTTTTGTCCATAACTATTACCTATTCCCATCAGTAAAAGTACTAAAAATATAAAGATACTATTTCGCATAATATAAAAAATCGTTAGTGTTGAACTATAAACTTCACAGGATAACCAAAAGTTACAGCTACAGGTTTTCCATTTTGTTGACCAGGAATAAGACACGGTAAACTTTCGATAATGCGTTTAGCTTCTTCTTCAAATACTTTAGGTAATCCAAAACTATTTACTCTCAATACTTTTGAAAAACCATCAGTACCTATACAAAAACTTACAAGCACTCTACCTTGCCCGCAAAATTCTATAGGGTAGCACAAATGTGTTGCGATATGTTTGTCAAGCTGTTGTTTAAAACAAAGAAGTTGTTCATTGTTAGCTAAGTTTTCGCATTCTTTAAATATTGGCTTTTTTTCTACTATCCCATAAGGAATCGTATCAAGATTTGATACATCTGAAGCTATTGGTTCTCCACAACGTGCTTGTGAGTAACTTGTTAAAGTTACAAAAAAGAATATTATAAAGGTAATTATTGCTTTCATTAGTATCTTTAGTTTTTAAAATAGCTCAAATCGTATAGGCCACAGCATTTTTACTACTACAGGTTTCCCATTCTGTTTGGCAGGAATAAAAGGCGGAAGACTTTCAATAATAGATTGTGCGACAGCTTCCCAATCTTTATCTGTACTTTTCATTTGAAGGACTTTAGTTGTGCCATCGGGATTGATACAGAAACTCACATTCACTCTTCCCTGGATAAAACCACAAGTGCCTTGTGGAGTTATATTTTTGATATATTCCCTTACAATTTTATCCATTTGTTCCCTGAAACACTGGATTTCTTGAGTTTTAGCTACCTCTTTACATTCTACGAATCTCGGTTTTTCCTCTACATTAGCATAGAAAAGGGTATCAGTTTGCGAATAGCTGTTGTAGTAAGTAATTGCAAACAAAAGTATTAGTAATAACTTTTTCATATTTGTTATTAATCGTTTGTTAGCTTGAAATTGATAGGACAGCTAAATTTTACAGCTATAGGTTTGCCGCGCTTTTTACCAGGGATAAGTCGGGGTAAACTCTCAATAACAGATCTTGCTACTGCTTTGAGCTCCTTGTCAGTACCTGTTATTTTGAGAATTTTGACAGTTCCATTAATTTGGACTGTAAAATCTACTACTACTCTGTCTTGTATTCCTTCTTCTAATGCTTTTTTGGGGTAGTGGAAATGCGTTTTGATATGTTTTTCTAATTGTTCTTCAAAGCATTGAAATTGTTCATCCCATCCTAAGTCTTTACAATCCACAAATAAAGGTTTTTGTTCATAAATTAAACAAAGCACACTATAATTTGTTTCTTCATAATTTGTTTCTTCATCATTATCTTGCTGGGCATAACTATTCACTATCACAGCAAAAAACAATAAGAATACCAAAGTTTTAGCTTTCATCTTAGTTACTCAATTTGAAATTGATAGGATAATTAAAGGTTACAGGAACAGGTTTTCCGCCTTGTTTGCCAGGAATAAAAGTAGGTAGTTTTTCAATAATCTCTTTGGCAACAGTTTCTAAAAGTTTATCAGTTCCACGAACGCCAATAAC
Source organism: uncultured Capnocytophaga sp. (assembly GCF_937936315.1). Classification (GTDB taxonomy): domain Bacteria; phylum Bacteroidota; class Bacteroidia; order Flavobacteriales; family Flavobacteriaceae; genus Capnocytophaga. The sequence continues at coordinate 121,242 of NZ_CALGWU010000040.1, read as the reverse complement.
GGTTACAGAACCATTAGTGTTAATTTGAAAGTTTATATTTATTCTGCCTTCGATTCCCTTGTCAATCGCTTCTTTAGGATAGTAGAAATACCTAATCACGTGTTTGTTGAGCTGTTCTTTAAAACACTCTGCTTCTTTTTCTTTGGGAACATCTTCACAAGCCATAAATTTAGGTTTTTCTTCTACTACTTGAAAAGGAATGGCATATTCTTCTTTTTCTTGCACTCCTTTAGCATTAAAATGGCGACTTACTATTTGTGCATAGCTATAACCTACAAAAAGAAATGTAAATAGTATGAATATCTTTGTTTTCATTGGGTTTAGAATTGTTTATAAAAATAGTCGTTAGTAATTGGTTGTTAAACAACACAATACTAACGACTAAGGTTTAAAAATCAATGACTTAATTTGAAATTGATAGGATAAGCGAAAGTTACAGCAGTAGGTTTGTCGCGCTGTTTGCCAGGAATCAGTTTAGGAATAGAACTGATGATGCGTTTTGCTTCGTCCTCTAATATTCTATCGGTGCCACGCACACCCAAAATACTGATAGTGCCATCGGTATTGATGCGGAAACTCACATTCACACGTCCTTCAATGCCCATATCAAGAGCAGCTTGTGGATATCTGAAATTGTTTTTCACGTGTTTGTCTAAGTGTTCTTTAAAACAACTCATTTGCTCACTTCTAGGCACATTTTTACATTCTTGGAAAAGAGGTTTGTCTTCAATTACTGCAAAAGGTACTACTATTTCTGGATTTTCATCTTCTACCACTGGGATACTTTCAGGTGGCGCAGGGGGAGTAGGATCACTAGGGTCAGTACTCCCGATAGGCACTTCATCCACAGGATCGGTACCGTGAACTACTTCTATTTCCTGAACAAGCTGTGGTGGAGGGGCTTGTTGAGGCATTTCGGGGGTAGGCAATTCGATGATAGGGTCTGGTTCTTCACAAACTACTATTTTATCATCTATATAATAATTCGGGTTGCCTTTATTATAAGTTTTTGCCTCAAATCCCCATAAGGTAAACCCAGAGATAGCGGCAAAACCAATTGCAAAGAACAACCCACTTTGTTTAGCCAAATCGGCTTTAGGGTTCTTTTTGAGTTGCATAATGATTTTTCTTTAAAAGGTTATTAAAATACTATCAACAAAGGTTTAAAAAGCTTTCTAACTGTTTGTTATAAGCTGTAATTCAACAAGTGTGCCAAAGTATAAGAGGGTTAAAAATTACTAACCGTGAAGGTCAAAGTTGATAGGATAATTTAGTGTTATTTCTACTGGCTTTCCATCTTTATCTTTGGCAGGAATAAGTGTAGGGAGACTCTCAATAATACGTTTACCTTCATTTTCTAGGAGTTTATGAGGACTTTTAATACTTATAACACTAATACTCCCATCAGTGCGGATACAAAAAGTTATGTAAACCCTACCTGTTATATGTTCCTTTATAGCTTCTTCAGGATATTCAAAAGTTTTTCCTACGTGCCTATCTAAGTTTTTTATAAAACAAATATATTGTTCTTTTTTTGACATTTTATCATTTTCACATTCTTTAAATTGGGGAAATGTTACTACTTCAGTAGTTTTTTCTTTTTTATCCTCTGTTTGTGCATAGCTAAAACCTACAAAAAGTAGTGTTAAGAGTATAAGTATATATTTTTTCATTTTTTGGAAAATTTTAAAAGTTATTGCCTAATGAGTAATTAATAGGGTAAGCAAACATTATAGGGGTAGGAATTCCGTTTTCTTCAGCAGGAATCAATTGTGGAAGTTTTTCAATAAGACGTCTTGCGTTTTCCTCGAAGATTTTATCAGTTGCACTAACATTAATGATTTCAACTTTCCCTTGGGCATTGATACAAAAAGAAACGATAGCTTTCCCTTGTAGTCCTTTTTCTTTAGCTTTTTTAGGGTAGATAAAATGTCTTTTCACGAATTTGTTTAATTCTGTTTTAAAGCACAACGCTGCCTCTTCTTCAGTTGCATCTTTACATTTATCGAATTTAGGGTAACGACTGATAAGATTACCGTCAGGGTCTTTTAATTGAGCATAGCTAACAACAGTGAAGAACATAGCTAAAATTGTAAAGATTAGATTTTTCATAATAAAATGAATGGTAATAGGGTTTGATAAAAGGTTGTATAATTAAAAAAGTCAGTAGTAAGGAGTCCTCACTACTGACTTTATATTTTGTTAATTTAATTAGTTAGAAAGTGTAAAGTTGATAGGGTAAGCAAACGTTACAGGGGTAGGTTTACCGCGTTGTTTACCAGGAATCAATTTAGGGATAGACTTGATGATACGTTTAGCTTCTTCTTCAAGCAATTTATCGGTACCACGAACACCAAGGATAGATACGGTACCATCGGTATTGATACGGAAACTCACATTCACACGTCCTTGTATACCCATATCAAGGGCAGCAGGTGGGTATTTGAAAGTGTTTTTCACGTGTTTGTCCAAGTTTTCTTTGAAGCATTGCATTTGTTTGTCTTTAGGAACGTTTTTGCAAACTTCAAACATTGGTTTATCTTCAATTACAGCAAAAGGGACATCAATAGCAACTTCTTCTTCTTGAGGAGTTTCAATTTTTTGTACAGCTACTACTTCTTCTCTTTTGCTGGTTTCGGTACTAGCAATAATTTCGTCTTTAATATCAGTTTTGTTATCTACCACTTCCACTTCTTCTACAACAGCAGGAGCTGGTGGTGGCGGTGGTGGTGGTGGAGTATCAGGGTGCTCCATTACGAATTGTTCTTGTTCTTCGTCGAGATTTTTGTCGGCATCGGATAAGGTGACTTTATCTGGCCCTTTGTCTTCGCGAGTGTACTCAAAAGCGAAAAGAGATAGTCCAGAAACAAGAGCAAATCCTATTGCAAAGAACAATCCACTGCTTTTAGCCAAGTCGGCTTTTGGATTTTTTTTAGGTTGCATAATGATTTTTCTTTTTAAAGGTTACTAATATAGTTGAAAGAAATTATTTAAATAATTCTTTATATCTTGCTATAAATATTAAAGCAACAATTGTGCCAAATGTATTGAAAAGCATATCTATAGAGTCGGCACTACGAGTAGTGGTGAGCAGCCCTTGTAAAATCTCCATTGTAGCTCCTAATAAAAGGGCAGTAACAAGTGCCCATAGGTAAACTTTTTTAATAGGTTGTATCCATCGTGTTTCTTTCCCAAATGAGAGTACAAACAAGGTGGTATAACTAAAATAAAACCCAAAATGCACTATCTTATCAGCATAAGGAATACGCGGAGGTTTGGGCATTTTGTTAGAGGAGATGAGACTCAAGCAGATAACTGCTATGGTACAAATCACCCATAACCAAGAGTATTTATAATTTTTAAGCATTGATAAGGGATTGATAATCAATTGCAGAAAGCAAGTTATCCCACTCTTGTGGTGCGCTAATTTTTATTTGTATCATCCAGCCCTCACCATAAGGGTCAGTATTTACCATTTCAGGTTTTTTAATTAAGGTTTCGTGAAAGGTAAGCACCTCACCACTCATTGGCATAAAGAGGTCTGAAATGGTTTTGATAGCTTCAACAGTGCCAAAAATAGTGTCTTTAGCTAATGTATTTCCTACGGTTTCTACTTCAACATATACAATATCACTGAGTTGCTCTTGAGCAAAATCGGTAATACCTACAGTTGCAATATCACCTTCAAGTCGTACCCAAGCGTGATCAGCGGTATATTTCAGTTCAGTAGGGAAAGTCATAGAAAATAATATTTTTTAAAAACGAGCCAAAGGTAAGATGTTTTTTTGAAACTGCCAAATTTTTCTTAAAAAAAGTTTATAAAAAGAAATTGGCTAATTGTTAAATATCGGTTGTTAATTGTTAAATGTCAATTATTTTACTATCTTTGTCCCTAAAAAATAGCGTTATGAAAAACAAAACTCTTATACCACTCATTTTTTTAATGCTTTTTGGTGTACTTTCTGCTCAAAATAAAGAATTAGTAGGAAGTTATAAAGGTAGAGGAGGAGGTATTTTTCTCTTTCCTAACAAAATATTTGTACTCTATGGTTATATGACGATAGTGCCAGGGACTTATGAGGTGCTGCCTGATGGTATTGTATTGATGAAACCTAAAAAAGAGCCTATTTTTTTGGTCTATGCTTCTCAAAACAAAAGTTTGAAACCTGATCAAGTGCGCATCCGTTTTGGGAATGGTTTTGAAGATAACAAAAGCTACTTGCAGTTTGAAGATGGTAAAACTTTTCAAATTCTTAACGATGATGCCAATTGTTTTCCAAGTCCGCGTTTTACACACATTTTTAGCAAGAGAGAAATTGGCAAAAAACTTACAGTTATTGCTGATTTTAGCGATAAAACACCTTTACTTACGCGAGGCTTAAAAAATACTATTCAGTTTTCGCTAGGTGATAATAACGATTTTCTTGTAGCTACTACTAATTTAACACACTATCAAATAGACGGAGCTGCTGCTTTGGTAGAAAAAGAAGGGCATACTTGTCTGCTTTATACCAATTGGGGCGCCCCAAAAGATAGTGAAAAAATAGTGAGAAATCTTAGAAAAGAAATAGATAAGACACCTTTGGAAAAACTACGAGGATTCCTCTTTGCTAAAGAAGAATCACAGGATGTTGATAAAGAAATGGAGGAAATGCTTAATTTTGATATGTTAGACGACCCTAAAGTGATGTATATGACTGTGGAAAGTGAGTCTATTTCCACAGGAGTCTCAAACGAAGATTTTTTAGAATACAATGCATCAAAAAATGTTTATAAAGACCCTTATAATAATATTGAATACTACAAGTTTCTGTTATTAGAAACTCAAAAAAGTAATACCGATCCTCAAAAGCTGAAACTACAGCCTAAAACTATTTTTTACTATCAATGTGAACAACCTTCAAAACGCCGAATATACGGCACCTCAAACTAAAATTGTTACTCGTTCATTGTCAATTGTTAATTATTTTATATCTTTGCCCTCTGAAAAATAAACCAAATTAATAGTTAAGTCTATGGAATATTTAGATTTTGAACAACCGATCAAAGAGTTAGAAGAACAAATGCAAAAGTGTCAAGTTATTGGAGATGAGAGTGATGTGGATATGACTGACGCTTGCAAGAAGATAGAAAAGAAACTCAACCAAGTAAAGAAAGATATCTATGGTAACCTCACAGCGTGGCAACGAGTGCAAATTTCTCGTCACCTTGAGCGTCCTTATACCTTAGATTATATTAAGGCACTTGCTGGAGATACTTTCTTAGAATTGCACGGTGATCGCAATGTGAAAGACGATAAAGCAATGATAGGAGGTTTTGGCAAAATAGAGAACCAAAGTTTTTTATTTATTGGTCAGCAAAAAGGCTCAAACACAAAAATGCGTCAATATCGCAATTTTGGTATGGCTAACCCCGAAGGCTACCGCAAAGCTTTGCGTTTGATGAAACAAGCCGAGAAATTTAATATTCCAGTAGTGTGCTTTGTAGATACTCCAGGGGCTTTCCCAGGTATTGAAGCCGAAGAACGCGGGCAAGGAGAAGCTATTGCACGCAACCTTTTGGAAATGGCTCGCCTAAAAGTGCCTACCATTGTGTTTATCATAGGCGAAGGCGCCTCAGGAGGAGCATTGGGTATCGGCATCGGCGATAGGGTATATATGCTTGAAAACACTTGGTATTCAGTAATTTCACCCGAATCTTGCTCTTCTATTTTATGGCGTAGTTGGGAGTATAAAAAAGAAGCTGCTGAAGCTCTTAAACTTACCGCTCCTGATATGAAAAAACTCAAACTCATTGACGAAATCATCAAAGAACCACTTGGTGGAGCACATCATGATCGTGAAATGATGTTCAATACAGTGCGCAAGGTAATTCTCGACGCCTATAAAGAACTCAAAAAACTTCCTGCCGACCGCCTCATAGAAAAGCGTATGGATAAGTATTTGAATATGGGAGTGTATAAAGAGTAGTATCAATCATTGAACATTAATCATTAAAAAAGATGTTATCAGAACAAGAAATCATTCGTAGAGAAAAACTCTCTAAATTGAAAGAATTAGGGATTAATCCATATCCCGCTCCATTATATCCTGTCGATACTACTTCTAAGGATGTAGCCGATCATTATGAAGAAGGCAAGCAAGTAGTGGTTGCCGGTCGTTTGATGTCGTTGCGCGTACAAGGAAAAGCTTCGTTTGCTACTTTGCAAGACAGCGAGGGCACAATGCAGTTGTATTTCAATCGCGATGAGATGTGCCCTAGGGAAGATAAAACACTCTACAACGAGGTATTTAAAAAACTCCTCGACTTAGGCGACTTTATAGGGGTAGAAGGTTATTTGTTCATCACCAAGATGGGTGAAAAAACAGTAGCCGTTAAGAATTTTACCCTCTTATCTAAAGTATTGCGCCCACTGCCAATGCCTAAAGTAGATGCTGATGGCAAAGTGCACGATGCTTTCACCGACCCTGAACAACGCTACCGTATGCGCTATGTAGATTTGGTAGTAAATCCACACGTGAAAGAGGTGTTTATCAAGCGTACAAAACTATTCAACGCGATGCGTCAGTTTTTTAATGATGCAGGCTATTTGGAAGTAGAAACACCTGTATTGCAAGCGATTCCAGGGGGAGCCAGTGCGCGTCCGTTTATCACTCACCACAATGCGTTGGATATTCCACTCTATATGCGTATTGCCAACGAACTCTATCTAAAACGCCTTATTGTAGGAGGTTTTGATGGGGTGTATGAGTTTTCTAAAAACTTCCGCAATGAGGGAATGGATAGAACTCATAACCCAGAATTTACTGCGATGGAAATCTATGTGGCTTATAAAGATTACCACTGGATGATGAACTTCACCGAGCGTTTGCTTGAGTACTGTGCTATGGCAGTGAATGGTACTACCAAGGCTACTTTTGGGGTTCATACAGTAGATTTCAAAGCTCCTTACCCACGTGTTACAATGACCGACGCTATCAAACAGTTTACAGGTTTTGATATCACAGGGAAAACAGAAGAAGAACTAAGAGCCTTTGCACATTCTATTGGTATTGCAGTAGATGAAACAATGGGCAAGGGCAAGCTCATAGATGAGATATTTGGTGAGAAATGCGAAGGTAACTTCATTCAACCTACATTCATCACCGATTACCCAAAAGAGATGTCACCTCTTACCAAAGAACACCGTGATAACCCTGCTCTTACCGAGCGTTTTGAACTAATGGTATGTGGTAAAGAGATTGCTAATGCTTACTCTGAACTCAACGACCCTATCGACCAGCGCGAGCGTTTTGAAGAACAATTGCGACTCTCTGAGAAAGGTGATGATGAGGCTATGTTCATCGATCAAGATTTCTTGCGCGCTCTTGAATATGGTATGCCACCTACTTCTGGTTTGGGTATCGGTATGGATAGATTGATTATGTTCCTCACCAATAATGAGAGCATACAAGAAGTACTTTTCTTCCCTCAAATGCGACCAGAGAAGAAAGCGGTAGAGTTGTCAGAAGATGAAAAAGTAGTGTTCGAACTACTAAAAAAATCAGAAAAACTTCTTTTAGATGCTCTTAAAACACAAACCGCTTTCTCTAACAAGAAATGGGATAAGGCTATCAAAGGGCTTACCAGCAAGAAAGTTGCTAAAGTAGTAAAAGAAGGAGAAGAACTATTCGTAGAATTAGCAAATTAGTCAATTTGACAATTAGCAAATTATAGATGCCAAAGGTTGTGTTATAATCTTTGGCATTTTCTTTTAAAAAAATATAGCAATGAATATCACTGAGAAATTAGCCTATAAAGAAAGACTCATCACGCGAGCTAAAATGATTTTAGCACAAAGGAAATACCCTGCTGAACTCCTTGAACAGATAAAAGACGAACGTTTGCTCAAAGAGGTAATGAAAGAAATGATGCCCTTAGCAGGAACAGCTTATGAGCTTTTAAACGATGAAGAGAAACAACAACGCGATCGTTTGTTGGCTCTAAATATAAAGTTTAGAGATTATTTATACGGTTTTATGTTGTGCAAAAATATAGGTTATTTTCTGCTCATCACGGGGGTATTGATAGGGATTACTGCTGTGATGCAATTTAATAATAATGGTGTTTTTGCAATACTATCTCTTTTAAATGGGGCTTTGGTTTTATATTTGGCTACAGAGAAAAAGAAGCTGTTACACTATCGTTGGCAGTTATTTTATGCATTTCTTCTGTTGTATATCATAGAGCTTATTGTGTGGCAAACGCCCTCTCCTTTTATATATTTTATTGATAACGATATACTTGCTTCAAGACACGGAGCCAAAATAAAGTTAGCAAATTTAATAACTCCATTGGTTTATGAAGTAGTAAGATTAGTAGCACTTTTAGGAATTTATAAAGGATTCAAAAAAATCAGCCAATTTGTCAAAGCAAATTAACAGATTTTTTGTCAATTAGCAATTATGAATTATCAATTGAAAATCATCTACTGCTTTTGTAGAATCCAAAGAAAGTGATATAACCATAACACGCTACTAAGGTGAGAAAAGCCAAAATAAATCCTACTTGGTCGGTAAAGAAACCAAATAAGATAGGAATCAGTCCGCCACCTACAATCATAGTACATAATAGTCCAGAAGCCTGAGATTTCAGTTCGTCAATACCCTCACAAGCCAAAGCAAAAATAGTAGGGAACATAATAGAATTGAAAAGACCTACTGATAGCAAACTTATCATTGAAAAAAGGCTTGTAGTGTTGATAGCTAGTAAGATGAGAGCGACATTGCATAAAGCTACTGTTGTCAGCATTTTAGAGGGAGAAAAACGCCGGCTAAGTCGTGCTCCTATAAATCTTCCTACCATAGCTCCCCCCCAATAGAAACACAAGAATATGGCAACCATAGCCTTTGGATCGGCATTGATGAGGTTGGGATTGTCGAAAATGACTCCTAAGGCTTGCCACATAGGTCCTCCTATAGGGCATTCTGATATTTCAGCCATATTGATTTCTACTAGATAATTAATAGTAAAACTCCCTATAACAACTTCAGCACCTACATATGAAAAAATAGCAATGCTCCCTAAAAGCAATGATTTTCTTTTTAAAAGAGAAAAATAATTAGTGTGATTTATAGTTTCTTCCTCCTCGGCGGGATAACAAGGCAGTTTTGCAATACTGAATGCAATAGCCAAAGCAATTACTATTAATGAAATATATAGAAAAGGAGTTTGTACAGCTAGTGCCTCATTTTGTAAATAGATACTTTTTTCAAAAGAATCTAAGAGTTGTATTTCGCCCCCTGTTTTTACTTTATCCCTTAATAAATAGATGCCCCCAATAATAGGAGCAAAACTAGTTCCCAAAGAGTTGAAGGCTTGAGAGAAATTCAGCCTACTAGAGGTGGAACTTTCCCTGCCTAAGGCAGCAATGTAAGGGTTAGCAGCTACTTGTAAGAAGGTAACGCCACTACCTAGTATAAAAATAGCTGTCATAAATGCCCAAAAAGAGCGTATTTCGGCAGCAGGGTAAAAAAGCATAGCACCTAGGGCAACAATAATAAGTCCTAAGGTAATACTTCGTTGATATCCTATTTTGTTGATAATCAATCCTGCAGGGATGGAAAATAACAAATAAGGTAAAAAGAAAAAAAAGAGTATAAGTCCTGCTTGAGTGTAATTGAGTTCAAAAATATCTTTTAGGTGGGGAACTAATAGTTGTACTAATACTGTAATACCACCAAATAAGAAAAATAGAATTCCAATAAATACAAAAGTTTTAATACATTTTTTTGTTTTATTCATTATAATTGGTCAATTTTTAGTCTGCAAAAATACATTTTATATCTAAATAAACGTTAAATTTTAACAATATATTTTTGTTATAATTGCAACTAATAAATGTAAGTATCTTATTATCAACCTTGTTGTGTTTTTTTATTGTTAGAGATAAAATTTATAAATTACCTATATATTCAATGCTTGATAATATGTTGATTACTCTGTTTATAAAAAAACCAACAAAAAAGTTTGCATTTCATAAAAAAACACTAATTTTGCCGCTGAAATAAGAAGTGAAACGGCTTTTTGTTTTTTTAGTCACTTTGTGTATAAGCAATCTACTAACCATCGGCTGAGAAACTAATTAACTAAATATAAATGAAAAGCTGGTTTTTAAATGTCGCAATTTTATTGCTTGCAACAATTACGTATGCCCAAAGTGGTATTATAACGGGTGAAGTGATTGATGGTGAGTATAATGCACCTCTGATGGGGGCAAATGTATTGCTTAAGGGTACTACTCACGGTGTTTCTACCGATATGCAAGGTAAGTATTCCTTAAATGTAAATGCCCCTACAGGCACCTTGGAGTTTTCATACCTAGGGTATGTAACCAAGACCGTTTCTTACAAATTAGTAAACGGTAAAGCATATGTAAAGGTTACTCTTTCTGCCGACCAACAAGCATTGGGAGAAGTAGTAGTAACCGCTAAAAGTACGCTATTGGATATTGCCAAAGAGCGTAAAACTCCAGTAGCTGTATCTACTATTCAGGCTGCTGAAATTATAGAAAAATTGGGTACTCGTGAACTTCCTGAAGTACTCAATCGTACGCCATCTGTATACGCCACTAAAGGTGGTGGAGGATTCGGCGACTCTAAAATCAACATGCGCGGTTTTGATAGTAAAAACATTGCTGTAATGGTAAATGGTATGCCTGTAAACGATATGGAAGGCGGTACTGTATATTTCAGTAACTGGTCAGGACTTTCAGATGTAACTTCTGCAATGCAAGTACAACGCGGGCTTGGCGCTTCTAAATTAGCAATTGCATCAGTAGGGGGAACTATGAACTTTATTTTGCGCGCTTCTGATATGCAAGAAGGCGGAAATATCGGCTTTAGTTATGGTACTAACAAAGAGTATAAAGGTACTGTTTCTTACAATACAGGGAAAAGCCTCACTGGTTGGTCTGCTTCTGTGTTGTTCAGCAAAAATGCAGGACGTAAATATGTTGATGGAACTCAGTTTGATGGCTATAGCTATTATTTTGCATTAGGTTATGAACCTTCTAAAAAACACAGTTTCCAATTTACCTTCACAGGCGCTCCTCAATGGCACAATCAACGCAATGTGAGTCCACTTATCTCCGATTATCAAAAATATGGTTCTGAAGATAAACCTAACCGTCGATACAATTCTGATTGGGGATACTTAAATGGTGAAGAACATACTATTAAAAAGAATATTTACCACAAACCCGTAGCAATGCTCAACTGGGATTGGAATATCAACGAAAGTACTTCTCTTAGTACCGTGATATATGGTTCATTAGGTCGTGGTATGGGTACAAACTCATCAGGGGTAGCACACTCAATCGCTTCAAAAACTTCTAGTGGTACTACTACTTATTCACTTCAAAAAAACTATCTAAATTCTTTCCGTAAAGATGACGGGCAAATAGATTTTGATAAAGTAGTACGCTATAATAACGGTGAAACTGTAGATAATTTGTTACCTATGCAACACCCAAGAGAAGCTGGTAAGAACGTAACAATTGCTAATCCAGGAGGTGGTCGTGCATTTACAGGTTATGGTGAAGGCTTTACCTTAAATGGTTCAGTAAATTCACACGACTGGTATGGTATCCTTACTAACTTGCAACACCAAATTAATGACCGTTTCACTGTGAATATGGGATTAGATGGTCGTTATTACTATGGTTATCACTACCAAGTAGTAACTGATTTGTTGGGTAACAACAGTTATACCGATAATACACGAAATAACAACAAGAATTTGGCAACTCCTACTGTAATTCGCTCTGCGGTATCTACTAAGCCTTCTTGGAATCCTTTCCAAAAAGTAGAACCTCTTGAAAATCGTATAGGTTATAGTAGTGAAGGAGAGGTGAAATGGATGGGACTTTTCTCTCAATTTGAATACTCTGATGACCATTTTTCAGCTTTCGTACAAGGATCTACCTCTATGCAGTCTTACCAACGTATCGATAACTTTTTGAAAGATGGAGTTTCTCGTGCTGTAACTACAAATCCCAATACAGTAATGTATACTAAAACAGGATTTAAAAACTTAATAGGTTATAATATCAAAGGAGGAGTGAATTATAATATCAACGAACAGCATAATGTATATGCTAACATAGGATATTATTCTAAACAACCTTTCTTTAACTCTGTATATCCTAACAATCTAAACTATTTAAATCCTTCACTTACCAATGAAAAAATATTTGGAGTAGAAGCTGGATATGGTTTTAAATCAAGAGTTTTTAGTGGTAATTTAAACCTTTATCACACTACTTGGAAAGATAGATTCCTTCGTCAAACTTATATTATCGAAAATTTCTCAGGTAGAGGTAGCAATACAGGATTTGCCAATATTTTGGGTATCCAAGAGATACACAATGGGGTAGAAGTAGATTTCAAAGCTACTATTACCGATTACTTAAAACTCAATGGTATGTTCTCATTCGGTGACTGGTATTACAAAGGAGATGCTTCAGGAACCCTTTTGAACGAAAATGGTAATGCAATAGATTTACAAGGTAATGAGGTGCCTGCTGGTAGAGCTGCTGAACTTAAATTATACTTAGATAAAGCAAAAGTAGGACAAACAGCTCAAACTACAGCTGCTTTAGGGTTATCTTTCCTCCCTCGTTTTGCTAAAGGATTAAATCTTGATATCGATTGGCGCTATGTAGATAACCTATATGCTAATTTGAATATAGGTACTTTTTCTAAAAAAGAAGTAGCCGAAAAAGGAGCTATAAAATTACCTGCTTATCATTTGTTTGACCTTTCAGCTTCTTATAAATGGCAACTTACGGATAAACAACGTCTCACTTTCTCAGCTCACGCTTATAACCTATTAGATACTTACTACATCGCTGAATCATACACAAGTATCCATACTACTGATCGTAGTAAAACTTATCAAGGTATTGATGTAAGAAACCAAGTATACTTCGGTGAAGGTCGTACCTTTAGCTTTGCTGTACGATATAATTTCTAATAAGTAATTAAGTAATAAATAATAAGTAATAAAAAGGCTGTCCATCACTTGGGCAGCTTTTTTATTGATAAATTAACAAATTGGGGAATTGACAAATTTTTCGTATCTTTGCCCCATTCTAAATTATTAATTGTTAATTCTAAAATATGTTGCTATTTGTAAAAAAATATAAATCTATCTATGAAATCTTTGAGACTTATACACACTCATCTAGCTACGAAGATATAGACTTCGTATTTGATGTAGTGAACTACTTTCGCCGCAAAAGTAAAGATAAAAAATCTCCTCTTAATATCGATGAGCTCATCGCCGAAATAAAACACGAACCCGAGCGTATCGCTTTCTTCCGAGAAAAACTCCACAATGTATTTGCTAACAAACAAAAAGTACTTCTATTCACCGATGCAGGCTTGCTCAACAGCGTTTCATTTTTCAAGGAATTGCGCCGCCGTATCAGTAGGCAGTTATTGCCCGATCAGCCTTCACAAGAAAATATTCAATACGTACTAAATCAGATTTTTTACAGCCCTTCCGATGCTAAATGGATACAACAAATCCCGTTAGATAATTGGAAAGAGCTTTTTGATATCCTCACTGTGTCTACTTTCTATGAGGATAGTGAAATCAAAGCTACCTCTAAACAAATCCTTTTGGCAATAATGATTCTCTCACAACGTATGGGAGGATTTGCTTTGCAAACCGATGTACACCGTATGGTGCCTGAATACGCTCACCTAAACAGTCCTTTTATTGCTCTTGACGACGAACTGAACCAACTTGCGCGTACCCTTGATGAAGAAGATAAACCTTACCTCTATATACAAGAACACGAATTAGACTATAAACAACTCAATATCTTAGCTGCCCAATGTGAGGATTTTGTAAACAAAGCCGATGCTAACGCCGAAAAATATGGGGTAACCTTTAGCGTGAACCAAACACTTTTGCTTATCCGTCAGCAGATTAAACGCATCAAGCGTCTTTATAACTATCTATTTATAGAAAAAGAAGCCGACAAGCGCGAAAAGACAATTGCTTTCTATTTGGATATGGTAAAAACCAATTCTAAAAAGAATAATATTCGTAAACTGATAGACGATAGCGTTTATAATATCACCTACGAGATTACTAACTATACTGGTAAAACAGGTGAACACTATATCACTTCTACGAGTAGAGAGTATTTCAAAATGCTAAAAACGGCTTTGTGGGGAGGAGTGATTGTGAGTTTTATGTGTTTGGTAAAACTCTATATGTCTATGGTACCTGACCAAAGTGCGTTTTTCCGCGCCTTAAACTATAGTTTTAATTACGCTATTGGTTTTGTGATTATTTACCTCACAGGATCTACTTTGGCTACCAAGCAGCCTGCAATGACGGCTTCTACCATTGCTAAAACCTTAGAGAACCTAAATGACAACAACGATAAACAAAAACGCCGTCAATATACTGAGTTCTCAGCGCTCTTCACGCGTTTATTCCGTTCGCAGTTCATTGCTTTTGTAGGTAATGTGTTTGGGGCTTTCCCCATCTCGATGCTCTTAGTAATAGGAATGAGCTATTTAGAGGGCTATAATATTGCCACTAAAAAGAGTTTGCATCTGTTAGAAGATCTCAATATATGGCACTCACCAGTATTTTTACACGCTTGTATTGCTGGGGTGTTTTTGTTTCTATCGGGTATTATTGCCGGTAATGTTGCTAGTGTGAATAACTTCAATAACTTCTATTACCGCCTATCCGAGCACCCTTTCCTCAAAGGATTCTTTGGCAAAATGCGTATGCAACGCGTTGCCAATTGGATGCAGAAAAAATGGCCAAGTATTGTTTCAAATATTTGGTTTGGAGTGTTTATGGGGAGCGCTTGGGCAGTAGGTGAATTCTTTGGTTTACCTATCGATATACGCCACATCACTTTTTCAAGCGGTAATTTTGCTTATGGCTTGTATGGTATGAATTTTATCATCAGTTTAGAAAATATCCTTTGGTGTGTTTTTGGAATAGGTATCATTGGTTTGGGTAACTTTATTGTGAGTTTTGGCTTGTCATTATGGATAGCCTTGCGCTCTCGTGAAGTTCCAGCTTCCGAGCTCAAATACTTAGTTAGGTGTGTATGGCGAGCCTTTAAAGAACGCCCCAGAGCTTTTTTCTTCCCCGTAAGAAATAAAAAATCTTAATCTCCTAACACCTAACCCCTGATATCTGATACCTGACCCCTAAAACCTATTCTGGCATTGCCTTCCACTGCTGGATATGGTAATTGTATAGAAATATAAATAGGAAAGCTACAGCTAAAAGTTGGTAGTAAAGTGATTGAGAAAATTGGTCGATACCTACTTTTAGCAAAGCAATGGTGAAAATAGCAGCAGGGAAGAGCAATAGGCTGAAACAGATGAGAATACCACTATAGAGTTTGGGAAGCAAAGGTGCTCCTATAACCGAGACTATCGCTACAGCAAAGTAAGTGAATAGATATATCCATACAACTAACTGAAAGTCAATATTACCTACAATAGCAATTATAATGCACAACATCGCTAAAATGAGTGCTAAAATACTGGTGAAAACAATGGTGAGTAAGAAAGTTCGCAATTTGGTAATATACACACAGAAGATGATAAGTGTAATCCCTAAGGCAAAAAGTGAAAAAGGAGCTTTGGTGATAAAGAAATGAATATTAGTTAAATCACTAATCTCGGTGCCTGCAAAAGAAGAAGTGCATAACACTCCTAAAGCAAATGATACTGGCAAACCAATCACACTGAGCGTTACAAGAAAAAAGAGTACAAAAGTTCCAAACAAGTTTAGCGGACTGTTAGGATAAAACCAATTAAAGGCATTGAATCTGTACAAATCCATCAGCCATTTTACAAAGAAGACGATAAGTCCAATGCGATAGATTTCAAACGGAAGTGCCCAAAAGTCTTCAGCAAACCCCATTCCTCCTCTGTTAGAAGCAATAAGTCCTAACAAAAAGAATAACAAATGCGCGCCAAGAGCTACAATTAGCATTGGCACTGCTCGCGTACTCCAAATTAATGGATAATGTTCTAAAAGATACTTTTTCAATTGATAATCAACAATTAATAATTAATAAAATCTGCCTCTTGCCTCCTGACACTTGACTCCTGACACCTGATACCTATTCCGGCACTGCTCTCCATTGGTGCAGTACAGGAGCGTATAACAATATGAAAAGGAAATTAGACAAGAGTACCCCATAATTCAATATAGGCATATTGTCAAAAGTCTCTTCTTTGAAAATTAATAAGATAGCTCCATAAAGGGCAGGGGTAAAGAACAGCAGTGAAAAGTTGATGAGAATCCCCGAAAAGAGTTTGGGCATTGTTGCTAAATTAGTGACAACTATCAATATAGCAATAAAAGGAATTGCCACATACATCCAAACAACAAGTGAAAAAAACAAATTGGCATCAGAAAAAATACTGAATAAAAATGCCGACACCATCCCTAACGCGAGTGATAATACCCCCGAAAATACAATTGTAAGCAATAAGGTTCTAACCTCAGTAATCCGTACACAAAGCACTAATAGTGAGATAAAAAGCGATGCGATGAGCAGCCCTTGCACAATAGTTCCTTCCTCAGCGCTATAAAACGGTCTATCGATCACAAGTAAGTAAGCTTTTTCGCCTGCCATAAACGAAAGAGAGAAAGAAATTACTGCAAAAATAATTATAAAGTATTGTGTGTATGAACCGATTAATTGCAGCTGATTGCTGGGGTAAAAATGTTTAAAAGCATTGTTTTTAGAGAGTTGCATTAGCCAGAACACTAATAGCAAGATACTCACAATAAGGTGTAACAAAAAAGGAAGAGGGAAAAATTCTTCTCCTATTGTATAAACTCTTTCATATATACTGCCTTTATCAACGATATAGCCCAACAGAAAGAAAAAAACGTGTCCGCAAGCAGCGAGACCTAACATTGGCAACAGCTTAGTGTTCCAAATCAACGGATAATTTTCTAATAAATATTTTTTCAATTTACAATTTACAATTAATAATTAACAATTTACCCCCCTAAAACCTAACACCTGTCCCCTGACCCCTGACCACTGACACTCTACTCCGGCATTGCCTTCCATCGTTTGATAACTCCCGTATAAAGTCCTACAAACACAAGTGAAAGCAATATTCCAATTCCCCAAAGGATAAGTATTTTTATATCATTCTTAATAGGATCTAAATAATATTCTATAAACTTCCACAAATTGTACCTATCTTCTATAATTACAAAAGTAATAACTATAGCAGGAAAAAAGCCAAATAGAGTGGCATTCATTGCGATACCTCGGTATAGTTTCTTTTTAGATGTAATTGATAGGAAAACCACCGATAGATAGCTAATCCATAGCAGGGATAAAGCAGCAAATATTTTGAATTTTGTACTTGTGTCTACATATACAATAAGTGTCACTACTAAGGCAAGCAGCAAACACAACAATCCGCTAAATACAATAGAGAGTAACACTATACGGAATGAGGTAATACGTACCGCAAAGAGTAATAATGTGAGTAAAAAAGCGATAATAATTATAAAGTTAATTTGCGCATCAAATTTTTCTGTAAACACTCGCTCTTTTATAAGTGATGCATTATGAGCTATGTAATACTCTTCTCGCTGAGCTTCAGAAAATTGTTTCATTTCAGAATCGCTAATATACTCAGGATATTGTTGTAGCACACTGTGAAGGTAACTATCAGTATACCGCCAATATACTTTAGCTTTCTCACCTGTCATAAATGAAAAACCAGTACTGATAATCCCCAAAATAACAGCGAAATACACTACAAAACGCCAAAACAATTGCCAACGACTCACAGGGTAGAAACGATCAAAAGCATTGTTTCTAAACAAATAGATAAACCAACCTACCAATAGCAAAACAATTATAATAAAGTTTAACAACATTGGTAAGCCATTAAACGAGTCCCCCCACGGGTAATACCCCTTACATAACTTTCCATCGGTGAGCATTATAAATCCCAAAGCGAAAAAGACTAAATGAGATAAGAATATCAGTGGTAATAACAGTATCACCTGCGTATTCCAAATTGCTGGATAACGTTCTAATAAATATTTTTTCAATTGATAATGAGTGTTTTATAATTAATAACCTATACCTCCTAAAACCTAACACCTGACCCCTGACACTCTACTCCGGCATTGCCTTCCATCGTTTGATAACATTCGTATAAAGCCCTACAAACACAAATGAAAGCAGTATCCCTATTATTGAAATTATAAGTTCTCTTATATCGTACCAATAACTGTAATTCTTTTCTAAAAAATACCACCAATTATATCTCTCTCCTATAACTATTAGAGTAGTGATTGTTATAGGTAGAAAACCAAATAGTGAAGTATTCATTGCAATACCTCGGTATTGTTTTTTGTTAGAGAAAATAGATAAAGCAATCACTGAAAGGTAAGTCAACCATAAGATTGTCAGCACTACATATACATCTCGTATTGCAAACATATTGCTCTCCAAAACCAATATGAGCACTAAGCCAAGCAGCAAGCACAACAAGCCACTGAAAACAATAGAGAGCAACACTGTACGCAATGAGGTGATACGTACTGTAAAAATCAATATAGTTAAAACAAAAGCAATAATGATTACAAGAAAAATTTCATCATCAAAATTTTCTATAAACACTTGTTTTTTTATTTGTGATGCATTATGAACTATGTGATATTCCTTTAGTTGATCATCAGATAATTGTTCCCTTTCAGAATCACGAATATCCTCAGGGTATTGTCGT
Organism: uncultured Capnocytophaga sp.; assembly: GCF_937936315.1. Taxonomy (GTDB): domain Bacteria; phylum Bacteroidota; class Bacteroidia; order Flavobacteriales; family Flavobacteriaceae; genus Capnocytophaga. Next base: position 102,436 of record NZ_CALGWU010000040.1, on the reverse strand, counting down.
AATACACTATGAATGTAGCTATCGGTATACCGCCAGTATACTTTAGCTTTCTCACCTGCCATAAATGAAAAACTAGAACTTGTAATTCCGCCAATAACAGCAAAGTATACTACAAAACGCCAAAACAATTGCCAACGACTCACAGGGTAGAAACGCTCAAAAGCATTGTTTCTAAACAAATAAATAAGCCAACCTACTAATAGCAAAACAATTATAATAAAGTTTAACAACATAGGTAAGCCATTAAACAAGTTTCCCCACGGGTAATAGGAAATTCCTAACGTGCTATCAGTGAGCATTATAAATCCCAATCCAAAAAAGACTAAATGGGATAAGAGTATCAGTGGTAATAACAATACCACGTGTGTATTCCAAATTGCTGGATAACGTTCTAATAAATATTTTTTCAATTGATAATGAGTGTTTTATAATTAATAACCTATACCTCCTAAAACCTAACACCTGCCCCCTGACACCTGACCCCTGAAACCTAACTCCTAACTCACAAAAAATCTCCTTGTACTAGCCGAAATATTTCGTATATAAGTGAGCTCTATTTTTGCTTTACCAAGAGCTTCTAACACAGTAGAATATTCTGTACCTTCAGCAAAATAAGCGATGTAAATACCTCCATTGTACTGCAATTTTTCAAGATTAAAAGTGCTAAATACTGCTAATAATTCCTCTCTGCTGTTAGTAGTGTCAATTTCTACGATGAGTGGGGTAGGGGTGTTCTCTTGGGTAGTCTCAACATTTTCGCGGTATTGTCCGTTTTTGAGGAAAATTACCTTGTCAGATATTTTTTCCACTTCAAAGAGTTGTTGAGAACTCAATATCAAAGCGATAGGGTGATTTACTGAGTTGGCTATCATTTTGAGGTCTTCTAATATTACCTGTTGTGCCAATACATCTAAGTTCCCTAAAGGCTCATCTAAAAGCAATAATTCTGGCTGACGTAATAGGGTGCGCGCTAATTCAAAACGCATTTTATACCCTGATGATAGCGCATTCCAGTTTAGATTGCGGTATTTCCACAAACCTAAACGGGCAATCATTAGCAGAGTGCGTGGTTCGTTTTCTTCAGCAGGGATACCATAGCACGCCAAAGTAAATTTGAGATTGTCTTTCAAACTACCATACCATTTGTCGGTGCGTTGGGGAATGTAAGCTAATTTAGTGCGTAAATCGTATTCATTAGTGGGCGTTTTTTTGAAGTAATAGGTTATTTCGCCCGAATTATAAGAGAGATCGTGCGCTAAGATGCGCAAAAGGGTTGTTTTCCCATTGCCATTTTCACCTACTAAGCCATAAACTTGTCCTTTATTAATAGTAAGTGATACAGGACCTAATGAAAACATTCCCGAATTGTAGGTTTTTTTAATGTCTTTAGCAACAAGCACAGCTTTTTCAGTTATTACCTCCTCTACGGTGCATCGCCCTACTTCTTCAAGTAAGACAGAAGCCTTTTCCGTAAGTTGATCCAACTTATTAGGATTGTTTTCCTTCCAGTTGGTAAGTTCTATAGCCTTTAGGTAGAGAGGCATTTGTTGTGTGTCGGCTACACAATCTAAGAGTTTGCGAAAGCCTAATTCAGTATCTTTTTGTGCAAAGAATTTAAGAGCATCTTGCACGCGGAGTTGATGTTTTGTCATAAACGAATAATTTGATGCGACAAAAATAGTCAATAATTAATAAATTAGCAAATTAGTATAAAAAAACATCTTTCGTAACTCGTAATTCGTAATTATTTATTACCTTTGCGCTTATTAATTCTAAATTATAAAATTTTAATTGTAAGAATATGTCTCTAATAAAATCTATATCAGGCATTCGCGGTACTATAGGGGGAGTGCCCGATGACAACTTAACCCCCATTGATGCTGTAAAATTTGCCGCTGCTTATGGCACTTGGCTCAAAAAACATATTTATAAAACTCGTGTGAAGGTGGTTGTAGGTCGCGATGCGCGTATTTCGGGTGAAATGGTGCAGAATCTCGTCCAATACACCCTTGTAGGTTTAGGAATTGATGTGGTAGATATAGGTTTGAGTACCACCCCTACCGTGGAAGTGGCGGTTACTATGGAACAAGCCGATGGCGGTATTATCCTCACTGCCAGTCATAACCCTAAACAGTGGAATGCCCTCAAATTGCTGAACAACAAAGGTGAGTTTCTCAACGCTCAGGAAGGCGAAGAAATCTTGCGCATTGCTGCTGCCAATGAGTTTACTTTTGCCGAAGTAGATGCACTAGGGCATATCACTCACAACGATACTTATATACAACGCCATATCGATGCGGTGCTTTCGCTCTTGCCATTGGCAACTTTGGAAGCTATTCGCAAACGCAAATTCAAAGTAGCGGTCGATGCTGTAAACTCTACCGGAGGTATCGCTATCCCACTTTTGTTAGAACGCTTGGGGGCTGAGGTAGTACCACTCTACTGTGAACCTAACGGTCAGTTCCCGCATAATCCCGAACCTCTTAAAGAACATCTTTCCGATATTTGTGCTAAGGTAGTGGAAGTAAAAGCCGATTTAGGGGTGGTGGTAGACCCCGATGTAGACCGCCTTGCGCTTATTACCGAAGAAGGCGAAATGTTTGGTGAAGAATATACCCTTGTTGCCTGCGCCGATTATTACCTCAGTAAAAAGAAAGGTAATGTGGTGTCAAACCTCTCCTCTTCACGTGCTTTCCGCGATATAGCCGAAAAACACGGGGTAGAATATGCAGCTGCTGCTGTTGGTGAGGTGAATGTAGTAACCAAAATGAAAGAAGTAAATGCTGTGATAGGAGGTGAAGGCAATGGTGGTGTCATTTTCCCGGAATTGCATTATGGTCGCGATGCCTTAGTAGGGGTAGTGCTTTTCCTTTCTCTTTTGGTTGAAAAAGATACTACTGTGAGTGCTTTGCGCCGTAGTTACCCTGCTTATTTTATGAGCAAAAATAAAATCCAACTCACTAGCGGACTTAATCCGGACAAGGTGTTGCTCGCAATGCAAGAAAAGTACGCACACGAGCAAATCACCACTATCGACGGACTTAAAATTGATTTTCCTTTCAGCTGGGTACATTTGCGCAAATCGAATACCGAGCCGATTATCCGCATCTATACTGAGGCTAAAACCCAAGCAGAAGCCGATGCTTTAGCCACTCGCTTTATGGAGGAAATGGCAGCAATCGGTTAATGAACTAAAAGTTTACCCCTAATAGTGAAAAAACTACAGAAGTAGCAAAACTTCTACCAGCTTATAACGATAAATAAAGAGAGAAATAAAAGAATCTCCTTATAAAAGACCCTGTGATAAAAGACGCTAAAAGTGTAGAAGAAAGTACTCCTATTCCTTTTAAACTCACTGACCTTTCCCAAACTGATGATGATTATCGCTTTGCCGCTGCTGTTGCCCAGTGGGGAATGCTCTTAAGAGATTCTAAATACAAAGCAAAATCCTCATATAAACAAGTAATAGATTTAGCTAAGAATGCGATTGGAAAAGATGAAGAGGGCTATCGCAAAGAGTTCATTCGCTTGGTCGAACTTTCTGAAAAAATAAAATAATAAACTAATAAACAAACTAACAATAATGAAATATTCAATAACTTTAGGAATGCTTTTGCTTACGATCATTACAGCAAAAGCTCAAACGCTCGCCGAGCATATTAATGCTAAAAATGCTACTTTAATTGATGTGCGTACCCCCGAAGAATTTGCTAAGGGTACAGCCGAAGGAGCAATTAATATCCCGTTGGAAGAAATAGGAACCCGATGGCAAGAATTAAAAGGAAAAGAGAATGTTGTACTCTTTTGTCGTAGGGGGATTCGTGCTGGCAAAGCACAAGATATTCTCAAGAAGCATAATATTGCAGCCGTGAATGGTAAAACAGTAGAGCATATAAAATCTTTGCAAAAAGTAAATTTAGCCGATAAACTTACTTTCCGCAATGATAAACAAACTACCTATTTTGTAAAAGATGGTCAAAATGTGAGACAAGTAGCCATAGCTTTAGGTGAAGGAGCTGTACTAAAAAAACATACTACTAATATTCCAGCAACCCTTATTATGGTAAAAGGAACTGTACGTTTTCTTATCAATGGTGAAGAAGTTGTTCTCAAAGACCTTGATACCTATCAAATACCCGTAGATGTAGAACACGAAGTGATAGGAATAGAGAAAGAAAATGTTTTTATAGTAACCAAAGGTAATTAAAATTAATTAACAACCTAAAAAAAACAGACAAGAAGATATGAAAATTTATTATATTTTTTTATTACTATTATTTGTTGTTTTACCACTTTCAGCACAGGTAAATGTGATACCTCAACCTAATAAAATAGAGTATCATAAAGGTAGTTGCCCTTTGAAAACTCCTATTACCTATATTACAGATAATTCTATACCCTCAAAGGAAGGGTATGAACTTATTGTGCAACCTAAAAAAATAATCCTTAAATTTTCATCAAAAGCAGGAAAATTCTACGCAGAACAAACTCTTGCTCAGCTTATCTTTCAAGCAGAACAAGAGAGTAAAAAGGTCTTGCCTTGCCTCTCTATTATTGATGCTCCTAGATTTTCCTACCGTGCTTTGATGATAGACCCAGCGCGCCATTATTGGAAAGTAGAAGACATTAAAAAGTATATTGATGTGATGGCTCAATATAAACTTAACTATTTGCATTTACACCTTAATGATGATCAAGGATGGCGTATAGAAATAAAAAAATATCCTAAACTTACAGAAGTAGGAGCTAAACGTACAGATTTTGAGGGAAGTAAACGTAACAATGAAGGATATTATACTCAGGAAGAAATGAAAAGCCTTGTAGCGTATGGCTTAGAACGTAATGTTCAACTAGTTCCTGAGTTTGATATGCCTGGGCATAATGACGCCACTGTAGCTGCTTATCCTTTTTTGAGTTGTAATGATACAATTATAACAGTACGTACTACATCAGGTGTATCTAAAAATTTACTATGTGTAGGTAAAGAAAAAGTCTTTTCTTTTATAGATGATGTCATTACAGAACTCTCAACAATTTTTCCTTGTACTTATTTTCATATAGGTGGTGATGAAGCTCCTATGGATAAGTGGCAAGAGAGTAAAGAAGTCCGAACTTTAAAAAATAAAGAAAACTTAAAAGATGATAGCCAGCTGATGAGCTATTTTTTTGAAAAAGTAAATACTTCTTTGTTAAAAAATGGTAAGCAACCTCTTATCTGGATGGAACTTGATGTGCCTGTTTATCCAAAAAATAGTATAATGTATCTATGGCGTATAAACACAACCAAACAAGTATTAGAACGAGCTAAAAAAGATAATTTTAAACTCATTTGTTCTCCTGGTGAATACGCCTACTTTGATTACCCACAAGCTAAAGACGACTTGCCAAATGTAAATTGGATGCCTACACTCCCTTTAGAAAAAGTACTACTCTTTAATCCAGGTTTTAATCTGAGTAAAGAAGAGGAGAAACAATATATTTTGGGGGTAGAAGCTACTTTGTGGGGAGAAAGTGTAAAAGACTTATTTAGGGCTTTTTATATGACCTATCCCCGAGCTCTAGCCTTAGCTGAGGCAGGGTGGACAGAGATGCAAGAACGTGATCCACAAAATTTTAAAAGAAAGTTGGATTTTCAATTGAGATTTCTTCTTCATAGAGGCATCAACTACCGCCCTCCAGTAGAATTGTATCGCTGATACAACCTTTTACTTATAAGGATATATTATCAATCAATCTTACTCCCTCGGCATATACTACTATAAAAGCACGGTACTCTTTGCCAGCTTCTTTCGTAGTGATATGTTGCAAGTTATGAGCATCAGTGATTGTAAAATATTCTAAGGTAAAATCAGATTCTTTAGCAAAAGTATCTACCACCCACGCTTCTACTTCAGCAGGTGTATGAGTGGCAAAACGCTCTTTGGCAGCCAAAAGGGTGCGATAAATGAACGAAGCGCGCTGTGTCATTGCTTCACTTAGCAGAGCGTTGCGTGAGCTGAGGGCTAATCCTTCACTATTGCGCACGATAGGGCAGGGAACAATAGTCACTGGTAAGCCTGTTTGTCGTACCATTTGCTGGATAATGAGCAGTTGTTGATAGTCTTTTTCACCAAAGTAAGCTCTGTCGGGCATTACAATTTCAAAAAGTTTTTTAACAATCGTACCTACACCATCAAAATGCCCAGGTCGTGAGCTGCCTTCCATTACTTTGTCTAATCCTGCAAAGTCAAAAGGCTGAGCGACTACCTCTTCACCGTAAATATCATCAACGGTAGGGGCAAATATAATTACCTCTTCACTGTATTGGGCAATTTTTTCGGCATCTGCTGTTAGGGTACGCGGATATTTCTCTAAATCGGTAGGATTATTGAACTGTGTAGGGTTCACAAAAATGCTCACAACTGCTATATCATTCTCTTTTTTAGCTTTTTTTATGAGTGATAAATGTCCGTCGTGTAAAGCGCCCATAGTAGGCACTAAACCTATTGTTTTTCCTTGATTTTTAAGGGTTTCCATAACTGAATGGAGTTCCTTTTGCTGTGTGTAAATCATCGGTATAAAATCTTTTTTGGGTGCAAACTTATATAATTTTATGGATATGTGCATATTTTTTTGTACTTTTGTGCCTTCTAAGAGCAAAATAAATTAAAGAAATACTCTTTATGAAAGATAAAAAAGTACTCTACGTGTCGTCGGAAGTATTGCCTTATTCGCCTTATAGTGAGTTGGCTAAAATGTCGTTTGAAACCCCTAGAATGGTGAATGCTAACGGCGGACAAATACGTATTTTTATGCCTAAGTTTGGCAATATCAACGAGCGTCGTCACCAGTTGCACGAGGTGATACGCCTATCGGGTATGAATATTGTTATCAACGACATCGATGTGCCGCTCATTATCAAAGTAGCCTCCATCCCAAAGGAACGCATTCAAGTGTACTTTATTGATAATGATGAGTATTTCGCACGCACTGGCACACTCTTTGATGAGGAAAACAATATGTATCCAGATAACGATGAGCGCTGTATTTTCTTTGCAAAAGGCATTGTAGAAACAGTTAAAAAGCTCAATTGGTTACCCGATATCATCCACATACATGGTTGGGTCTCTGCTTTGTTGCCTCTTTACTTACGCACTTACTACAAAGATGAACCTATCTTTTCTGAAAGCAAAATTATTACCTCAGTGTTCGATAGTGATTACGAAGACGCTCTAGATCCCTCACTTATCAACAAAGTAGCTTTTGATGGTATTAGTAAAAAAACAATTGATCCTCTCAAAAACCCTACTTATTACAACTTGATGCGTATCGCTATTAAGCATTCCGATGGCGTGATCGTAGTAAGTGAAGATATGCCTGATGATTTTAAAACATACCTTAAAAATTTAAGAAAACCAGTGATTTACAATAGCGATAAAGAAACTTTTCAAGATGTTTATCGTGATTTTTATACTAAAATATTAAAAAAATAAGAATAAACTGATGAATAACACTTATAAATTACTTTTTTTTGTTACTATACTAACAATCTTCACGGCCTGTTCCTCCGATGATTTCAATGAAATAGATGGAGCTCTACTCAAAAATCCTAACTACGAAACTAATGTCTTTACCGCTACTATTTCGGTAAGTCAAATTAAACAAACTGCTGTGCAAACTAATGGTTTAGAAGGATATTTGCTCGGTAAATATACTCAAGCTCCCTTTGGTAGTAAATCTGCTACTATAGTAGCACAAGTGGGACTCTCAACTGCTAATCCTACTTTTGGTAGTAAAACTCAAGCTGTAGAGAATAGTGAAAATAAACCCGAAAACGAGAAAGTAACTAATGCTTATTTGTATATCCCTTTCTTTAACCCTAATAGCTCAAGTAATAATGCTGTATATAGCCAAGATGTTGAATATCAGTTAGATTCTATTTATGGTGACAAAAATGCCTCTTTTATTGTAGAAGTGAAGGAAACTAACTACTTCCTCAGCGATATAGGTACCGACCTCAAAACAAAAGTATATTATTCTAATGATACTGATGTACTTACAAATTTAGGTAGTTCTATTGTCTCAGCTACTACCGCACCTATTGCTATTAATAACAAAGCAATTACTCGATTCCAATTTGACGATCCTGAAACTACAGCAGATGAATCTAAAACTGTACACGATGTGTTAGCCCCTGGTTTGCGCATTCCTCTTAGCCCCTCCTTTTTCCAAACAAAAATATTAGACAAAGAAGGTAGTAGTGAATTAGCAAGTGTTACCGACTTTAAAAAGTATTTTAAAGGGATACAAATCACTGCCTCTAACTTCTCTAAAGATGTGATGATGCTCCTCAATATGGCAAATGCCAAAATACAGTTGGAGTATAGTTATACCGCTTATGTAAGTGGTAGTACAGCTACTAAAACTCAGTACAGCCGTTATGATTTGCCTCTTAATGGCATTACTATAAATCTCTTTAACAATATTAGCGAAAGTCTTACTGATAGTAGCAAGGTGTATTTGAGTGGTGCTTTAGGACAAACAGTTTCTATCACTCTTTCAGACAGTGAGATTGATCGTATCAAATCTGAAAAATGGTTAGTAACTGATGCAAGTTTGTTCTTTTATGTAGATGAAAGCGTGACTTATAGCAAAACTCCTGAGCGCCTTTATATCTATAATGCTCAAACGGGGGCTGTGTTAGCCGATTATCAGTACGACCCTACCGCTAACAACACTACTTCTGCCTATTCACACTTGGTGCATTTAGGAAAATTACAAAAAGAAAATGGGGTAGGTAAATATTACCAACTAAGGATTACTAACCATATTCTTAATATGGTAACTAATAATGGTGCGAATGTACCTTTAGCAATTGCTATAGGGTCTAATATAAAGCAAACTGCAGCAGGTAGTTATAAAAGTGCAAGTGGTGAAGGCAAAATTGCCAATACAGCCCTTGCTACCCCTTTAGGAGTGGTAATTAAAGATGTAAAATTGATTATCAACTATACCAAAGTAAAATAAGTATGGACTTAAGAGACCAACTTAAAAATCTTTTCCCCGACCATATAGAAGAGGAAGTACCTCAAGAAACACCATCTACTATATGGTTGCAAGACGAACCTCTACTTTGTAAATACGAAAAGCGCAAAGGCAAACCTGTAACAGTAATCGAAGGTTATAATGGATCCGATAGCGATTTCAAAATACTGGCTAAAGAGCTCAAAACATACCTTGGGGTGGGCGGAACAATAAAAGATGACACAATTCTCATACAAGGTGATTACCGAGATACTATTATGCAACTCCTTAAAGAAAAAGGATTTAAAGTAAAACGCGTAGGAGGTTAAAGATAATTAACAATTCATAATTAACAATTATAATATGAAATTATTAGAAGGAAAAACAGCTATTATCACTGGTGCTAGTCGTGGCATCGGTCGTGGTATAGCCGAAGTATTTGCCGCTCACGGAGCGAATATTGCTTTTTCATATAGCTCATCGGTAGATGCTGCAAAAGCTCTAGAAAAAGAATTAGCCGCACAAGGTGTAAAAGTGAAAGGCTATCAAAGTGATGCCTCTAACTTTGCTCAATCTCAAGAGTTTGTTGATGCTGTAGTTGCCGAGTTTGGCACTGTTGATATCCTTGTAAACAACGCTGGTATCACCAAAGATAACTTGCTAATGCGTATCAGCGAAGAGGATTTCGATAAAGTAATTGAAGTAAACCTCAAATCAGTGTTTAATATGACCAAAGCAGTACAACGTGTGATGCTCAAACAGCGCAAAGGCTCTATTATCAATATGAGTAGCGTGGTAGGGGTAAAAGGTAATGCTGGTCAGTCTAACTATGCAGCCTCTAAAGCGGGAATCATTGGTTTTACTAAATCTATAGCTTTAGAATTGGGGTCTCGTAACATCCGTTGCAATGCTATTGCACCAGGATTTATCGAAACCGAAATGACTGCTGTACTCGATGAAAAAGTAGTACAAGGATGGCGTGATGCTATTCCTCTTAAGCGTGGCGGACAGCCAGAAGATGTAGCCAATGCTTGCGTGTTTTTAGCCTCCGATATGTCGGCTTATATCACTGGGCAAGTGCTTAATGTAGATGGCGGAATGCTCACATAATTTTGTTATATCAGAAAAACTTTTTACTTTTGCCGAATGTTAATGAAAAAATATATCATCATCGGTCTGCTCGGTGTGCTTTTTGCCTCCTGTGGTGAGTACCAAAAAGCTCTGAAATCTACAGATGGGAGCGTAAAATACATAGAAGCCGAAAAGCTCTATAAGGCTAAAAAATACAAAAAAGCGAATCGCCTTTTTGAACAAATAGCCTCAGAATATGCAGGAAAACCTCAAGGGGAACGCATCTACTATATGTATGGTGACGCTTGTTATCAACTCAAGCAGTACAGTTTAGCTTCCTATCAGTTCGAACGTTTGCAGAAGCTGTACCCTCGTAGTGAAAAAGCTACCGAAGCCTCCTTTTTAGAAGCTAAGTCGCTTTACTTAGAAACACCTAAATATAGTGTAGATCAAACCTATACTTATCAGGCTCTCGAAAAATTGCAGTACTTTTTGGATAGATACCCTAATAGTGAGTATACCAAAGAGGCTAACGAACTTACCTTAGATTTGGTAACGCGTTTAGAAAAGAAAGATTTTGAAATTGCCAAACAATACGATAAAATACGCGACTATCAGGCTGCGATGAAATCGTTAGATAATTTCTTGACCAATAACCCTGGAAGTCCTTTCAGAGAAGAAGCCTTGTACACCCGTTTGCACTCAGCCTATGAGTGGGCAATCAATAGTGTGGAAAGCAAAAAAGAAGAACGCCTCAACACCGCTAAAGAAGCCTACGACAACTTGTTGCGCGCTTACCCTGAAAGCAAATTCAAAAAGGAAGCTGAGAATATGCTTGCTAAAATTAATACATCACTAAAAAGTTTTACATCACAAAAATAATTACATTATGGATTTTAAAAAAATAGATGCTCCTACCTCTACGGTTACTTACAACAAATCGGCTATAGAAGCACCTACTGGTAATATTTACGAGGCGATCTCTATTATTGCCAAACGTGCTAACCAAATAAACGCCGAAATTAAAAAAGAATTGGTAGAAAAGTTAGAGGCTTTTGCTACTAATAACGACAGTTTAGAGGAAATCTTTGAGAACAAAGAGCAAATAGAAGTATCTCGTTTCTACGAGCGTTTGCCTAAACCTCAAGCTATTGCTGTAAAAGAATGGTTAGATGGTAAGGTATACTATCGTGAAACCGAATAAAAATGGGTATTTATAAATTGTTTGTTAGGCTTTAAGTAGTAAGCTATCGCTTGCCGTTTAAAGCCTTTTTCAATCTGTTTAATTATGAATATAGTACTTGGTATTACAGCAGGAATTGCCGCCTACAAAACGCCTCAATTGGTGCGTTTGCTCACTAAAAAAGGACACAATGTAAAGGTTATCCTTACCGAAAATGCAAAGGAGTTCGTAACACCTCTTACTCTCAGTACAGTATCTAAAAATCAGGTGCTTACGAGTTTTTCATCTCCCGAGGGTGATTGGCATAGCCACGTGGAGTTAGCACTCTGGGCTGATACAATGCTCATCGCTCCTGCTACGGCTAATACCATTGCTAAAATGGCTCACGGGATATGTGATAACTTACTATTGGCTACTTATTTCTCCGCTAAAGCACCTGTATTCATTGCTCCTGCAATGGATTTGGATATGTATGCTCACCCTACGGTTACCGAGAATTTAGCGAAATTAGCATCTTATGGCAATCACATTATTCCCGCAACTTATGGCGAACTTGCTAGCGGACTTGTAGGGCAGGGACGTATGGCTGAACCCGAAGATATAGTTCTGTTTTTAGAAAATACACTTTCCGAAAATCTTCCTCTTAAGGGTAAAAAAATACTTATCACCGCTGGTCCTACTTATGAGGCTATCGACCCCGTGCGATTTATAGGAAACTTCTCCTCTGGCAAAATGGGGATTGCTCTTGCTAATGAAGCCGTACGACAAGGTGCTGAAGTACATTTAGTGTTAGGACCATCTTCTGAAAAGAATATTCACTCACAAATTCATTTACATCGGGTGGTAAGCGCTCAACAGATGTACGAAGCTGCTGTAACCGAATTTTCTACTTGTGACATCGCTATCCTCGCCGCAGCTGTAGCCGACTATACTCCTGAAACTGTAGCCCCCGAAAAAATTAAAAAGAAAGGCGGTAATCTCAGTCTAACCTTACTCCCTACCGTCGATATATTGGCGTCTTTAGGTAAGATTAAAACTACTCAAACACTCATTGGCTTTGCTTTAGAAACTGAAAATGAGGAAGCTAATGCCCAAGCTAAATTAGAGAAAAAGAACTTAGATGGCATTGTACTCAACTCCTTGCGTGATGCGGGGGCAGGTTTTGGTACCGATACTAATAAAGTTACTTTTATTACTAAAGAAACACAAATCAGTTTTCCTTTAAAAACTAAAGAAGAAGTTGCTAAAGATATTTTGACGCAAATATTTGGCATTCTTATAGAAAAGTAATATCTTTGTACTTTCAATCTTATAAAAATAAATAAATGAAATCATACATCTTCCCTGGTCAAGGAGCCCAATTTGTAGGTATGGGGCTTGACTTATATGAAAAATCTGCTGAAGCTAAAGCGCTTTTTGAAGCGGCTAATGGCATTCTTGGATTCTCTATTACCGATATAATGTTCAGTGGTACTGATGAAGACCTTAAACAAACCAAAGTTACCCAGCCTGCTATATTCTTGCACTCAGTAATCCTTAGCAAGGTGCTTGGTAAAAATTTTGCTCCTCAAATGGTCGCAGGACATTCATTAGGTGAATTTTCTGCTTTAGTAGCCAATGGAACCCTCTCATTTGAAGATGGCTTGCAATTAGTAGCCAAACGTGCAGCTGCAATGCAAAAGGCTTGCGAATTACAACCTGGTACAATGGCTGCCGTATTGGGCTTAGAGGATGCCAAAGTGGAAGAACTTTGTGCAACAATTGATGGGATTGTAACTCCTGCCAACTATAATTGCCCAGGTCAGTTGGTGATTTCAGGCGAACTCAAAGCAGTAGAAGCGGCTTGCGAAAAGATGAAAGAAGCAGGCGCTAAACGCGCTCTTGTTCTTCCCGTAGGTGGTGCATTCCACTCAGTACTGATGAAACCTGCTGAAGAAGAATTAGCTGCAGCAATTGAACAAACAACATTCCACAAGCCGTTATGCCCTGTTTATCAAAATGTAACCACTACAGCCGTAAGCGATGAAAATGCTATCAAAACCAACCTTATCAAGCAACTTACCGCTCCTGTGAAATGGACACAAAGCGTACAACAAATGATTGCTGATGGCGCTACCGAATTTATTGAAGTAGGACCTGGTAAAGTACTACAAGGTTTGGTGAAAAAGATAAATAAAGAGGCTGTGGTAGCCTCGGCTGAACTATGATACAAGTAGAAAATTTACATAAATCTTTCAATGGAACTGAAGTGCTGAAAGGCATTTCCACCGTATTTGAAAAAGGCAAAACAAATCTTATTATTGGGCAAAGTGGTTCAGGAAAAACAGTATTCCTCAAATCACTCTTAGGACTCTTCACCCCCGATTCAGGTGATATCATCTACGATGGGGTAAAGTACGCCGATATGAAACGCAAAGAACAAGTAACCCTCCGCCAAAAAATGGGAATGGTATTTCAAGGTAGTGCCTTATTTGACTCGATGACGGTGCTTGAAAATGTGATGTTCCCTTTGAAGATGTTTTCCCAAAAATCAGCTGATGAAATCCGTGAACGCGCTGATATAGTGCTCAGCAGGGTGAATTTGGTAAATGCCGAAAACAAATTGCCTTCCGAAATTTCTGGAGGTATGCAAAAACGGGTGGCTATTGCTCGCGCTATTGTAAATAATCCTAACTACTTGTTCTGCGACGAACCTAACTCAGGTCTCGATCCAAAAACTTCTATCGTAATAGATAACCTTATTCAGGAAATTACCCAAGAGTTCAATATCACTACTGTAATCAATACTCACGATATGAACTCCGTAATGGAAATAGGGGCTAAGATTGTTTTCTTGAAAAATGGATACAAAGAGTGGGAAGGTTCTAAAGATACTATTTTCCGTACAGACAATGAAGCCGTTACTGATTTCGTGTATTCATCGGAACTCTTCAAAAAAGTGCGAAAGGCGTATTTGGAAGAACACGTCTAAATTACAACTCTTTTGTCCGTATTTAGCAAATAATTACTATCTTTGCACCCACTAAAAAAACTTAAAAACAATTTATTAAAATGACAAAACACAAGTACACCAGATCGCAAACTAGTTTGCACCCTGAAATCATTGACCTATTGAACGACCAAGTAAGTAAAGAAGCTGAAGCAAGCTCTCTCTATTTAGCTATGGCTTCTTGGGCTGAATATAATGGCTACTCTCGCAGTGCCGAGTTCTTTTATGACCACGCTGTAGAAGAAAGAGATCATATGATGAAAATCTTCCGCTTCCTCAACGAAAATGGCGCACGTGCTTTTGCTCCTAAAGTAGGTGAGGTACAACAAGAATTTGATTCACTTAAAGAAGTTTATGAAAAAACTTTGGAACACGAAATCAAAGTTACTCAATCTATCTTCGCTATCTTCAAAAAAGCACGCCAAGTAGATGATTACGCTTCCGAAAACTTCTTGCAATGGTTTGTTCAAGAACAGTTAGAAGAAGAACGTTTGGTACACTCTATCCTCGACCTCTTCGAATTCTACAATGAGAACGATTCGCCTATAGCTCTCAAACTTATCGACGAACGTATTCCTTTAGACGAAAAATAATGATTTTAGTAACTGGCGGAACAGGGCTGATTGGCAGCCGCTTGCTTTTTTACCTTACTCAAAACAAGGCGCATAAAGTAAGGGCTATCTATCGCAGTGCCCATTCGTTAGAGAAAGTCGAACAACTTTTTATACAACAATCCCCCAATGGAGCGGAACAATTCCGCTCTATTGAGTGGGTACAAACCGATATAAGTAACATTCCAGCGCTTGAACAAGCATTTGCGAATGTTACTTTTGTTTTTCATTGTGCAGGCTTTATCTCTTTCCAACCTAAAGATTTTGCTCAACTCCTCAAAGTGAATGTAGAGGGAACGGCTAATATTGTAAACTTGTGTATTGATTTTAAGGTGAAAAAACTCTGTTATGTAAGTTCTGTAGCTACCCTTTCTGCCTTGCCTCACACACCTATTGACGAGGAAAACGATTGGAATAATGAGGAAAATAATACCGATTATGCTATCAGTAAGAACGGCGGTGAGATGGAAGTATGGCGTGGCTCTCAAGAAGGATTGCCAGTAGTTATTGTAAATCCTTCAGTGGTGTTAGGTGCTGATTTCTACGAGCAAGGATCTGGTTTATTGTTTAAAAAAGTAGCTAGCGGACTAAAATATTACCCCACAGGGGGCACAGGTTTTGTGGCAGTAGACGATGTGGTACGTGCAATGATTGCCTTACAATTCTCCGAAGTTACGGGAGAACGTTTTGTGCTAAATACAGCTAACCTTACTTATCAATCAGTTTTTGAAAAGATAGCCAAAGGATTAGGAGTGAAAGCTCCTACTAAAAAGATTTCACATAAAGTATTGCGTCGTTTGGCGCGTTTAGACGGCTTTTTAAGTTTCTTGGGTATCAAAAAGCGAACCCTCACTCTCCAAACAGCCGATGCTCTCGGATTGGTAACCACTTATAATGGTGATAAAATTAAAAAGTTTGTTGATTTTCAATACAGCGACATTGATGAAGTAATCCAAGAAATTTGTCATAAAATAAAAACTACAACTCTCGGAAGCTCTCTATGATTAAAAAACTTTTAAAATATTTCCTAAAAACCATACTCTTTGTAGTAGGTTTTGTAGTACTTTACGTACTACTGTGCTTGCTGTTGCCATTAATTCCCATTTCTGCAGAAAAAACTACAGAGCCCAAAACTATTACCATCTACCTTCTCTCTAACGGAATGCATACCGATTTAGTCCTCCCTACTCAAAATGAGTTTATAGATTGGACTACCAAAGTTTCTCCTGATGATACCAAAGGAAAAAAGAGAGGTGATTGGTTGGCTTTTGGTTGGGGCGACAAAGGCTTTTACCTCAATACCCCTACTTGGGCTGATTTAAAGTTTTCTACAGCAGTAAAAGCTGCTTTTTGGATGAGTGATTCGGCTATGCACACCACCTATTTAGGCGGTAGTGAAGGATATGAAAAAGTAGCACAACTAAGTCTTACAGCTGCACAATACAAGCGTTTGGTAAGCTATATTGATCAGCAGTTCGACAAAGATACACAAGGTAAATATATACCTATACCCACCAATGCCGTTTATGGCACTACCGATGCTTTCTACGAAGCTAAAAGTACTTACAACTTTCTCTATACCTGCAACACTTGGGCAGACTATGGGCTTCGCGCTGCCGGACAAAAATACGCCCTCTGGACTGCCACCGATTCAGGAATATTTAGGCACTATAAATAATTAATAATTGAGAATTAACAACTTAATAATGCGTCGTTCGTCATTCGTCATTCGTCCTTTGCTATTCCCCTTTGCGCTGCTCTATGGTCTTATCGTTCGATTGCGACACTGGTGCTATAACGTTGGTATTTTTAAAGTACATACTTTTGTGGTGCCTACTATTTGCGTGGGCAATGTAGCGGTAGGAGGGACAGGCAAGAGTCCAATGGTAGAATATCTTATCAGGCAGTGGATTACTAAGTGTAGAGTAGGGGTGTTGAGCAGAGGGTATAAACGCAAATCTAAAGGTTTTGTACTAGCTACTGGAAATAGTACAGTATACGATTTAGGCGATGAACCTTTTCAGTTCTGGAAGAAATTTAAAGATAATATTATATTAGCTGTATGTGGTAATAGGGTGGAAGGAATAGAGCAGATGCTTGCACTACCAGAGCCTCCCGAAGTAATCATTTTAGACGATGCTTTCCAACATCGTCCCGTAAAAGCAAAAATCAATATAGTACTTACAGCTTATAAACAGTTATTCACTAACGATTGGCTACTGCCAATGGGGCAACTCCGTGATGTAGTAAGTCGAGTGCAACAAGCTGATATAGTGGTAGTAACCAAATGTCCTACTTCCTTGTCTCAAAGTGAACGTTCCTTTATTGAAAGACAGTTGCAAAAAAAGACTCATTGCCCTATAGTTTTTGCTACTATAGCTTATGATGAACAAGTGTTCAAACAAGATGAAGCTATCTCTTTGTCAAACTTTATCAAAAAACCTTTTACGCTGGTAACAGGTATTGCCAATCCGCAACCTCTATTAGTGTATTTAAAAGAACAAGGAGCAGATTTTCAGCACTTAAACTTCCCCGATCATCACCATTTTAGTTCAGAAGAAATACAGCAATTGCAAGACAAATGTATTCTTACTACCGAAAAAGACTATGTGCGCCTGCAACCTCATTTGCAAAACTTATACTATTTGCCCATTGCAATGCAGTTCCTCACCCCTTCCGATGAACATACATTTGGCACGGTTTTTGAAAATCTGTAAACACGAAATAATTTCAAACTTTTATCAACTATGACAAAAAAACTCATCGCTATTGTAGCTTTTGTTTTAGCAACAACTGCTACCCTTCAAGCTCAGGAAATTAAATGGATGACTTTTGATCAAGCTATTGCTGCTCAAAAGAAAAAACCTAAAAAAATATTTATAGATGTATACACTAATTGGTGTGGTCCTTGCAAAATGTTAGCTAATAACACCTTTAAGAACAAAGACTTAGTGAACTATGTAAATGATAACTACTACGCTGTGAAATTCAATGGTGAAGGTAACGAAGTAGTAAATTACAAAGGTCAAAAGTTTGAGAATAAGGATTATGATCCTGCAAGAGCTCAATCGCGCAACTCACTCCACCCGCTCACTAATTACTTGCAAGTGCAAGCATACCCTACAATGGTGTTCTTAGACGAGAAAAACGATTTGATTACAGGTATCACTGGCTATATGTCACCTACCCAATTAGAACTCTACTTGAAAATGTTCAAAAATGACGAACATAAAAGCATTACTAGCCAACAAGAGTTCCAAGCATATCAAGCAAAGTTCAAACCTACATTTAAAAACTAATAAATACACTTTTTCATAAACACACGCGAAAAACTCTTGGCAAAATGTCAAGAGTTTTTTATTTTTTTATTATCTTTGCCACATAAATAGGCAAATTAATGCCCGTGCAGCTCGCACTAAATTGGCAAATTAGAATTATGGCAAAAATACTTATCATAGAAGACGAATCGGCTATTCGCCGTGTACTCAGCAAAATATTAGTAGAAGAAAGCAAAGAGTACGAAGTAGAGGAGGCGGTTGATGGCATCGAAGGCGTAGAAAAACTCAAAAAAGAGGACTACGATTTGGTGCTTTGCGACATCAAAATGCCTAAAATGGACGGTATGGAGGTACTCACCGAGATTAAAAAGGTGAAACCTGAAATCCCTTTTGTAATGATTTCTGGTCACGGCGACCTCGAAACAGCCGTAAATGCAATGCGTCTTGGGGCTTACGACTATATCTCAAAACCACCCGATTTGAACCGTTTGCTCAATACAGTACGCAATGCTCTCGATAAGAAGAAGTTAGTAGTAGAGAATAAACACCTCAAAAAGAAGGTGAGCAAGAGCTATGAGATGATAGGAGAAAGTGCACCTTTGCAACAAATCCGTCAGATGATAGAAAAAGTAGCGCCTACTGAAGCGCGTGTGCTCATCACGGGATCTAATGGTACAGGTAAAGAGTTGGTAGCTCACGCTATTCACTACCAGAGTGAGCGCAGTGAAGCCCCTATGATAGAGGTGAACTGTGCAGCTATCCCTTCAGAACTGATAGAAAGTGAACTCTTTGGGCATATCAAAGGAGCGTTTACTTCAGCGGTAAAAGATCGTGCAGGTAAGTTTGAGGCTGCTAACAATGGTACGATTTTCTTAGATGAGATAGGTGATATGAGTCTCTCTGCACAAGCCAAAGTATTGCGTGCTTTGCAAGAAAATAAGATTACCCGTGTAGGTAGTGATAAAGATATCAATGTAGATGTACGTGTGATAGCCGCAACCAATAAAGATTTGAAAAAAGAAATAGCCGAAGGTCGTTTTCGCGAGGATTTGTACCATCGTTTGGCAGTAATTCTTATTCGTGTACCTTCACTCAATGAAAGAAGAGATGATATTCCTCTACTCATCGATTATTTTTCAGTAAAAATAGCCGAAGAACAAGGTATTAGTCCTAAGAAATTTAGCAAAAAAGCGGTAGAACTCCTCCAAAAACAAGATTGGACGGGTAATATTCGCGAATTGCGCAATGTAGTAGAGCGACTTATCATCTTAGGGGGTAAAGAAATCTCAGAAGACGATGTCAAAGCCTTTGCTGGTAAATAAATGTGAGCCACACGAGTAGTTTTTATTTAGTGAAAGGATATAGTATTGCAAATTTTGGTGAAGTTGTTTACATTTTGCGTGGCTACACTTTGCCAAAATTCTCAATCGCCTGTGTAGATTGCTCTTTTGGTAAATTCAATTGTACTGATAATCAATTGCTTTTAGAGTATGTTGTGTAGGGGCGTTTTGCAAACGCCCACACTAATAGAACTTTTTTGACACACTCTGAAAGACTTGCACCTCAAATGAAAATTTCAATACGATGAAACAATTCTTATTAATCATATTTTTCTCTATAACTTTCTATAGTCAAGCTCAAACTATAAAAAGCAAGTTAGATTATTGCACTGTTTTTATTCCTAATGAAAAAGGATATCACTATTCAGAAGATGAGAAGAAATATTATGCTGTATTTCTGATTACAGAAAAAAAGTTGCAGAAAGATACACTTAAAATAGCTGTTTATTCAGAAACTCCTCCATTATACTTCGATGAGCCTAAATGTAAACTAACACCTGCTTTAGCAAAGAATTTAGAGAACTTGAGAAATGTAAAAATTCAATTGAATGAGCAATCTATTGTTATTGACACTGCGTTTATAGAGTTTGGCACAGAGACTATGTATCCTGAAAAACTGATATATGAAAAAAAGAAAAGTGAAACACTCTTAAAACTTACTTTTGGCAATTATACTTGGACTTCAGGAGGATATCATCGTTATGATATTTATCTCATCGCTAAAAATAATCAACTATCAGTAGCAAAAATAGTAGCGTTTTATTATTCGGCAGAATTTAAAAGTTATGGCAAAGAGAAAAATGAAGTAATATACTCTAAAACAACTAATAAAGTAAATTGAGAATTACAATGAAAATCGCCTTTACAGATTGTCCCCCTTCAGAATTGTCGGCAATTGCTGAGTAAGTGAGTTGGGGGCTTTATTACAACTCTTTTTTTACCTAAACAAAATGAACAAAATAAAATCTTTTCTAAAACCCTTAAAAACCAAACGCTTTTGGAAAGTTACAGTCCTACTATCACTGTGGTTGCTCTTAGTAATCATTGCTTGTAACGTGCAGGTAACTAAAGAGACTAAAAACTTGTTGTACACTCAAGTTGCTGAAGTGCCTGCACATAAAGTAGGTTTGCTTTTAGGTACGAATCCTTATTTAAGAAGTGGGGCGCCCAATAAGTATTTTCTTTATAGAATAGAGGCTGCTGTGCAACTATATGAGGCAGGGAAAATTGAATATATTTTAGTGAGTGGCGACAATCATAGAAATGACTACAACGAACCCGAAGAAATGAAACAAGCCTTAATGGCAAGAGGAATCCCCGAAGAACGTATTGTCTTAGACTATGCAGGCTTTAGAACTTTAGACTCGGTAGTGCGAGCCAAAGAAGTATTTGGCAACGATACATTTATTGTTATCTCACAACGTTTTCACAACGAGCGCGCCCTTTTTTTAGCTAAACGTCATAACGTACAAGCCATAGGTTTCAATGCCCAAGATGTTACAGCCTACAATGGATTTAAAACTCGTTTGCGCGAATGTTTAGCACGCACGAAACTCTTTGTTGACTTGTGGTTTGATGTACAACCAAAATTCAAAAAGTAGCAAATTAACAAAAAAGTATTATCTTTGCGCCCTTTCCTACCTCCCAACCTCTAACTCTCTAATCACTAACGACTAAAAAATGGCTATAATAATAACAGATGATTGTATCAACTGCGGGGCTTGTGAACCTGAATGTCCTAACAACGCTATCTACGAAGGTGCCGATGATTGGCGCTATAGCGATGGTACTGCCTTAAAAGGACGTGTAGTATTGCCCAGCGGATTGGAAGTAGATGCCGATGAGCCTCAACAAGCTATCAGCGATGATATTTATTTTATCATTGCCGATAAATGCACCGAGTGTATAGGTTTTCACGATGAACCTCAATGTGCTGCGGTATGCCCTGTAGATTGTTGTGTGCCCGATGATGCTCATCAAGAAACTGATGAGGAACTTTATGCTAAAAAGCGATTTATTCACAACGAAGAAGCTTAGTTTGGCATAACATTTGACTTTATAAAGGTAAGATTTTTAATGTATTACCCTTATGAAAACAAATGTATCTTTAATGCTGTTATCAGCTTTGTTATTAGCGGCTTGTGGTAACCCCGAAGGTCACCGAAATTCAAGCAATTCATCCAACCAGCTTCCACCTCCTTCACCTGCTACAACAGTGGAAGAACTTACAGCGGACAAAATGGCTTCGCCTGAAACACCACCTCCGCCACCCCCACCACCTGCGTATGATGCTGTAGTAGAAGAAATGGAAATTGCCAATTCTGAAGAACCTTCTCAACAGCAACCACGTAGTAATGAAACCTACAAAGAGATTTCTGAAAATCCATTTGTAGCAGTAGCACAACAACCCGTTACCACTTTTTCTGCCGATGTAGACCGCGCTTCGTATGCTAATTTGCGTCGTATGTTAGGTTATGGTCAGTTACCTCCTAAAGATGCCATTCGCATAGAGGAGATGATAAACTACTTCGATTACGACTATCCTGCACCTACTAAGGAGGCTACTTCTCCTTTGCGCGTGACCCCCGAATTAGCTCCTACACCTTGGAATCCTAAGCATTTGCTATTGCGCATTGGTTTGCAAGCTAAAAAATTGGATTTGGCTCAAGCTCCACCTTCTAATATTGTTTTCCTAATTGATGTATCGGGCTCAATGTATGAGCCTAACAAGCTCCCTTTGCTAAAATCTTCTTTCAAACTCTTGCTTACTCAGCTCAAACCTACTGACCGAGTGGCGATTGTAACTTATGCCAGCGGTACAAAAGTAGCCCTTTCGTCTACTCCTGTAAAAGAGAGACAAAAAATAGAAAAAGTACTTGATAATCTGTATGCAAGTGGTTCTACGTCAGGTAGTAATGGTATTCAATTAGCTTACAAAGAAGCTCAAAAAAACTTCATTAAAAATGGTAATAACCGTATTATTTTAGCTACTGATGGCGATTTCAATGTGGGGATTAGTAATCCAAGAGAGTTAGAAAAATTCATTGAAAAACAGCGCGAAAGTGGTATTTATATGTCAGTTTTAGGTTTTGGTATGGGTAATTATCGCGATGATATGGCCGAAACCATAGCCGATAAAGGCAATGGTAATTACGCTTATATCGATGATCTTACCGAAGCTAAAAAAGTATTGGTAAACGAGTTTAGCGGTACGCTTTTCGCCGTAGCCAAAGATGTGAAGCTGCAAATCGAGTTCAACCCTAAATACGTGAAAGAGTATAAGCTCATAGGTTATGAAAACCGTATACTTGCTAATGAGGATTTTACTGATGATAAGAAAGATGCAGGTGAAATAGGCGCAGGGCATACTGTTACAGCCCTCTATGAACTCATTCCATCGGAAGGTAAAGTGGCTCAAAATCTCCGCTACCAAACAAAAGAACTCAACGAAAAAGGTAAAGGCAATGAGTTAGGATTCCTCAAAATACGTTATAAAGACCCTAAGGTAAAAGATGCCAAAAGTGTAGAAGTAACCGAACCTTTGTTATTTGCTAAGAAATCTTTAAATGAAACTTCTGTAGATTTTCGCTTTGCAGCTAGTGTAGCCGAGTTTGGTATCCTTCTGCGTGGTAATAGCAATAAAGCCCAAGCTACTTACGATCAAGTAGTAGAATTAGCTAATGGTGCTATAGGCAAAGATGAAGAAGGTTATCGCAAAGAATTTGTACGCTTAGTAAAAAGTGCAAAATTGTTGGCTAAATAGTAAAAAATTCCTATATTTGCCCCGTAGCTTTAAAAAAAGTTTTTATGAAAAAAGAAGTAACTGATGTATTAGTAATAGGTGCAGGACCTTCAGGATGTGTGTCAGCTGCCTATTTGCACAACAATGGCGTAAAAGTACGCGTAGTAGAAAAAACTAAATTCCCTCGTTTGGTAGTAGGGGAGAGCCTTATTCCGCGTGTGATGGATCATTTTGACGAAGCGGGTTTTATGCCTGCCTTGGAAGCCCAAAAGTACGAAGTAAAATGGGGCGCCCGTTTTATCCGTGGTGAACAAGTATGTCAGTTTGATTTCGGTAAGAAGTATGGTAAAGGTTGGGATTGGACGTGGCAAGTGCCTCGTGCCGATTTTGATAATGTTTTAGCTCAAGAAATTATTCGCAAAGGCGTGCCTCTTAGCTTTGAAACCGAAGTTACGAACGTGCAGTTTTTTGATGATCATCAAGTTACTACCGTAAAAGACAAGAATGGGGAAGTGTATGAAATCACCTCTAAATTCGTCATCGATGCTAGTGGTTACGGTCGTGTATTGCCTCGCTTGTTAGACTTAAATTCTCCTTCTAAATTAGACGATCACTCGGCTATATTCACTCATATCAAAGAAGATAAGGTACGTCCTGAAGGTGAAGAAGGAACACTCATTTCTTTTGATATTTTAGAAAGAGAAGTATGGCTTTGGGTGATTCCTTTCTCTAATGGCAATACCAGTGTAGGAGTTGTAGGGCCTACGCACTACATCAATAGTCTATCGGCTTCCGGTGATACCACTGAAGCTTTGCGCAAGGCTATCGTAACCTCAGATTTTTACAGAGAGCGCTTCCAGCATTCCGATTTTCTATTTGAGCCTAACAAGATACAAAGCTACTCTTGTTCAGTGAAAAAACTCTTTGGCAATGGCTTTGTACTCACAGGTAATAGCACTGAGTTCTTAGATCCTGTGTTCTCCTCAGGAGTGGCTTTTGCTACCGAATCGGGTATGTTAGCAGCCAAATTGGTAAAACGCGAACTTGCCGGAGAAAAAGTAGATTGGCAAAAAGAATATACAGAGTATATGCAACGCGGTATTGATGTGTTTACTTCTTATGTAAGAGAGTGGTATACAGGTAATTTGCAAACACTTTTCTTCCACCAGCCTGGTAACGAGGATGTAAAAGAAAAAATCTGTGCAGTATTAGCAGGTTATGTGTGGGATACCACCAATCCGTTTGTAACCAAACACAAACACATCATCGAAAATATGGCGTATGCTATCAACAATGGCTTGGGAATGAAAGAAGCGTAAGCGTTTTTTGGCTAAATAGTAAAAAAGTATTACCTTTGCGCCTTTCATAACTCTTAATTTAAAAACTCTAAACAAAAAAGTGCAAACAGAAGAAAAAGAACTATACAGCTTCTCAGAAGCACCTGATTGGGCTAAATCCCTTTCAGATAATGAAATGGTACAACTTTTAGTAGAAACTGATTTCTCTCGTGAACAAACTGATGAGGGACGTGACTACTGCTATTTCCTACATAAATACAGCAAAGTAGATAATAATAGTACTTCCGATTATACGTTGATGGCTTACACCCTCACTCAACCCGAAAACTTGGAACGTGCCTCTATGTACGATATGGTACTTGAGGAAAATGAGTACTTTAGCATCCATCGTATTAGTGTGTATCGCAACGGTCAGCTGATTGATAAAACTGCCGATACCACTATAAAAGTATTGGATAATGAAGGGCAAAGTGGTCGTGGTATTATTAGCAGTTCTAAAAAGCTGAACTTCTCAATCAAAGACCTTCACCTCGACGATATCCTCATTTTGGAAGACACCAAAGAAAAAGTGTTTACTGAAAAAGAGTTTTTGCGCCGTGACTTTATGAAGTACGTATATGTAACCCCCGATACTTATTGGGCGTATGGCAAATACCACTTCAAGCTCATCAACAATCGCAACAAACGCGTAGCTTATAAAGATGTGTTCTTCCGCGACGAGCAAGGTAACGTAATCCCAAGTCAGGTGAAATACTTAGCACAGGGTGAAGCATTTGAAATAGTACAAGAAAACTATATCAACCCAGTGGACCCTAACCGCGAAATCTTCCCTTTTATAGATTTCGCTACCGATAGTACTTGGAAAGACTTGTCTAACTATATCTATCCGCTTTACGAAGAGGTATTCAAAGCACAACCCGCTGATTTCGCCCCCGATTTGGTGGAGAAACTCAATAGTATGGCTACCCTCGACGAGAAATTACAATACGCTATAGAGTTTGTGCAAAACAATATCTACTACGTGTACAACGCCGATGAGATGAATGGACACAAACCTCAGGCGCCTGCTCTTACTTACCAAAATAAACAAGGTGACTGTAAAGCTAAATGTGTATTGTTAAAATCTATCCTCAACTATCTAGGTGTAGAGGCTTCAGTGGTATTGGTGAACTACAATTCCGATTACTATATGCAGTTCTACCTTCCTTCATTGCTTTCGTTCAACCACGTGATAGTGAAAATCAACTATAAAGGAAAAGAGTACTTTGTGGACGCTACGGCTCGTAATGAGTTTGGTAGATTGGAGAAACGCGCTGTGATTTCTTTCTGTCACTTTATGGAAATCTTGCCTAACCAAGAGTTACAAGTGCGTAAACCTACTTATTTCGATGATTTTTGTATCGATGAACGCATCACTTTAGAAGCCAAAGGCAATATAGGTAAAATCCAACTGCTAACTACTTATCGTTATAATCGTGCTAATTCTATGCGTGGTTACTTCAAGTCGAGCAACAAAAACGAACGTTTGGACAGCTGGAACAACTCTTTGTTCTATGCACTCAACTATGTAAACGACCGCAAAGGCAAAGATTTCCGCGAGATTTTCAAAGATGCAACTTTACAAATAGTAAAGGATGACAAGGTGGAAAACGAATTTGTAGTGAAGTACGAAGCAACTATTGAGCAACCTTACTTTGTAGATAGCGAAGGTCGTCGTTTCTTGATGTACTACGATGGTAGTGTGTTGAAAAATAATATTCGCGAACACCAGCACAGCGATGCGAGTTTTTGGCATAACTTCGATAGCGAGCGTTATGAAATTGAACTCAAAACCGATGAGAATATCGATACTAAGGAAAAATACACCGTACAAGAGTGTGATATCAAAAATGAGTATTTCACCCATAAAACTCAAAAGTTTATCACTAAAAACTCTGGTAAGGTGATTGTAGAGTACAATCCGCTCACAAATATCGAATTGCCACTACATAAGTTGGAGCCTATTCGTGAAGATTATCACACTATGGCTGATAGCAACTTCGGTATCGGTATCGATGTGGTAGAAAAAGGATTCTTAAACTCCTTAAAACGACTTTTTAAATAAGATACTTACACTTTGCCAAAGGTACTAGCCACACAGGCATAGAACCTTTGGCAAAGTTTTATTAATAAAAATAATGAGTGCACTGCTTCCAACCATAGAAACCCAATCTGAAGCCGAAATTATTGCTTTTCAAGAAGAAAAACTGAGAGAACTATTGCAATATCTCAATAAAAAATCGGTTTTTTATCAAAATCTCTTCCGTAAACACCATACCCGTATAGAGGATATCCGCACCCTTGCCGATTTACAAAAAATTCCTACTACCCATAAAGACGATTTGCAACGCGAGAACGACGCTTTCCTCTGTGTGCCTAAAAGTGCTATTGTAGACTATGCTTCTACCTCAGGCACTATGGGAACGCCCGTTACTTTTGGTCTTACCGACAAGGATTTAGATCGTTTGGCGTACAACGAAGCTATCTCATTAGCTTGTGCAGGCATTCAAAAGGGCGATGTAGTGCAACTGATGACTACTATCGATCGCCGTTTTATGGCAGGTTTGGCTTATTTCTTAGGCATACGCCAAATGGGAGCGAGCATCATTAGGGTAGGAGCAGGAATACCCGAATTGCAATGGGATTCTATCCGATTGTACGAACCTAAATACCTTATTGCAGTGCCTTCCTTTGTGCTGAAAATGATAGAGTATGCCGAGAAGAATGGTATCGATTATCGCACTTCTTCCGTAAAGGGAGTAGTGTGTATAGGTGAGGCATTGCGCAATCAAGATTTTAGTCCTACGCTCTTAGCAAAAAAGATTACCGAAAAATGGCAGGGATTGCAACTTTACTCCACTTATGCTTCTACCGAGATGAGCACTACTTTCACCGAGTGTGAGTACCAACACGGAGGGCATCACCACCCCGAGCTCATCATCACTGAGGTATTAGACGACGATGGTCACCCCGTACCCGATGGTGAGAGTGGCGAGCTCACGATTACCACTTTAGGAGTGGAAGGTATGCCATTGTTGCGTTTTCGTACAGGCGATATAGTAGCGATGCATCGTACTCCTTGTAAGTGTGGGCGACATACGGCACGAGTGAGCCCTGTACTGGGTCGCAAACAGCAGATGATTAAATACAAAGGAACTACTCTTTACCCGCCAGCCCTAATGGATTTGCTTACAGGCTTTGAGGCTATAGAGAATTACATTATAGAAATCAATACCAATGATATCCTCACCGATGAAATTCTTATCAAAATAGGAACAAAAACTCCTACTGAAACCCTTCGTGAGCAAATATGTAATCATTTTCGCGCTAAACTAAGGGTAGTCCCTAAGATTGAGTTCTGCGACATAGCTCTCATTGAGCAACAGCTCTATCCATTGGGCAGTCGCAAACCGATGAAATTTGTAGATAAACGCAAACCCTTAAATTAAATTGTATATGAAAACAAAAAAACTATTAGCAATCTTATTTTTATGTGTTACTTTAGCTGTAACAGCCCAAGATTTTCAAGAAGAAAGAGGTAATTTATCTTTTCTGAAAGATCAAAAAGTCGTAAATGTAGAGTTTAAATACGATAATTTGCGACTAATGAAAGACAATGTTACCGAAAAAGAATATGTAGATGAACGTCGTGAATACCTAAATAATAAAGATAAAGGAAATGGTGATGTTTGGTTTAAGAAGTGGGAAAATGCTAAAGAAGGTATTTGGCAACCCAAGTTTTTAGAGCTTATGGTAAAGACTATTACATCATCTAAAGGTATTGAATTTAAAGAAGGAGTTACTGATGCCCCTTATACTCTCATTGTGGATGTACAATGGATATATCCAGGCTGGGACGCTTGGGTGATTGATGAAACAAGCTGCCAAAGTAACAATGGTCTTGAAATTTGTAGAAACACAAAACAAAGATAAAGAACTATTTCAGTTGCGTTCTATTGAGGCTCCAGGTGATCAGTTTGGTAATAATTTTAGCAATGAATCACGTATAGGCGAGGGCTTTGCAAAAACCGCTAAATCCTTTGGGAAGCTTATTGTCAAACGCCTTAAAAAGTAACAATAATTACAACACTTTTAACTTCAATACACTTTGTCAAAGTCCAAGGACTTTGACAAAGTTTTTTTGTTTTCAAGAATAGAGATTTGTTAAATCTTTATCTAATACCATTCGATTGAAAGCAAAAAGCCCTTTTTCTATTTCTCGGGCTGTTTTGTTATGTTCTTTTGCAAGTTTTCGCAGAAAATCTAAATAATTAAGCCAGCTATTAGAAGTAATAACTTTCCATTCAATTTTGTAAAGAGTCTTTAAAGCTTGCATACAGCGTTCATCAATAATCGGATAGTTATCACTATCTGTTACACTTAAAATTGCAGAAGCGACCGGAATTCTTACACCTTTGAGTTCTGTAAGCTTCTCTATTTTTTTCTTCTCATCACTTTCTGCAAAGGCTTCTCTAGTGATTTTCTCTACAAGGGCAGCATCGTTGGAATCATATCTTTTTTTAGCACGACGTGATTTCCACAAGCAAATTTGCATAAACTCATCTTTGGTAAGATAACCTTTTTTACGCCATTCTTTTCCCTCTTCGTAAAGCCTTTTTTCTACATCGTAAGACTCTATGTAGAAGTCTAATCTTTCAATAAATTCGTTCATTTTAATTCTTTTAGTACTTTATTTTTTAAAAGTGAAAATTTCTCACTAAATTCATAAAAGTTATCTTTTTCAATGATTTTACTATATTTGTTGAATAATTTTTTTAGTTCTTCATTAGGGACATTTGCTAATTTTCCTACAAAGTAAAAGTAAAGACATCTATCAAAGAATATAGGAGTGGAATCTAAATTTTCTTGAACTACCCAATTGTATACTTTTTTGATGTCATAACATTCATTGAGAAAAGGTATCATAATAGTTTTATAATATTCTTCCCATTCTTCAAAAAGTTCCTCAGGCTCTTTATAGCGTATCATAGTGTGTTTTCTAAGTTCCTCAAGTGTCAAACGTCTACCAAAAGAATATTTGTCTGGGATCTCAGAAAAAGTACACCCTATTAATTCACTGTGAAAAGGGCTAATACCTAATGCTTTCAACTGCTCTAAAACTAAGAGATTCCGATAGTTTACGTAGGTTGTGAACCTATTTCTCATAAAGCAGAGTGCAATTTCAAATTGATGATTTTCCTCTGTTCTAGTAAAATATATAAAAGAAGGTGTATCATCTTTATCTGACTCATATCCTTCGTCAGTTAATTTTTTATAAACCTTTTTTACAAATTCTTCCAAATATATAACCGTTCTCATTGTAGAATGATTTTTGTTTGAAAGTTGATAAAGTTAGAAAGTGCAGTATTTGCCCACTATTTTATAAATTAAAAACATACTTAAGCAAGCTAAATATTGGTACTGTTAATACTAATACAATAAAAATATAAATAAAGTAAAAATTATTTTTATTAAACTGTTTCCGCATATAGTATTTTAAAAGATAAAATAATAAAAGATTAATAACTATAAAAACTATAAAAAATCCTATTATCCTCATAATCACATCAGTAGTATAAAAATACTCTTGGAATTCATCGGGATTTAGAAAAAAATCTTTTATAAAGTTACTATTAAACATTATAGATCGAATAAGAATCAACCAAAACCTTATGCAAAATTTTGTTAGAAATATAACAAATAATATGTTTTTTAAAAATTTCATTTTAATATGATTTTTTCATCAAAGCAGAACTCAGTAGCAAAAGGTTTATATCCATAAAAATGCTGTAATACGAACCAGTCAAGAAAAAACTGTTGCCTATGTTCAAAAATATCATTAGCATCCAATCCAAAGTGATCATAAAGATAGTATCGAAGTGTGAGTTCTCCTGTATCCTTATTATAATCTTGAATATATATTTTATATGTCCAAACGGTGTGCATTAATAAGGTTAATGCAGTATTACTTGTTCCAAATGTAATAACTTTTACTTCATATTCCCCTTTAGCACTTTTAAATATATCATAAAGAGGTCCTGATATATCATCAGATATTCTATAACTATTTATATCTGTATTAGCTTTTTCTTTTGTGATGTAATTCCTTATGTGATGTTTTGTTGTTTTTATAAATTCTTTTAGGTTATCTTGTTCTTTAGCTTTTTTTAATAACCCATCAGGAAGTTTTATAATTTCATATTTTTCATTGTTAATAGAAAAAGTTTTATGAGAAATCTCTCTGTTTTTTCGCCAAAAGTAAGAAAAAAATAACCTTCAAAAACAAGAAAAAACTGTTTTTTTTTGATAATAATCAATTGTCACTTATCACTTTTTTCTCCCAATCTTCGTAGAAAGTGGGTTTATATAGCGATAAGCTATTATCTTTTAGAGAAGTAAACACTTGTACAGTTTCTCCCGTACAAACCAACTCATTAGCTTCATTGTAGATAAAATACAGAAAGATGAGTTTCGCTACATTGGAGGGAATATATTGAGTTTCAATGCGCAAGCGTTCGCCATAGCGCACCATTTTCTTGTGTTCACATACACTCTTCACAATAGGGGTTGCATAGCCTTCGCGCTCTACATCAAGGTAAGAAATACGGTACTTTCTCCCAAAGGCTTCTCGTCCGTCTTCAAAGTATTTGATGTAGTTACCGTGCCACACAATGCCAAGTGGGTCGGTTTCGCTAAAGCGTACCGTAATAATAAGACTCTCAGATAAATTCGCAGGTTTATACGTTTCTTTTGGCTTTGTCATAATAAATAGAGATAAGAATACAACTGATGAAAAAGAGCAGTAAAGCGCCTATTTTAGGCAACAAGCTACTCGCAGAACCGCCTCTTACCAATACCTCGTAGAAGGCTTGTAATCCCCAGTTCATAGGCGAAATATTAGAAAGCAATTGCATAATGTGGGGCATTGCAAAGGTGGGTATCCACACGCCTCCAATGGCTGCAAAAAGCACCGTGAGGGTAGCTCCCAAAGGCGCTGATTGTTCTTGTGTTTTTGCCAAAGTCCCTAAGAGTACCCCCAATCCTATTGCCGAAAGCCCTGAGGCTATAGCGACTAACAACAAGGGTAAAAGTTTACCTCCCACGTCCAATGTTGGTAAGCCTAAGTAAGGAAATACGAACACGCCCATTACTACCATCAAGGCGAATTGTAGTAAGCTAATCATCAGAAAAACAATGATTTTAGCGGTGAGCAATGCCCAGTAGGGTAGGGGACTCGTGAAGAGTCGGAGTCCTGTGCCTTGTGTTTTTTCCTTTACAATACTCGCCGATAGCGGTATGGTTATGAAGAAGATAGCAAAGAGAGCCCACGCGGGTACGTTGTGCTGGGTAGCGTTGGGGATAGCAGCAGTAGCCGTATTAGGGTTGATTTCTCTAAAACTCACTAATGCTTCTGTTTTTGGTAAACGCACCCCTTCCTCTAACTGACTCTCAAAGGCTTTATAAATAAACTGATTTTCTATTTGGTATAGCAATTTATCGATACCACTTTTCACACTCTCCTTAAATGAAGTCTGTAAAGTAGGGTCAAAATAGAGGCGTATTTCTTTGGTAGTATAAGCCGTTTCAGTAGGTGTTACAGTCTCACCTGCAAAAGTGCTGATAATCGTCTCTACATTCTGTTGCACTTTAGTTTGCAAGGTGGAGGAGAGTTCAGCAGGAATTACAATAGCCAGTAGGTAGTTGCCTTTCAGCACCTGCTCACGCGCCATAGCTTCACCAATAGGTTTGCCGTCCAGCGTTTTCACCATTTGAAAAGCACTTCCTTCTAAACTCTTACTGATATTTTTAGCAATTTCACCGCCATCGTTATCCACTAACAGAACGGCTGTTTTCTGCTCACTGATATTCTTAAAAGCTCCGTCCTGCAATAGTGTAATGGTTACCACTAATAGTAATGGCATTGCAAAGAGAATGATAAGTGCTCCTATATCACGCAGTAGCAATAAGGCTTCTTTTTTTATAGATTGAAACATAACGGTTTGAATAGGGGGCAAAGATACAGATATTTTGCCAATTATTTCCTAATTTCTAAATCCTAATTCCTAAAATTTTTCGTCATTCATAATTATTTTGTACATTTGCGCCTTGATTTGTTGCTTTCTTAAACTTATATAACAAATGAAGAAATTTATTCTATTAGCTATAGCATTTATCACCTTGCAGTCTTGCAGTGTAACCAATGTATTTACTTTTCATAATGATGGAACTATTTCCACTGATATGACCTTAGATATGAGCGAAATGCTCGCTATGGAGGCTAAAGCAAAACAAGGTGAAAATAGCCTGAAGAATGTGAATATGCCTAAGTTTCCTAAAGAATGGCAATCAGTATATGATTTTCAAAAAACTATAGGTAGTAAGGATTCTATCTCAGAAGAAGAGGCTACTTTGCTCAAACGCTCTATGATTAAAGGACTGTTTAAAGACGATAAAGAAGTGGGATTTGAGCTTCGTTTTAGTCATTTTCCTCCTGAACAGTTCGCTTCTATCACTACTATTTTAGACAAAGGAAAGCAGAAAAACACTCCACTGCAATTGCCATCTTTTAAATGGGAAGGTAAAGAATTACATATTGATATGAATGTTTTCGACTCCAAAAACGATGATGAACAAGCAGAGTGTCTTGCTCAAATGAAAAAAATGTTCAACATAGAACTCAATAATACCCTTGTTTTTGAAAATAAAATAAAGAAAATAAAAGGCAAACATCCTTTTATTCAAAAAATAGACGCACACACTATAAAAATAGATGTAAATGCTCCAGAAGGCAAGAAGAAAAAGAAACGCGATAATGAAATTGTGATTATAACAAAATAATTGTTATTTTCGTTTTTGGCGAAAAAGTAAAATAAGGAGTGTACTATTTCACGTTAAAAAATAACCCCATTTTAATTGTTAATTGTTCATTGAAAAATGTTATACCATTTATTAGAAAATCTTGAAAAATATTATGACTTTCCAGGGTCGGGATTATATAAATATTTGTCATTTCGTGCAGGTTTGGCTTTGATGCTCTCTCTGCTCATTTCCACTATTTATGGAAAACGTATTATCAGTTTCTTACAACGCAAACAGATAGGTGAAACGGTGCGCGACTTAGGTCTTAGCGGTCAGAATGAAAAAGCAGGTACACCTACAATGGGGGGAATTATCATCATACTTGCAACTCTCATTCCTGTATTGCTCCTTGCAAAGTTAGACAATGTTTATACGCTGCTTCTCATCATTACTACTGTGTGGATGGGAACTATTGGATTTATCGACGACTATATCAAAACTTTCCGCAAAAATAAAGAAGGTCTTAAAGGGCGTTTCAAAGTATTAGGACAAGTAGGCTTGGGGATTATCGTAGGGGCAACCCTTTATTTCAATAGCAATGTAACTATCAAAAACGAAAAAACAGGTATCGGGCGTGTGCGTACTGAAGTAGTTGCTCAAACCAATACCGATAATGTGGTTGTACCTGAAGTAAAATCTACTAAAACTACTATTCCATTTGTGAAAAACAACGAGTTTGACTATGCCGACCTCATTGCGTGGACAGGTGATAACTATCACCACTATGTGTGGCTCATATTTATCCCTATTGTTATCCTTATTGTTACAGCTGTTTCTAATGGTGCCAACCTCACTGATGGTATTGATGGACTGGCGGCGGGAAGCTCGGTAATTATAGTCCTGACTTTGGGGGTATTTGCTTGGATTTCGGGTAATATTATCTTCTCAGAATACCTCAATATTATGTATATCCCAAGAGTGGGTGAAATGACGGTGTTCATAGCAGCTTTTGCAGGGGCTTTGGTAGGATTCTTATGGTATAACACCTATCCTGCTCAAGTGTTTATGGGCGATACGGGTAGTCTGACCATAGGGGGGATTATCGCTGTGATTGCTATAGCAGTACGCAAAGAATTGCTCATCCCTGTCCTTTGTGGTATCTTCCTAATTGAAAACTTATCGGTGATATTACAAGTCGCTTATTTTAAATATACGAAGAAAAAATATGGCGAAGGCAAACGTATCTTTTTGATGTCACCTTTGCATCACCATTATCAGAAGAAAGGTTATCACGAAAGCAAAATCGTAATGCGTTTCCTCATTGTAGGTATCTTTTTAGCAGTTATCAGTATAGTAACACTGAAAATTAGATAATTCTCAAGAAAATAATAGAGGAATTAGTTTTTCGTTAAACCATTTATACCGATTGATAATCATAATATGAGTGCCGTTTTTCACTACAACGGCATTTTTTATATACTGAATAGGAAAAACAGGGTCTTTATCACCATGAATGTGAATTGTGCGGGGTAAAGGCTCTTTTTGTTGCCAATTCACAATGCGATCTATCGACCAATCAAGGTAAGCAGGCGAACGCATCCCGATGTATTTTTCGTATAGAGCAATGCGTTTGCTGAGCACTTCAGAAAATGAAAATCTCTTCCAAAATTCTAAATCGCTAATAGCGCGTGTAGGTAATAACTTGTGCAGATTGGTATAGCGCGCCAAAAGCATTTTTTTAGGCAGTTCATATTGTGTTTTCACACTCGATACAACTATCAACTTCTTGTAGTTGTCGCATTGTTTAGCAATTTCTTGTACGATAATACCCCCAAATGATACTCCCAAAAGTATAGGAGAAGGTTCGGTTATTTCTTCAGCAATACGTCCTGCATAATGTGATAAACTCTCGTTTTTCTCTGGAGTAATCCAGTCGAGCAAGTGCACGCGATAGTTACTCGGAAATTGCAGACGCTC
Source organism: uncultured Capnocytophaga sp. (assembly GCF_937936315.1). Lineage (GTDB taxonomy): Bacteria > Bacteroidota > Bacteroidia > Flavobacteriales > Flavobacteriaceae > Capnocytophaga. Next base: position 67,106 of record NZ_CALGWU010000040.1, on the reverse strand, counting down.
AAAAATCTTAGGACTGGCAGCCATTCCCGGCATTAAATAAATAGCAAGATTATCTTTTATATTCATTTAGTATTGTTTTTTTACGAAAAATTAGTAACTTTGCGGCGAAATAATTTGGTAATAATCTTACCTATTATCTCTTACTTCTTACCTAACAGAAGCAAAGTTACAACTTTTTGTTGAATAATACATATTACTAATTAAAAAACTAAAAAACGCAATACAATGGAAGTAATAGATAGTGAATTTTCACGCCAGTATCAAGCCAAAATAAATGGTGAACTTGCCTTTGTAGACTACGCTATACAAGAGCGTAAAATATTCTTTACTAAAACCTTATTACCTGAATCAGCTAATGAAGCCCTTATCGATGAGTTCTTCAAAGGAGTCTTAGAGTTAGTAGCCCAGAAAAAATATAGGGTTGTGCCCGTGTGTCCTGTGGCTATTGCTTTTTTCAAACGCAATAAGGAATATAAAGATGTATTACCCGCTGGCATCCGAATATAAAGTTGTTAATCATTAGTTATATATATGAAAGCCGTATTTTTAGACCGCAATACGCTCTCTGAGCGCATAGATGTGGATATTCCTAAAGGGGTAGCCCAATGGGTTGCTTTCCAAAAAACTGCCCCTGACGAAATTGTTCAACGCCTCAAACCTGCTGATATTGCTATAGTAAACAAGGTGAAACTCGATGAAACTACCCTTAGGCAGTTGCCTAATCTCAAACTTATTCATCTCACCGCTACGGGTATGGATAATATCGATAAAGAAGCAGCTAAAGCATTGGGTATAGAAGTAAAAAATGTAGCTGGCTACTCTACCGAGAGTGTTACCGAGCACTTTTTTATGATGTTGCTTTCAGCTATGCGCGCTCTCAAGACCTATCACGAAAATGTAAGCGATGGCACTTGGCAAAAAGATGGTCGTTTTTGTCTTACTGAACCTCCAGTGTTTGAATTGCACGGCAAAACCTTAGGAATCATAGGAGTAGGTAATATCGGTAAAGCTATTAGCAAAGTAGCTGAAGCCTTCGGTATGAAAGTGCTATGGGCTGAACGTCAAGGCAAAGCACCACGTAGCAAAGAATATACTGATTTTGATAAAGTATTAGCGCAGAGCGATATCATTTCCCTCAACTGCCCACTTACTCCTGAAACCAAACATTTAGTAAATGAAGACTTTGTGTCTAAACTTCGCAAAAAACCATTGCTCATCAATATGGCGCGCGGTGCAGTAGTCGATCCTCAAGCAGTATACGAAGCTATTGAAAGTAACCGCATTATGGGCTTTGCTACCGACGTATTTGAGAGCGAACCTCCTTTTGCTACTGATCCTCTTCTAAAAATAGCCGATCATCCTCGTGTGATTTATACTCCTCACGTAGCTTGGGCAAGTGAGTATGCACAAGATAAATTGTGGCGCATCCTCAAACGCCAAGTTGAAGAATTTATTGTAAAATACAAAGCTGAACACAAACAAAATGAAAAAGCATAATTTTAGTGCAGGTCCCTCTATCTTAGCTCCCGAGGTATTTCAAAAAGCCTCTCAAGCCTTGTTAGATTTTGAAGGGACAGGCTTATCGGTAATAGAAGTATCTCACCGCAGTCCAGAGTTTGTACGCGTGATAGAACGCGCACGTGCTTTGGCATTGGAAATCGCTGGTTTAGATGATTCGTACACCACACTCTTCTTACAAGGGGGAGCAAGTATGCAATTCCTAATGGTGCCTTACAACCTGCTCGAAACCAAAGCTGCTTATATAGATACAGGAACTTGGGCTAACAAAGCTCAAAAAGAAGCTGCGCTCTTTGGCAATACCGAAGTAATCGCTTCTTCTAAAGCTGATGGTTATAAGTACATTCCTAAAAATGTAAGTGTTCCTACAGATGCTAACTATCTGCACATCACTACCAATAATACTATCTATGGCACTGAATTTCACAGCTTGCCACAAACTGATATTCCTTTGGTAGCCGATATGAGTTCTGATATTTTCTCGCGCCCATTAAACTACAAACAGTTTAGTTTGATTTATGCCGGTTCACAGAAGAATTTAGGCGCTTCGGGCTCTACTTTGGTGATTGTGAAGAAAGATATATTAGGTAAGGTAAGCCGTAAGCTGCCTTCAATGATGGACTATCAGTTGCATATCAAAAATGATAGTATGTTCAACACACCTTCTACTTTTGCAGTATATGTGAACTTATTGGTACTCGAGTGGATACAAGCACAAGGTGGATTGCAAGCCTTAGGCAAACGCAACCAAGCTAAAGCCGATTTGCTTTACGGAGAAATCGACCGCAACCCATTAGTAGTAGGCTATGCTAACAAAGAAGACCGCTCTCTAATGAATGTAGTGTTCAACCTCACCGATGAAAGCACCAAAGAACGCTTTGATGCTTTGTGTAAAGAAGCGAATATCAGTGGGATAAAAGGACACCGCAGCGTAGGAGGCTATCGCGCTTCTATCTACAATGCTTTGCCTTTAGAAAGTGTACAAGTATTAGTGGATGTACTCAAAGAATTTGAACGCACTGCATAATACATTTTTTAGTTGAAACAATAAAAAAGCCCCCAAAGAGCAAATACTCTTGGGGGCTTTTTATTCAATGAAAAAACTTATTTTACTTCAGTACCATTGGCAATACCCTCGGTATCAGGGTTGATGAAGGTGTATTTGCCTTCACTATTCTCTACCATTAGTATCATTCCTTGACTTTCTACACCGCGTAGCTTGCGAGGAGCAAGGTTTACTAATACGGTTACTTTTTTGCCAATAATCTCTTCAGGAGCAAAACTTTGCGCAATTCCTGAGACAATAGTGCGCTGGTCGATGCCCGTATCCACTTTTAAGATAAGGAGTTTATCGGCTTTAGGCATCTTTTCAGCTTCCAAAATAGTACCAATACGAATATCCATTTTTGCAAAATCATCATAACTGATGAGCTCTTTTTGTGGAGCTACAGTTACTTCGGTATTGGCTTGAGCTTCTTGTTTGTTCGCTAATTTGGTGTTCTCTAAACGTTGTAATTGCTTTTCGATAGCAGCATCTTCAATTTTTTCGAAAAGGAGTTCCGCAGTGCCAATGCGATGTCCTGCTTTTAGCAATTCGGTGGCATTTGTTTTTAGGTTCTCCCAAGTGATAGCCCCCAATTGCAACATACGTTTCAGTTTCTCAGAAGTGAAAGGCAAGAAAGGTTCGCTGGCAACTGCCAAAGCAGTGGCAATCTGCAAAGCGACGTACATTACTGTTTTTACGCGTTCAGGGTCGGTTTTGATGAGTTTCCAAGGCTCTTCATCGGCTAAATATTTATTGCCTAAGCGCGCCATATTCATCAGTTCTTGTTGAGCTTCACGGAAACGATAACGTTCTAACGATTGTTCTATTTTCTCGGTAAGTTCTGTGATTTGGCGAAGCGTTTCGGTGTCTATGTCGTTGAATTCTCCTGCAGCAGGTATAACTCCTTCGTAATATTTCTGCGTTAGCACAGCCACGCGATTGATGAAATTTCCAAAGATAGCCACAAGCTCGTTGTTGTTGCGCGCTTGGAAGTCTTTCCACGTAAAGTCGTTGTCTTTGGTTTCAGGAGCGTTGGCGGTAAGGGCATAGCGCAATACATCTTGCTGATTAGGAAAATCTTGCAAGTACTCGTGTAACCATACTGCCCAGTTTTTGGAGGTAGAGAGTTTGTTGCCTTCTAAGTTGAGGAACTCATTGGCAGGAACGTTAGTAGGCAATATATAGCTGCCTTCGGCTTTGAGCATTGCAGGGAAGATAATGCAGTGGAATACGATATTATCTTTTCCAATAAAGTGCACTAATTCAGTGTTTTTATCTTGCCAATAAGGACGCCAGTCTTTGCCTTCGCGTTCAGCCCATTCTTTAGTAGATGAGATATAACCGATAGGCGCATCAAACCACACATAGAGCACTTTGCCCTCAGCACCTTCTACAGGTACAGGAATTCCCCAATCAAGGTCGCGGGTTACAGCGCGTGGTTTTAGCTCGTCGTCAAGCCAACTTTTCACTTGCCCATATACATTGGGTTTCCAATCGGATTTATGACCTTCTAATATCCATTTTTCCAGAAACTCTTGGTAGCGATTGAGGGGCAAAAACCAGTGTTTGGTGGCTTTTAGGGTAGGTTTGCTACCAGTAATTGACGATTTAGGGTCGATGAGGTCGGTAGCGTTGAGCGAACTACCACAACGCTCACATTGGTCGCCATAAGCCTCGGGGTTGCCGCATTTTGGGCAAGTACCAATCACAAAGCGGTCGGCAAGGAATTGGTGTGCTTCTTCGTCGTAGAGTTGTTCGGATATTTCTTCTATAAAATCACCTTGTTCATATAGTTTTTTGAAGAAATCGGAAGCTGTTTGGTGATGAATAGGGGCAGAAGTACGCGAATAATTATCGAATGAAATGCCAAAATCGGCAAATGATTGCTTGATAATCGCGTGGTATTTATCGATAATAGCCTGAGGGGTAGTACCTTCTTTTTTAGCTTTGATAGAGATTGCTACTCCGTGTTCATCGCTCCCGCAAATAAAGGCTACATCGTTGTTTTTCAATCGTTGATAGCGTGCAAAAATATCGGCTGGCACATATACTCCCGCCAAGTGACCAATATGGATAGGTCCATTGGTATAGGGTAAAGCCGCCGTAATAGTATAACGTTTAGACATCTTTTGAGTTTTGAATTATGAATTTGAACGGCAAAATTACAAATAATTTGTCAATTAGCCAATTTGTCAATTAGCTAATTGTTAGGATTTTTCATAGAAAGGGGTATTGATATCAAAGATTTCGCGCAATAGTTCTTCAGTGTATTCACTGTACAAAGCGAGAGTTTTAGCGGTTACATCGTAATCTTTCTCCTTGTCGATATAGGTATGGAAAGGCAAAAGACCTTTTTGCAAACGCTTGAATGATAGGTTCGCAACTATCATTTTTTCATTGATATTTAGGTGTTTGGTAATCATATAAGCATAAGTGAGCAGCTGGAAGGCTTTGCCGTACTTAATATCGGTAATGAGGTTATTCCAATCTTTGATGCGCACATCGGTTTCCTCTACAATACCCGTTTTGTAGTCAATAATGTGCAACACCCCATTGCGCCTATCTACACGGTCGATAATCCCCTTGAAATAGATAGGGAAGGGGAGGTGAGGAGCTTGGAAAGGTATCTTTATTTTCTGTTCTAAATAGAGAGGAATAATTTCGGTACCACTTTTTATTTCGTTGAGTTCTAAAGCTAAAAAACTGCGTACATACTTTTCTATTACATTGAAGATGAGCCAGTTTTTTCCTGTTCTAAAATCAGTACTTCTATACTCTTCTTCAAAGCGTTTTTCGATAGTAGGGAGTACCAAAGGTTGCATTTTTTTGATGTGCTCTTCGGTGAGTATTTCGTTTAAGAAAGGCGTGTACAAATCTTCTAAAGTGCCGTGAACAATATTTCCAAAAGTACGTGCTTCAACAGTTTCTTCCACATCTTTTTCTTCGTATATATGCAGTACTTGTTGCTCGTAGAAAGTGAGCGGATTGCGGATGTAAGTAGTTAGTGCTGAAGGTGAAATGCCTTTCTCGGCAAGGACTTTTAGTGCATCGATTACAGCAGTTGTTTTTTCGATAGTAAGCGGTCGCAATATGGCTGGATATACTTCAGGAGCTTTGATTTGGTGTATCACCTTGTGGGTGGGGATTTTCTCAGCTAACAATTGGAGGATAAACCTACTTTTTTCTTTGCTTTTCAGGCTGTCCATCTCGGTGTCGTAAAACAAGTGTACTTGCTTGGCACGCTGCAAAATGCGGTAGAAGTTATAGCTATACACGGCATCGCGTTCCTTGAAAGTAGGTAGTTCTAACACGTGTTTCACATCGTAAGGAATAAGCGAATCACCACTTTTGCCTAATGGAAGTACCCCTTCGTTTACTGAGGTGATAATCACGCGGTCAAAATCCAAACTACGGCTTTCCAGCACACCCATTACTTGCAAGCCTTCCAAAGGCTCACCGCGGAAATTGAGCGAACTCTTCTGTAAGACATCTAAATAGAAATGATAAAGTGTTTTCACCGAATCGATATAGCCGTATTGTTCTTGCAACTGCTTCAACTGATTGAATAACTGAAAGAAGCGATAAGCATACTCTTGAGTGAGTAGGTGAGTATTGCTCTCAGGGTCTATTTGTGCTTTTAGGCGATAGATAAGCGTAATAGCATTGTCGATAAGGGTAGTGATGAGAGCCTTGCCTTTGGCATCGGGGAATAGCAAAGTAAGCATCTCGTGTTCGGTTTCATCTACCGACTCAAATAATTTTTTACGAGTAATATAGGTGAGATTGTTTGTTTTGATGAACTCCGAAATATGGCGTACTACTTCTTCTTTTAGCAAGGTGTGCAAGAAAGGTTGAGAGAGCAGGTTCAGTATATCTTTATGGTAAAAACTCTTGGAGAGATGCAAGCGGAAATAGGCAACAAAAAGGTCGTTGAGAGGCGTTTGTTGCAAAGGGTAGCCCATCGTGATGTTCACACTTGTTTTGGGTTGTACAGTTTGTAGCACGGGGATGAGCAGATTCTCATCGGCGATGATGAGGGCGGTTTTTTCCAATGCTTTGGTAGGCGTGTTTTTGAGCAGTTCGGCTACACTATGCGCCTGATTGATGCTTTTGGGTACTCCCGTGAGATAGAGTTCTTTTTCTTTTTCGTAATTGCTTTGTATAAACTTAGGTTTATGGGTTTGGTAATAGCGCCAACTGTTAGTATATTTGCGCAAGAAGAAACCTGCATCGTGAGCAGGGTTGTTCAAAAAATAAGTATCGCCATCCCAATAAATTTCACCGCCTATATCCATTAATATAGATTGAATCACGTGCTGTTCTGCTTTGGAAAGGGCGTTGAAACCGACGAATATATGAATAGTATTAGTGTGTGTTTGCAGGTATTTGGGGAGTTTTTCAACAGCTTTTTTAGCGATGAAACCGCCATAACCTTTACCCATTTCGGTGAGTTTGCTGTTGAGAGCGAAATAGTAATCGCCGAGGCTATTCCAGAAAGCTAAGTGCTTTTTCTGCATCTCGCTAAGCTCGTCCATACCCGACCAGTGTTCGGCTTCTTTGAGGGCGTGGATATAAGGAAAAATCTTATCGGGGTTTACCAAATACTGGTCGATTTCGCTAAAATCTTTGAGAGCTGTTTGTCCCCAGCTGAGGAACTCTTCAAAGCTATCGGGGGTGTCTTTACAAGTTTTTGTGTAGCAATTGTAAAACTCAAAAAGCAAAGGCAAATTGCTGATAGACTGTACCCCTGAAATACGCGTAAATAGGTCGGCTATACCGATGAACTCAGGAGCAATAGTAGCGTGCTTTACCTGCTCGGCAAAGTGTTTTTTGAGGAAGAGCGCAGGGCGTTTCCCTGTAGTAACAAATACAAGGCGCTCTATCTTATCGGGATAGTTTTCTAAAACATCGGTAATAACTTCTTGTAAATAACTCATAATCAATTGACAATTAACAATTAACAATTTGTCCTCCAAATATCTAATAGTGAGCACTCGTTAGCTTTCCAGAAAGGGGACAATTTGTAAATATAGTTGTAAATCAGCTTTGTATAAAGTTTTTTATATTTTAATTTCTGAATTCTAAAAAAGATGGATGAGAGCGTTGGTTGTTTTGAGGGTTGTTGCTGTTTCTCTTTCTATTCCTCTTTTTGTTTTTAGAGTTGGATAGTATTATTAAACCTATAGAAGCTAATAAAAGCAGTACTCCAAAACCAATACAAGCTATTTTGGCAAATAAGGACATATCACTTTGTTCATAAGCAGCAAGCAAAAGGATTGCCGCAAAGCCAAGTATTGCCATTGGAATAGTGATACGAAAAACTACAATCCCCAGCATTTGCTTGTAACGCGTCATATCTTTACCCAAGGCATAAAGCACAATTCCTACGAGGAGAAAATCAAAAAACAAGGCAAAGAAAATCATTACGGATAGCATTTTATAGAATCCTCTATCTGTTATAAAAATATTCCCTGTAGAGGGATTGTAGTTTACTTTGCAATACATTGTTTCCTCCTTGTAGGAATATGAACTATTGTAATGCACAGCTTTCTTTGTAATTGTATCTCCTTGTGAGGTTACTAACTGAAACACAGGTACTTTTACGGTAACTTCTATTGTATGGTCGCTACTATCTGTTTTCTCTCTTGTTTCATATACAAAATCTACGATTTTAGCGTTGTAAGTTTCACTTTGGTTTAAGTCTTTTATATATTGAACAACGGTTATCGGGAGCAATGTTCCAGCTAAAGTAATAGGGGATACTATTGCAAAAGTGATAAGATAAGTAAGAATCCCTGATTGAGGGCGAAATCGCTTTACAAAGTAATAAGTAAGGAGTATTGCTATTAAAATAATAGAAATATACATAAGGTTATTTTAATTATTTTCTACGAAATGAAATTCGGTTAAAACCACTTACACGGCGAGTTTCTTCTTTTATAAAAAAGATGTATATTATTGAAGGGATAAGAATAAGCATTCCCCAGCCTATACCATCAAAACTGGTAATATAGCTATATATTAGCAATGTCATTCCCACTACAAAAGAACTCAGAGCTATAATTTGTGGTACTTTTGAAGTTTTGGCGTAAAAATCGTTAGGCTGATATTGATGAGAATAATTGCAGTTTTTGCAAGTGATTTTCTTGTATTCTCCTTCTTGCATTGCAAACTCTACACGACTTGTGGCCTCAGTAGCACAAGAATTTTCATACCCACAATTTTTGCATTTTTAAAAGACTCTCATCTTATTACTTTTTTAACAACCGTACTCCCATATAGCCCAAAGGCAATGCCATTACTCCCAAATAGAAAGCGTGGCGTATCACTACCTCAGGGGCGTAGACTATTACTACTGCCAAGCCAAAGAGTGCCCCACCTAAATGAGCTGCGTGCCCTAAATTGTCGCCTTGTTGTGGGTTGAACATCATAAATACCGAATACCCAAAGTACAATGCTCCAAAGAGCCATCCTGGCAAGAAGTTTACACTCAATGCTGTAGGATATAGAGCAATAGCAGCAAAGATAATCCCCGATACAGCTCCCGAAGCTCCTATGGCAGAGTAATAGGGTTGATGTTTATAGATACGCAAACTAAAGATGCTCCCCAGTAGCATTGACCCAAAATAAATGAGCAAGAATAGTAGGTTACCCATAGAACCGATAATCACATCTTGAAAGAAATAGAGTGAAATCATATTAAAAATGAGGTGTTGCCAATCGGCGTGGAGGAAACCAGAAGATAACAGACGCACATAATCGCCTTTTTGCACCGCTCCTACATTAAATTTGTAGCGGTTGAAGAAAGTAGGGTTGTTGAAACCGTGATAACTTATTGCAATTGTAGCAACAAGAATAATGATAAAAGTGATATTCATAAGTTTTGTATTTTTAAATCCATAATAAAATAGTGAGTACTACTATAAGAATGAGTGCTAGTGGTGAGATGAAACGCAACCACTGTTTGTAGTTGATATTTACCATTGCTAGTGAAGGCAATATGAGTCCGGTAGGGGTGATAAAAGCCATTATTCCCATTCCAAAGAGGTAGGCACTTACCACACTATGTCCTTCTACTCCTACAACTGAAGCCAGTGAGCCTATAATGGGCATCGTTAGTACAGCCATTCCTGAGGAGGAAGCTATAAACAAACTGAGTAGCCCAAAAATAAGCATTAGCATTGGCAGAAAGACCATAGGCGACATTCCTTGCACAAGGTCGGTAGCATAATGTAAAATAGTACCTGATATTTGTCCGTCGTTCAATATAAACGATACTCCTCTGGCTATCCCAATGATAAAAGCAACGCCTAATAAATCGCGAGCTCCTGCCATAAATTCACTGATGAATTGCTGTTCACCACAGCGTTGCAAGAATGCAATAGCAATGACAGCAACCAAAAATAGTGCAGTCATTTCCATAAAACCCCATTCCCATTGCGATACGCCTATGATCATAATCACAAATGAGAGCGCAAATACTAAGAGTTCTATTTTAGTAGAAACTTTGAGAGAAGTGGTAGGTTCGGAGCTGTTAGAAGCATATATTTCGGGAATAGCTACTCCATATACAATTGATTTTTCGGGGTGTTTGCGCACTTTTTCGGCATAGCGGATAATATAAATAATACTTATCACAACACACAAAAACAAAGCTATGATGCGAATACTCAATCCCGATGTCCAATCTACTCCCGCGGCATCGGAAGCGATAATCACTGCAAACGGATTGGTAGTTGATGCCAATGTACCTATGTTGGAACCTATGTAGATTACAGCCAACGGTACCATTAGGTCGTAGCCTGCTGCCAAGAAAATAGGAACTATCATAGGGTAGAACACTAAAGTTTCTTCAGCTAAGCCAAAAGATGTACCTCCTAATGCCAAAAGTGTAGTGAGCAGAATGATAAGGATACCCTCACGTCCTTTGAGTTTGTGCGCTAAATAGCCAACCCCCATATTTAGAGCTCCCGAACTATTGAATACCCCTATAAAGCCGCCTAATACTAATACGAACAATATAATGTCAATAGTGTCGTAAATTCCTTTGATAGGAGCGAAGAGCACTGATTTAACACCTTGATAATGCGGTTGGCTCTGTACATACGTATTGGGAATTGAGATAGGTTTGCGTATTTTCTCTTCTTTGAATTTGCTTAACTGAATGTTGATCCCCAAATCCTTGAGCTGTTCTTGTGTTGCAGGTAGTGCATAAGTACTATCGGAAGTGTGAATTACAAAAGTATCGTTTGCTTTGTTATACTGTAAGGTGTTATAAGCCCCCGAAGGTAATAAAAAAGTAAGGCTGGCAGCTAAAATAATTACCAACATTAGTACCGTATAGGGAGTAGGGAATTTTAGTTTTTTCATTGGTTTGTTACATTGATTACTTCTTCGATGAAGTGTAATACAAAATCGCTGTTTTTCAGTTCGTAACTGAGACTTATAGGGGTAATGTTTTTGATAAGCAGTTTGCCATTCTGGTCGCGAGTATATCGTTTTTCTGTAGAGGTAAGGGTTATTTTGCCTTTTTGCATAGTGATGTTTTGTAACTCATAAAGTTGCCACTCTGTACGATGGTCGGCAAAGAATACTTTTTCCTCGATAATCTTGGTGTTGGCAATCACGTATTTGCCTTGTAGTTCGCCATTTTCATTGATTCCCATTGGGAAGACATCAAAACCGCCGTTTTCTTGGAAAATATCAATCACCTCTCCACTCTCATCGTATTGTATGGGGCGTAGTTCTTTGAGCTTTCCATTTTCGGTAACCAAAGTAATACTACTCCAGTGTTTTTTATGTTTGGTTAAGAGTACTTGCCCAGTATGTAAATCGTAAATAGTTTTAATCCACACCTTATCCGATGGATATTGTGCCAAGAAGCAGAAGTGCTGAAGTTTATCTCTTGAAAGCACTTCAAAAGATAATTCGCTGTAGTCAGGTTTTGCTTGTACATTGTAAAGAGGTAGAGGAAAAGGGTCACCATAAGGGTTTTCATCATAATAGAATTGATGTGTATTAGGATCATAATCCAAACATGCAAAGTTTTCCTCTTCTATACCTCCTAATACTACTGAAAACCAATCAAAACCACCTATTTCTACCCTGCAATAGTACAAATCTATTACTGTAGGGGTAGGCTTAAAACCATACGCCAAGGCTGCTTCACGAATAAAATCAGTAAGCTCTTTGGTATAGCCAAGATACAAAAATCCCCAAAGGAATTCAGGCATTTCTTCTTCCTCTGGGTTATTAAAAGTAGAGAGTTGCTCGCAGAGGGTTTGTATAGCTTCTGCGAGGTAAGTCTGTTTGTCTGTGGCTTGGTCAGCTTTTTCTAATTTAGCCAAGAAAGCCTCCAAATGAGCGTTACAATCGGTGATGTTTTCTTCAGTATAGTAACGGTCTTCCTCAATGGTTGCAGAGAGTTCTGCACGCATTTGCGCGATGATTTGGTCTTTTTGAGTAATGAATTGGGACATTTGCTTTATTTTATGATTGTTTGGCATAGCAACTATAACACAAAGGTGTTGCTACGGTTACTTTTTTCTCTTCACCACAACAATGACAGTAGTTTTCCTCATAAAAACGATTGCCAAATTTTGCCCATATAGGGTAGCAACTTTCACATAAAGGCATCAATGGATTAAGTGGTATTTCGGTATTACAACGTATGCAATGTCCTTTCTTTTCTTGTGGAGCAGCTTGTGCAATAGGTTGTACTATTTCTTGTGTTATAGCTTGTGGAGTCTCCTCTTGTACTGCTTTTTCAGGTGCAGGCTCTCTTTCTGTGCGTTGTCTGTTCTCCGCATTTACATAGTTTTCAGGCACAAAAGAAGAGTAACGGATAGGCTTCACGGCTCTGTTTGAGAGTACATCATCTACCAAGTCTAAATGTACGGTAGAGCCTACATAGTCTTTTGCCAGACCTAAAAACTTCTTGTTGTAGTTAGGGCGTTTGGCAAAGATAGTGTAACCGCTGTCAAGCACACTCATAATGGTATTTTTGGAAGTCTCGAAGAAGTTGTTTTTGTTCACAAGGTCGGTGAGGGCTTTTTCGGCAAGTACGCCAAACTCTACATTGTTTACCAAGGAATAGTCCATAAGGTTCATAGAGGTAATGACCGACTGTTTTTCGTTCGCATAATACTTGCCGTGCAATTCGGGGATGTAAACAATAGTAATATTCGGGAAAGTCAAGAAGTATTCTATTTCTTCCCTTTTGAAACTGCGCTCTTTATTGCGTTCGTTTTTGCCAAAGCCAATGAGAATATGCAGTTTGGAGTTGTTCAGGTGTTGTTTAAAGATATTATCTTTGAGGTAATCACCCAGCTGAATATAAGGCGAAATGATGATAAGTTCTTTTTCCGCCTTAAAAAGAGTGTCGTAAATAGTATCCGATAGCGGTTTTCCAGTTAAAAAGTCCATAGTGTTTTTTTATTACGAGGCAAAGATAATAAAAAAAAAATGAATAACAATATTAGAGGATTAGTGTATGATGGATTTTAGCTTTTTAGTAACTTCTCTAGAGAGGCTTCTAATGAGTATTTTTGTTAATTCACTAATTATTTACTACCTTTGCGCCCTTAATTACTGATAGTTGCGGCATATCGCCTCGTAACAACAACTATCAACTAAATAGCTAACGACTAATTTATACAATGAAAAACATACGTAACTTCTGTATTATTGCACATATCGACCACGGCAAGAGCACTTTAGCCGACCGTTTGCTCGACTTTACCCAAACCGTTACTGAACGCGAAAAACAAGACCAATTGTTGGACAATATGGACTTGGAGCGCGAGCGCGGTATTACTATCAAAAGCCACGCTATCCAAATGGAATATGTGTACAAAGGCGAAAAATATACCCTCAATCTTATTGATACCCCAGGTCACGTGGATTTCTCTTACGAGGTATCCCGTTCCATCGCTGCTTGCGAGGGGGCTCTCCTCATCGTAGATGCCGCTCAAAGCATTCAGGCACAAACGATTTCCAACCTCTACTTGGCGCTCGAAAACGACCTTGAAATCATTCCCGTACTCAACAAAATAGACCTCCCCAGTGCTAACCCCGAAGAGGTGAAAGACGATATTGTAGATCTTCTCGGTTGCTCGCCCGATGACATTATCCCTGCCAGTGGAAAAACAGGCTTGGGGGTAGAGGCAATTTTAGAGGCTATTATCGAGCGTATTCCTGCGCCTACTGGTGACCCTAAAGCACCGTTACAAGCGTTGATTTTCGACTCGGTGTACAACTCTTTCCGTGGGGTGGAAACCTACTTCCGCGTGATGAATGGTGAAATACGCAAAGGACAGAAAATCAAATTTATGTCCAACGGAAAAATCTATGATGCCGACGAAGTGGGTACGCTCAAACTCAACCAAGTGCCCAAACAAGTGATAGGCACTGGCGATGTGGGTTACCTTATCACTGGTATCAAAGATGCGCGTGAGGTGAAAGTGGGTGACACGATTACCTCGGCAGTAGATGGCTGCAAAGAGGCTATTGATGGTTTTGAAAACGTAAAACCGATGGTATTTGCGGGTATTTATCCGGTAGACACCGAAGATTACGAAGAGTTGCGCGCCTCAATGGAAAAACTCCAACTGAACGATGCTTCCTTAGTGTTTACCCCTGAAAGTTCTGCCGCTTTGGGCTTTGGCTTCCGCTGTGGATTCTTAGGAATGTTACACTTAGAAATCGTACAAGAACGCTTGGAACGCGAGTTTGGTATGACCGTGATTACTACCGTACCCAACGTAAGTTACCACGCCTTTACCAAAAAAGAACCCGAAAAAGCGATTATCGTAAATAACCCTTCCGACCTCCCCGACCCTTCTAAATTAGACCGCGTGGAAGAGCCTTATATCAAGGCGAGCATCATTACTAAATCAGATTTTATAGGTCAGGTGATGTCGCTCTGTATTGAAAAACGCGGTGTCATCACCAATCAGCACTACCTCACCCCTGAGCGTGTGGAGCTGAACTTTGATATGCCACTTGCTGAAATCGTGTTCGACTTCTACGATCGCCTCAAGACCGTCAGCAAGGGGTATGCCTCCTTTGACTATTCACCTATTGGGATGCGTGCTTCCAACCTTGTGAAAGTGGATATTCTCATCAACTCACAATCGGTAGATGCCCTCTCTGCCCTTATCCACGCCGATAATGCTTATAATATAGGCAAAAAGATGTGTGAGAAACTCCGCGAACTGATCCCGCGCCAGCAGTTTGACATTCCTATCCAAGCTGCTATTGGGGCTAAAATTATCTCACGTGAGACTATTAAAGCCCTCCGCAAAGACGTTACTGCTAAGTGTTACGGAGGGGATATCTCGCGTAAACGTAAGCTCTTAGAGAAACAGAAAGCCGGTAAAAAACGTATGCGCCAAGTGGGTAACGTAGAGATACCACAGAGTGCGTTTATGGCGGTGTTGAAGCTGAATGATTAGTGAAATGAGAAATAAGTTAAAAAACTCAATAGATTGGATGTTTGATAAATCTAATATTGTTTTAGCTATTTTAGGTTTAGCTTTATCTATAATAGATATATCAAATCTTGATGAATATGTTATTGGTAGCTCAGAGTTTCCATTAGGAAAAGTATTCTATTGTTTTGTAATAATAATCTTTTTTTCTTTTTGTGTGATATCATTTTTTTATGGAAAAGAAATTGATAAGTTAGAGCAAGAAAATATGAATAAGAGTCAAAAAATAAGAGATTTAGAGTCAAGTTTAAATAATGTTGTCAATGATACTAATGACTTATTCAAATCATATTTAAGACTATTAATTAGAAATCTTAACTTTTCTCATACAGAAAGAATTAGTATGTATAAAGTTTATAATAATAGATTTAAACTTATAGGAAGAACCTCTGAAAATCCAACATTAGAAGAAGAAGGGAGAAAAGATTATCCAATAGATCAGGGTTTTATAGGAAAAGGTTGGGCAGAAAGGGATTTCTTTATAGATGATCTACCAGATTCTTCTAACAAAACTTATTATAATCGAATTAATACTATCAGTAAAATTCCACGGGACGTTGTTGATAATATAAAAATGAAATCTCGAACTTATTTTGTATATAGAATTAATGGATATGATAGTTCCCCAAAAGCAGTATTAGTTTTTGAAAGTTTAAAAGAAAAAGCATTTAAAAAAGACTTTATTATAGAAAAATTAAAAGATGTGAAGCAGCCATTAATAATGTTTACAGAAAAAAACAATGGTGTTGTAGCAATAGAAAATAATATGAATATATGAATAATTTAGAAAAATTAATTAGATATATTCTCTTAAATTACCCTAATCTTCAGGAATTATCAAAACCAAGATTAGTAAAACTTATCTATATTATAGATTGGCGGTATACTATCGAAAATGGGAAACAATATACAGATATTAATTGGGTGTACAATCATTATGGACCTTATGTTAATGATGTTATTAACTTAATGAAGAAAAATCCTAATATCTTTAAAGTAGAAACTTATTCCAATCCTTTTGGAGGAGGTAATACAGATAAATTTGATTTAGTTGATAAAACAAAGATTGAATTAGATGAGAATATAAAAAGTATAGTGGACAGATTTATAGATTATACATACAAATTAACTTGGAGTGATTTTATAAATTTAGTTTACTCATCATATCCTATAAAAGTGAATCTAAAATATTCAACTTTAAATTTAAAAGAATTAGCGATAGAGTTTAATAAGCTTCATAATAATTAATTTTTTATGACAATACCCAAGCTAATACTCGCTAAAGAAATCGTACAAGTTATATAACACAAAAATGAATAATTTATTTTTTCAAGTAGCTTTTCCTTTATTTCTTTGTATTTCAGGGAAATGGATTTCAAAATCTGTATTAGATTTTTTGCAGAGACAAAATAAGAAATTTAGTAACTTTATTTATACAAAGCTAAGCTTTAGGAATTACCATTATGGTTTGAATACCAATATAGTATTTGTAGCTATGCTGATACTTTTTGGAATTTTTATTCCCAAACAAGTTAAGCTAGAAAATCAGAATGAAAAATATAGGACAGAATTATCAATATACAGAGAAGGAGAAAAACCAAAAGTTGAACTTTATACAGAGGCAGGAAAAATTGCAGAGCTTGATCGTAATATAAAATTGATA
This sequence comes from uncultured Capnocytophaga sp., assembly GCF_937936315.1. Taxonomy (GTDB): domain Bacteria; phylum Bacteroidota; class Bacteroidia; order Flavobacteriales; family Flavobacteriaceae; genus Capnocytophaga. The sequence goes on along the minus strand of NZ_CALGWU010000040.1, from coordinate 50,389 downwards.
GATTGTTTAAATATAATATTTAAAGGAGTAATCTATTTTATAATATTATTTTTTGGAGTTCGTATTGCTCTTTCAGAAATAATTAATAAAGAAGTTTCTGAATTTGAGAGAGATTTAAAAATGTTAAAACCAATTATTAACAAAGAAGAATTTGAACAATTAGAGTCTTTATGGGCTCAAATGAGAAGTGTTGAAGATTTTAGAAGTATAAAAGCAAAGATAAAAGAACTGAAAAGTAAAGATTAAGTATGAGCGAAATATTAGATAATATTATTAAAAATAACCTTAATCTAAACCTAATTGTTAATTATCAATTTTCAATTGTTAATCCTCCCTATGCCCATCCTCATCAACAATAACCTCTTTATCAAAGAACTCCCAATAGATTACAATGGGAAGTTATTAGATCTCGACCCTTATATTGTACCGCTAAATATATTTTTTAATAAGTTAGAGGTAGAATGTGTTAGGGAGTGCTGTGGTATTCAGGCATTTTCGTTTATGCCTGAGGATATCCACAAGGCGCTTGTAGGACTATCTACTGAAACTATTGTAACACAACTCAAAGCAATGCAAACTACTATTGAGGAACAATGGTGGTACAACACTGTAGGCAGCACTATTCTAAACAATAATTTTGATAGAAAAGTATTTTTGCGACTATTAGCGCATATTATAAAAACCATTGAATCACAATAAAAACACATTTATTTTGTAGAGTGTGTTTTTTTTTTACATTTGCACCATTATTCACCAACAACTATTGTACAATGAAAAGATTAAGTTTCTTATTGTGCCTGCTATGCACACTCACAACCCTTTCTGCACAAACACAGTACACCGTAAAAGGTTTTGTGCATAACGCTTCACTCGAAGGCATTGCCAATGTGGCTATCAAAGTATTAGATGCCGATACAAACTTTATTGTAAGTGAACCTATTACCGAAGCTAACGGACTCTTTAGCTTTACTTCTTCCCCTCGCAAATTGCGTATTTATATTGAAGGTACTAACGACTATCTGTCGTATACAGGCGAACCTTTTCAGCTGAATAAATCTATTGAAATGCTTGCTATCGAACTAAAAACATCAGTTGCTTTAGAAGAAGTAGTCATTACAGCTCCTCAAAAGAAAGCTGCGGTATATATGGAACAGGGCAAGATTGTATTTTCACCTAAAAACAGCCTAACACACGCCTCTGGAACGGCTCTCGATGCGCTAAAAAGCACTCCTAATGTAGTAGTAGATAGCAAAAATCACCTGAGCATTGGCGGAAAAAGCAATGTGTTGGTGCTTATTAATGGAAAACCTACCTATATGCAACCCGACGATTTGGCGAGTTATCTGAAATCTATCCCAATGGCACAAATCAAAAAAACGGAATTATTGCTCAACCCTCCTGCCGAGTACGAGGCTCAAGGGGGAGCAGGTGCGGTGAACATCGTATTGGATAAAAAAATGGTGGAAGGTACGTTCTTCTCTTTGAACAACGGGCTGTCGTATTGGTGGAATCTGCGCCAAAATACGGAACTCCAGCTGCAACACAGCGTAAAAAAAGGTATATTGCGTTTGGGTTACAATCATCAGTTAGGGCATTACGCAATGGATTACGGCAGCGAGCGCCTACAAAATGGCTTGCGTTATGAAAGTCCTACCGATGATACCGAAAAACGCAAAACTATTGCAGGACATATTGGCTATGACTATTTACCTGATGAACAACATACTTTAGGCGTGCAACTCTCTGCCAACACCCTATTTGGCAAAGGAACTACTAGTACAACCACTCGCTTTTTCAATGCTGCCAATGTATTGGAAAAGACATTATCGGGCTACAACGATTACTTTATGCAAAAAGCTAACCGCTACAGTGCTAATGCTTATTACACTTTTGCACCTTCCGATAACGAACGCTATCAGTTGGACATAGATTACGCTTTTTTCGATGGTGGTTCAGGGAATTGGCAACCTAATACTTACCGCACGCCTGCGGGCAATGTGCTTTCTCACGAGCTATATCTTTCCGAAAACGACCGCAAAATACATATCTTCGCTACTTCTTTTCGTTCGGAATTACCGCTATGGGGAGGCAGCCTTACAGCAGGAGCTAAGTACTCACAAGTGTTTTCGGATAATAGCTTTCAGTTTTACAGACACTTGGCTTCCCATAACATCATAGATGTAAACCGCTCTAATGCTTTCGACTTCAAAGAGCGTATTTTTGCCGTTTATGTGCAATATCACTACCCTATTACCGACCGCCTGTCTGCTGAGGTAGGCGTGCGCAACGAGACCACTTTTTCTAACGGACTTTTATTGCCTATTGAGGGCAGTGGAAATAGCCAACAAGAGCATAAAAAACACTATACTAACTTCTTCCCTACCCTGAGTTTGCAATACCAATACAATGATGACCTACAGCTATTTGCAGGCTATAGCACTCGCATCAACCGACCTGAATACCAAAATCTCAACCCGTTTGAATACCTCTTAGACGAATTGTCGTATTGGAAAGGAAATCCATTTTTAGCTCCTGAAAAAATACAAAAAGCTACCCTTTCAGCTTCGTATAAAAAAACTTCTTTCACAATGACTTACAGCTACTCTACCGACTTTTTTAGCAGTATCAGTGAGCCTTTCCAAAGTAACAAAATCATTTCAATTCCTAAAAATATAGGCAGTCAGCACCATTTGCTCTTTTCACTCTATCAAGAACTGAATTGGGGCAAGGGTTGCCAAACGACCCTTACTCCTAATCTCAGTTATATAGAGAATAAAGGCACTGTATTAGAAGGTAGCGAGTTACACCTCAATCGTTGGCAATATAGTATAACAATGCAAAATTACTTTCGTTTGCCTTGGCAACTCAAAGGCGAACTCACTGCGGTTTACAATTCGCGCAGATTAGCAGGTATCAACGAGATAGCCAAATCTTCAGGCGGTATAGACCTTGGGTTACAGCGCATTTTCTTAAACAATCGCCTTACAGCCACCCTTAGTTTTACCGATATTTTCCATACCCAGCGCTGGGACAGCGAGAGCCATTTGCTTAACTTAGACCTTTATGCTTACGGCAATAGCGAAAGCCGGCAAGTCAAACTAAACCTCACTTATCAGTTTGGAAAAGCCAAAGAAGTCCATACAAACGAACTTGAAGAAGTAGGGCGATTGTAATTTTTTAGCGTTTTATTTCGCTATAATAGTAAAAAGATATATCTTTGCAGTTGAAATCATCCCTTGAAAATAAATTATCAGTATATTTCAAGCAAATAAGATAAACCGATGAAAAGAACACTTTTTACTATTATTGCCCTATTGCTCATGGGCTACACTTTTGCACAGACCGATACTTCGGGTAGAAGTCTTTACCGTGCAACTCCTGAGAAGAAAATAGCCTTGAAACACACTAAGTTGAAGGTGAGTTTTAATTTTAATGACCAAACTCTCAATGGGGAAGAATGGCTCACTGCAGCCCCTTATTTTTACGCTACCGATAGCCTTGTACTCGATGCTAAAGCAATGCTTATTCATAATGTAGCCTTAGACCAAAACGGCAAACAACGTGGGCTTTCGTATAGCTATAAAAACGATTTACTAAAAATAAAACTCAATAAAACCTATCAAAAAAACGAATATTTTACTATTTATATCCGCTACACAGCTCAGCCTGAGAAAGTAACCGATAAGGGTAGCTTAGCGATTACCGATGCAAAAGGTCTATACTTCATCAACCCTAAAGGAGAACCCGATAAACCTATGCGCCAAGTGTGGACACAAGGTGAAACTGAAGGTTCTTCCTGCTGGTTCCCTACTATCGACAAACCTAACCAAAAAACAACCCAAGAAATTGAAATCACTGTACCTGAAAGCTTTGTTACCCTTTCTAATGGTCTACTAAAAAGTAGTGACAAGAAAGACAATATGCGCACCGACTATTGGGTGATGGATAAACCTCATGCTCCTTACCTCTTCTTTATGGGAGCAGGAGAATTTGCTGTGGTAAAAGATACCCCTTGGCGTGGTACAGTGCCTATTGAATACTATGTGGAAAAAGAATATGAATCTGTTGCTAAACAGATATTTGGTAACACAGGTGAAATGATTACTTTCTTCTCCGAACGCTTTGGCTATGATTTCCCTTGGTCTAAATATGCTCAAATGGTAGTACGCGAATTTGTGAGTGGGGCAATGGAAAATACTACAGCCGTTAGCCACGCCGAGAGCGCTTATCAAACTGCAGGTGCTTTAGCCGACCAAAATTATTGGGAGCCTATCATCGCTCACGAGTTGGCGCACCACTGGTTTGGTGATTTGGTAACTACCGAAAGCTGGTCAAACCTCACTGTAAACGAGTCGTTTGCTAACTATAGTGAATACTTGTGGTTGATGCACAAATACGGCAAAGATGCTGCCGAATACCACTTGAGCAACAACACCCTACAATACCAACATCGCCCTAATGATTTTGCTAAAGACTTAGTGCGCTTTGGTTATGATTCTCGTGAAGATATGTTTGATTTAGTCTCTTACAACAAAGGAGGAGCAATTTTACATATGTTGCGTCACTATTTGGGCGATCAGGCTTTCTTTGCAGGGATTACCGATTATCTCAAAACTAATGAATATGGTACAGGAGAAGCTCATCAATTGCGCCTTTCATTTGAAAAAGTGAGTGGTAAAGACCTTAACTGGTTCTTCAATCAATGGTATTTCGGCAATGGTAACCCAGTAGTGAATGTAGAAAAAAGCTTTGATAAAGGCATACTCACTCTAAAAATTATACAAACACAAAATGAAAACTTATTATTTCAATTTCCATTAGATATAGATTTGTATGTCAACAATCAACTAAAAAGACATACTGTTTGGGTAGAAGCTCGTAAAGAGAATGTTTTTACCTTCCCTGTGAAAAAAATGCCAGATCTTATAGATATTAATCCAGAAGGAGTGATATTAATCAATGAACAATACCAAAAATCGTGGGCAGAGTATTTGTTCCAAATGCAACACGCTAAATCACTCAAAAGCAGATTGCAGGCGGTAAGTGCCCCTATGGAACCAGATGGCAAAGACATTCTAATTGCAGCTCTTAAAGATCCTTTCTTCCAAGTGCGCGTTCTAGCATTGCAAAAACTTGCCAACTACGATCTCAATACCAAAGAAATGGCTATGGTTGAAAAAATTGCCTCTTCCGATCCTCAAAATTTAGCTAAATCAGCAGCTATGTGGGTATTGGCAACCTCTAAGGACAAAAAGAAATATACTCCTATCTTCGAAAAAAACCTTGAATCTTCTTCAGGGGCTATCAAAAATGCTGCTATCAATGGTATAGCTCGCACCGAGCCCGCACGTGCTAAGAGAATCCTTGAAAAAGGAAGCATCAAAGATTTTGATACCGACCAATTAGCAGGATTATCAGGAGTAATTATAGACAACCAAATGGAGCAATATCTCCCTGCTATACTTCCTTATTTTATATACTATCCTTTCTTTGAAAAAGATAACCCTGATACAGCTGCAAACTTCAAAAAAGGTTATGAATGGGCAATGCATTTAGATAATACTTCACACGTAGAATTATTAGCTAAATCACTCAAAGAAATCGCTAAAGATATGGAAAATCCTGCAGCTAAAGAGATGCTTACAAATGTCTTAGAAGAAGGTATCACTATCAAACGCGGTTTAAACCAAACTGAATCTGTGAAAAAACAGATTAAAATGTTAGAAGAGATTAAAGGAATGTTCAAGTCGTAGCACGACAAGCAATTAATTTCTTTTACATTGCACACTTTGCCAAAGTTATCTGCCCGTGCGGCTCGCTCCTTTGGCAAAGTGTGTTTATAATATCTAATCTTATGAAAACACTTCACACAAAACATCTTTTGCTTCGCCCTTGAGAAATTACCGATGCCGAAGCCTTATACACACAAGCACACAATCCTATTATAGGCAAGCGGTGTGGCTGGAACCCTCACAAAAGTGTAGATGAGAGCCGAGAGATTATTGAGGTTGTGCTTAGCAAGCCTCATAGTTTTACTATTTGTCTGCCCAATAACACACCTATTGGTAGCATAGGCTTGCTTTTACAAGGAGAGAGCAATCTCCCTATAGGGGAAAATGAAGCCGAAATAGGCTACTGGCTTGGAGAAGGCTTTTGGGGTAAGGGTTATGTTACTGAAGCAGCCCTAAGGGTACTGCAATATGCTTTTGATGAGTTGCATCTTACCCAGTTATGGGCAGTCGCATACAAGGAAAATATTGCCTCACAGCGAGTACTTGAAAAATGTGGGTTCCGTTATCATCATACCCTTGAAGATTTCTTGTTTCCGCTTATAGGAGAGAGGCATACAAGCTTAGTATATACATTAAAAAACAATAAAATAACATTATATGAAAAAACTTATATTAATAACAATTCTATCATTAGGAGCAATATCTTGTGAGCAGAAGAAAGCAACAACAGAAAAAACGAGCATTCCGCTCACTTATTCTAATTTGGTAGACACTGCTACTCAAGAAGAAGTGCAAAAAGCCCTTATAGCAGCCGGAATATCTGAGCAAAATGTAGCCTCTTTTTTGGAGAGTGTAGCCCTCTTCAACCAAACCGTAGGCGATAAAGCAGGCTTAGTACCCAAAGGATTTGTAACTATTGATAGCCTGCTACCTAAGTATGATGAGGTTGCTATACAAAATATTTGGACAGCCAAATACCCTATTTTTCAGGGCTATAACTGTCGTCTAACCTCTTTTACCCTCTTGCGTGATTTGATTACTTTCCCTGCAGATAAAAAGTTTGCTAGCAAAGAGGAAGATGAGGTGCTTTTTATAGACCGAGAGTCTTTGCACAATACCCCTAAAAAGTTTTTTACCCCAGAGGAAGAAAACAACTTTTTCACCCTTTTTACTGAGGTGCCCACTACTAATACTAAAGATATAAACACTCACTTACAAACAATGCAAAGTGCTTGGAAAGAACGCGGTATAGATTTCCGTTATAAAAACGACCCCACTAAGGCATCGCTCATATCAGCAGTCTTCCATTCCCAAATCACCCCAGAGGAGAACACCCTCTTTGTAGGACACGTAGGGGTATTAGTACCTTTTGAAGGCAAGCTACTCTTCATCGAAAAACTCGCTTTCCAAGAACCTTATCAAGCGATAAAATTTGCCAATCGCGCAGAACTTAGCGATTACTTAATGAATCGTTATGATGTAGAATGGGAGCAACCCAATGCCATTCCGTTTATAATGGAAAACGATGCATTAATGGAAGGTTATCGCCCTAATCCGTACAAAAAAGAACAGCGTTTATAAGAAGATAATTGCCATTTGTCAATTATTTTCTATCTTTGCAAAAAATAAGAAGGTATATTATGAGTGCTATAGTAGCTGTAGTGGGACGCCCCAATGTAGGTAAATCCACTTTTTTCAACCGTTTGATAAAACGCCGTGAGGCTATCGTGGACGCCGTGAGTGGCGTTACACGCGACCGCCATTATGGTAAAACCGACTGGAATGGGGTTTCTTTTTCAGTTATAGATACAGGAGGTTACTTAGCTGGAGGTGATGATTCTTTCGAGAAAGAAATCAACAAACAAGTCGCCTTAGCCATAGACGAAGCCGATGCGATTATCTTTATGGTAAACGTAGAAGAAGGGCTTACTAGTATGGACGAAGCTGTAGCCGAGATGTTGCGCAAATGCCATAAACCAATATTGGTAGCGGTAAACAAAGTAGATAGCAACAACCGTCGCAACGATATGCACGAGTTTTATGCCTTAGGCTTTGAACATCTCTATGCCCTATCAAGCGTAAATGGTAGTGGAACAGGAGAATTGCTTGACGATTTGGTAGCACTCTTACCCGTAAAAGAACCACAAGAAGAAAACACCTTACCGCGCTTTGCTGTAGTAGGAAGACCTAATGCGGGTAAATCCTCCTTTATCAACGCCCTTATAGGTGAAGACCGCTATATTGTTACCGATATAGCAGGCACCACACGCGATGCTATCGATACGAAATATAACCGTTTTGGATTTGAGTTCAATCTAGTAGATACAGCTGGAATCCGCCGTAAATCTAAAGTAAAAGAGGATTTGGAGTTCTACTCAGTGATGCGTTCTATTCGCGCTATAGAACACTCCGATGTGTGTATTTTGATGCTTGATGCTACGCGAGGTTTTGAAAGCCAAGATGCTAATATCTTCTGGTTGGCGCAACGCAATCGCAAAGGCATAGTAATATTGGTTAATAAATGGGATTTGGTAGAGAAGGAAAACAATACCGCTAAAGAGTACGAAGCAGTTATCCGCAAAGAAATAGAACCTTTCACCGATGTGCCTATCTTGTTTGTATCGGCATTGAATAAGCAACGCATCTACAAAGCGATAGAAACTGCAGTAGCAGTGTATAACAACCGCACTAAGCGTATCCCTACTCGCAAACTCAATGAGGTAATGTTACCTATTATTGAGAACTATCCACCCCCTGCGATCAAAGGAAAATACATCAAGATAAAATTCTGCACCCAGTTGCCTACCCCTATGCCACAGTTTGCTTTCTTTGCGAATTTGCCACAGTATGTAAGAGACCCTTACCGACGTTTTATAGAAAATAAACTCCGTGAGAACTTTGATTTTAATGGGGTACCTATTGATGTGTATTTCCGTCAGAAGTAATACTATTGAAAAAATGAAAAAAAATATAGCAATCATAATGGGAGGTTACTCTGATGAAGCTCCCGTTTCTTTAAAAAGTGCTGCAGTAGTAGCCAAAAACCTCAACCAAAATAAATATGTACCTTACCTCGTTCGTATCGACCGCGATAAATGGGTGTATGTAGATGCTCAAAACAACGAACATCCTATTGATAAAAACGACTTCTCGGTAACAGTAAACGGACGTAAAATTACTTTCGATGCTGTTTTCAATGCCATTCACGGCACTCCAGGTGAAGATGGCTATTTGCAAGCCTATTTCAATTTGATTGGCTTACCGCTCACAGGATGTAGTATGTATGCTTCGGCTCTTACATTCAACAAACGTGATATGCTATCAGTACTCAAACCATTTGGCATTCTTTCAGCCCCTTCTTACTATCTCAACAAAGGTGAAGACTACAATACAGCTGATATTGTAGCCAAAGTAGGCTTACCTTGCTTTGTGAAGGCTAATAAATCAGGGAGTAGTTTTGGAGTATATAAAGTATATGAAGAGGCTCAACTGCCTATGTATATAGACAAAGCATTTGAAGTAGACGACGAAATCCTCATCGAAAGTTTCTTAAAAGGTACTGAAATCTCTATCGGGGTAATCAACTATCGCGGAAAAATAAAAGTCCTTCCAATGACTGAAATAGTATCCGAAAACGATTTCTTCGATTATGATGCCAAATATAACGGTAAGTCGCAAGAAATTACTCCTGCGCGTCTTTCTGCCGAAATGACTGCTAAAATCAACGCTTTGGCAGAACGTGTATACCGATTGTTAAAAATGGAAGGCTTCAGCCGAAGTGAGTTCATCATCGTAGGTGATACACCTTATTTGCTCGAAATGAATACTACACCAGGGCTTTCAGAAGCAAGTTTATTGCCTCAACAAGCTAAAGTAGCAGGCATCAGCCTTGAAGAACTATTCGAAAGCGAAATAGAACGAGTACTGAAACATTAATACTTAATTGTTAATCATTGAAAAGAGCTTTATTTCCAGGGTCGTTTGACCCCATTACCTTAGGTCATTACGATATTATCAAACGCGCTTTAGACCTATTCGATGAAATTGTGGTTGCCATAGGTGTTAATGGTGACAAGAACTATATGTTTACGGTAGAACAACGCAAAGAGTTTATCGAACAAGCCTTTGCCGATGAACCCAAAGTAAAAGTTACTACCTATCAAGGGCTTACGGTAGACTTCTGTAAAGAAATTGATGCTCAGTTCATCCTTAGAGGTTTGCGCAACCCAGCCGACTTTGAGTTCGAAAAAGCTATTGCACATACAAACCGCAAATTATCTCAAATAGAAACTGTCTTTTTACTTACGGCAGCACGCACTTCGTTTATATCATCATCTATTGTGCGCGATGTTATTCGCAATCACGGTGATTACACGGTGTTAGTCCCTGAAAGTGTAAGAGTTTAATTAATTTTGAACATAGAAATGGGCTAATTTGCATAAGTATGTAAGTTGCCCCATTGTTTTATTTGTTATTTAACAGAAAAATATTACTTTTGCTAGCATAACCAAAAATAAAAAAGAACAATGAATACCGTAAATCGTTTATTCGATATACCTTACTATCAACTATCTAAACATCCTTTAGAGGTCGCTTTTGCTACCAAATACAACGGCGAGTGGGCAAAAACCACTACTACTGAATATATCAAAAAAGCGAATACAGTAAGCCGTGGCTTATTGCGCTTAGGTATTGAAAAAAATGATAAAATAGCTATCATTTCAAGTACAAATCGCACCGAATGGCACGTGCTCGATATCGGCATCCTGCAAGTAGGCGCACAGAATGTACCTATTTATCCCACTATCAACTTAGAGGATTTCGAGTATATCCTCAACCATTCGGAATGTAAATACTGTGTTGTCTCCGATAAAGAACTATGGGAGAAAATCTCTTCTATCCAAGATAAATTGCCTCATCTAAAAACTATTTTTACCTTCAACGATGTACCTTATGCTCACCATTGGCAAGAAATCCTCGATTTAGGTGCCGATGAGAGCAATCAAGCAGAAGTCGAAGCACGCAAAGATAGCATACAGAAAGACGATTTGGCGACTATCATTTATACTTCGGGCACTACCAGCCGCCCAAAAGGGGTAATGCTCTCTCACTGGAATATCATCTCTAACATACTGAACTGCCAAGACCGTTTGCCTATTAGCGAAGGCTCTACAGCACTCAGCTTTTTGCCTGTGTGCCACGTGTTTGAGCGTATGCTCACCTATTTGTATCAGTACGATTGTCTAAGTGTTTATTTTGCTGAATCTCTCGATAAAATCAGTGATAACTTACGCGAAGTAAAACCGCATATCATTACAGTTGTACCCCGACTTATAGAGAAGATTTACGACAAAATCTTCGCAAAAGGTGCTGAACTCAAAGGCATTAAACGCAAACTCTTCTTTTGGGCTCTGGAATTGGGCTTCAAGTATGAACCTTATGGAGCCAATGGCGCTTGGTATCAATTCAAACTAAAATTAGCGCGCAAACTCATCTTTAGTAAATGGCGCGAAGCCTTAGGCGGGCGTATACAGATGATTGTCTCAGGGAGCGCTGCTCTCTCACCGCGTTTGGCTAAGGTGTTCTCTGCCGCAGGGCTGAAAATTATGGAAGGTTATGGTCTTACCGAAACCGCTCCCGTTATTGCAGTAAACCGCGAATCGGGTAGATTTTGGAAAATAGGAACTGTAGGAAAACCTATTGTGAATATAGAAGTAAAAATCGCCGAAGATGGTGAAATACTCGTGAAAGGCGAGAATGTAATGTTGGGCTACTATAAAGACCCCGAGCAAACAGCTCAAAACATCACCGATGGTTTCTTCCACACAGGCGACATAGGCGAACTCGATGCCGATGGCTTCCTTAAAATCACCGACCGCAAAAAGGAAATCTTCAAAACTTCAGGCGGTAAGTACGTATCGCCTCAGCTGATTGAAAACCAATTGAAACTCTCTCGCTTTATTGAGAATGCGATGGTAGTAGGCGAAGGTGAAAAAATGCCTGCTGCTATTATTCAGCTCAATTTCCCATTTGTAAAAGAATGGGCGCGCCGTCACAAAGTACAATTAGGTAAAACCAACGAAGAAATCATACAAAATCAGGCGGTTCACGACCGTATTGCTAAAGAAGTTGAAAAAGTAAATAGTCATCTCGGCAAGTGGGAACAAGTAAAACTTTTTGATTTCACCCCCGATGAATGGACAATAGATGGTGGTCACCTCACCCCTACCCTCAAACTCAAACGACGCGTGATTAAAGAAAAATATATAGACATTTACAACAAGTTCTACAACAAGTGAGAGAAATAACCGATATTACTACTTTTACAACCCAGCAGCCTACGGTGCTCACCATAGGCACATTTGATGGTGTGCATTTAGGACATCAAAAAATTGTTGAAAGAGTAGTAACCACTGCACGTCAAGAGGGGCTTTTGGCTACTGTATTCACTTTTTTTCCGCATCCGCGAATGGTAGTGCAACACGACAAAGGCTTAAAACTCATTCACACTTTGGAAGAGAAAAAGCAACTACTCCAGCAATTAGGGGTCGATTTGCTCGTCGTGCAACCTTTTAATGAGGCTTTTGCTCAACTTACTGCCGAAGAGTTTGTAAGTACTATTTTGGTGCAACGTCTCAATGTGAAAAAAGTGATTATCGGTTACGACCACCGTTTTGGACGCAATCGTACTGCTAATATAGACGATATGCGTTTATTTGGTAAAAAGTATGGATTTGCTGTAGAAGAAATATCGGTGCAAGAAGTAGATGAAGTATCGGTGAGTTCCACCAAAATCAGAGAGGCATTGAACAAAGGCGACGTTACCACTGCCGAACATTATCTCGGGACTCCTTATAGCCTCACAGGCAGGGTAGTACACGGACTTAAATTAGGGCGCACCTTAGGCTACCCTACGGCTAATATACAAGTAACCGAAGACTATAAACTCATTCCCAAAGATGGCGTATATGCCGTATATAGCCACATTGGCGGTCGTAAAGTATATGGAATGATGAGCATTGGCAAGAACCCTACTGTCGAAGGAAAAGGAGCTTCTATTGAGGTGTATTTCTTTGACTTCAACGGCGACCTTTACGACCAAAAACTCACCATTGAGTTTGTACAATACCTACGTGAAGAACAGAAATTTGCTACTATCGACCTCCTTAAAAAACAATTACAAGATGACGAAACAGCAGCGCGCAAAGCAATTGCGGTATGACAAAGCCTATATGCGTATGGCAATGGAATGGGCTAAACTTTCCTATTCACAACGCAAGCAAGTAGGTGCTATAATGGTAAAAGACCGTATGATTATTTCTGACGGTTACAATGGTACGCCTACTGGTTTTGACAACTGTTGTGAAGATGAGGAAGACAATACTCATTGGTATGTATTGCACGCCGAAGCCAATGCGATAATGAAAGTTGCCTCATCTACCCAATCATCGGAAGGAGCTACACTCTACATCACAATGTCGCCTTGCAAAGAATGTAGCAAACTCATCTATCAATCGGGTATCAAACGCGTGGTGTATAAGGAAGGCTATCGCGACAACGAGGGCTTAACTTTCCTCGAAAAAGCAGGTGTAGAACTCGTCCACTTAGAAGATGTAAGTGAATAAAAAATAAAAATAAGTGCTATTTCTTTGGTAGTTAGAAAATTTTTACTACCTTTGCGCCCGAAAAAATTTGTACATAATAATCATTAAATTAATATTGGAATGTATTTAACTAAAGAAGTAAAAGCGGAAATTTTTAAAAAGTACGCAGGTTCAGAAACCAACACTGGTTCAGCAGAAGGGCAAATCGCTCTTTTTACCCTTAGAATCAATCACCTTACAGAACACTTGAAAGTAAATCGCAAAGATTTCAATACCGAGCGTTCATTGGTGAAATTGGTAGGTAAACGCAGAAGTTTGCTCGATTATTTGAAAAACAACGATATCGAGAGATACCGTGCGATTATCAAAGAACTAAACATCAGAAAATAAGCAATACTAAGGAGGCTTTGTGCCTCCTTTTGTTTATTACAGCAGTTTTTCATTGGTTAAAAACCCTAAAGCCCACAACACAACTAATAAAAAATTTATTAATTTACAATTAACAATTCACAATGATTCCAGAAGTAAAAAAAGAAATCATCGAATTAGGTGATGGTCGTACCATCACTATCGAAACTGGCAAGTTGGCTAAACAAGCCGACGGTGCTGTTGTGGTGCAAATGGGAAATGCAATGCTATTGGCTACTGTAGTATCTGCAAAAGAAATTAATCCTGAAACTGACTTTTTACCTCTTACTGTAGACTATCGTGAGAAGTTTGCAGCAGCAGGTCGTTTCCCTGGGGGCTTCTTCAAACGCGAAGCTCGTCCTAGCGATCAAGAAATCTTGACAATGCGCTTGGTAGACCGCGTATTGCGCCCTCTATTCCCTAAAGATTATCACGCTGAAACACAAGTGATGATTCAGCTTATCTCTCACGATGAGAATGTAATGCCTGATGCTTTAGCAGGTCTTGCTGCTTCCGCTTGTTTGGCAGTGTCTGACATTCCGTTTGATGGTCCTATTTCCGAAGTGCGCGTAGGTCGTGTAAACGGTCAGTTTATTGTAAACCCAAGCCGTGAACAATTAGAAGCCTCTGATATTGATATTATGGTAGGTGCTTCTAAAGACTTCGTAGCAATGGTAGAAGGTGAAATGGACGAAGTGAGCGAAAAAGATATGGCTGAAGCTATCAAATTTGCACACGAAGCTATCAAATCTCATATCGAAGCACAGTTACGTTTGGCTGAAAAAGTAGGTAAAACTGAAAAACGCAGCTACGAACCTGAAGTAGAAAATGAAGAAGTAAAAGCAAAAGTATATGATTTTGCTTACAATAAATGTTATGCTATAGCCAAAGAAAACACTACTAAACAAGAACGCGGTGAGAAATTTGCTGCCGTAAAAGAAGAGTGTTTAGCACTCTTTACCGAAGAAGAATTAGAAGAACTTACTCCTATCATCACTCGTTATTTTGGAGATGCTGAAAAAGAAGCTGTTCGTAACCTTATCTTAAACGAAAATATCCGTTTAGATGGTCGTAATACTACCCAAATACGTCCTATCTGGTGCGAAGTAGGCTACTTGCCATCTGCTCACGGTTCTTCTATCTTTACACGTGGTGAAACCCAATCACTTACTACTGTTACCTTGGGAACTTCACGCGAAGCAAACGTGATTGATTTACCTTCAGAACAAGGTGAAGAACGTTTCTACTTGCATTACAACTTTCCTCCTTTCTCTACTGGTGAAGCTCGTCCGTTACGCGGAACATCACGTCGTGAGATAGGTCACGGTAACTTAGCACAACGCGCCCTCAAACGTATGATTCCTGAGGATTGCCCTTATACCGTTCGTGTAGTTTCTGAAATCTTGGAATCTAACGGTTCATCTTCAATGGCAACTGTGTGCGCAGGTACTTTAGCCTTGATGGATGCAGGGGTACAAATGGTAAAACCTGTTTCTGGTATAGCTATGGGGCTCATCACCGATGGCGAACGTTATGCAGTACTTTCTGATATCTTAGGTGATGAAGACCACTTAGGTGATATGGACTTCAAAGTAACCGGTACAGCCGATGGTATTACCGCTTGCCAAATGGACATCAAAATTAAAGGTCTTTCTTACGAAATACTCGAAAAAGCTTTGAACCAAGCCCGCGAAGGACGTATGCACATTTTGGGTAAAATCACCGATACGATTGCTCAACCTAACCCAACTGTGAAACCTCACGCTCCTAAAATCGTTAAGATGGATATGCCTAAAGAGTACATCGGAGCATTCATCGGTACAGGTGGTAAGAATATTCAAGACTTGCAAGCACGCACCAATACTACCATTGTGGTGGAAGAAGTGGGCGAATTGGGTATCGTAGAAATCTTAGGTACTGATGAAGCTGGTATCCAAGAAGCTATTGAGGCAGTAAACGCAGTAAAATTTGAACCTGTAGAAGGCGAAACTTACACTGTAAAAGTAGTGCGCTTGGTAGAGTTCGGTGCTTTTGTAGAATTTGTTCCTGGTAAAGATTCATTGCTCCATATCTCAGAAGTATCTTGGGATAGAATAGAGAAAATAGAAGATGCTCTTAAAGAAGGTGATATCATAGAAGTGAAATATCTTGGTATCGATCCTAAAACCAAGAAAACAAGAGTATCACGCAAAGCCTTGTTGCCACGTCCACCACGCGAAGAGCGCCCTGACCGTCCAGCGAGAGAAGACCGTCCAAAATCGGATAAACCTTACAACGGCAAACCTCGTAACGACCGCCCTAAAGGACACAATAATAACCAAAAACCACGTCAAGAATAGACGTATGTTATAGAATTTTTGTATTCATAATATTTTTTAAACCGAAGATTTGGTACTTTTATAGTATAAAGTTTTCGGTTTTTCTTTTTTTTAGTATCTTTGCCATCAGATAAAAGATTTGCAAAATGCAAACCAATAGATACATACATTTATGGTTACCTATAATGGGACTACACGCTTTGCATCAAGTAGAAGAGAGTATTTCATTCTGGCAATGGTATATCGACTTTGTAGATAAGATACCCCAATGGTTGCAACTCCCCAGAATTGCTGAGAATGCTCATTTAGCTAATGAACACCCTGAATATTTTGTGTGGGCTTCTATAGGACAAATAGCAGTCGTAGTTCTTATTGCTTTTTTATGTCGAAAGAGCGAAAAAGTAACACGTATTGCTCTTGGCTTATACCTTGCAGGATTGACTTTCTTCTTGGTATGGCATATCTTAATAAGCTATTTCACCCATTCCTATTCACCCGTAATGGTAACCTGTCTCATAGGCGTTTATCTCATCCCGAAATGGGGGTATCAGTTGTTTAAAAGATAGAAACCAATGACTATTTCAGAAATCAAACAAACTTACAGAGCACTTAGTTTAGAAACCTTGTTGAACTTCGGTCGGTATACTAAGCATCTACAAAATGAGATTGCTAAAGAAAAGGAATTTCGAGAAAAAGAAGACAAAACCATAGAATGGAAATTTTAAAATAAAACAACTATGAAAAAATGGATTATAGGAGCGGTTATAGCCGCTGTAGCCGTAGTAGGCTTCTTTATTTATCGCGCTGTATTGGTAGGCAATACAGCCTTTCAAACCAAAGAAGAAATAGTATATATCCCTACAGGAGCTGATTTTAGCGAGGTATTACACGTGATGAGTCCGCTACTGAAAGACCCTACCTCTTTTACTCAAGTAGCCAAACGTATGGGCTATGCTGATAAAGTAAAAGCAGGTAAATACATCATCAAAAAAGGGGCTACCAATATAGATATTGTGCGCACACTCCGCAATCGCAATACTCCTGTAAAACTCAAATTCAACAATCAGGAGCGATTAGAAGATTTTGCTGGACGCATTGCGGCTCAAATAGAACCCGATAGCGCTACTCTAATGCGTGCTTTCTTAAACCCTAACTTCCTCAAAGAAAACGGCTTCACCGATGCTACTGCATTGGCTATGTACATCCCTAATACCTATGAGTTTTATTGGAATACCTCAGCCGAAGACTTTCGCGACCGCATGCTCAAAGAGTATGAACGTTTTTGGACGCCTGAACGCAAAACGCAAGCCCAAAAGCAAGACCTTACACCTATAGGAGTCAGTATATTGGCTTCTATCGTACAAAAAGAAACTGCTAAAGTTGATGAGCGCCCACGCATTGCCGGAGTTTACCTCAACCGCTTGCATAGCAATATGATGTTGCAAGCCGACCCTACTGCTATTTTTGGCTATAAAAACCATTTAAATGACTATACTCTTGTAGTTAAACGCGTTACAGGATTGCATACAAGTTTAGAAAATCCTTATAATACTTATAAAAATTACGGTTTGCCTATAGGTCTCATCTCTATGCCCGATATTTCGTCTATCGAGGCAGTACTCGATCCCGAACAACACGATTATTTCTTCTTTGCTGCCGATACCGAAAATTTTGGTTATCACAAGTTCTCACGCACCTTTTTGCAACACTCTCAAGAAGCTAAAAAATATCACAAATGGGCTGATGAAAAAGGCGTTAAATAAAAATAATTATGAAACAGAAATTACGCAAATTAGTTCATAAAAGTCAAGAGTATTTATATCGTGTAAATACTGCTTACAACACTAAAGGAGATAATGCCTCATTACTTTCTGTGCGTATTTTCTTAAGTGGAGAGAAAAATATGCCCTTGTGTATTGATTTTATTACCATTGAAGATGAGTTTATGGGGCAACCCCTCAATGGGAACATCAATTTGTTGAATAAAAATACACAAACTGAGGATAATATTAACCTTAATGAACCTAAATACATCCCCAAACTTATTGATTGGGCAGAAACACAAGGTTGGACAGGTAGTAACAAAACAGCTCCTTTAAATGGTTTACTTTTTTTGCAATCATTGGGTTATGATACCTCTCCTTTACAAAAATAAGACAAATAATGATACAAAAAGCCTTCCCTTCTTATTTACACAAAGATGCTGATAAAATTGCAGATTTTCTACAGCAAAATGACCCTAATAGCTTCAAAACTATAGGAATGGAAGTCGTTTGCTTCAATGGGGAAGTTTTAGAGTTACCTCAAAGAATCTATTTTGGAGAATTCAACACCCAAAACCTGACTTTGGTTCAAGAACAAATGCTTAATTGCTTATATTTGTGTCATTGTAATGGTCATTTAAGAGAATTTTACCTAAGGAAATTGTTAACAGTAAAAGAAGATTTTGCCTTGCCCTTTATAGCCAAACTTATTGGTGATTATGTGATAGAAATATTAGAAGTGCTTCACCGCGAACTTCCTAATAACACTCGTGATAAATTAAAGGTCTTCTTTCGTAAAAACCCTCTCTACCAAAAGCGTATAGAAAGCCGTATTGCTAGTTATTGGGATTGTTTCTATAGAAATGCACACCCCAATTTCAAAAAATATGTAGGATGTAAATTATTACAATCAACAATACATAAAAAATAATAATTCCAACTCCTCTAAGACTTTTTAAGATACTTTTTTAATTTCTAAAAAACTCTCTTTGAAATAAATTATAAAAAATAACTAATTTCCCAACGTTTATAAAAAACAAACCACTAACTTCCAAAATTTGTTAATTGATAAAATATTCGTAACTTTGCCGCCAATTAATAACAAAGAGGACAAATTTGTACTGATTGCAACCTCTTGGGGTGTTCCCCAAAAAATGCTAAAACAGTTCTTCTTTACAATGGCGTCCCCTGCTAAATCATAATTATCAATGGGATATTTATTTACCTCTGAGTCCGTTTCAGAAGGACATCCAGACAAAATCGCTGACCAAATTAGCGATGCACTTATTGACAACTTCCTCGCTTTCGACCCCCACTCTAAAGTGGCTTGCGAGACATTAGTAACTACCGGTCAGGTTATATTGGCTGGCGAAGTAAAATCAAACACTTACATCGATGTACAACAAATCGCGCGCAACGTGATTGAGAAAATTGGCTATACCAAAAGCGACTATATGTTTGAAGCCAAATCGTGTGGGGTACTTTCGGCTATTCACGAACAATCACCTGATATCAATCAAGGAGTAGACCGCGGAAAACCTGAAGAACAAGGTGCTGGCGACCAAGGAATGATGTTTGGCTATGCGGTGAACGAAACCGAAAATTATATGCCACTCGCTTTAGACCTTTCACACGCTTTGTTGAGAGAATTGGCAGCATTACGCCGTGAAAACAAGGAGATTACCTATTTGCGTCCCGATGCTAAAAGTCAGGTAACTCTTGAGTATAGCGATGACAACAAGCCGGTGCGTGTGAACACGATTGTGATTTCAACCCAACACGACGACTTTGATACTGAAAAGAAAATGCTTCAAAAAATTAAAGAGGATATCGTGAAAATTCTCATTCCGCGTGTGATTAAAAAGTATCCTCAGTACGCACCTTTCTTTGACGATAAAATTATTTATCACATCAACCCTACAGGTATTTTTGTGATTGGAGGTCCTCACGGCGATACAGGGCTTACTGGTCGCAAAATTATTGTAGATACTTACGGTGGTAAAGGAGCACACGGTGGGGGAGCATTCTCTGGTAAAGACCCGAGCAAGGTAGACCGCAGTGCGGCGTATGCTATGCGTCACATCGCTAAAAACTTAGTAGCAGCAGGTGTTGCCGATGAAATATTGGTACAAGTGAGTTATGCCATAGGGGTAGCTGAGCCTACAGGTGTGTATGTAAATACTTATGGTACTGCCAAAGTGAACCTCACTGATGGTGAAATAGCTAAAAAAATACAAGAAATCTTCCCATTGCGTCCGTATGATATAGAACAACGCCTAAAATTGCGCAATCCTATCTACAGCGAGACAGCTTCTTACGGACATATGGGGCGTACTCCTGAGGTTGTAACCAAAGTATTCTCATCGCCTTATCACAAAACAAAAACGATAGAAGTAGAGCTCTTTACTTGGGAAAAATTAGATTTCGTTGAAAAAGTAAAAGCAGCATTTTTTTAATTACGAGTTACAAATTATAAATTACGAGTGATAAACTTTGCCAAAATTGAAACTTTGGCAAAGTTTTTTATATCGATTTTTTCTGTTCTTTATTGTTAATTGTCAATTATTTTCTACCTTTGCCTTCATTAAACAAAAACATTATACAAGATGATGAGAAAAACAGTAAAAACCGCACTGTTGTTTTCGTCGGCAGCACTCATCGTTGCTTGTGGCGGAAATAACAAAAAATCAGAAAATGCAATGACAGACAAAAATGCTGACAAGGGGCTTTCCCTTGCTGAAATGGACACTACGGTGCGTCCGCAAGATGATTTCTACAATTATGTAAACGGTACTTGGGCTAAAACTGCCAAAATACCAGCCGATAAACCTACGTGGGGCTCTTTCCATATCCTCCGTGAGAAAACCGATGAGAATTGCTTGCTTATCTTAGATAACCTCCTTAAAGAAAACTTTGCTCAAGGTACCGAAGGTCAAAAGATAAAAGATCTCTACGAATCGTTTATTGATTGGAAAAAACGCGATGCCGAAGGGCTTAAACCTATTGAGGGACTTCTTACTAAAATTGATAATATCAAAACTCTTGTTGACCTTCAAAAATATCTAGAAGAGGTAACTCCTGAGGGTGAAAATCCTATTTGTGCTTGGGGGGTATATGCCGATATGAAAGATTCTAATATGAATACCGTTTATCTCGGTAATTTTAGCATCGGTATGGGGCGCGATTACTACCAAAAAGACAATAAGGAAAATACTGAGGCTTTACAAAAGTATCAAGATTATGTAATGGCTATCTTCAAAGTGCTAAAAGACGACAAAGCTGCCGAAAAAGCTAAACAAATGGTAGATTTTGAGCGCTCTATAGCCAAACTAATGCTCACCAATGAGGAAGACCGTAATCCTAACCTTAGCTACAACCCTCAAACAATGGCTGAACTTAGCAAGTTAGTGAAGAATATAAACTTGCCTCAACTTCTTAAAAACGTAGGCGTAAATACTGATAAAGTGGTTATTTCTGAAATTCGTTTGTATAAACAATATGATAAGTTTATCAACGAAAAGAACTTGCCTCTTATCAAAGATTACCTTAAATACCAATTAGTAGCCGATAATGCTAGCAACCTTACCAAAGAACTTGATGAGCTTTCTTTTAACTTCTATAGCAAAGAGTTACAAGGGCAACAAGAACAACGCCCAATGAACAAACGCGCGCTAAGTGTGATCAATGGTATTTTGGGTGAAGCCTTTGGTAAATTGTATGTAGAAAAGTATTTTCCACCTAAAGCTAAAGAAGAAATGGTTACTTTGGTAGACTATCTCAAAAAGAGCTTTGCACAGCATATCAAAGATGTAACTTGGATGTCAGATGCTACTAAGGAAAAGGCTTTGGCTAAACTGAATAAATTTACAGTGAAAGTAGGTTACCCTGATAAATGGGAAGACTACTCTAAATTGACCATTGAACCAGCTGCTAAAAGTGTATATTACACTAATTTGCAACGTGTGAATGAATGGGCTTACCAAAAGAGTTTAGAAAAAGTAGGCAAACCTGTAGATAAAACCAAATGGGGTATGTCACCTCAAACAGTCAATGCGTATTACAATCCATTGTATAATGAAATCGTGTTCCCTGCGGCTATCCTGCAACCTCCTTTCTTCAATTTCGAAGCCGACCCTGCGGTGAACTTCGGTGGTATTGGTGCTGTAATAGGTCACGAAATGACACACGGATTTGACGATAGTGGTGCTGAATTTGACGGTGATGGTAACTTGCAAAACTGGTGGACTGCTGAAGATAAAAAGAACTTTGAGAATGCTACCCAAGCCCTTGCTAAACAATACGACCAATACGAACCTGTAAAAGGAGTATTTGTAAATGGTACATTCACTAGTGGTGAAAACATAGCCGACCTTGGTGGGGTGAACATCGCTTTTGATGCTTTGCAAATGTACTTAAAAGACAAAGGTAATGTAGATAAAATAAGCAATTTTACTCAAGATCAACGTTTCTTTATCTCTTGGGCTACTGTATGGCGTACGCTTTCTACTGATAAATACCTTACAAACCAAGTAAAAACCGACCCTCACAGTCCTGGATATTTCCGTTCATTTGGTCCACTTGTGAATGTAGATGCTTGGTATAAAGCCTTTGATGTAAAAGAAGGTGATAAACTCTATAAAAAAACTGAAGACCGCATCAAAATTTGGTAGGTGAGCACCGCACTGATAGTAACTCCTACTAATCCGTGCATTGCAACACTCTGCCCTGTAACATACAAATTCTTGATGTGAGTTTGTGGCATAAAAACGCTTTCCATTATATGGTTAGCGTTTTTTTTGTAGCCGTACAATGCTCCCGTAGGGTTTCCTATATAATCGCGGTAAGTGAGTGGCGTAGAGGTGTAGTAATGTGCAATAGCACTTTTGAGTGTAGGAAATTGTTGAGCAACTGCATCTAATAAATCCATAGCACGTTGTTGCTTGAAAACTTCATATTGGTTGCCTCTTGGGTTACCCTCGGTATTGGTAGTAAAACTATCTTGCCAGCGATGCAATTCATTGGCATTCATATAGGTGAGGATAGTAATATTATCAGTATATTCCCTGCCGTCCTTGGGTGGATTCATAGAGAGCATATACGAAGTTGGGAAGTCGTTAGTAGCGTAATTAGTAGCGTGATAAACGCTATTGTTATCCTTAAACCAATACACATTATAGGGCAAGTAGCGAAAAGCATTTGGTTTGAGTACCAAATGCAATGAAAAGGCAGCAACCGTAGGTTGTAAGCCCTGCACGCGTTTGTAAAAAGAAGGCTTAAAAGGCGTTTTGCCTGTGATGTTGAGCAGTTGCTTTACATCTATAGCCGAGATGATTTGTTTTGCAGTAAACTGCTCTCCTTGTTTGGTGAGTACTGTGTTGATAGTATGCCCTTCACTATATTCAAAGCCTATAACCTCCGTTTGGTTGAAAAGGTCAGCACCATATTGACGTAGTTTCTCAATGAGTAAGTGGGTGATTTGGCTTCCTCCTTGTGTGAGTCGCCAAGCGCTTTCTATATATGAGTTGACCGATAGTGCGTGCACATACAGAGGTATCTGCTCATCAATGCCTCCATAGAGAAAGTTAGAGCCTAAGAGCACCGCTTTGAGTCGGTCATTGGTAGTAATACCATTGAGGAAGTCTAAGAGTTTTAAAGAAAGTGTATGCACATCGTAATCGGCTACGGCTTGTTTATGACGGTAGAGAGGAAACTTATCGCAAATAGATTGCATTGTGTGGGCGTACGCTTCTAAGGCTTTCTTTTCATTGGGGAAGTAGGCGAGGAGTTGTTGCACGAAGTTCTCATACCCCTGAGCGTGAGGATACATCATGTTAGGTGTATCTCCAAAACAAATACGATCGTAGCCATTTATATCAAGGCGTTCTACCGAAAGATGATTGGCAATACCTACATCTTTAAAATACTCGTATAACACCTGACCTTCAGCAAAACTTCCTATGTAATGCACTCCTGTATCAAATAGCGTATTATTGCGCACAAAAGTTTGTAGGTTACCTCCATACTGCTCATTTTTCTCCAATACACACACGCTTTTTCCTGCTTTTGCCAAGAGCAAAGCCGAAAAGAGCCCCGAAAGCCCACTACCTATTACCAAAACATCGTATTGTTTCATTGTCTATATTTCAAAACTCGTTAAAAACTTATCGATATACAGCTCTTTCTCTTTTGATTTATACTGCTGAATAAAGCGAGGGTGTTCCAATACTACCATTTCTCCAAATAAAGCAGTCTCTTTATTCAACTTTTCTAAGAAAGTAGCGTTCTTTTTGCCTAAAATGAATACCTTCTGAGTGTCTACACCTAAGGCGATATGTTTTTTTAAAGTTTCTATCATATACTCCTTTACTGATTTAAAAAGCGCCTCATCATCGTAATAATTAGCATTGAGCCACTTGCCATCTTTAGCTTTTCGCACAATAGCCAAAGGGAAAGGTGAATTGATATAAAAATCATTGTAGAACTTAGTAACGCCACCGTATGCTTTTATCATATCATACATAAAAACCGATGATACTTCGTGGGTATGTGCCGATTTCATCACAATACCACACTCGCTTTCCAATCGCTTGGTATCAGTAAAAGGAACCCCTGTAACCCCTGCTCCGTGCCTACTGGGATTGATACCTATAATGAATTTCCGCTGGCGGTTATCGTTGTAGAATTTGTGATAAAAAGCACGCATTACCTCCATAGTTTCAGGGTTATCCATATAAGGATTGAGCACATCAAAACCCTTAGGCAGGGCATCGTTGTATGCCAAATGTGTGTTGAAGTTGATAACTCTATCGGCAAAAGTACTCATTAGGCTTGTTTTTTGAATTTCACTGCTACCCAGTTGTTGTGCTCTAAGTGCTCGATGTATTGCAAACTGTATACTTCCGCTTTTTCACGGATAAGCGGGATATCTTCCTTGTAAAAACCACTGAGCAAGAGGGTACCTCCTGCTTTGAGAGCTGGTACATAGAGCGGTATATCATTTAATAGAATATTGCGGTTGATATTCGCAATAATAAGGTCGAAGTCTTTTTCATTAGCTAGTGAAGAAGCATCTCCTAGCTGTACTTTTATGTGTTTACAACTATTGCGCTCTACGTTTTCTATGGAGTTCTCTACACACCATTCATCTACATCAATGGCGAGTACCTCAGTAGCACCGCGTTTGGCTGCCATAATAGCAAGTACGCTCGTGCCACAACCCATATCAAGCACTTTTTCGCCTTTGAGTTCTTCCTTTAAAAGAAATTGCAACATCATATAAGTAGTTTCGTGATGACCAGTGCCGAAACTCATTTTGGGGTCAATCACAATCTCATAAGGGGTATGGGCTTCAGGGTGAAAAGTGGCTCGCACAGTACATTGCTTGTCTACAGTGATAGGCTCGAAGTGTTTTTCCCATTCCTCATTCCAATTCACTTGTTCAATAGTTTGATGTGTGTAGGTGATTTGAAACTCTTCACTGCGAAGTATCTGTATGTCAGAGAGTATGTCAGCATTCCAAAGAGGTTCTTGTATATAAGCCTGCAAACCGGTTTCAGTATCTACAAAGCTCTCAAAGCCTACTTCAGCCAGTTCAGCTACTAATATTTCAGAAGCAACCCCCATAGGGGCAATGGTAAAAGTGTATTCTATATAATTCATTTAATGAAGGATAAAATCTATTTAGAGCGCAAAAATAAGAAATAATTGCAAATAGAACGTGATAAATAAGAAAAAAGTTATATCTTTGCGGGGTCTATAGTAATTTTTATTGAATACAACCAAAAATGAAAAAAATACTGTTTTTAGTAGCTTTATGGACAGCAATTCCTGCTTCTGCTCAATTGTTACGCCATAATTTTGACGATGAAGGCAATACTTTCATTCAAGGTATTGCACGTGCTCAGTTTTGGGCACGCTATACAGAGACTAATCCTAGTACGACAGTGAATGGAGAAGCTGTGAACAATGTCTTCGATCTTTCAGTACGTCGTTATCGTTTAGGTACTTATGCTCAAGTAGAAAAGAAGTGGTTGTTCTATATTTTGATGGGGAACAACAACTTAAATCAAAATTCTCTTAGAAGTAGTGATTTCCGTCTGCTTGATGCGTTAGGTCAGTATACTTTTAGCGAAAAATTGAGTATTGGAGTAGCTAAAACTACTTTCCGTGGAGCTGGACGTTATTCTAATGGATTTTCTAATGCTTCTATGCTCACCCTCGACCCTTCTGTTTATTACCTCAACACCCTCAATCACCTCGATGATATGGGGCGTAGAATAGGCCTTTATGCTAAAGGACAGTTAGGGAAAATCGACTATTTTATCGCTTTACAAAATTCAACAACACCTCCATCTTCTCTCAATTACAGCAAAGGGCATCCTCAACCCTTTACTTCGGCTTACCTAAAATATGAATTTTGGGACAACGAAAGTGGTCTTCTCCCCACCAGCGGAGGTACTGGTACTTACATAGGAAACAAACATATTATGAACCTAGGATTAGGATATGAATATCAAGCTAAAGTGAGAACTTTTACCAATACTACAACTACTTCTTATCGTGATTACTTCAATTTAGCTGTTGATTTCTTTATAGACACCCCTATTTCCGAACGCAATGATGCTATTACAGCATATGTGGGCTTCAATAATATCTATTTAGGAAATGATTATATAAGATTTGTAGGAGCCAACAGTATTTTTGGAGGGGGAACTTCTCTTAATGGAAAAGGTAATGATACTCCTGCGGTAGGTACAGGTAGCAGTTTGTTTTTGCAATTTGGATATCTGCTCCCCAAATGGGAAAACTCTGATATCCGTGTGCAACCTAATGCAAGTTGGCGCTTTGCAAACTATAAAGCCCTAAATAGCAATGTGAATATTTATTCTGTAGGGGTAAATACCTATTTCAAAGGACAAAAAAGCAAACTCTCTTTAGCTTATGAGAACCGCCCTATTTTCAGTACTACTGATAAAAAAGTGAGTACTCGATTGGGTACTTTTGTGTTGCAATATCAAATAGAATTATAAAAAACAGATTGACAATTAAATAGTAACTATTATGAAAATGTACGACATTGTAATTATTGGTTCAGGTCCAGGAGGCTATGTGGCTGCTATTCGCGCTGGACAATTGGGCTTCAAAACTGCCCTTATAGAAAAGTACAATACTTTGGGAGGTACTTGCCTCAATGTAGGTTGTATTCCATCTAAAGCCCTACTCGATTCCTCTCATCATTACGAGGAAGTAACACAACATCTTGAGGCTCACGGTATCGAAATTGCTGGAGAGGTAAAATTTAGCTTAGAGAAAATGATAGCTCGCAAGGCAACTGTAGTAGAACAGACCTGCGCAGGAGTGAAATTTTTGATGGAAAAAAATAAAGTTGATGTTTTTACAGGAGTTGGTAGTTTTGAATCACCTACTGAACTAAAAATAACAGCTTCAGATGGAACTTCCGAAACTATAACAACAAAATATGCTATTATCGCTACAGGCTCTAAACCCGCAACTTTGCCTTTTATCAAACTTGATAAAGAACGTGTGATTACCTCTACCGAAGCTCTCAAACTTAAAGAAGTACCTAAACACCTTATCGTAATAGGGGGTGGGGTGATAGGTTTGGAATTAGGACAAGTGTACAGCCGCCTTGGGGCTAAAGTATCAGTAGTCGAATACACCGATAGTATTATCCCTACAATGGATAGAGGTTTAGGGCGTGAACTCACTAAAGTGCTTAAAAAACAAGGTTTTAACATCTATACAAGCCATAAAGTAACCGAAGTTACTCGCGACGGTAATATAGTAACTGTAAAAGCAATCTCTCCTAAAGGGGAAACTATTAGTTTAGAAGGTGATTACTGCTTGGTAGCCGTCGGTCGTCTTCCTTATACTCGTGGGCTTAATCTTGAAGCTGCTGGCGTACAAAAAGACGAACGGGGTAGGGTAGTAGTAAACGATCACTTGCAAACTAATGTGCCTAATATCTATGCTATAGGCGATGTGGTACGAGGGGCTATGCTCGCTCATAAAGCTGAAGAAGAGGGGGTATTGGTAGTGGAACAACTCGCCGGACAAAAACCTCATATCGACTATAATCTCATACCAGGGGTGGTTTATACGTGGCCTGAAGTTGCCTCAGTAGGAAAATCTGAAGAACAGCTCAAAGCCGATGGAGTTACTTATAAAGTAGGTCAGTTTGCTTTTCGTGCTTTGGGGCGTGCTCGTGCCAGTATGGATACCGATGGTTTTGTCAAAATTTTAGCTGATACTCAAACTGACCAAGTGTTAGGAGTGCATATCATTGGAGCTCGTGCAGCCGATATGATAGCTGAAGCTGTTACAGCTATGGAGTTTCATGCTAGCGCTGAGGATATTGCTCGCATTTGTCATGCACATCCTACTTTTACCGAAGCTGTAAAAGAAGCCGCCTTAGCAGCTACTGAAAATCGTGCTATTCACGCATAAAATAAATTATTAATAACTAATAAAACTTTGCCAAAGCTATTGCTTATAACGCTATGACCTTTGGCAAAGTTATTTTTATATGTCAATCTTGCTGTTTTGGCACAATCTTGGTAGAGTTTTTTTATAACGTGTTTTTTTTATAAAAAGAGTAGTTTATAGCGTATGTTTTTTTTAATCAATCATATAGGTGTTTTTTCTGAAAAAATAAAAGTGTTAAATAAAATAAAAAATGGCAAATAATGAGTGTTATGTCATATAAAACACTTATATTTGCGCCTTGCATAGAATAGTATATATGTACAAAAAAATACACATCGTACTCATAGTATTATTGATGGCGCAATTCGCCTCAGCTCAGCAATATGAATTAGGGGGCTTCCTAGGAGGAAGTAACCCCATTGCTGATATTGGTCGTACTCACTATGTGTACCCTAATGAATTTGCTTTTGGAGGACTGTTTAAATGGAACTTCCATGAACGTATGTCTGCTCGCGTGCAGATAACTAAAACTGCTCTTAGTGGTAACGATGCCCAATCGGATATACCAGGAAAACGCAATCGTCAATTCTCTTTTCATACCGATGTTACCGATATGACTGTAGGAGTTGAATGGCATTTTTTTAATTACAAAATCAAAAATTTGCTCGATCGCCCTATTACTCCTTATATTTTTGGAGGTATTACAGGATTTTGGCATGATGATTTGTATTTTGACCCTGCTTACCCTACACCTGCAGAAGCTATTGATACTTCTCGACGAGATTTCGACTTTGCAATCCCAGTAGCTTTTGGTGTGAAAACTAAGATTACAAATCGATTAGTATTAGCAGCTGAAGTGATGTTTCACTTTACCTTTACAAATAATTTAGATGGTACGGCTCCTAAAAACCGCCCCTTCGTGTTTGGAAATATAGGTAGAAGTTATGATTGGTACACCCTTTCAGGACTGTCCCTTACCTATACTTTTGGAGAATGGCCTTGTTACTGTAGAAAATAATAATTCAATGGAAATAACCAAATACCCGAAACACTTGGCTATTATAATGGATGGCAATGGGCGCTGGGCAAAAAAACAAGGTTTGCTCAGAGCTTTTGGTCATGAAAAAGGTGTACAAACCGTAAGGCAGGTAGTCGAATATTGTGTAGAACATCAAATTCCGTATCTCACCTTGTATGCCTTTTCTACTGAAAACTGGAACCGTCCTGCTTTAGAAGTAAAAGCCTTGATGGAATTATTAGTGAAGTTCTTAAAAAAAGAGGGGGATAGTTTGCTGAAAAACAATGTAAAATTGAATATTATAGGCAATTTAGGCCGCTTTCCACCCAAAGCTCGTGAAACACTGCTAGCTACTATTGATAAACTAAAACACAACACTGGAGTTACCCTCACTTTAGCCCTTAGTTATGGGTCGAGAGAGGAATTGCTCACCGCTGTAAAACAGATTGCTACTAAGGTAAAAGACGGCGAATTAACTGCCGATGCTATCACCGAGCAAACACTACAACAACATTTGTACACTAATAATTTGCCCGATGTAGATTTGCTCATCCGCACTAGTGGAGAATATCGTATTAGTAACTTTTTGTTATGGCAAATAGCCTATGCCGAACTCTATTTTGCTGAGGTACTATGGCCAGATTTTACAAAAAAACATTTAGAGGATGCACTCCTCAATTATCAAAATAGAGAAAGACGATTTGGAAAAACAAGCGAACAACTTACGTAAAACTATGCTGAAAAAAATTATATTACTCGCCTTTTTGGCTTTGGTAAGCCTTGTGAATGCACAAGAAGAAAGAATATCATTAGGACAAGGAAAAAAATACACCATAGGTGGCATTGAAGTTACTGGTGCCAAGCGTTATAACGAACAAACAATCCTCACTACTTCTGGTTTGAAGGTTGGAGATGTAATTGAAATCCCTAGTGAGAAGTTCAGTGCAATTATCCATAAATTATGGAGTTATAAGTTGTTTAGCGATATCAATATCTATATCAAAAGGGTAGAGGGCGATACAGTATTTTTAGAATTAGCTATTAAAGAAACTCCTTCTCTTGTAAATGTAAAAGTATCAGGTATTGGACAGAAAAAAGGTGAAACTCTCCTCAAAGATGCAGATATTAAAAAAGGTGCTAAAGTAAATGAAAGTTTGATTGCTAATACTAGAAACTATATCACCAATAAATATCGAAAAGATGGTTACCTAAATACTAAAGTAACTATTGATACTAAGGTAGATACTACTGATGCGAACGGAGTGGATATGCTTATCCATATTGATAAAGGTAGTAAAGTAAAAGTAGATAAAATCGTTTTTGAGGGCAATCAGCAGTTCACTTCAGCTAAGTTGCGTAAAAAACTCAAAAAAACCAAACAAATACAGTTTGGCCGCTTTTGGAAACGTTCTAAGTATGTGAAAAAGAACTATGAGGAAGATCTTACAAATCTGATTGATTTCTATAAAGAAAAAGGTTACCGCGACGCTCGTGTAGTAAGCGATTCTCTCATCAAAGAAAAAGATGGTAATGTAAGTTTAAATATTGCAGTAGAAGAGGGCAAACGTTATTATTTCGGTGATATCCGCTTTTTGGGGAACTCAGTCTACAACGACCGCGTACTCAATCAAATTTTAGGTATCAAAAAAGGAGATGTGTATAACGGAGTGTTACTCAAAAAACGTGTGCAGGATAATACCAAACCCGATGCTGAAGATATTACCAACTTATACCAAAATAGTGGTTACCTTTTCTCTCAAGTACACCCTGTAGAAACTTCAGTGGTAAACGATACTATCAATTTTGAAATACGCATTGTAGAAGGGAAACCTGCTTATTTCAATAAAATAACAGTAAAAGGTAACGAAAAAACAAACGACTATGTGATTTATCGTGAATTGCGTACACGCCCTGGTTACCTATATAGCAAAGATGCCGTAGTGCGTACTGTGCGTGAATTAGGTCAATTACAACTATTTGATGCTCAAAATATCAATCCTGATTTCAAAAATGCCGATCCTAATGCAGGAACAGTAGATATAGAGTATAACCTTACCGAAACAGGTTCAAGTCAGGTACAATTACAAGGTGGTTATGGAGGAGGTTCTTTTATTGGAACGGTAGCTCTATCGTTCAACAACTTCTCCATCAAAAATATATTCAATAGAAAAGCTTATCGTCCTGTACCTATGGGTGACGGACAAAGTTTATCACTCAGCTTGCAAGTGAGTAGATACTATCGCACTTATGGATTCTCATTTGCCGAACCTTGGATGGGAGGTAAACAACCAGTGCAGTTCTCAGTATCATTTAGCCGTACTGAACAATTTGGTTATAGCTATAGAAGTTATGATGTAGATAAAAGCCGTCGTGTATATATCACTGAGTTTAGCTTAGGATTAGCAAAACGTCTTAGAGTTCCAGACGACTATTTCCAAATAGCTCACACACTCACCTATAAACACTACGATTTGAAAGATTACCCTAACTTAGGACTCTTTACTTTCAAAGATGGTTCCTCTAACTCTTTTGCTTATACTATTGCTCTATCACGTAATTCTAGCGGACCTAACCCTATCTATCCAATGACGGGTAGTAGCTTTACTATCAGCGCAAAGGTTACCCCTCCTTATTCTTTGTTTAATGGAGTGAATTACGCTAAGTTGTTAGAGGATCGTACACAAGCTATTGCGAATAACGATAGCGACAAAATAGCTTCTATAGACCAAGAACGCTTCCGCTGGTTAGAATTCTATAAATTCAAATTCACTTCGGCTTGGTATACTAATTTGTACAGCAAGTTTGTATTGAAATTTGGAGCCGACTTTGGTTATCTCGGAGCTTATAACAACAATCGTGGTATAGTACCTTTCGAACGTTTCTTTATGGGAGGCGATGGTTTAGGCTACTATAGTATGGATGGTCGTGAAAACATACAAATGCGCGGTTATGAGAACTACGGACTTTCTTCAGATAGTGGAGAAACTGTATTCAACAAATTCTCATTAGAGTTGCGTTACCCTATCACACTCAAACCTATGGCTTCTATCTATGCTTTGGCATTCGCCGAAGGAGGAAATGTACACGATGGATTGTCAAACTTCAATCCTTTCCAACTCAAGCGTTCAGCAGGTTTAGGGTTGAGACTCTTTATGCCACAATTTGGTATGTTAGGTATTGATTTTGGTTATGGATTTGATAATCCTGCCAATAGTACAAACCGCAGTGGTTGGCAAACTCATTTCATTTTTGGACAACAATTCTAATTTTTGGCACGATATTTTCTATGAAAAAGTTATCAGTTCTTTTTGCAGTGCTATTGGCAACAATAACACTTTCATTTGCACAAAAGCCTTCCCGTATAGGCTATGTGGATATGGACTATATTTTGGCTAATTTGGAAGACTACAAAGTAGCAAACCAGCAGTTTGCATTGCAAGTAGAACAATGGCAAGCAGAGATAGAAAAACGCCTGACTAAAATACAAGCTGAAAAAGATAAGTTAGAGGCTGAAAAAGCATTACTTACTCCTGAATTGATAAAAGATAAGGAAGAAGAAATCGCTTTGATGGAATATAACCTCAATGCCTACAAACAGCAAAAGTTTGATGCTAAAGATGGAGAGTACATCAATCAAAAGTTTTTGCTCGCCAAGCCTATTCAAGACCAAGTGTTCAACATAGTGCAAGAGATAGGTAAATTGCGCAAGTATGACTTTATTTTTGAAAAAAGTGATGCGACAATGTTGTTTTCTAACGAGCAACACAACCTTAGTAAGGTAGTACTTCGCGCCCTGAAGAAAAAAGATAATGCTGCCGATCGCAATAAAGATATGGCAGAGCTCTTAAAAGAAAGTTACGATTTTGAATTTGTAGAAGAACGTGTAAAAAAACGCAAAGAAGCCGAAAAAGCTCGTGAAGAACGCCGAGTGCAATATGAACAAGAACGTTTGCGCAAAACAGAAGAAATGAAACAACAGCGTGAAAACTTTAGAGCTCAACGTGCTAAAGAACAAACAGAACGCCAACAAAAAGCACAACAAGAGCGTGAAGCTTTAAAAGCACAACGTGAAAAAGAGCAAGCAGAACGCGTACAGAAAATGCAACAGGAACGCGAAACCTTAAAAACACAACGTGAAAAAGAACAAGCAGAACGTTTGCAAAAACAACAAGAAGTGAGAACACAAACTCGCACAACAAATTAAGTAAAAATTTTAAAATAACTAATATTACAAACAAGATGATGAGAAACATTAGAACATTGATGATTGCATTGGCTCTCTTTTTTGGAGCTACAACAATGCTCACTGCACAAGTGAAAGTTGCCCATATAGATGTGCAAAAACTTTTAGAAGAAATGCCTGAAAGAAAATCTATAGAAGCTCAGTTGAAGAAAATGGAGCAAGGCTATATGAATGATATTCAAGCAGCAATCAAAGAATTGCAAGCAAAAGCTCAGAAATATGACAATGAGTATGCAGCCCTCTCTGACGCTCAAAGAAAAGCAAGAGAAACTGAGTTCCTTAAAAAATCTGAGGAAATTAAAACAATGGAAGAAAATATTCGCAAAACTCAACAAACAGCTGCTGAAAGTTTGCAAAAAAAACAACAAGAACTTGTAGAACCTTTGCTTAAAAAAGTAAAAACTGCTATCGAAAATATCGCTAAAGAAAAAGGATTGCAATATGTATTAGATTCAAGCGCAGGTTCAAGCGTAATTGTCGCTACAGGTGAAGACCTCTATGCTAGTGTGAAAAAGAAATTAGGATTCTAATTGAAAACTACACATATTACAAAATTGTTTATTTACAAAAAAGTGTTCGCTATGTGAACACTTTTTTTTATTTTTGCATCCATTATAATAAGATAATTAAAAATGAGTGAAGTTACATTCTGTAAAGATCCTATAGGTTTGTTCGATTCAGGGATAGGAGGGACTACTATTTGGAAGGAAATCAATGCTCTATTGCCTAACGAAAGTACTCTTTTTTTGGCTGATAATAAGAATGCTCCCTATGGAGAAAAAACAAAGGAAGAAATTATAACTCTTTGTGATGCTAATACTCAATTTTTGTTAGCACAAAAAGCTAAACTTATAGTAGTAGCTTGTAATACAGGTACGACTAATGCAATTTCTTATTTGAGAAATAAATATAAAGAAGTACCTTTTATCGGTATAGAGCCTGCTATTAAGCCTGCGAGTTTACAGAGTATAACTAAAAAAATAGGCGTTTTAGCTACTCGTAGTACACTTGCAAGTGATCTTTTTGCTAAAACTAGTGAACATCTCAAACAAGAGGAACAAGTAGAAATTATAGAACAAGTAGGCGAGGGGTTGGTAGATCTTATAGAAGCAGGCCGTATAGAAAGTCCTGAAATGACTCAATTATTGCGCCATCATCTTTTACCAATGGTAGCCTTAGGTATTGATTATTTAGTGTTGGGTTGTACTCATTATCCCTATTTGTTGCCCCAAATACAAAAAATTATTCCACCTCATATCAAAGTTATTGATTCAGGTTATGCAGTAGCTAGGCAAACAAAAAATATTTTATTACAGCATTATTTACTTAATGAAAACACAAGTATAACGCCACAACATCTTTGGATCGCCAATGGAAATATTGAGGTGTTAAAGCAGTTTGTTCCTAAAGAAAAGGGATTAGAAAATTTGCAAATTGCTAAATTCTAATCCCTAACACCTAAATCTTTATCTCTTAGGAACCCTAATGTAATAAACTTTACCTTCTTTGTTGTCAAGTTTTCTATCACGTAGCCAAGGGTTGTAGTTTTTTAACTCTTTGTAAGTGATGTTTTGGCTTTTAGCAAAATCAGTAAGATTTTCTATAGTGCTATCTACCATTACATTATAAGTAGGTAGTTCGTTGTACAAGTGCTTTTTATCGAAGATAAATCCATACTTTTTAGGGTATTTCATTATTTCTTTTACCGCCAAAATACGGAATACATAGCGAGAAGTTTCACTGTTTAGGTATAGATCGTAGTAGTTATTAGTTTGCTGAAAAGTAGTCTGTTTGTTCATTCCTGCTACACCAGCGTTATAGGCAGCTGCCGCCATAGTCCACGAACCTGTGCTACGTTTGGCTTTATTTAGATAATCACAAGCAGCTTGCGTTGCTTTTTCTAAGTGATAACGTTCATCAACTTGGTCGCTTACTTCTAAACTGTACTCTTGAGCAGCAGCTTTCATAAACTGCCAAAAACCACTAGCTCCTGAAGGCGATACAGCATTGGTGAGTCCGCTTTCTATAACAGCTAAATATTTAAAATCGTCAGGAATATTGTTGCGTTTGAGTATAGGTTCTATGATGGGGAAATATTTGTTAGCGCGCTTGAATAACAACAAACTGTTAGACTGCCAATAAACATTCACGAGAAATTCTCGGTCTAATCGTTCGTACACATCAGGGTCATCCATAGGTACTTTTTCGCCTGCAAAGTCTAATTTTTCAGGTAGGTCAATAGCATATGTTCTGTAGTTATTAAAAAAATCTTCTTTGTGATTTAAAGGAGTTTCTTCAGTAGTAAGAGGGGAAGCTAGTTCAGCTTCAGCTCGTTCAAAAATATTGTTATCTTCTTTTTTTACAGACATAGCATTCATTAAGAAGCCAGAGAGTAATATGATGCTAACACTGATAAGGATATGTTGTAAAGTTTTTTTCATTATTATTTTGGGCTAAAAAATAAAACTTTGCTAAAGGTGTACTACGCCTTTAGCAAAGAAAATTTATGATAAGGAGCTGAGTTTTTCAATTAAAGCACCTGCTTTTTCTTCGAACTCTTTTCTCACTTGCTTGAGGTGTGCACCTCTGTTTTCTACAGATTTGTCAGCTACTTTATCGATAAGAGAGTCAAAATCATTTAGAATTTCTCCCACAAGAGCTTTACCTTCTTCAGTTTGCATCTTACCAGTGAAATATACAGCGTCAATGATATCTCCTAACACATAGTTGATGTCTTTTTTTAAATTGCGAATACTTGCCATATGTTATTATAATTAATGGTGATTTTGAGTGCAAAGTTACAAAATAATTCTTATCTTTGCAAAAAATAAATCAGTTATGTATGTGTATAATTTAACAATGGTAGTTGGCGATGAGGTCTTTACCAAGTGGCAAGAGTGGTTACAAGGTGTTTATTTACCAGCTATAAAAGCTGTGGATACAATAGAAAATGTGCGAGTGTTTAAATTGTTAGATACTCCTGAAAAACATTATGCAGTACATTGTGAAACCTCTTCTCCCGCTCAGTTATTACACTTTATAGAATGTACAATTCCTCAAATTTTACAACAAGCAGCTGAAACTTTTGGAGAGAAAGTGCTTTTTTGGGGAACTCAACTCAAAGAAATGAAAAGTGAAGCCTAAAGAGATTTTTGGCATAGAAATTGATTTGTAACTATTACACATCACTATTAACTAAAAATAGAAATGATATGAAAAAGAATGTAAAATTTACAAATGTAATGAAGCAATTTGCTTTGACAATGCTAGTTTCATTTGCATTGACTTCTTGCGTTGGCTATTACTATGCCGATGGCATTTATAACGACCCCGTGCCCGAAAGGCCACGTTATGTAGAGAGAGAAATGCCTCCTCAACGTTATGATTATCCACCTGAAAATCGTTATGCGGATAATGGTTATAACAGCTATTTTAGGGATAAAGCTAAACAGTATGAAAACCCTACAGTAGATAGTAGTTTTACTCATTTTACCGATGTAAATAGCTACCGCTCTAATACTTATGCTTCAGGTACTTCTTCTTATGGTGGTTGGGGGTCTAACCCTTCACAAGTGAATGTAAATATATACAATCGATCTTGGGCAAATCCTTACTATGGCTATTATGGTCATCCTTACTACCGCCCTTATCGTTCTGGATGGAGTGTGTCTTTAGGTTGGGGTTGGAGTAGTTATTATGATCCTTATTGGGATAACTACTACTATGGAGGCTACTATCCTTACTATGGTTACAATCCTTATTATGGTTATGATCCATACTATGGTTATTATTCTTATTATGGTTATGGGTATTATCCTTATTATGGTCACAGCTATTATCCTTACTATGGTTATGGTTATTACCCCTATGGATATTACGACAGAGGCTATTACGATAGAAGATACTATGATAGCGATTATCGTGTAAGAGAGAGAGGATATAGAAGGTCTTACACTGATGATACACCAAGAGATTACAATCATAGAGATTATCCTTCTTACGAAAATCGTTCAAGAAATTCATATAGCCGTCCTTACGACGAAGGAAGATATCGTAGCGATAACCAACAAAATAATAACTATAATCGCGGTTATAGTTCTCCTCAATACGATTCTGGAAGAAGTTATGACAGTGGCCGTTATAATTCTGGAAGTAATTATGGAGGAGGTAATTCCGGAGGGGGTAATAACCAATCTTCAGGAGCTGGAACTACAAGAAGAAGTTACTAACTTAAAAAGAATTTTATATGAAAAAAATAACATTAATTATGCTGTCTTTTGTGATGTATAATGTGTCTGCTCAAAATTATAAAGATGCTTTACGCTATTCAACAGAAGATCTTGATGGTACAGCGCGTTTCAAAGGAATGAGCGGTGCTTTTGGAGCTATTGGAGGGGATTTCTCTGCAATTTCAATAAACCCTGCAGGAAGTTCTGTTTTCTCAGGAGGCCAAATAGGAGGTACTTTAGGAAGTAATGTTACAAAAAATACAATTACTTATAATGGTACTCAAGTTAAAAATAGAGATACTGACTTTAATCTCAATCAATTTGGCGCAGTATTCCCTATCCCTATTAGCACTTCAGGGTGGAAGAAAATATCTTTTGGCTTTAATTACCAAAATACTAAAAATTTTGACGCTAGTAATTTCTCATTCTCTGGAAAATCTGATCAAAATTTAGGAGACTATTTTAAATATTATGCAGATGGTATTCAACAACAAGATTTATTGTTAGAAACATATCAAAATAAAGTAGTAGTAGATAGAAATACGCTTCAAGATATTTATTTTAATATGGGAAGAGCTGGGGGGAATAGAGCTTATACCCTTAGAAATGCACTTTTAGGTCATTATGTAGGGCTTATTCGTCCTCATATAGGAAGAGATGAAATTAAAACGACAGATTCTGATGCTGTGGCTAATGCTATTCTGCAAGAAACACAATACGATAAAAATGTAAGTGATGGAGCTAACCAAAATTTTGAACGTGTTACAAGTGGGGGAGTTACAAGATATAATTTTAACTTTTCAACTCAATACGATGATTTTCTGTATTTAGGGCTCAACTTGAATGCACATCGTATCAATCAAAAGGATAAACTATCACACTGGGAAACTTATGGAAGTACCTCTACAATAACAAATGCTTATTTTGAAAATGAATTCCTTACTAAAGGTAGTGGTTTCTCTTTCCAATTAGGTGCAATAGTAAAAGCTACTAAGGACTTGCGTTTAGGTGTAACTTATACTTCTCCAACTTGGTATACTTTTAATCAAGAATATACTCAATATTTGAGCACAAATAATCGTGCTAGCTTTGCAGATCCAAGAGTGATTGTTACCCTTCCTGATTATAAATTCCGAACACCAGGTAGCTGGACAGCAAGTGCGGCTTATTTATTTAGTAAATACGCTATTGTAAGTGTAGATTATATTTATAAAGATTATAAAAATCTCCACTTTAGATCTGCTGCTAAAAACTCTGAAAATGATATAATAGAAAAACAGTTAGGTGAAACTTCTACAGTGCGTATAGGAACTGAGTTTAGAATACCAATTAAAACAAAAGAAACAGCAAACTACGTAAGTCTCCGTGCAGGCTATCGCTATGAGCAAAGCCCCTATAGAATGAAAGTAGCGACTATAGGAGACCTTAATGGTTATTCATTTGGGGCAGGGGTTACTTTAGGAGGAATCCGTTTAGACGCTTCTTATGATATCGCTAAACAAACTAACCTATACCAAATGTACGAAACAGTTCTTACTGATAACGCTCAAATCAAATCTACTTATGGTAACTTCTTGTTTACTTTTACAGCACAATTGTTTTAAGCAGATAAGAGATAAGAGATAAGAGATAAAAAGAGACGGTAATTTTTATTACCGTCTCATTTTTACTATAATATATAACCCTGATTTACAATAATATTTCACTGTATATCCACAAATAATCACACTCAAATGATTTTTGTCTAAATTCGTGAAATCCATCGGACAATTTTTAAAAACTAATGAAATTACACAGAAACTTAGTAGATGCCGTGATAGAGGGACTCACCTTTATCTTCAACGAGGGGCAATATGCCGATAAAGTAGTTGAAAAACAACTCAAAAAAGATAAGCGTTGGGGCGCACGGGATAGAGCTTTTATTGCCGAAACTATTTATGACATCGTGCGATGGAAACGCCTCTATGCCGAAATTGCCGAAGTACACGAACCCTTTACAGTGCATAACCTGCGCCGGCTTTTTGCTGTGTGGGCAACCCTAAAAAGTATCACCTTGCCCGATTGGGGTAACTATTTTGAAGATACGCCTGCTCGCCGAATTAAAGGTAAGTTCGATGAACTTTCTAAACTCAGAAAATTCCGTGAATCAGTACCCGATTGGTTAGATACCTTGGGAGTACAAGAATTAGGCGAAACCTTGTGGAATGACGAACTGCACGCTCTCAATAGTTTAGCTCCAGTGGTGTTGCGTGTCAATACCCTCAAAACTTCTTTGGAACGCTTGCAACAGTTTCTACGACAAGAAAAAATAGAGACTTATCCTTTGCGTAACTACCCTAATGCCTTGCAATTAGTAGAACGGGGCAATATCTTTAAAACCCAAGCCTTTGCCGATGGTCTATTTGAGGTACAAGATGCTTCCTCTCAAAAAGTTGCTCCTTTTATGCAAATAGACGACAAGGTGAAGCGTGTAATCGATACTTGTGCTGGGGCAGGAGGCAAAACGCTTCATATAGCCAATCTATTGCAAAACAAAGGTCAGGTAATTGCAATGGATATCTATGAACAGAAGTTGCAAGAACTTAAACGCCGAGCGCGCCGTAATGGGGCTTTCAACATAGAAGCCAAACTCATAGATCCTAAACAACTCAAACGCTTACAAGGCACTGCCGACCGTGTACTTATTGATGCCCCTTGTAGTGGTTTGGGAGTATTGCGCCGTAACCCCGATGCCAAATGGAAATTACGCCCTGAGTTTTTAGACGAGATACGTGCTACCCAACAAGAAATCTTACAACAGTATAGTAAATTACTCAAGAAAGGAGGAAAACTCATCTATGCAACTTGTTCTATATTGCCTTCTGAAAACCACCAACAAATAGAAAAATTCTTAGCCTCAGAAGCAGGAAAAGATTTTCGTTTAGAAGCTGAAGAAGTGATATTTGCACATCAATCAGGTTATGATGGCTTCTATATGGCAAGACTTTCCCTTTAATATAACATCAGTTACAGCAAAGCTGTTTATTACTGCTACTGTATCAAAATTGATTGCATTGCTAATCAATTACTTTTAAGGTATGTTATATAGGGGGTATGTAGGGGCGTTTTGCAAACGCCCTCACAAAAAACTTTTTGAACACCTTCTTATAAATAGGCCTTTTTGTGCAGCCTTATTATTTATTTGCAATCTATAACGTCAGTTCGATATAACAGAACATTGATTTTACAGTTTTGTATCATAATATATTTACAAAACAATTCACCATTAGGTGAAAATTTGTGAGATAATATAAAGTAAAGAGTTTTATACAATCTCAAATTCGTGAAATTTGTTGGAGATTTTAGAATATTTAACTGATTGTTAAATGATTACTTATATTGAGTTCACGTTAATTATTTTTGCAAATTAGCTCTGTTGCCTATTGTCTGCTGAGTGAGTCGGAGAGCTTTAAGACTTTATAAAAGTCTGTTATTGTCTATATCATTATTTTGTTGTAATTTTGCACTCTTAAATAAAACGACCAAATGAAAAAACTCATTACATTACTACTTATTGCTTTTGCAGCTATAGCAAATGCTCAAATACACAACCCTGTAAAATGGAAAACAGCGGTTGAAAAAATCAACGATAACGAATATTATTTGGTAGCAACAGCTTCCATTGAGGCAGGCTGGAAACTCTACGGACAAAACATCCCACCTAACGGACCGGTACCTACTTCATTTAAATATACCCAAGAGCCTACTTTTGAGTTGGTAGGAAAAACTGAAGAGTCAAAACCTATTGTAAAACACGATAAGGTGTTTGATATGGAGATTGCTTATTTCTATAAACAAGCAGTCTTCAAACAACGTATTAAACTCTTGGGTGAAGTTACTTCTATGTCTATCAAAGCAGAAGTTGAGTTTATGAGTTGTGACGATAGCAACTGCTTGCCCCCCGATTCAGTAGATTTAGAATTTTTCCTTTCAGGGATTGCTGCGGCTAATCAAGGCGCAACTCCTCAGTTTACTTTTGGTAATAACACCGATGCCAATAATACAGTTACTGCAACTACTGTAAGCCAAACAACACCAAAAGTTCCTGCTACTACCCCTATCTCACATCAAGGTCTTTGGACAATATTCTTTATATCTTTCCTTTCAGGCTTTGCTGCCTTGCTCACTCCTTGTGTCTTCCCTATGATACCTATGACTGTGAGCTATTTTACCAAACAGAGCAAAACTAAAGCTAAAGGCATCAAAAATGCTGTAATCTATGGAATCTCTATCATTGTGATTTATGTGTTGTTGGGTTCAGCAATTACCGCTATCTTTGGAGCAGATGCTTTGAATGCTTTAGCAAGTAATTTCTGGTTCAACCTTATCTTTTTCTTGATATTGGTAGTGTTTGCCATTTCGTTTTTAGGAGCGTTCGAAATTACTTTGCCTAGCTCGTGGAGTACCAAAGTAGATGCACAAGCTGATCGCAGTGGTTTTGTAGGAATTTTCTTTATGGCATTAGCTTTGGCAATAGTATCTTTCTCTTGTACAGGTCCTATTGTGGGAACTTTATTAGTACAAGCAGCTTCCGAAGGAGGTATTGCTCCTATTATCGGTATGTTCGGCTTCTCATTAGCAATAGCCTTGCCTTTTGCCTTGTTTGCAGCCTTCCCTGGCTGGTTGCATTCATTGCCTAAATCAGGGGGTTGGATGAATACCGTGAAAGTAGTATTAGGATTTTTAGAATTGGCGTTAGCGTTCAAATTCCTTTCTAATGCCGACTTGGTATTGCAATACCATTGGATTGAACGTGAGGTATTTATCGCTATTTGGATTGCTGTTTTCGCTGCCTTATCACTCTATCTTTTTGGAAAAATACGCTTGCCTCACGATGATGTTACCGATCGTATTTCTGTAGGTCGTTTGCTATTAGGCTTACTAACCCTTAGTTTTACAGTTTATATGATTCCAGGGCTATGGGGTGCGCCACTCAACCTTATCAATGCATTTCCACCTCCACAACACTATAGTGAATCTCCTTATGGTGTAGGCTATACCGCTGGAGGAGGTAGTACAAATGTAGATGAAGGGGCTCTTCCTGAAGGAGCTCATTTGTTCAAACCTCATAATATCGTTACTTTTAATGATTATGAAAAAGGATTGGCTTATGCCAAACAAGTGAATAAACCTGTAATGTTAGATTTTACAGGATGGTCTTGTGTAAACTGCCGTAAAATGGAACAAAACGTATGGCCTAATCCTCAAGTACTTGATGCCCTTAGAAATGAAGTGGTATTGATTTCATTATATGTAGACGACAAACGCGAACTCCCTGAGAGCGAAGTGAAACCATCGCAAATCAGAGAGGGCAAGATGATTAAAACTATTGGGCAAAAATGGAGTGAATTTCAAACTCTCAAGTATAAAGCTAACACTCAACCTTTTTATGTGTTGATGAATCACCAAGGAGAGAACTTGGTAGCACCTATTGGTTATACCCTCGATACCGATGACCCCGATGAGTTTTACAAATGGCTCAAACAGGGGATTACAGCCTTTGGCAAATAATATCATTCAATGAAAAACAAACTCTACATACTCCCAATTCTTATAGGTTTAAGTTTGGCATTGGGGCTTATATTAGGTCGTCAGTTGGCGAACTTCTATATTCCCAAACCGCCTCCTCCCGTACCTATGCCTATCACCGATATAGATACGGTACCCGAAAATCCTTATAAGGTAAAACTCGGTAAACTTATAGACTATATAGAGGAAGATTATGTGGATAAGGTAAATACCGATAGCATCGTAGACCTTACAATTAATAGTATTTTGCGCAAGTTAGACCCTCATTCCACTTATATTTCTAAAACCGATATTCAAGAGGTAGCCGAAACAATGAGTGGTAAATTTGTCGGTGTAGGCATTAGCTTCTATATGTATAATGATACAATTGCTGTAATCAAACCTGTTGAGGGAAGCGATGCAATGCACAAAGGTATCCACTTTGGCGACCGAATTTTGATGGCTGGACGTGATACGCTGTTTAAGAAACATTTAAACACCGATAAAATCAAAAATATCCTCAAAGGTGAAATGGAATCTAAAGTCGATTTGACAATCTACCGCAAAAGCAGCGATAGTATTTTCAAATTGTCTATAGAGCGTAAGTTTATCCCTATTAGGAGTATAGATTGCTTCTACAAAGTGAATGACACACTGGGCTATATTCGTATGAATCGCTTTGCCGAAACCACTACCGATGAATTTACATCTGCTTTGAAAGCTTTAGAAAAAGAAGGTATTAACAGTTTGATTTTAGACTTACGAAACAATTCAGGTGGATTCCTCAATGTAGGTATACAAATCGCCGATGAATTCCTGCATAAGAACAAGATGATTGTATATACTAAAAACAATCGCAAAGAAATAGAAGAAACTTATGCTACCGAAGGAGGACTTTTTGAGAATAAACCTTTGTTTGTCTTAGTAAACGAAAATAGTGCTTCAGCAAGTGAAATTGTAGCAGGAGCCTTGCAAGATAATGATAGGGGAGTGATTGTAGGACGCAGAACTTTTGGTAAAGGGTTGGTACAAAGTGAAATGCCGTTGCCCGATGGTTCTGCAGTACGCCTTACTACTGCCCGTTACTACACTCCTACAGGGCGCTCTATCCAGAAACCTTATAACTTGCGTCATCAGCGCAGAAGTTTTGAAATAGATGAAGCTTCCATCCCCGATTCACTCAAGTTTATCACTCCTAAAGGAAAAATCGTCTATGGCGGCGGCGGAATTTACCCCGATGTATATGTTCCTATAGATATGAAACCTGAAACTTATATGGTGAATGAGGTGCTCAATTCAGGACTTACAAATTTCTTTTTGTTTGAATTTTTGGATAAACACCCTTTACAAAATAGGAAACCCTCCAAGGCACATTTCATCACCGATTATAAAATATCAAAAGAAATGCTGAAAGCCTTTGCCGCTTTCCTAAAAAATAGACGAATCCA
This sequence comes from uncultured Capnocytophaga sp., assembly GCF_937936315.1. Lineage (GTDB taxonomy): Bacteria > Bacteroidota > Bacteroidia > Flavobacteriales > Flavobacteriaceae > Capnocytophaga. The sequence goes on along the minus strand of NZ_CALGWU010000040.1, from coordinate 5,633 downwards.
AATAGATTTCAATAGAAATATCGGTGATATATCTAAACATCTCAAAGCGAGTTTAGCCGAAATTTGGTTCAACGACAATGTAGCAGGACTCATTCGCAATCAGAATGATTTTTATATAGAAAAATGTTTGTATTACTACGAAACAAAACACACAACCGTTTCTCCTCATAAAACAAGAACTATAAAGAGAAGAGCCGCTAATTTATAAAAAGAGTTTAAAAAAATATATGAGCAAGAATTTAACATCACGTAGTGAAGACTATTCTAAATGGTATAATGAATTGGTTGTAAAAGCCGATTTAGCCGAAAGTTCAGGCGTGCGTGGCTGTATGGTAATCAAACCTTATGGCTATGCTATTTGGGAAAAAATGCAAGCAGAGCTCGACCGTATGTTCAAAGAAACGGGGCATACCAATGCTTATTTTCCGCTGTTTGTCCCCAAAAGCTATTTTGAAGCAGAAGAAAAAAATGCCGAAGGCTTTGCTAAAGAATGTGCGGTAGTAACTCACTATCGCCTCAAAACCGACCCTAATGAAAAAGGAAAATTAATAGTAGACCCCGAAGCTAAATTAGAAGAAGAACTCATTGTACGTCCTACTTCCGAGGCAATTATCTGGAGTACTTATAAAAACTGGATTCAGTCTTATCGTGATTTGCCAATACTCATCAATCAATGGGCAAATGTAGTGCGTTGGGAGATGCGCACCCGCTTGTTTTTGCGCACTGCTGAGTTTTTATGGCAGGAAGGACACACCGCTCACGCTACCAAAGCCGAAGCTCTTGAAGAAGCAGAAAAAATGATGAATGTCTACGCTACCTTTGTAGAGAACTTTATGGCAGTGCCTGTAATTAAAGGATTGAAAACTGAAAGTGAGCGTTTTGCAGGTGCTGATGAAACATTTTGTATAGAAGCAATGATGCAAGATGGTAAAGCCTTACAAGCAGGAACCTCACACTTCTTAGGTCAGAATTTTGCCAAAGCCTTTGAAGTGAAATACGCTACCAAAGAAGGTAAACAAGAATACGTATGGGCGAGCTCTTGGGGGGTCTCAACCCGCTTAATGGGTGCTTTGATTATGACCCATAGTGACGACAACGGATTAGTTTTACCTCCTAAATTAGCTCCTATACAAGTAGTGATTGTACCTATCTATAAAGGTGAGGAACAATTAGAGAAAGTGCGTACACACATTCAACCTTTGGTAGAAGAACTTAAAAGACGCGGTATTAGCGTGAAATTCGACGATCGTGATACTCAATCACCAGGATTTAAATTCCACGAGTACGAACTCAAAGGAGTGCCTGTTCGTTTAGCTGTAGGACAACGCGATATAGAAAATAACACCTTTGAGGTAGCCCGTCGTGATACTCTTACCAAAGAAACAGTAGCTGGAGACCAAATTGTAGCTCATATTCAGCAATTATTAGAGGATATACAAGCCAATATCTATAGCAAAGCATTGGAGTACCGCAATACCCATATTACTGAGGTAAATAGCTATGATGAGTTCAAGGAATTGCTCGAAACTAAAGGCGGCTTCCTTTCAGCTCACTGGGATGGTACTCCCGAAACCGAAGAACGTATCAAAGAGGAAACTAAAGCGACAATACGTTGTATTCCATTGGATGCTAAAGAAGAAGCTGGGGTATGTATTTACTCAGGTAAACCCTCTACTAAACGTGTGCTATTTGCTAAAGCTTATTAAAAAAATGTAGAAAAAAAGTAGTTGCTTGTGTATTTATAAATTGTTGTATTTCATTTGTTTTTAAAAAAACACTGTGATTTTTTTCACATTTTATTTGGTATATATACAAAAGGAGTATATCTTTGCCTTATAATTTTTAACTAAAAACATTTATACGATGAAAAAAATCATTTTATCACTAGCAGCTGTATTTGCTTTTGGTGCTGCTTCAGCTCAAGAATTAGTTTCTTCAAAAGGTGAAGAATATCTACCTAAACAAGGTGACTGGTCAATCGGTTTCAATGTTGGAAATGCTCTAACTTACTTAGGTCAAGCTTTCAATGGAAGTACAACTAACTCAGGAAACGATCTTTTTAGAGAAAGTTCTAACGTTTTAGACTTTAGTACCGGTGTTCTTTCAAGCACTGTAAAAGGTATTACTTTTGTAGGTAAAAAATTCGACGAAGATAACAAAGCAACTCGTTATACAGTTAACTTTAACTTCAATATCGATAAACAAAAAGATGTTGATGCTTCTACCGCTTTCGGTTTAACTGTAGGTTATGGTAAAGAGTGGAGAAAAGGAACTACTCGTTTGCAAGGCTTCTATGGGGCAGATGCTTTAGTAGGCTTTACAGCTCCTGCTAAAAAAGAATTTGGATTTGGTCTTGGAGTTCAAGGTTTTGCAGGAGTTGAATACTTTATCTTCCCTAAAGTAGCTCTTGGTGCTCAATACACTTATGGAGCAGGTCTTATGTTTACTAACAATGGTAACACTGAAACTAACAAATTCTCTTTCAATATAGGAAGTAGAGAAGGTTTTGGTATCCTATCTGCTACTTTGAACGCTTACTTCTAATAGGTAGTTTATAAAAAAATAAAATAGGCTTCTTGTTTTATCAAGAAGCCTATTTTATTTTTACTTTTATAAATACAACTTGTGATTATTTTTTGTATATTTGTAGCCAAGAAAGATATAATAATATGAAAGCAAAAGTTTTATGGCTGTTATTGGTCAATGTTACTTTGGCTACAGCACAAGTACAAGTAATTCCTGCTCAACTCTATCAAAAAATAGTAGAGCGAGGTTATGAAACACAAGAAGTAGTAACGCGTTTGGCTAATTACTACTACAGTAATCACAACGAGATTCAAGCACTCAAATACTATCAAAATTTGATGAGGGGGATAGGTTATCAATTAGAACCTATAGAGCATTATCGTTATGCTGTACTATTACAAAAAACTAATAAAAAAAATGAAGCTAAAAAGCAAATGAATATCTTTGATGATAAAATGCAATTGCTTTTTACTAAACACCCCAATACAACCCCAAATGATTTAATGGGATTAGTTACCGATGCCGAGAAAGGAACTGTAGTAGAGGGGGCACAAATCCTCTTAATAAATGCTGCAGGCGAAACTCTCACCGATACTACCGATATAAATGGCTTTTTCGTCTTTTCGGTTAATAAAATATATCCTAACTTCCAAGAAGCCTATATCGAAATACAAAAACCTAACTACGAACTGATGAGTCAGCCTATTGTTTTAACTACAGCACAGCAGAAAGTATACAGCTTATATCCTAATGTTTTTCAGATAAATAAAGGAGATAATTTGGCTAATATATTCAATATCGATAATATTTATTTTGATTTTGGACATACTAATATTCGCAAAGATGCTTCAGTACAATTAGCTAAAATAGTTGCTTTTCTAGAAGATAATCCTACCTTAAAAATTATCGTAAAAGTACATACTGACAGTAGGGGAGATGATAAATATAACAGAGAACTTACTGAGGTACAGGCAAAATCTATTGAACAATGGCTCATCAAACGAGGTATTGCTTCTCACCGTATTATTGCGAAAGGCTATGGTGCTACCCAGTTAGTAAATGGTTGTGAAAAAGGAGTGCCTTGCACTGAAGAAGAACATCAGGCAAATAAACGTGTAGAGTTTATCGTCGACTAAAACTTGATATGTTAAATGTTGACAAAAAAGATTTAATTTTTATTCTTGTTTTGTTAAAATAAAATTCCTATATTTGCATCGTATTTACTAAATGATACGAGAAAATGTGTAGGAAAGTACAAATATTCATTAGCAGTCTTCTGTTATTCTTTATAATAAGCACTGCTTACAGCCAAAATATTATTAGTAGATTAACACTTGATTCTACTATCAACATCGCCACTGTAAATTTTGAAGCTCCTTTGGTAATTCAACTCAAAATCCCCAAAGAGCAGACTTCTGTAACTCTAAAGGTTTCTTTCCCTGAAGGAATAAATTATTCTAGAATTGAAGTGCCTCAACAAGAAAAAACACTTGTTAAGGTCGAAAAAACAACTGATTCTACAATCAATAATCCCGTTTTTGTAGTCACTGCTAAGCCTGAAAGTGTTGTAAATTTTTTAGTTTATAGAAAATTTAGCAAATGTGTAAAGGCAAATGTGAATTATAACGATGTAGTAGAAGCTATGATTGGAGGCAAAACAATTGAAAAATCTACTTCTGTGCCTTATCAATTTAGATTTCCCAAATTATCAATAGTAACAGAACCTATAGAAGTAGGAGAAAAAGGAGAAAACAGAAGAGGTTTTAGTGTTAAAAACTTAGGAGAAGGTGCTATAAAGGAATTTTATCTTTCTGTACAATATCCCGATAACATAAAGAATAAAGCTCTTAGCTATAGGAAAAATAATGGTAAAGAATATTTACTTGTTCCAGAAAATACAGTTCCTAAAGAACTTGCTAACAAAGGACGGTATTTTTATAAAGTAAACGCAGGTGTGCTGAAAAAAGAAAGCGTTATAGGAGTTTCTTTTTCTGAAATATATGAGATAACCAATTGTTTTTCATCTACACCTATACAATATCAAGTTTATTGGGGAAGTGATTTTACAACGGAAGGTTTGTTTGAAACCTCTAAAATTACTGAAAAAATAGTTTCCAACTATACTGTTTCAAACTTATTCTCCTATCAAGAAGGCAAAATAAGGGGTGAAATCACAGATGAAGTGGTGTATAAAGGAAAAATTACAATAAATTCAATTGATAAAACAATCCAAATGGGTGAAAAATCATATTTTAAAATACAATTGCCAGTAGGAATTACACCTGTATTCTCATTGGGAGATTTAAAAAGTGTAGTGCCGTTATCTCAAAATGTCACAGAATATACATTTTTATTGCCTCAAGGGAAAAAGAAAAACGATTCTTTTGATTATACTTTAAAATTACAAACCAATAAAAAACTGACGTTTGTGCCTTCTTCAAAAATGGTATATTATACCACAGAAGAAAGCGGTAGAGAAACTTGTATGGCTACTCCTCTCTATACCTCAATCAAAAAAGAAGTAACCATTCCTATAGAGGAAACACTTTTACATCTTATAAAATTACAAACTACCGATGATACTTTTAGCCATACCACTACCACCCAAACCATTGTCTTAGGTAATGTTCTCACCAATGACAGCTATAACTCTCAATCAGTAACGACGGCAAGTGTTACCATTAGCACAACCACCGCATTGACAAATGTCCCTTACATCGCTACACAAACTGGTGAAGTGTTCTTACCTGCTCACACTCCTGCAGGCACTTATACACTAACTTACAGACTCTGCGCTAAATCAGCCCCTTATAATTGCAGTGGAGTTGCTACCGTTACAGTAATCGTCAATCCTTCTTCTATAAAACTACAAACTACCGATGATACTTTCAGTCATACCACTACAACCCAAACAATTGTCTTAGGCAATATCCTCACCAACGATAGTTACAACACTCAATCGGTAACGACGGCAAGTGTTACCATTAGCACAACCATCGCATTGACAAATGTCCCTTACATTGCAATTGCTACAGGTGAAGTGCTCTTGCCAGCTCATACGCCTGCAGGGACTTATACGCTAACTTACAGTCTTTGCCCTAAATCTG
>NZ_CALGWU010000039.1 GCF_937936315.1 uncultured Capnocytophaga sp. | reverse complement strand
ACGACCAGAGTCCGTACTCGCACGAGCTCATACAGAAGATTACTGCGTCAGGGTACTTTAAGCTCGTAGACGCTCCTTTCTCTTACAAAGAAGGTATCGCCCTGATAGAAGACGGCAAAGCTGATGTAGTTTTGGAAGTCCCCGAAGGTTTTGAGCGCAACCTCGTACGCGAAGGAAAGCAACCTCTCGGTGTCTCTATCGATGCGATTAACGGGAGCAAGTCGTCATTAGGAGGGGCGTATTTGCTTTCGGTGATACGCGACTTCAACACCCAGCTCGATGTAAATGTAAAAACACCTCTGCGCATAGGTAATGTAGCCAAACTCAACGTGGAGAGCACCCATTGGTACAACCCCTATATGCAATACACGCGCTATATTGTTCCAGGCATTTTAGCTATATTACTCACTATTATTGGGGGCTTTCTTTCAGCTCTCAATGTAGTCAAAGAAAAGGAAATAGGCACTATCGAGCAGATTAATGTAACGCCTATCAAGAAGTGGCAGTTTATCTTAGGCAAACTCATTCCCTTTTTGGTAGTAGGGTTAATCCTCTTTACCTTGGGGCTTGTGGTGATGTATGTAGTCTATGGTATCTTCCCCGCAGGAAATCTACTCACCTTATACGCCTTTGCGATAATGTACCTCATCGCAATTCTCGGCTTCGGACTGCTCGTCTCCACTTATGCTAATTCACAGTTGCAAGCTATGTTCATCGCCTATTTCTTTATAATGATATTCCTACTGATGAGCGGTTTCCTCACCAGCGTAGATAGTATGCCTGCGTGGAGTAGGCAGGTGAGTAATGCCATTCCGATAACCCATTTTGTGAACGCGATGCGCCTTATTGTGCTCAAAGGCAGTAGTTTTGGACAATTACATATAGAGTTCTTGTATTTGGTAGGCTTTGCAATACTGCTGAACAGCTGGGCAATTTGGAACTATAAGAAAACGAGTTAATTACGAATAACGAATTACAAATGACGAGTATACCTTTCATATTCAAATAGGTAATATTCTTCATCTGAAAAATACTGATAACACCCTTTAGTTTCGTTGCTATAACCTATATCCCAACCTACAAATTCAGCTTCACATTGGGCTATTTCGTTAAGGAAAAATGAAGACACTTCAGTTAAGCGCAATCTTATACCAAAATCGTGAAAAGGAACTACAATTACATCGCCTATTGTAGTAATAGATTGTATTTTAGAGAGCATCCATTCTTTCTTTTTAACTGAAGTTAGTTCTTCATTCAACAACAACCTATCATTATAGGGGATATTGTTCTCATATCGTATAGCCTCCCGTACAAAATCATAAAAAGACATTAGTGCTTCGGTATTTACCAATCCTAATACTTCACAGTAAGGATTAGCTTTATAAGAAATTATTTTTGCTTTTTGAGCAAGTTCTATTAGCTTTTGCTCAATACGATTTTGTAACATCTGAATATATCAATTTTAACTAAAAAAAGGAAGAATTATACGACAAACAATAAAGGTAATGGCATAAAATAAAGGAGGAATGAACATCAATAGAAATCCTTTTTCTGTTTTAAAAATTCTTTCATAATAGTTTATCACAAGCACATTTAACAAAAACACAGCATAGTTGACAAAAGTTTCATAAAACTCCATAATTTCCACAAAGAGGTGGTGGTAACTTACGGGCTTCCCTTCTGTAGCAACACCTATGAGTTTAGGCCTATCAGAAAGACTTGTCTTATAGACAAAATCATCTTCTAACTCGTAATAGGTAATTTTATCTCTAAACTTTATTTCAGGGATGTCTACAAAGTTGAACTTTTTTAACCTTAAACTAATGTCCACATCACCCTCTCTGCTAGGCTCTTTCATTTGTTTTACCTCCTGTTCTGAAGCCAAATAAATATTTAAATTTTTCTTTTTCCCCATTCCCCAGTACTCATATCCCTTTACCCAACCTGTTTTTTTAGGTAGGGAATCAAGGTTGTCTAACACATTAAAAGTCTTATAAAGAATGAAAATATTGGGCAAACAGAAAATAATAACAACAAGATAGATAAGTAGTTTTTTCATTCTTATTTTTAACTTTTGAAATTACTCATTCCACTTTCTAGCATTGATGCTATCGAGTAGCGGTTGGAAACCGTCAGCAAGGTCGAACTGAGTGCCTATGGCATCAAAAATAGCATCTTGGGTGAGTACCCATTGTGGTACCTCATCTGGTATTTTACCGTCGTTGCTATCGAAATAGTCTTCGCGCCATTGAGGGCTGTCGTAATACGCTTCCAAAGCCTCATACTCGGGTTGTATGGCTTTCCATTCTTCTAAAAGAGTTTCAGCTTTGCTAAGAATACCCTCCAATCGCAAGAGGATATCGTTCATTTTCTTAATGTTTTCGTATCGTTCATTCATTTTAATATTATTTTTAGCTATATTCTACTTCAAACTTATTATTTCTATATCACAGAAAGGCTATTTAAAAAGTCTCAAAATCGTATTTGTATCGCTACACTTTGCCAAAGTTTTTAGACTTTGGCAAAGTTAAACCTAAAAAGAACACATTTTCTTATTAAACTCATATTAAAGACTAAATTTCAGGAAAAATAATCTCTTTAGGAATGAAACTATAATCTTCTTTATTGATAACTTGAACCTCTTTTAAGTAATTTTCTTTAGAAAACTTAAAACAATAAGGTTTGTCCCTCAAAAAATCCCATTGAACAATAGCTTCTAAATGTGTTACCTTAATTGTTGCCCATCCTCCATCGTCTGCAACACCACAAGCACAAGTAAACAATAGATATTCACCACTTTGTAAGCTACTTTTGTATAATTCAGTGGGGACTATCAGTATATCTTCAAAATCAGGATAAGTAGTTATATCCTCATCGTCAATGAAAAGCTGTAGATAACTACAATTTTCAAAACGAATACTATCGCGAATAAGGTATTCATCTTCTTTTAGTGTAACTACATTGATTTTGAGTCTATTCATTTCTTTTATTTTAACAAATCTACATTCTGATATACCTTTCTTATCTCATCTCTCACTTCCATTAGCGCAAAGCCCAATAGGTTCTTGCCACGCCATGAGGCGATGTTATGTGCTTTTTCATTGTCTTTTTCTAAACCTATCCCCCAAATGGTATCCATCGGACTCGCTTCTACCAGTATTTTATCACCTGTAGAGAGCAAAAAGTCCGTCATTTCCTTATTCTGGGTGAATTTGTAGTAATTCCCATTCAGTACAATACTGTATTTGAGTTTGTCCCACACCTGAGGGTCAAAGTTGCGCACTTTCCTTCCCAAGGCTTTCATCAGTTTAGGGTCGGAAGTGTTCATTATCTCCTTTTCTACTTCCTCATCACCAAACAAACGCGCTTTTTCAGCCATCATATACTGTTCAGCACAAGAATAGTGATAAGCATTCACCTGAAAAGGAGAAGGTTGCCATTGCGAAAAACAAGATTCATCTATCACCTGAGCATTAGGTTTCCAAAAGAATAGAAAATTGAGTTCTTTTGCTGAGTTTAAAAAAAATGTCAGAGAGTATCTGTAGGTTCCTTTAGCCTGCCAAAAGGGAATACGATTATCCCCATAATAGTAATCATTCTTCCCAGAACTTAATTCTTCTATCGTAACTCTTGGCTTCCAAGTATTTAAATGCCAAAAGCAAGGACGAGGATATAGCTCTTGATACTCTTGCTGTTGTGCAGGGGTAAGTGCCCTATACCATTTCCAAAAATCATAAGCATAGGCTTCACCATAGCCCATGCGCCAGCCTATGGTAAACTCTGAAAGCTCTGGAAACTTAATCCAAGGAGGGGTTTTAAGTTCAAATGTAGGTTTCATTTTTTCTTCTCCCAATTTTTGCCATACACGGCATAATACATCGCTTCTTGATAGTAATCCTCTTTGTCTTTCAAAAAGTCGTTGAGGAGTGCTTTGTTTTCAGGATTTTTCATCGCCTCTGTGAGAGACTTGAATATCACATCATCTTGTGAAGAAATCACTCCCTCATATATCGTAGGCAAGGTCTCTACGCTAAACCCATGCCTTTTTATCAGCGCATTCACAAAATTTATGTGTATCATCATCTGGTCCTCATCATCTACTAGCTTAAAGTATTGCTCAACCAAAGGAAAATACTTCTTGCTGGTGAGTCCTAAGCCAAATATGGCATAACTTCCTGTTGCACAACTATTTTCAATATATTCCGTATCGGTATACCATTCAAGCTCTTTTATCGCTACCTTCACATATTCCTCTAATTTAGGATGCAAGGTCTCATATTGCAATGCCTGTGCAAAAAAGCGATGAGTGCTTGATTTTACAAGACCTTTTATATCCAAAAACTGTTTAGGAGCTTTAGAACTCAGCTTGATTTGATAACTATGGTGGAATCCTGCTTTAAACAGCGCAATGATAAAGTCTAATGCCTTACCATAAGCCTCAGCAGTCTCTTGCTTGATTTTAAGGCTAATGGTAGCAAATACATCATTGGCATCAGCTTCCAATTGGCTATCTTTGTAGTGAATAAGGTCATCGGGTAGCTCGCCCGTACCTTTTTTAAGGTATTGCTTAGCTTTCTCCGACCCCAGTTCATTGGCTGCTCGTTCTAAATCTTCTTGAGCAGACTTTACATCCCAACTGTATTGTTTGTATTTGATTTTCCAAAGAGCTTGTTGTATATAGAGGGTTAGCTTATCAGTATCAATCTTTTCGGGGGTGATACCTTCTTTGAGCGTATATTCAATATTCCCTTGAGATCCTTTTTCATCATAGTACAATGGATAGAAAACTTCATACTTCCAATATTTAGCCTTAAAAGTAAGCCATCTTGCACTTTCTTTTAGCCAATCTTTTTTACCAGCATAAAGTTTTAATGTTTTTTCAGCAATAGCTATGATTTGGCTCGCTGTATAGCCATTGAGCTCTGTATCAAATAACTTATCTAAAAAGCTAACTATCTCTCCATCCTCCATTTCTCTACTGGGGTGGTTGATTACCTCTTCCATAAAAGTATCAAAACGATTCTTAAGCTCTGCTTTGCGTGCTTCGTGTACCAGTTTGAACTGTAGTGTGTAATCTTCAAATTCAATATTTACAGATATTTTGTACCGAAACTTTCCAAAAAAAGCTTCTGTAAAGAACATCTTAGTAATCTTCTTCTGCAAAGTATTAGCAATAGTTTTCTTTTCTTCTTTAGAAAGTGTAGAGGAATTGGTAATAACTATTTCTTGAGGGGTACTATACCTTTTGAGTGAAGTATAAAAGAGGATAGTATTATCACGATTTTCATCTTGCTCAATTAAAATATAATTAGCATAGCCTTCCACAAGGTAGCGATACTGATAAGGAGTTTTTATTTCACTTCCTATCTTTTCTAATATGCCTTGTAGAATTTCTTTAGCGTATTTTTCTGCTGTTTTCATTTCTATTTTTTCAGCAAATGTACGTTTTTATAAAGTTTTCTAATCTCATCTCTTACTTCCATTAGCGCAAAGCCCAAGAGGTTTTTGCCACGCCACATAGCTACATTCTTCGCTTTTTCATTCTCTTTGCCTAAACCTATTCCCCAAATGGTATCTACCGGACTTGCCTCTACTAATATTTTATCACCAGTAGAGAGCAAAAAGTCCATCATTTCTTTATTCTGAGTGAATTTGTAGTAATTCCCATTCAGTACGATACTATATTTAGCTTTGTCCCACACCTGAGGGTCAAAGTTGCGCACTTTTCTTCCCAAGGCTTTCATCAGTTTAGGGTCGGAGGTGTTCATTATTTCTTCCTCCACCTCTTCATCACCAAACAAACGCGCTTTTTCAGCCATCATATACTGCTCAGCACAATAATATTTATCACCATCTACAGAAAAAGGTGAGGGTTGCCATTGCGAAAAACAAGATTCATCTACTACCTCCGCATTGGGTTTCCAAAAGAAAACAAACTTGAGCTTCTTTGCCGAATTGATAAAGGTTGCTTTAGAATATTTATAAGCGCCTTTGGGTTGCCAAACTGGAATTCCTTCGTAGTAATAATCCTCCTCGTCATCTATATCTTGGTCATCTTCTTCCCATCTGTTGTAATGCCAAAAACAAGGATACGGAAAAAGTGCTTGGTACTCTTTTTGTTGTGCTGGGGTAAGGGACTCATACCAGTCCCAAAACTTGGATTTATAATCTTCGCCAGCGCCCATACGCCAGCCTATCGTAAATTCAGTATAAGCAGGGAACGCAATCCACTGCGGTGCCATATAATCCATAACTAAAATATTAAGTATTAAGTATTAACAATGGGGCAAAAATAACAATAATTAGTCAATTAGCCAACTTTCTGATTAGCAAATTAGTAAAAAATTGTCATTCGTTATTCGTATTTCACAATTATTTTCTACTTTTGCCTCACCTAAACCCTAATACCTGAAACTTAACACCTAAACTATGGCAGCACATAATGATTTTGGAAAAGAAGGCGAGCAAGATGCTGTAAACTTCCTTATAGAAAATGGTCATACTATTTTAGAACGCAATTTTAGATTCGGTCACGCCGAGATTGATATAATTTCTCGAAAGGACAATATTTTGCATATTGTAGAGGTAAAAACTCGTAATTCAAGTGCTTATGGCGAACCCGAATCGTTTGTGAACCAACAAAAAATCGACCTTTTAGTAAGAGCAACCAACTACTATCTGGAAAAAACTGATTTAGATTTAGAGGTACAGTTTGATATCATTTCAATTGTAAAAAACAATGTTGAGTTTACTATCAACTATATTGAGGATGCTTTTTACCCATTCTAAAAATGTTAAATAAATATAATTTTTTGCCCTATATTGTTATAGAATTATTTTTTTTAGTACTTTTGTAACAAATTTAAACCTCAGCAAAATGAAAACAGTAGCCTCAGCCGTTGAACAATACATCAAATCAAAACCTTTTTTGCAAACTGCCCTCTCTCAAGGGATTATCAACCTCACGTCGCTCGCAAGGGTGATTCGCAAAGATATACAAAACGAAAGCACCACACGCGAAGTGCGTAATGGGGCTATAGTAATGGCTCTCAAACGATTATCAGTAGATATGGAATTTCGTTCTACACATCGTATCGTAAAAGTATTGAAGAATATAGGCGATATTATCGTGCGCTCCAATCTTACTGATTATACTTTCTTGCTATCGGATACTTTTATGAACAATCAAGCTGAATTGCTTCAAAAAATTCGAAACAACAAAGATGCATTCTACGCCGCTACTCGTGGGGTGAACGAAACAAACCTCATTGTAAGTAGTACAATGGAGAGTCTTGTAGAAGATATTTTTAAAAAAGAACGACTATTGCACAAATTCACTAATTTAGGGGCTATCAGTGTAAAATTACCTGAAGAAAACATCTCAGTACCAGGTATTTATTATTTCATCTTCCAACGCTTAGCGTGGGAAGGTGTGAGTATGAACGAGGTGATTTCTACCGCCAATGAATTTACTATTGTAATCCCCGAATACCACGTGGATATTGCTTTTAAAGTGATTAAAGATTTAAAATTATTATAAAAATAAATGGTTAGAGTTAGATTTGCTCCAAGTCCTACAGGAGCATTGCATATCGGAGGCGTACGTACCGCCTTATTCAATTATTTATTCGCCAAAAAACACGGTGGCGACTTCTTACTTCGCATTGAAGATACCGACCAAAATCGCTATGTACCAGGCGCTGAGCAGTACATCATCAACTCACTGAACTGGTTAGGGCTTACTTACGACGAGGGGGTAGGCAAAGAGGGCAAACACGCTCCCTACCGCCAAAGTGAACGCAAGCCGCTCTACAAGCAATACGCCGATGCTCTTATTGAGAACGGTTGGGCGTATTACGCTTTCGATACCGCCGAGGCATTGGATAACGCGCGCAAAGAGGCTGAAGCCAAAGGGGAAACCTTTATATACAACTGGGCGACACGCGATACTTTGCAAAACTCTCTATCGCTGAGTGCTGAAGAAGTTCAACAACGCCTACAACGCGGTGATGAGTACGTAATTCGCTTCAAAATGCCCCACAACGAACAGTTGAAAATGAACGATATGATTCGCGGGGAAGTAACTATCGATACGAGTACCTTAGACGACAAAGTGCTCTTCAAAAGTGACGGAATGCCTACTTACCACTTAGCAAACATCGTAGACGACCACCTAATGGAAATTACTCACGTAATACGCGGTGAAGAATGGTTGCCTTCTATGGCTTTGCACCTAATGCTCTACCGCGCTTTTGGTTGGCAAGCTCCTGCTTTTGCTCATTTGCCTCTTATCCTCAAACCCGTAGGGAATGGCAAACTCAGCAAACGCGATGGTATCAAACTCGGTTTTCCTGTCTTCCCAATGGATTGGACAGAGAATGGCGAAACGCTAAAAGGATTTAGTGGAGAAGGTTATTTTCCTGAAGCTCTTATCAACTTTTTAGCACTTTTAGGGTGGAATCCAGGGAATGATGAGGAGATTTTCTCAATGGAACAACTCATTCAACTATTTGATTTAGAAAAAGTACACAAGGCTGGAGCTCGCTTCGACCCTGAGAAAATCAAATGGTTCAACCACCAATATTTGCAAATGAAACCCAATGGTGAATTGGCTACCCTTTTCCAAAAAGACCTTACCGAAAGAGGGGTAACTGCTCCAATTGCTACAGTAGAAAAAGTAGTTGGACTCATCAAAGAGCGCGCTTCCTTTGTAAGTGATTTCTGGGAACTCAGCAAATTCTTCTTTGAAGCACCTACCCAATACGACGAAAAGGCTATTAAAAAACAATGGAAAGAACAAACTCCTACCATTGTGAAAGAAGTAGCTGAAGTACTCCAAAATACGGCTAATTTTACTTCAATTGCCTTAGAAGAGGCGGTAAAGCAATATATGGAAACAAAGGGCTTAGGCTTTGGTCAAGTAATGCCTCCATTGCGCTTGGCATTAGTGGGTGAACTCAAAGGTCCTCACATATTTGATATTATAGAGGTTATAGGTAAAGAAGAAACACTACGCCGTTTGGACGCAATTCTTTCTGCTGAAAAATAAAAAAATGAAATAATTTTTCACTTTTTATTTGGTAGTTAGAAAAATATTCTTACTTTTGCCCCATCAAATAGAACAATATTATATGACATTGCACACTTTAAACATAATGACGATGTGTTGCACACTCAATTTGAGCAGTGCAAGGCTCGTTATTTCTTAAAGATATGTCAGTTACTATATTTTAACAAATGAAATAACAACCCCCACTGCTTTATAAAGGTAGTGGGGATATTTTTTTATAACGATGACAAAAATAAATTGTACTGAGAGTCTCATCAACGAACTCTATCACGAAAGTAAAAACATCAAACACCACGTAAGCAAACAGCGTATTACACGCTTTGTAAACGACCTTTTTCAGTTCTTATTTCTTATTGATGAACGCACTTGCTTATCAAAAGTGAGTATAGAAGCCCGCTATGAGGAATTGCGTTGGGATTTTATCAATATTGTAGACGATTTTCTGCTAAACGAATCTCAAAAAGCAAAAACAACCGATTATTACGATTGCATTTTGCCTAATATCTATCAGCAATTGCGAGAAGATGCTCAGTATTTTATCGATAGCGACCCTGCAGCAACTTCTATCAGAGAAGTACAAATCACCTACCCTGGTTTTTTTGCTATTATGGTATATCGCATTGCTCACGAATTGTGGTTGCGCAAAGTACCTCTCTTGCCGCGTATGCTCACTGAATATGCTCATAGCAAAACGGGTATCGACATTCACCCAGGGGCAAGCATTGGAGTCCCTTTTATGATTGACCACGGTACAGGTATTGTAATTGGAGAAACTACAGTAATAGGCAACTATGTAAAGATATATCAAGGAGTTACCTTGGGGGCTCTATCGGTATCAGTAGATAAGGCTCATACCAAGCGCCACCCTACCATTCAGGATAATGTGGTGATATACTCTGGTGCTACTATTTTAGGTGGTGAAACTGTAATAGGACACGATAGTATCATTGGCGGGAATGTATGGCTCACCAATAGCATCGAACCTTTTACTAAGGTTTTCCACAAAAGTCAGATTATTGTAAAGGACAACGAAGTATATGAAGAACCGATTAATTTTGTTATCTAATTCCTAATTTCTACCTCCTAAACAAGTAACTAATAAATAATTTATATAATGGCGTACAAAAATGTTTTAGAAGTCATCGGGCATACTCCCGAGGTGAAAATCAACAGATTGTTTGGCAATGATGCCAACGTATTCATCAAATTAGAGCGCTTGAACCCTGGCGGTAGTATCAAAGACCGTATTGCGCTCGCTATGGTTGAAGATGCCGAAGCTAAAGGCATCCTCAAAAAAGACAGTGTGATTGTAGAGCCTACCTCTGGCAACACAGGAGTGGGCTTGGCATTAGTAGCGGCTGTAAAGGGCTATAAACTCATCGTGGTAATGCCTGAATCAATGAGTATTGAACGCCGCAAGTTGGTAGCCGCTTATGGCGCCGAAGTAGTACTCACGCCTAAAGAAAAAGGTACGGGGGGAGCGGTCGCTAAAGCTTTGGAAATAGCTGAAGGCAAACCTAACTATTGGGTACCTCAACAGTTTAAAAACCCTGCTAATCCTGATGTACACGAAAAAACAACGGCTCAGGAAATACTAAAATCTTTCCCCGAAGGTTTTGACTATTTCGTAACGGGAGTAGGTACTGGCGGACATATCTCTGGGGTATCAAAAGTGCTTAAACAACACTTCCCTAACCTCAAAACTGTAGCTGTAGAACCCGATCAATCGGCAGTGTTGAGTGGTGGTGCTCCAGGTCCTCACGCCCTGCAAGGATTGGGCACTGGCTTCATACCCGATAACTATAACCCTGCTGTAGTAGATGAAGTTATCCCTATCTCTAAAGAAGAAGCCTTTGATTACGCTCGCCGATTGGCTAAAGAAGAAGGTATTTTAGGAGGTATCTCTACTGGTGCTGCTTTAGCTGCTGTTGCTAAAGTACTCAAAAAAGACCCCAAAGCGCGTATCCTCACTGTAAATTACGACACAGGAGAACGCTATTGGTCAGTAGAAGGACTTTTTTAGTGAAAAGTGAAAAGTCTTAATAATTAAAAAGCAGTTGGATAAAATAAGTATCCAACTGCTTTTTTGTAACTCGTCATTCGTATTTCGTCATTACAAATTTCCGATTACTTCATTCTTAGGGTATTTTACCTTATAGCTAATGCGGAATTTTTTAGTTTCACCTGCTTTGAGGTTGGTATCCCAAGTGAGTATACCCGTTTCCTTATTCACTTCAGCTTTTGAGGCTTCTAAAAGTTCTATTTGTATCTTATCATCAGTGGTAAGTGGATATTGATCTTTTAGTTTCAGGTCTATAGCCTCTTTTTTATTGTTCTTAACGGTAATTTCGTAAGTAAAAGTCTGCTCTTTATAGCTGGAAATAAACTTAGTTGCCGATTTGTCAGCTATTTTTTCGCGTTTTACACTTATCTTCTTATCATTACCCATAGTGAGTTGCATACTCTCTGAGGTTTGATTAGGGTCTATCAGTGTTTTGCCTACATACATATCTTCAAAAATCACATTTGCCTGACCAGTAAGCAGGTTATACTGCGAATAATCGTCAACTGAAGCTACCAAATACACCCCATTATCTATGCGCGGTGCAGTGTAGTACTCATATTTAGCTTTGATTTTAAGTTCTTTGAGTGATACACTATGCTCTTTGTTGTTAGAGAGTATATCATAAGGCGTAGTAATCTCAAACGAGGTATTGAGTTGATTTTCGTTTAGATTTGTATAATTGGAAATAGTAGCTTCTTCTTGTATCTGTTCTACCATTGCTTCTTTTTTTACTGCTCCTGAACGATAAACATTAGCTCTCACGTAGTCATAGTTGTCATCATATCGCCTGCCAAAATAGAGATACCACGCTTTTAGTAGCGTAAACTGATTGTTTTGATTAGGATTACCACTGGAAAGACTCAGTTTGATATGCTTCCAATCTACCCCTGTGTTTTGTCGCACTTGCGCCTTATACACCAAATTGATTGGTTGAGAGATATTGTCAGCACGCAGATCGTAAAAAGGCACCCACGACGCATTGGGGGTTATATAACTCACACTGAAATCGGCTTTAACAGGAGCATCAACCATTACTTGCAACACCAATTTGCCATCGGAGAGTGTTTCTTCTTTAGTAACTTCTCCTTTAAGGCATTGTTCCAAATTGTAACGAAGACTGCGCAATTTGTTTTGCTTATCAGTCATCGTATCTATTTTGTCGAGAGAAGTGGTCATCTTATCCTTTGAATAGTCGAGAAACTTAGCGTACTCAGCTACATTGAGTCCCGTACCACCTCCTAACACCGATTTGTTTTCTTTGATAAGCTCTACCACCTGCTTTTCAGCAGCAATTTGGTTGCTGAGTTTATCGATTTGAGAAGTCAGCAAGTCGATACTATCTTTCACTTGTTTCGATTTGGGCAAGAGGTTGTCACCATCAGTAGTATACTGAGTGGTAAATTGAGCCGAAAGTACCGTTACATTTTTAGGAGCTACAATGCGAAGTGTATTCTCATTCAGTCTATTAGCAACGTTTTTCACTACAATTTCATTCGTACCCTTGTTGAGGTTCGCACTAAAATAATGAGTAAGTTCAGCTGAATTGAAATATACTGTAGCTGCATCGAGTTTAGCATTAGCGAACTGCGCTTTTTGCGCTAACACAAAAGCTGAACTAAACAATAAAATATAGGTAATAAACTGTTTCATCTACGCATTATTCGTTTGTTGTTTCTCGTCATTCGTAATTCGTCCCTCATCATTCGTAATTTGTTTTCCTTCTTTAGCCAAGTAAGTAGGAAGGTTCAATCCTGCCATATTGAAGAGGTCGTTGAGAGGTGGGACAGTTTTCATCATCCCCGATACGAAATTGGCAGTAGAGTTATTGCCATCTTCACCTTTGCCAGAATCCCATACTGTAATCTTATCGATTTTGATATTCTTAACAGCTTCCACTTGGGTTTTAACGAGTTCAGGCAACTTCTCGATAAGGAGCAATTGGAATGCCTTGGTAGGGTCGCCTCCTGCTGCACTAACCACATCTTTATAACCTTCAGCTTGTTTGGTAAGGATTTGGAAGAGACCTTTTGCCTCAGCTTCCATTTTAGCATAAATAGCATCGGCTTCCCCTTTAGCTTTCTCGCGGAGGCGTTCAGCTTCGGCTTGTGCCTCGATAATAGCGCGCTGTTTGTCAATTTCAGCAGGGACAATGATATTTGCCACTTGGGTAGCACGTTCGCGTTCAGAACGAGCAGTTTCAGCTTTTTCTTCAGCTGAATAGGCTTCTTCTAAGGCTTTAGCTTGTTGTACTTTTTCAGCCGAAATAGCAATACGCAACGATTCGGCTTCTTTTTCACGGCGCAAGGCTTCGGAGTTAGCAATCGCAATTTTAGCCTCGTTTTCCCCTTTGATAGCCAAGGCATTGGCTTCTGAAATTTTGATACGACTATCACGGTCGGCTTCTGCTTTACCAATAGACTCAAACTTCTTAGCTTCGGCAATCCCTACAGTTTCATCTTTCTTAGCCTCGGCGATGCTAATCTCTTTATCTTTTTGAGTGATAGCGATTTTCACATCTCTATCGCGGTGTGTTTCGGCTATTTGGGTATCTTTCTCACGGTCGGCAAGAGCTTTACCTGTTTCCCCTATTTTCTCTTGTTCAGCTACACTGATTTTCGCCTCGTTGATGGCTTTGGCAGCCGCTTCTTTACCAAGAGCCTCAATATAACCAGACTCGTCTTTGATATCGGTTACGTTTACGTTGATGAGTTTTAAACCTATTTTTTTGAGTTCGCTATCTACGTTTTTAGAGATATTTTCGAGGAACTTATCGCGGTCGGAATTGATTTCCTCAATAGTCATTGTAGCGATAACCAAACGCAACTGACCAAAAAGAATATCTTTTGCTAACTCTTGAATTTGCTCAGGAGAAAGTCCTAAAAGACGTTCGGCAGCAGCGTTCATATTCTCTGCTTCGGTAGAAATTGCAATTGTAAAACGACAAGGTACATCTACGCGAATATTCTGACGGCTCAGCGCATTGGTAAGGTTTGCCTCGATAGAAAGCGGACGCAAATCTAAATAGGCATAATCCTGAATCACAGGCCATACAAAGGCACCACCCCCGTGGATACACTTGGCAGATGAACCGCCCGTTTTACCGTAGATTACGAGAATTTTGTCGGACGGACAGCGTTTGTAGCGCGCCACGAGCGATGAGATAGTAACGAAGAGGACAACCGCCAAAATAACGATAAGCCCAATTGGTGAAGTGAATGTTTCCATTAGTTTATTTTTAATTGTTTATTCTTGTTTTAAGTCCGCATTTTCGAAAAGGGAGATAATCTTTTGCATCGCTACACTTTGCCAAAGTTTCACACTTTGGTAAAGTTGATCACAATCTTATCTGTTTTTTACAAATGTTGCGACAAAGATAGGGAATAAGTTATGATAATCCAAGCATAGCACCAACTAAATAAGTGCTTACTTTCTCTTACCATAGTGTTTTTCATAGTAATCTCTAAATTCTTTTACTTGATCTTCAGTATAATGAAATAAACCATAACCTTCTTTTAGAGGGCGTTCTACTATGTAATAGTAGGTGTTTTTATCTAAATCTTTTACTAAATGAACTGAAATAAAAAAATCATTACTCCCTGTAATACATATTTCATAGTTCGTGAGTTTTAAGTATTGTGATGCATAGTTATCAGCACGTTGTTGCCAAGTCAGCTTGGAAGGCAGCGTAATATTTCCAAAACTACTATAGTTTTTGTTAAGGATTATCTTAAAGTAATCGGCTAATACTTTTGCATAGGTAACTTTTTGTAAATCTTTTGAATGGTCGCCTGTAGTTTTGAGAAGATAGATTTCACTTTCTGATTTTTTATACACATAATAAGTGTTAGTCTTATTCTTTTTTACCTCCCCTTCATCACGACAATCACCCCAATGTTCTACTTTTTGAATGTGGAAACTAATATATTCCTCACTGATTTTTTTATAAGTACCATAAGAGGTGGTAAAACAATCATTCCCACACGGGGCTGAATACCACGATTTAAAATTTCCATCGGTAGATAACTGTAGGTGATCACCATAACTCCAATCGGGATTTTCGGGTTTTGTAAGGATATAAAAATCTTCCTCATTAACATTATCTCCTAATATGTTGTTAATCTCCCATTTAGCACCTATAAGGTCTTGGGCGGAAACCATTCCTATACAGAGAAAATTGAGTGTTATAAAAAGTGTTTTCATCATTGTTTTTTCTGTTCTTTAGCACGTTGTTTTAAGTCTTTTTCAGTAAAGTAATAAACTGTTACTTTATCTTTATAATATTCCTCTCTCAGGTAGTAATAGGTATTGGTTTTTAGGTCTTTCACAAGGTAAAGGGTACTAAAATCATTAGGGTAACCTTTGAGGATTTCGTAAGAGATAAGGTGAAAGAGTTTGCGCACAAGTTTGCCAATACGCTCATCCTTAGGCACATCACTTTTCAGTTGGAAAGAAGGATTGGGTGATTTACCATTTCGGCTATATATTTTCATAAAGCGTGCTAAAGCCTCTGCATTTTTAGCTTTTTGTTTATCGGTAATGAGGTTTCCAGTACTTTTGATAAAATAAAATTCATCATTAGATACTTTATGAATGTAGTAACTGCCAATAGCTACCTTCAGATAGTTTTCCCCCACCATTTGGTATTGACCATCATAATGATCTTTATCTATTATACAAGGTGGAAAAAAAGTACCATCAGGGCGAAATAGAATCGTATTATCAGCTACACAAGGATTTTTCTGGCGTGGTTTTTTTAGAAAATAAACATCCGTTACATCGGGGAATTCTCCTAAGAAATTATCAATATCCCAATCTTTGCCTATAAACTCTTGAGCTGAAAGACAAGTGATGGAAAATAAAGTGATTAAGAGTGTTTTCATTTTTAGATTTTTTAGTAATCAAAATTTGTAATACAAAAAGCTCATCGTGCCACGATTATGACCCCATGCGAATGGCTTCTACAGGATTGAGTCGTGCTGCTGAGGAAGCAGGAATGATGCCCGAAAGCAAGCCTACTACAAACGAGATACTCAAACCTATGGCTACATTTTTAAACGATAGTATAAAAGTAAAACCTTCTTCACTACTCGGGATTACAAAGGTGAGCAACCATACGAATAGCAACCCAAAAAGTCCGCCGATAATCGCCAAAAGTACTGCTTCAAACAAAAACTGAAATAAAATAAACTGATTTTTAGCGCCTAACGACTTTTGTACCCCGATGAGGTTGGTGCGTTCTTTCACACTCACAAACATAATATTGGCAATCCCAAAGCCCCCTACCAAGATAGAAAAGCCCCCAATAATCCAACCTACTACATTCATCATTCCAATGGTTTCGTCTATCATATCAGTAAACGAGGAGATTTTGTTGAGGAAAAAATTGTCGATATCCTCAGGTTTGAGTCCGCGATAAGTACGGAATTTCTGGCGCAATACGGCTTCATATTCTGCCATATCCACTCCTTTTTTAGGTTTGAGTACGACCCCACTGGGCATCCCTTGCGGACCTGTATTCATAAAACTTCGGACGAAATTAGCTGTTACATAGGCATTATTATCAGGACCGCCCCCCAATTCTCCGTATTTTTTCAGTACTCCAATAACCGTGAGTCGCCTGCCAAACACGCGTATTTCTTTATCGAGAGGATCTTCTTCTCCAAAGAGTTGTTCGGCAGCTTCATAGCCTAATATCGTTACTGCCGTTCCTGCGTTAGCTTCCGCATCGTTGTAAAAACGCCCTTTGCCCATACGAATGTCACTAATCTGTTCCACCCCCGCTGAGGTAGCCTGCACGGACATTGAGGGAATAGTTTTACCGCCGTACTTCACCGCCGAATTGAGTCCGAATAACTCGTACACCACTGCTTCGGTATTAGGTAATTCACGTTTGAGAAATTCGTATTCCTGATAAGTAACTTGCGGAAAGCTCAAGCGTTGCCACTGAGGCACAGACGAGGGCGCAAAAGAATATTTGGAAAGGTTGATCATATTCTTATCCAAACCCGAAAGACTCTCCTGAATGCTCCTATTGAGTGAATCAACCGCTGCTAACACTGAGATAATAGAAAAGATACCCACCGTCACACCTAATAGCGATAGGAAAGTGCGGAGCTTGTTGTCGCGCAGTGACTTGATAGCAAAGTTAAAACTCTCTTTTAATAGTTGTAGATAAATGAACATATCGTATTTTTTACATTAATTTCTAAATGTCTTATTTTTCAATAGCGGCAGACTGTAATAAGCCCCCGCTGAAACACTGTGATATTGTGTTTTTTCTGTGAAAATTTCAGAAGGATAGCGAATTGTATTCCCTGCATAAGCTACATAAAAATGTAGATTTTGGGTAGGGATAGGAGCGTATAAAGCTGCTAATGAATAGATATAGTTATAACGCAAATTGCCTTGTAGTACTTTGCCACTCGTTACGCTTTCAGCGCCTGCCTTTAATACTACACTCCAACAATCTGTAAAGAGATATTCGTACCTCCCAACAATGCCTTTATAGGTAATATCTTGGCGCATCAAGTAGTTACCAGCTGTCAATCCTTCGTAATCGCTGATAATTTTAGAGCCCAACAGCGAATAATCAGCCCCCATTTTGGCATACATAAGGTCTAAATAGGCGTTGTGTCTATCACTTTTATACTGATGCCCCAAAGCGATGGAATGACTGTAATATTTATTGGCGAATTGTGAAATATTGTAAGAATAATGAGTATTGAACTTACCCTTAGCAAATTTGCCTTGCCAATACGCATAGGCTCCTATAGGTGTTTTAGACGCTGAAAAAGAAGCTGTGCTAAAACCATTGTTTTGCAGGTGCTTTTCAAAAGTATTATTCACTGTGTTATGCAATTGTAAGCCTATATTTTGAGTATCAGTAAGTAAAACATCTAACCTTACTCCTGCAATAAAAGGACGCGTAATATATCCTAGATGATCAGCATAAATAAACTCATATAAAGGATGTATATCTAACTCATAAGAGCCTACCATTGCATATAGTTTTCCTAAACTTACTTCCCAACGTTTGGAAGCTCCAAAGCGGTAACTCAAAAAAGCAAAATCTAATGCCGAAGTAGCATTATCTAAAGAGGTAGCAGTAAAAGGTTTGTTCAATCGAAACCTAATGTGATACGAAAGTGACTCATTGTAATTGCCATAGAAATGCAAGCGCGCTTCGTCTAACTGAAAATGAGAGGAGGATACTTTATTGTGCCATTCACTTAAGAAACCTCCTCTAAAATAAAAATCCAAATTGCTGTGGGAGGGGATACTATCTTGGGCTTTGCCTTGTATTATAAAGAGTATAAAAATACAAAATAAAACTGCTTTCCTCATAAGATATAGAATTGATTTGTCAATTTACCAATTGGCTAATTGACAAATTGTCAAATTAACAAATTTTAATCTCTTTTGTTTGCTTTGTATTGGTAAAAAGTACTATTTTTGTAGCCAAAAATAAAACTTTTTTTTCAAATGAGCACTACAAAACAAGCAAAATCTGCTTTAATATCTGTTTTTGACAAGACAGGATTAGAACCTATCATTCACAGAATGAAAACTTTAGGCATTACCATCTACTCTACTGGGGGTACTGAAGATTTTATCAAAAAATTAGGCGTAGAGGTAATTCCTGTGGAAAGTATTACTGATTATCCCTCCATTTTTGGAGGACGTGTGAAAACACTCCACCCTAAAATTTTTGGAGGCATCCTCAATCGTCAGGACAATGTGCAGGATACTGAAGAAATGAAACAATATGCTATCCCTCAAATCGATATAGTGATTGTGGATTTATATCCTTTTGAAAAAACAGTGGCAAGCGGTGCTAATGAACAAGAGATTATTGAAAAAATTGATATAGGCGGTATTTCACTCATCCGCGCTGCTGCTAAAAACTATAAAGATGTGCTTTGTGTAGCCTCTGTAGATGAGTATGGTAACCTATTGCAGATTTTAGACGAAAAACACGGAAGCACTACTTTAGAACAGCGCCGTACCTTTGCTGCTAAAGCCTTCCGTGTATCATCTCACTATGATACTGCTATCTTCAACTACTTCAACCAAACCGAAGAAATTCCTACTCTGGCTATCAACGAGTGCCACGGACAAGTATTGCGCTATGGCGAAAACCCTCACCAAAAAGGAGAATTTTACGGTGATTTCGATGCCCTTTTCGATAAATTGCACGGCAAAGAACTTTCATATAACAACCTTTTAGACGTAGATGCTGCTGTGAACCTAATGGCTGAATTTGTAGGCGATGATCCTACTTTTGCTATATTAAAACACAACAACGCTTGTGGCGTAGCAACCCGTAAAACGATACACGAAGCCTATAAAGATGCGCTCGCAGGCGACCCCGTATCAGCTTTTGGAGGTATCCTTATTTCTAATACAAAAATCGATTCAGCTACTGCCGAAACCATTCACTCGCTGTTCTTTGAGGTAATCATTGCGCCTTCTTATAGTGATGAAGCTCTAAAAATACTCGAACAGAAGAAAAACCGCATTATTTTAGTACAGAAGAAAGCTAAAATGCCTACTACTAGTGTGCGCTCGTGTCTCAATGGCTATTTAGTACAAGAAAAAGACCTTAAAACTGATAGCATAGCTGATGTACAATATGTTACTGCTGTGAAACCTTCAGCTGAGGTACTCGAAGATCTTTTCTTTGCATCTAAAATATGTAAGAATACCAAATCAAATACTATTGTTTTAGCTAAAAACAAACAACTCATCGCAAGTGGTACAGGACAAACCAGCCGTGTTGATGCACTCAAACAAGCTATCGAAAAGGCTAAAGAATTTAAGTTTGACCTCAGTGATGCCGTAATGGCAAGTGATGCTTTCTTCCCCTTCCCCGATTGTGTGGAAATCGCTCACGACGAAGGTATCCGCTCTGTAATACAACCTGGTGGATCTATTAAAGATCAAGCCAGTATCGACTATTGTGATGCCCACCAAATGGGAATGGTATTCACGGGAATACGACACTTTAAACACTAATTAAACGCTATTTAAACAACGTATGAAACACATTGCAGCCGTAGGAGGCTATTTTATAATGCTTTATGATGTCTTTCGCAAACGCACCCGTTGGTCGATTACTAAAGACCTCATATTGCGTGAGATAGACGACCTCATTTTTGGGTCTATAGGTATCGTAGCTTTTATCTCTTTTTTCGTGGGAGGAGTAGTAGCTGTACAAACCGCTTTGAATATCGACAATCCATTTATACCTAAATACCTCATAGGTTTTGCTACTCGCCAATCTATTGTATTGGAGTTTGCTCCTACCTTTACAGCAGTAATTTTAGCAGGAAAAATTGGTTCGTTTATCACTTCCAGCATAGGTACAATGCGCGTAACCGAACAAATTGATGCTCTTGATATTATGGGGGTAAACTCGGTGAATTATTTGATATTCCCAAAAATAGTTGCCCTAATGTTAATGCCTTTCCTCATCGCCTTAGGTATGTACTTAGGGGTATTAGGAGGTTGGGCATCAGCGGTGATGAGTGGCTATACCACCTCTGCCGAATTTGTACAAGGAGTGCAATACGATTTCAAACCTTATAGTATGGTATACGCCTTCACTAAAACAGTAGTTTTTGCGTTTTTCTTGGCTACTATTCCATCCTATCACGGCTATTATATGAAAGGGGGCGCTTTAGATGTTGGAAAAGCAAGTACGGTTTCATTTGTTTGGACGAGTATAGTGATTATCCTTGCTAACTCAGTGCTTACGCAATTGTTCTACGCTTAGTTTGATCAAGATAATAACAAAAAATCCAGTATAGTGAGTTACTATACTGGATTTTTTGTTTAGTAAATAATATCAACATCTCCTTTGCCTTCCCGCAGTACAACGGGTGCGTCACCTGAGAGGTCGATGACAGTGGAGGCTACATTGTCACCATAACCACCATCAATAACTATATCTACACGGTTTTGCCATTTTTCAAAGATAAGCTCTGGGTCGGTGGTGTACTCAATCACATCATCGTCGTCGTAAATAGAGGTAGAGACTATAGGATTACCTAACTTTTCTACAATAGTACGCGCAATAGTGTTATCGGGCACGCGTATCCCCACGGTTTTCTTCTTTTTAAAATCCTTAGGAAGATTGTTATTTCCTTGCATTATAAAAGTATAAGGACCTGGTAAAGCGCGTTTCAACAGTTTGAAAGTGCTCGTATCTATCTGTTTTACATAGTCAGATAGATTTTTTAAATCGGAGCATACAAATGAAAAGTTTGCTTTTTCTAGTTTTACTCCTTTGATGCGAGCAATTTTCTCAAGGGCTTTGGTATTGGTAATATCACAGCCCAAACCGTAAACGGTATCAGTAGGATAGATAATGAGTCCGCCGTGGCGAAGCACTTCCACTACCTTAGCAATCTCCTTTTCATTGGGATTTTCGTTGTATAATTTGATAAAATCAGCCATTGTTTTAAATATTAGGGGGTAATTCTAATCGTGGTAAATTTGCAATAAGAAATAAGTTTTCCCTCCTGATTTGTTACTTTTATTTCCCAAAGTTGGAGCGTACGTCCTGCATTCACACATACAGCCTTGGCGTAAAGGGTATCCCCTACTCTACCCGCTCTCAAGTGATTAGCACTGAGTTCAATACCTCGAATCTGTTCATCATCATTGCGGTAAAGTAAATATGCCCCTATGCTACCTGCTGTTTCAGCTAAAGCTAGAGTAGCGCCTCCGTGCAGCACCCCATCTACTTGAGTGACTTTATCGGTAACAGGCATCGTTATAGTAACACTATCTTCGGTTACTTCGGCAATTTCCATTTGCCAATCACGCATCAAGTTGTTTGGAGGTAACGCCTGCCACTTCTGTAGTAAAGTTTCTTTGTTAATCATACAAAAATCTTTTTGTTACTTCAATCCACGTGCTTTGAGTAGTGGCTCAATAGCAGGAGCTTTCCCTCTGAAGGCTAAATACATTTTTTCGTAATCCATTGTATTGCCTTTGGAGAGTATCAAATCTCTGAAACGTTGTCCATTAGCACGAGTAAGTCCGCCATTTTCTTCAAACCATTGGTAGGCATCGTGGCAAAGCATTTCTGTCCATTGGTAAGAGTAATAACCTGCTCCATAGCCTCCGCCAAAAATATGAGCAAAGTAAGATGAACGGTATCTCGGGGGCACTTCTTTCACCCATAAGCCTGTTCTTTCAAGGGCTTTCTTCTCAAAATCACTTACATTATTGATGATAGTATCTGAAGGAATAGTATGCCATTGCAAGTCTAAATTGGCAGCAGCCAAAACTTCTGTAAAGGCATAGCCCTCATTGAAGGTACTCGCTTTTTTTATCTTATCAATAAGTGCTTGTGGAATAGGTTGTTTAGTCTCGTAATGTACTGCATAGTTTTTAAGTACCTCAGGATACAAAGCCCAATGCTCATTGAATTGTGAAGGGAACTCCACAAAATCGCGCGCTACTGCTGTTCCTGATAAACTTGCATACTGTTGGTTAGCAAAGAAACCGTGCAATGCGTGACCAAACTCGTGGAAGAGCGTAGTAAGTTCGTCGTAAGTAAGTAAAGCAGGTTTACCTTCGGCAGGTTTTACATAGTTGCACACATTGTAAATAACAGGTTTAGTGCCTAATAACTTCGATTGGTTTACAAAGTTGCTCATCCACGCACCACCGCGTTTGCTTTCACGAGCAAAGAAATCGCCATAGAAAAGTCCTAATGGCGTACCATCTTCTTCAAAAAGTTCATACACCAATACATCGGGGTGATATACGGGTATATCTTTGCGTTCTTTAAAGGTAATGCCATAAAGTTTGGTAGCTGCATAGAATACACCATTTTCAAGAGCATTTTTCAATTCGAAATAAGGTTTGATTTCGTTCTCATCGAGGTCGTATTTAGCTTTGCGAACTTGCTCAGCATAGAAGTTCCAATCGTAAGGCTCTAAAGTAAAATTACCTCCCGTTTTGGCGATTTGTGCTTGTATTTCTTTAGCTTCTGCTTTGGCTTTACCTACTGAAGCAGGCACTAAATCTTTAAAGAATTGAGCAATAGCAGCAGGAGTTTTAGCCATAGTGCGTTGCAAGCTCCATTCGGCATAATTTTTAAAGCCCAAGAGTTCAGCTTTTTTAGCACGCAGTAAAGCAATGCGTTTTAGGATATCATTGGTATTATGAGCTCCCCCATCAGTACGATTCCAGCTTGCTTCAAACAATTGTTTACGAGCGTTGCGGTCGGGTAATTCACTAAGGAGCGGTTGCTGAGTAGTATTCACAATTGCTACTTTCTGACCATTGATAGTTTGAGCGGCTGCCAATGAGCCTTCTAAAAGCGTTTGGTTGAAATCAGTTTCTAAAGAAGCTAACTCACTATTGTACTTTTTAAGAGTTTCTTTATCAGTAGCCGATAGGTTAGCACCTGCTACTACAAAATCTTCGTAGTAATTTTCTAACAATTTAAGCGATTCAGCATCTAAATTCAAGCTCTCACGTTTATCGTATAAGGCTTTGATACGCGCAAAGAGTTTTTCGTTCAGGTGAATGCCATCGGCGTGTTCGGCAAACTTAGGTGATAGTTCTTTTTGCAATACTTTTAAAGTATCATTAGTATTTGCCTCAGTTAAGGCATTGAATACCGCTGAAGCACGCTCAAATTCTACCCCACTTTTTTCTAAAGCGATAATCGTATTCTCAAAAGTAGGCGCTTCGTTGCTATTAGCGATAGCAGCAATACGTTCGTTTTGCAAAGCCATTCCCTTGAGCAAGGCGGGACGGTAATGCTCGTCTTTAATTTTTGAGAAGTCGGGAGCACCATAAGGCAAAGTGCTTTCTACCAATAGCGGATTGTTCTCTGTGTTTTCTGTCATTTTTGAAGTCTTTGAATCGTTGCAGCCTACCAAAGCAGTGAGTAATATAGCTGCTAAAAATAAAGGTAATTTCATAGTTTTTAGGTGATTATAAAAAGGGTGTTCAAGGAAAGAACTTCCTCAAACACCCCTTTTGAGGTTATATAGTAACTAAAATATTTTGCTATTTAGCAGTCAAACGTATGTCAATACGTCTGTTTTTAGCTTTGCACTCATCGGTGTCGTTAGCTTCGCAAATAGGGTGTTCTTGACCATAACCTTGAGCGCTCAATTGTGCTTTGTTAGCACCTAATGCTACTAATTTGTTTAGCACTGAATTAGCACGTCTTTCTGAAAGTTTCAAGTTACCTTCAGCGCTACCTGTGTTATCAGTGTAACCTCCTAAACGAATAGCCACCTTAGGATAGGCTTTCAAAATAGCTACAATGTTCTTTAATTGTTGTTCAGAACCTTCAGTAAGTTCATCACTACCTGTTTTGAAGTAAGTTCTATCCAAAGTAATCCAGTTTTCTTTGAATTGTTCTGGAGTAGTAAGACTTTTATCTTCTATCAATTTCACGAGGTGAGCTTCAGATGAATTTTTACCTACTTCTAACATTGTATTATCGAAAAGGCTCAATTGGAATAAATCACCTACATTGTACTCGAAGTTACCATCAGCGTTAAGCATACCATCTATTACTACTACTTCGTCTACAGGCATCATTTCCTCACCTTCACCTTGACGGATTTGAGCTTCTATAGGAGTACCTGAAGCATCAGCAGTATGTCCACCCAAGATAGGAGCGATTACTAAACCTACCAAGCAAGTGAGTTTGATAAGGATATTCATTGAAGGACCTGAAGTATCTTTGAATGGGTCACCTACTGTATCACCAGTAACGGCTGCTTTATGAGCGTCAGAACCTTTGTAAGTCATTTGTCCGTTGATTTCAACACCTGCTTCAAATGATTTCTTAGCATTGTCCCAAGCACCACCAGCGTTGTTTTGGAAGATAGCCCATACAACTCCTGATACAGCTACACCAGCCATATAAGCGCCAAGAGCTTCAGCTCCCATCACAAAACCGATGATAATAGGAGTGATGATAGTAATTGCACCAGGTAACATCATTTCGCGTAAAGCAGCTTTGGTAGAAATATCTACACATCTGCCATACTCTGGAGTACCTTTACCTTCCATAATACCAGGGATTTCGCGGAATTGGCGACGTACTTCGTTCACCATATCCATAGCAGCTTTCCCTACTGATTGCATTGCCAAGGCTGAGAAGATTACTGGAATCATACCTCCGATAAACAAAGCAGCTAATACGTTTGCTTTGAAAATATTGATACCAGAAATACCTGTAAAGGTTACATAAGCAGCGAATAAAGCTAAAGCAGTAAGTGCAGCTGAAGCAATTGCAAAGCCTTTACCTACCGCAGCAGTAGTATTACCTACTGAGTCTAAAATATCAGTACGTTGACGTACTTCTTTTGGCAATTCACTCATTTCGGCTACACCACCAGCGTTATCAGCAATAGGACCAAAAGCATCGATAGCCAATTGCATAGCAGTAGTTGCCATCATTGCTGATGCGGCAATCGCTACACCATAGAAACCAGCTAAAGAGTAAGACCCCCAAATAGCTACAGCAAAAAGCAATACAGAACCAAAGGTAGATTTCATACCAGTAGCTAAACCTGCAATAATATTGGTAGCAGCTCCAGTAGATGAATTGCGTACGATATTCAATACCGGTTTTTTACCCAAAGCTGTAAAATGTTCAGTAATAGCTGAAATGAGTAAGCCTACTGCCAAACCTACGATAGTTGCGTAGAATACATTGATACTTGCAATTTCTTTTACTCCTTCACCAAAGAAACTCATTTGGATAGTTTCGGGCAACATATATTTGATAAGGAAATAGCAAGCTACTAAAGTAAGCGCTAAAGCTACATAGTTACCTGTATTTAGTGAACTTTGTACTTGTTTTTCTTTAGCATCGTTGTTTTTGATACCTACACAGAAAGTACCAATAATTGAAGCAATGATACCTACACCAGCAATTACTAACGGCAATAAGATAGGACCTAAACCACCAAAAGCATCGGTGAAAGCACCACCATTGGCAGTTGCTATATCTTTAATCACATAGTTACCCAATACCATTGAAGCAAGCACAGTAGCCACATACGAACCAAACAAGTCAGCACCCATACCAGCCACGTCACCTACGTTATCACCTACATTATCGGCAATAGTAGCAGGGTTACGAGGGTCGTCTTCAGGGATACCAGCTTCTACTTTACCTACGAGGTCAGCTCCTACATCGGCAGCTTTAGTGTAAATACCACCACCTACACGAGCAAAGAGCGCAATAGACTCAGCACCAAGTGAGAAACCAGCTAAGGCTTCGAGTACAAGAGTCATTTCGTCGTAGAAAGGTTTGCCTCCTCCTACAAAAGTGTTTACAAAAAGAATGAAGAACAAGCTCAAGCCCAATACAGCTAAACCTGCTACTCCTAATCCCATTACAGTACCACCTCCAAAGGATACTCTCAAAGCTTTTGGCAAGCTAGTGCGAGCCGCTTCGGTAGTGCGTACATTAGCATTGGTAGCAATACGCATCCCGATATTTCCCGCTAAGGCAGAGAAGAAAGCTCCACACACAAAAGCTACTACAATAAGCCAGTGAGAAGTTTCTACCATACGAGAAACAATAAATAGAGCAATAGAAGCAATAATCACAAAAATACCCAAAATGCGGTACTCAGCATTGAGAAATGCCATTGCCCCTTCTTTGATACTTTTGGAAATACTTTGCATTCGCTCATTGCCTGTGGTTTGTTTGTTCACCCACGAAGCCTTCACAATCATAAAGATAAGTCCAAGAATAGCAAGGACTAACGGTAAATATAACATCATTTTATCCATACAAATATTAGTAATTAGTTAAATTTAGGGCGTAAAAGTACGAAAGATAATTGTAACGAAAAAATAATAGTTAAAAAAATATTAATTTTTTCAGGAGTTAGGGAATAGAGATTAGGAGATAGAGGATAGTTGTCATATCCTGAAATAGGTTTACACTAAAAAAGTAAGTTTTTCATTCTCTTTATTCTACAAACAGATTGCGAATAAATGAACTCTCACTTCTAAGGGCGTTTGCAAGTATAGTTTTTCCACGTAACATACTCTAAAAGTAATTGATTTTCAGAGTAATCAACTTTGGCAAAGTGTAGTGACGCAAAATTTGTAAACCAATTCTGATTTACTATAATAGAGAAAAAATTTCGGTATTCTCGCAGATATAAACATCTTTTAGTTGGCAATCTATATAGCCCCATTTTTGCCAATTTTCCTTTAGCCAATCTGCTCTTAGTCCGAATTTGTAACCTTCTGGTATAGATTCTTTAGGGAAAAGCACGTAAGTTAATCCTGCTTTATACCCCGAGATTACCATTAAACCGTAACTATCACCTAATTCACATAATAGAAAATATACAACTTCTTCATAAGGATATATTCCTTTACATTTGAATATAGTTCCTCTTGGGATAGATGTTTCTGTATAATCTATCAATTTTTTCATTCTAACAACTATTGTAAGAAACCTATAAAAGTAGTCAAGATAAAGGCGTTGATAAAATCTATAAAGAACGCTCCTACCATTGGCACAATCAAAAAAGCTTTGTGCGAAGCTCCAAAACGCTCAGTAACCGACTGCATATTAGCTACTGCTGTAGGGGTAGCTCCTAAACCAAAACCACAATGTCCTGCACAGAGTACCGCTGCATCGTAATTAGCTCCCATTAGACGGAAAGTAACAAAATAGGCATACGTGCACATTACAAAAGTTTGTACTGCTAAGATGATAAACATTGGTAGTGCTATATCAAAAAGTTGCCAGAGTTTTAAGTTAATTAGAGCGATGCCTAAAAACAGACTGAGTGAAGCATTGCCAAATACATCTATAGCACGGTCGAACATATTTACTTTGAAGGCATTGGTGAGTATATTACGCAAGAGAACCCCAAAAAATAAAGCCCAAACAAATTGTGGAATAGTAAGTTTTTCTGGCAACCAAGCCGTTACCGTAGGAGATACCATTATAGCCGAAAACGACAGACAAGCGGCAAAAAGCGCCATTGTCTCTATTGCCGATTTTGATGTAATCAAACGCTGTTTACCTGCATTTTCAAAGACTTCTACTACAGCATCAACAGCGTTGTCATTTTGTTTTTCTACAGGTTTTTTTCCTAAATTGTTCACCAATTTGCGTGCTACAGGACCACCTATGAGACCACCGAGTACTAACCCGAAAGTAGCTGAAGCCATACCGAGAGTCGTTGCTCCTTCAATATTATATTTAGTTTCTAATATCTTACCCCAAGCACCTGCCGTTCCGTGTCCGCCCGTAAGTGTGATAGAGCCTGTAATCAAGCCCATAATAGGATTTTGTCCCAATGCGCTTGCCAAACCTACTCCTACCGAGTTTTGTACGATAATAAACAGAGCTACTACTCCTAAGAAAATGATAAGCCCTTTACCACCAGCTTTTAGTCGGGAGAAATCGGCACTAAGCCCAATAGAAGAGAAGAAAAAGAGCATAAAAGCATCTTGTAGGTTTGTACTGAAGTCTAATGAAATCTCGTATTTGATATACAACAGATAGATGATAACAGCAGCTAATAGTCCACCTGCTACGGGTTCTGGTATGTTGAAATCACGTAGGATTTTTACTTTGGTTACTAATAAGCGCCCTACCAATAATACAAGGGTAGCAATAATAAGAGTGTAATAAGGGTCGATGATAATGGATTTCATTATGTTGGGTTTTAAAAAAGTTTTTTACTTTGTAAAAAGGGGATTTATAAGCAAGCATTCCCACCCCTAAGTACATAAAAGGGTGGGAATGCCAAATTTAGAGGTTAAACTCATTGTTACTCCTCACTTTCTTTCATAGTGTGGTAAACATTCTGGACATCCTCATCTTCTTCGATTTTTTCCAAAAGTTTTTCAACATCAGCTTGTTCTTCAGGGGTGAGTTCTTTAGTTGTTTGTGGAATACGTTCAAATCCAGAGGATAAGATTTCTATACCACGACCTTCTAATTCTTTTTGGATAGCACCAAAACTCTCAAAAGGGGCATAAATGAGTATACCATCTTCATCTACGAACACTTCTTCAGCTCCAAAGTCTATCATTTCGAGTTCCAATTCTTCAGGATCTATGCCCGTAGCATTGATACGGAAGTTACAAGTGTGGTCGAACATAAATTCTACTGATCCTGAGGTACCTAAAGTCCCATTACACTTATTGAAGTAACTACGGATATTCGCCACAGTGCGGTTATTGTTATCGGTGGCTGTCTCGATGAGCACGGCAATACCGTGAGGGGCATACCCTTCAAAGAGTACTTCTTTATAGTTAGCAGTATCTTTTTCACTTGCTTTTTTGATGGCGCGCTCAATATTTTCTTTGGGCATATTGGCGGCTTTGGCATTTTGTATCACGGCACGTAAGCGCGAGTTACTCTCGGGGTGAGGTCCCCCTTCTTTCACAGCCATTACAATGTCTTTCCCTATGCGGGTAAATGTCTTTGCCATTGCAGCCCAACGTTTAAATTTGCGGGCTTTTCTAAATTCAAATGCTCTTCCCATTTATATATTTATTAGTTTTTAGTTATTAGTCGTTAGTTAGTTAAAGTTTTCAGTTGTATTTTGTCGTTTTCAAAGTGTAAAGGAGTTTCAGGAAAATCAAGTTTTGTAAGTCGTTTCATCTCTTCAAAAACCTTACAATCATCATCAAGTAACAATCCATTGGCTTTGGTTTGTTTTACAGAGAGCACATCGGCATAGAGGAAATCGCCCTTGCAGTTGATTTTGATGTTTAATAAAGGCGCTATGCCATTAGCTCCTTGCAAATTAAATCGTCCATAGGTATTGAAGTTACCCATACTATAGGCAATAAACTTACCGTTATATACTTCCACAGCACGTGTTACGTGAGGCCCGTGCCCTAATACAATATCAGCTCCTGCATCTATTACCGAATGTGCGAATTTATAGACATTTCCTCTGTTTTCACCAAAGAAAATTTCATTAGCGCGTGGTACACGAGTATTTTTAGAGCCCTCAGCCCCTCCGTGAAACGATACGATCACAATATCTACTTGAGGGCGTAATTCTTTTACTAAATCAGTAGCTTGGTCGATATTGTTCACCGATAACATATTGCTATTAGGCGAGAAAGCACAAAAACCATATTTCACACCTTCTTTCTCAAATATAACCGATTTATTCTCTACTGGTCCTGCGTGATATATACCTACTTCATCAAGTATTTTAGCTGTATTGCGTCGCCCTTTTTCACCAAAATCATTAGCGTGATTATTGGCAGTACTCATCAAGTTAAAACCTGCCTCTTTGATAATTTTACCATAGCGGTCGGGCATCCGGAAAGCATAACAAGTACCTTCAGCTGAGTTTTTGCATTTATCAGAAGTTCCACTATCAAGAATTGCTCCTTCTAAGTTTCCAAATACAATATCACCTTTTAGATAAGGTTTTACGTATTTAAAGCTCTCAACAGCATCATCTTTAGGAAGATATCCTTCAGGAAACCCTGAACCTATCATCACATCGCCTACTGCCACTATACTAAGAGTGTCCTTAGTAGCGTTTGTAGCAAGGGTATCAATTTGAGCAGAAACATAAGAACTTGCGATGAGTGCTATTGAAAAGATATATTTTTTCATAGTAGAATAGCTTTATTTTTCAGCAATCACTTGCACGCCTCCTTTTACCTTATCGCCCAATTTTACTTTCACTTTAGTTCCCAAAGGTAAATACACATCTACACGCGACCCAAATTTGATAAATCCAGCGTCTTCTCCTTGTACAGCAGTGTCACCTACTTTGGCATAATTTACTATGCGTTTTGCCAAGGCTCCTGCTATTTGTCGGTATAACACTTCTCCAAATACAGGATTATCTACCACTACGGTAGTACGTTCGTTTTCTTCTGAAGCTTTTGGATGCCATGCTACCAAGTACTTACCTGGGTGATACTCACTATAAGTAACTTTACCCCCTAATGCATAACGTGTTACGTGTACATTGATAGGCGACATAAAGATGGAAACCTGCAAGCGTTTATCTTTGAAATACTCTTTTTCAAACACTTCTTCTATCACCACCACCTTGCCGTCTACGGGGGCTATGATATGCTGGTCGTTTCGAGGTGTTACGCGTTTAGGATTTCTAAAAAACTGTAGAATAGCTATAAGAAATACAATAGCCAAGAGTTGTATACCTTTCTTAAGCCATAGTATATCAACAAAATAATGCGCTATTAGTGATACTCCTATCACTATGAATAGCGTTACGAGAATAATCTTAAAACCTTCTTTATGAAACATTATTATTTATTTTAGGGGGCAAAGATAAGAAAAAATTGACAATTAGCAATTATCAATTACTAATTGTCAATCAAATGGCTAATAGCTATGGATAACAACTCTTAGCTCTACACGTCTTGCTTCAGCTGGAGTAACTTGTGGGTCTATTCCTTTAAAAGCAGTTAATATACGTTCGCTACTTATTCCTTTAGCTTTTAATATTTGAGCTACATTTACAGCACGTTGCATCGACAAGACATTGTTATATGCAACACTTCCTACCTCACTTGCGTAGCCTTCTAAGAGTATTGATAACTCGGGATGTGTTTTTAGCATCGTTACCATTTCATCTATAGTAGTAGGGTCGTAAGTTAAGGGCTCTGACTTGTTATTAGCAAAATAAAGTACAGCTTTTTTATGTCCATACGCAGCTAACAACTGTTCCAATTCACTTCGCCTTTCAGCCGAAATTTGCATAGGTACTCCTGTAGCTGTTACATTTTGGACTACTATAGGAGTTTGAGATGCTGTTGTAGGTGTAACTGTTGTTGCACGTGCATTTTTTGTAGCTATTCCTACTCCTGTATTCGCAGCCAAAGCAGCTAAGAGCAATTGTTGTTGCTTGCGTAACTGATCTACACTTTTCGACAATTGCGCCACCTGTTGTGCGATAGCAGTAGTACTACTTCCCGTTTGAGATACTGCCATAGGAGCCACTGTAGTGCGAGGCATTACACGAGAGGTTGTAGTACTTGCTGTGCGAGGTATTGCAGTGTTACGTGCGATAGCAGTGTTGGTAGCTGTACGCATTGCAGCTGTATTAGTTGCCGTGCGTGCTACTGCAGTATTACTTGCTGTTCCTACTGCTACAGTTGGGCTTTTGGTAGCAAATTTACTCTCTTCAGCTACTGCCGAAGTGTAAGGCATCTCTTTTTGTTTGTATTTTACAGCCGATAGCATACTGTCCAACTCCTTATCTCTGAGATTAGTGAGTTCTGCTCTTCCTATTTGTTCTAATAAGTATTGCAGTTCATCTACCGTCATTACTATCTCTGTTTTTGTTTTATTGGGGGCTACTTGTGCATACATACTATGTACACACAATAATAGCCCCCCTATAATGTAATAGATATACTTCATAGTTATTTTGATGCAGGTATTTCTATTTTCTCTTCTTGAATTTCACCTTTTGAATCTTGCATTTCCAAAAGAAGTTTTTCCAATCGGTCAATACGTTGTTCAGGACTTTTTACTTCTCCTTCTCTAATGCGTTTTACTACATCGTTTATTAGCTGTTGTAGTTCTTCAGGAGTCATACGCACTAAACGCACTTGCTCTGAAGCTGGATAAGGCAAACGCTCAGCTACATAGGTATTTCTAAGATTTTCCCACTGTTGTTTTTCTTTTAACAAACGGTTAGCATTTGCAGTATCACCATTTTGGTAAGCCATTTGTAGTTGTTTTTCAGCAGCAGTTATCTGGCTGTTGTAGTAAGCTAAGTTTCGTTTTTCAGGAGAAACAGGAGAAGTAGTAGAGGCAACATTTGTTGTAGTTGTAGGGGTAGCAACCCAAACTTTTTCAGCTTCGGCAGCACCTAATTCTTGCTCGTACAATTCTTTTTCTACTGATTTAGCCAACTTAATTCTTACTCCTGCATTGTAAAATACATTGCTTTGCAATTTATGTACTGAACTCAAGGCAGAAGATACATCTTCATTACGAGTAGTGTACATCAAATTAGCTACTCCAAAAAGCTCAACACGTTTTCCTAAAGGTATTGCTAATCCTACACCTCCTTTGGCAAAAAGGCCTGAGGTATTGGTATTGCTAACTACCTTGCCTACATAGTCATCGCCTACTTTCATATAACCCACACCTATTTGCAAATAAGGAACTACTCCTTTGGCTACATTCAATCGGGCTAAGAAATCTCCCCCATATATGGATAGTTTATCAAACTCAGCAGAGAATTTCTCATCTTTCATAGCACGGTGATAGTAACCTCTAACACCTATGTACTCAGTGAAATCTACTCCCAATGCCAAACCTCCAAAGTAGGCATCGCGCAAATTGCTGTCATCGCTGAAGTTTAAGTAACCCAAAGTAGGTTCTATCACTACTTTAAAACCTTTTAGACTTGTGTATACTTGGTCTAACTCGGTTAATTCATTAGGATTGCGACCTCCTAAGTAAAGTTCTAAACCTGCACCTACACTCCATGCTAAATGACTTTTATCTTCTACATTATTGTTTATCCAACTATTGTAAGCTGATGTGTTAGCTTCTGTTGGTTTATAAAGTATATTTCTAGAGTCTAATGAAAAGTGAGTAGCTTTAGCTTCAATATTTAAAGTAAGACGGCGGGCAAGATTAAATTTAGAACCTATTCCTAAACCAAAATACACTTGATTTTGACTTAAATCATTAGCTTTGATAGTTTGCATGCCTGAACCTAAAGTAACATAAGGTTGAAAAGAATAGGTCATTGGAATATTGCCCTTTAGCTCTCCACCCCAGCGATATATAGATACATCTTTAGCTTCAAATACATTGCTAATAGCAGCAGGAGCATCATAACCATCAAGAGTTGATTTCAACCCTATTGAATGTTTATAAGAACCTAATAGTTCTAAATTTCTACCAAAACCAAAACCTACATAACCTCCTGCCATAAAGCCATTAGTTACAGCTGTTTTCTTTGGTAACCACACATAGTCAGCAGTAGGTGCTACTGCAAAACTGATATCCTTTACTTGTGCAACAGCCGAAACTGATAAAAGCACGAAAGCGCTAACGCTTAAAAAAGTTTTTCTCATTTCTTTTTAAATAATTTTTATAGTATGTTTTTTTAATTAGAAAACCTAATTTTTAAATTTAGGTTAATTCTCAATTGCAAAAGTACAAACTAATTAGTTAATGAACAAATTTTCAAACCTTTAATTTATTTTTTTTTTTGCCATTCAAAAAAAACTTTGTACCTTCGCAACCTAATTTATATATTTCATCAAATTGTAATGAAAAAACTATTTATTTTGTCGTTAGCCTCTTTAGGCTTTGTAGCTTGTGGTGAACGAGCTGATTACATCGTGCTATCTGGTAAAATTGATAGCTATAACGGTCTGCCTCTTAATGTTACAGGAGGTGATTTCAAGACCGATTTACATATCAATCAAGACGGGACTTTCCGCGATACTTTGAAAGTAGCTACTAACTACTTTTATTACACAATTGGAAACCCTATGTATGGTGTTCAAATTCCTGTTTATTTGGAAAAAGGAAAAGAAACAACTGTGAATATCAACCTCAATAGTAATCCTATTGCAGCCACTTTCACTGGAGCTAATGTAGATATCAACAACTATTTACAAAAGAAAAACGCCCTTTACTTCCAAATACAAAACGGATTAGAAAAAACTTTTGCCCAAAAACCTGAAGACTTCAAAAAGAGTATCATAGCAATAGGGCAGCAGTACCTCAACCTCCTCAATGGCGAAAAAGAACTCTCTAAAAAGTTTGTAACTACAGAAACTAAAGCTATCAATTATGAATTGCTTTACATCAAAAACCTTTACGAGGGTGCTCACCAAGAACTTACAGGTGAAGAAGTAAAACTTCCTAAAGAAATAGCTGATGAATTGGCTCGTGTGAACTACGACCTCTCTCAGGACTTTGATGTCTATGCCTATTACAAAGCTTTAGTTATAAGTAACTTTTACGAAAAATACCAAAGTGCCAAAGAGGATGAAAATCCTTGGGATAAAGTAATAAAACACTTTGAAACTCTCAAATCTGAAAACATCAAAAAAAGCCTTTCACGATCGCTTATCAGTGGTATTTCGGTAGCAAACACTCCAGAAAACAACAAAAAACTAGCTGAAATAGTAAAAGCCAATGTAAAAGATGCTGAAGGTGTTGCGGAAATTAACAAACGTTTGGCTAACCTCGAGCGCCTAAAAGATGGTAATCCTTTTCCAGCTTTTGAAGCTCAAGATATAGATGGAAAGACTATTAGTTCTGAAAGTCTCAAAGGCAAACTACTCTACATAGATATTTGGGCAACTTGGTGTGTACCTTGCCGTAAAGAAATACCTGCTTTAAAAGCACTACAAGAAGAATACAAAGATAAAGACATCACTTTTGTAAGCATTTCAGTAGATGAAAACAAAGAGGCTTGGAAAAATGCAGTAACCACCGAAAAATTAACTGGTGTACAATTGCATAAAAATGTTCAAATGGCACTTGATTTCGCTGAAAACTACGACCTTACAGGTATTCCACGTTTTATCTTGGTAAGCAAAGATGGAAAACTTATCAACATCAATGCTCCTCGCCCTTCTGAGGCTAAGATAAAAGAACTTATCAACGCAAATCTATAACAGAGACTTTTTTCATATTGATTAATAACTTTGCTAAGGCTATAAAAGGCTTTAGCAAAGTTTTTTTCTGATTAACTCATCGACAAATTCACAAATTAACTATGGCTCAATCTCTCATATTTGAAGAATACGACCTCCCTAATGGACTACACATAATTCTTCACCCTAATAATGCCGCCCCTGTGGTAACTATAGGGGTAATGTACCACGTAGGTGCTAAAGACGAAGACCCTACCCGCACCGGCTTTGCACACTTTTTTGAACACCTCCTCTTTGAAGGTACTCAAAATATTGCACGTGGCAAATGGTTTGATATTGTATCGGCAAATGGCGGGCATAACAATGCCTTTACAACACAAGACAAAACGTATTATTACGAAGTTTTTCCCTCTAACAACCTGCAATTAGGCTTGTGGATGGAAGCTGAACGTATGCTCCACCCGGTTATCAATGAGATTGGAGTAAGTACTCAAAATTCAGTGGTAAAAGAAGAGAAAAACCAACGTATAGACAACGCTCCTTACGGTAGAATAATGTATCGTTCAGCTATCAATCCTTACCTTTTTAAAAAACACCCCTACTCCGGCACAGTGATTGGTGAAGTAGAGCATTTAGATGCTGCCAGTTTAGAAGAATTCATCGCTTTCAAAAAGAAATTCTACAATCCTAACAATGCGGTATTAGTAGTAGCTGGCGATTTTGATACACCAACTACCAAAGAATGGATAGAGCAATACTTCGCAACGATTCCTAATACGGGTAATGTGATACAACGCAACAAAATAGAAGAAGCTCCTATCACTGAAACTATTGAGGTAACTGAATATGACCCTAACATTCAAATTCCTCTTAAACTATATGCCTATCGCACTCCTGCAATGACGGACAAAGATTCGTATACTATTGACCTGCTTTCTAATATCCTTACCGATGGCAAAAGTGCTCGTCTGTACAAAAAAATGATTGACGAACACCAAACAGCTTTACAGGTATTGGCATTTTCGGATGCTCAAGAAGATTATGGCGTTTATATAATGGGAGCGCTCCCTATGGACGGGGTGAGTTTAGAAACTTTAGCACAAGAAATGGATGAGGAAATTGAAAGACTACAAACTGAACTCATCAGTGAACGAGAATATGAAAAGTTACAGAACCAAATAGAGGCTAACTTTGTGGCTCAAAACAGCAATATGGAAGGAATTGCCCTCTCTTTAGCTGATAACTATACTTTCTATAAAGATACAAACCTCATCAACAAAGCCATAGACCACTACCGTACTATTACTCGTGAGGATATTAGAGAGGCTGCTCGCAAGTATTTAGACA
The DNA here is from genome assembly GCF_937936315.1 of uncultured Capnocytophaga sp. Lineage (GTDB taxonomy): Bacteria > Bacteroidota > Bacteroidia > Flavobacteriales > Flavobacteriaceae > Capnocytophaga. Next base: position 105,379 of record NZ_CALGWU010000039.1, on the reverse strand, counting down.
AAAAACAACGTTTAGACCTCAATTATTTACCTTCAGTTCAATAAGTAAACAAAAATGACACATATAGACCGCTCTATACAACCTCCTTCAGGAGCTGCTCCTATCATCAATTTAGGAACTCCTATTACACATAGTTTTCCGAACGGACTCACATTATTGATAGTAGAAAACCACCAACTTCCTCAAGTAGGCATCCGACTCTCTTTAGACGAATGTCCAGAATTAGAAAAAGAAAAAAAGGGAATTTCCGACCTTATTTCACTAATGGCGGGCAATGGCTCTACCTCTATCAATAAAGACGATTTTAACGAGGAAATAGACTATCTCGCTGCAACACTCTCTATCGCTCCTAATGGTGCATACGCTCAAGTACTCTCTAAATATTTCCCGCGAGTATTAGCGCTCATTGCCGATGCAGCCCTGCACCCTAACTTCACTGAGGAGGATATGGAAAAAGAAAAAGCACGCATTATCCAAAGTATCCGTGCTAACGAAAGCAATGCTGAGGTGATTATGAAACGCGTACGGCAAACCTTGCGCTACACTACGGCTCACCCTTACGGCGAATACATTACTGAAGCCCAGATTGCTGCCCTCACCTTAGACGATGTAACCAACTATTACCGCAAGCGTTTTGTGCCTAACAATGCCTATTTAGTAGTTACGGGTGATGTAAACCCCGAAGAAGTAATTACTTTAGTAAACGAACATTTCGCTGATTGGCAACCTTATTCAGAAGAAACTCCTAATTTATATATCCCTGAGAATGTGAGTGAAACGCAAATTAACTTTATAGATTTGCCCAGCGCAGTACAATCGGAAATACAAGTCACAAACCTCATCGACCTCAAGATGTCGCACCCTGATTACTTTCCACTATTAGTAGCCAATAGTATTTTAGGTGGAGATTTTAGTAGTTATATCAATATGAATTTGCGCGAAGAACACGGCTATACTTACGGAGCTTTTTCTACTTTCAAAACCGATAAATGGACAAAAGGTAGTTTCAGCATCAAAACCAAAGTAGGCAACGCCGTAACAGCACCTGCTATTAGCGAGATACTCAAAGAAGTAAAACGCATACAAACTACTATAGTGAGTGAAGAGAAGTTAGCACAAGCCAAAGCACAGTATTTAGGTCAGTTTGTATTAGCTACTGAACGCCCACAGACGATTGCTAATTACGCCATCAATATAAAAGTGCGCAACCTACCTGAAGATTTTTACAAGAACTATATCGCCAAGATTAATGCAGTAACTAAAGAAGATGTACAACGAGTTGCTAATAGTTATTTTCTATTAAAAAACTTCAGAATCATCATCGTAGGCAAAGGTAGTGACATAGCTGATGAACTTAAAAACATCAACTTTGATGGAAAGAAAATTCCTATGAAGGAGTTTGATAGCTATGGAAATGAAAAGTGAAAAGTAAAAAAGGCTTTGCTATGAGTTAGCGAAGCCTTTTTTATTTCTTATTCTTAAAACTGGAAGTATATAAAAGGTTGTGCCCCACTGGAGGCAGTAGCATATACTACCCAGAAAGTGAGTGCCACTATCACTGCTTTGAAAAGTATAGGCATACTACCAAAGAAATTCTTCAGTTGATCGTTCATATTTTGAGGGAAGAAATGCCATACAAAGCCTATTGCCATTAGTAGGAATACATTTCTATACCCCTGAATAATAGTTTGCCATTTGTGCCAATCGAATTGTAGTTCTGCAATATTATTCATCACTGTAAGGGCAATATCAAAGTCTTTTGCTCTGAAAAATATCCAACAGAAAGCCACAAAGTGAAAGGTAATTATCACAAATATCACATTGGCAGTACTACTGAAGAAACCTTTCTTCTCATCTTCTTTTTTAGCAGGGAAAAAGTCCATAAAAGTTTTATGCACAGCTAAGGCAAGTCCGTGAAGAGCTCCCCAAATGATAAAACGCAAATTAGCCCCGTGCCATAATCCTCCTAAGAGCATCGTTGTCATTTGGTTGAAATGGCTACGCACTGATTTTTTTCTATCTTTGGCTATTAGAATAGCTAATACAAATACTATTATCGCCCCTGCTACAATATAAAGCGGTATAGGAGTAGTGTTGTACATTTTTACTGCCCAAAATAGTGTAGCTCCAAAAAATAAAGTAGGGAAAAAGTAGCCCCAGAAAGTACCTCGTCTGTTCCCTCCTACCGAGAAATACAAATAGTCTTTCAACCACGTTGAAAGTGAGATATGCCAACGTCGCCAAAATTCGGTAATATTTTTAGATTGGTAAGGCGTACGGAAGTTTATAGGCAACGTAAAGCCCATCAATAGGGCTAACCCTATCGCCATATCGGAATAACCTGAAAAATCACAATAAATTTGTAACGAATAACCGTAGACTGCCATTAAGTTTTCAAAAGGAGTATAACTATTGGGAGCCTCGAAAACCCTATCTACGAAGTTTAGTGAAATATAATCGGAAATCACAGCCTTTTTGAGTAATCCTCCTATGATAAGGAAAAGAGCCAATGAGGTTTCTTCTTTAGTGAGAGTGAGCTTTTTGTATATTTGTGGAATAAAATCTTTTGCTCTTACAATAGGTCCTGCTACCAACTGAGGGAAGAAACACACAAAGAAAGCGAAGTCTAAAAAACTCTTAGCTGGTTCTATTTCACGGCGATATACATCAATCGTGTAACTCATCGTTTGGAAAGTATAGAACGAGATCCCTACTGGCAATATGATATCCATCAGCGCAAAATTGCTTTGGAAAATAGCGTTAAAACTATCGATAAGGAAGTTTGTATATTTAAAATAGAACAATATCCCCAGATTGGTTATCATACTCACCGCCAAGAAGAATTTTCGCGCAGCAGGTTTTTGGGTTTTGTAAATCTGTCCAGCAAAAAAATAGTCTAATACGGAAGAGAGTATTAGTAGTACAAAGTAATTACCCCCTGCTTTGTAATAAAAAAACAGTGAAAATAAGGTAACATATACCGTACGGAAATGGACGTGTTTTTTAGTGAAAATGTACACTAAATAAAACACCAAAAATAGCCCCAAAAACAAACTGCTATTAAATAGTAGAGGGTGATTGGGGTTATAGGTAAACCATTGTTTTACTTGTTCAGTTGTGAAGCTAAAATTATCGGTAAACCATTGGGCTAATGTTGCTGTATTCAATTTAAAATGGATTTAAAAGAGTGTTTAGATTGTTTTTTGTAGTTTAGGTAATTACTCATAAGAGCATCGAAGAAAAGCGCACCTTGTTCTAAATAACCATCTCTGGTATAATGTACGCGATCACCTGCGATAAGGTTTTGTTGAATAAATCTACTCATTGCTTCATTACCCCCTAAGGCACGATAGAGGTCGAACACACTATAGTCATCCTTTACAGCGTTGTCTATCAATGTATCAGCGTATTCTACACACAATGAAGTGGTACTTTTTTTTCTATACAAAAAAGGAGGAGGAGTAGTGAGTATAATGGGGCAGTTGCCATACTGAGTGCGTATAGTGTTGATAAACTTCATCACCTCGGCATCGTATCTTTCAGGAGCAAGTCTACCATAAGCCTCATTAGTCCCCAAGGAAATCACTATCAAATCGGGTTCGAGAGCACTTATTTGTTCAAAGAACAATTCAGATTTGTTGTAATCAGAAAAATGTGCTCCATTCACACCTATAGTGTGATAAATAATTCCTTTTTGGTCATTTTCAAGTACTATACCATTAAGCGTATATGAACTGCTTTCGGTATTAGGGGTTAAGTATATTTTATCAGAAACATTTAAATTTTCATAAGCATAGTAGTTATAAAGTGAATTAGCTTTGAGGATAGTCGCATTGCTCATATCCACTTTAGTTGCAGGAGTAGAAGCGGGTACAGCACCTGCTATTCCTTTTGTAGAAGCGATATGTAATACTTGCCCTATACGGATGTTACTACCTCTCAAATGGTTGTTTTTCTGCAATAAAGCTACTGTAGTGTGATATTTTTTAGCAATTGCATAAAGCGTTTCTCCTTGGGTTACCTTATGTGAAATCATCTTAGGAGCTGAAGGTTTTAAAGGAGCAGTTACCTTCCCTACATTGGTTGCCAACTCAAATTGACGTTGGTTTTTAGGGGTAATAATTTTAAGGGTATTAAAAGCGTAATCTTTATTTTTTAGGTTCAGTTCTATCACGAAATCTTTCTTATTAGTAGAAAGAGCGTAACCCGTGATTCCTGCGAGAGGTGAAGAAGTATTTTTTTGAACTTCCCAAGAGATATTAGAAGTAAAACTTACATTGCGCCCGCCGTTAGTACGGACTAGAGAGTAAGGAAAAACCAAGCCTAAACCTGCATTGCCAAAACTTTCTTGCAAACGCTGTCTCATCACATTGGGCATTACATCAGCTTGGATGTGTGAGTCGCCTATGTGTACGATATTCAGTTTGCGATCTTTAGATTTTTCTAAGGTGGCTAACTTTTCAAAAAACGGGTTTAGCGCCGAAGTGTTGTACATATTATTGTACTCTTTCGGAGCTTCATTTTTGGCATAAACTGCAAGGGTATCTTTGCCTGCCAAAGGGGGAGAAAAATTTTCCGCTGAGGCGTAGTTAGCTTTCAAGTAGTGTACTACACCAAAAAGCAGGCAGCTCCCCATTATGATTTTCTTTACCAAGCGTTTCTTTTTCATTATAATTATACCTCTTTAGTGTGTTATTAGTGTTTTTAGTATTACAATTCGTACAAATCTGTTTTTTTTGGCTTCATAGTATCTTTAGGAATACGTTGTGATACTGGTGTTTGTTGTACGGGGTGTACAGGTTCTGCTGCTGGTTGTCTCACTGGTGGTGTAGGCTGTTCTGTACGTGTAGTTGTAGCTGCAGTAGCAGTAGTAGCTGTAACTGTAGTAGGATGTACTTCTTGTATTTCTTTTATTTTTTCACCAAAAGCATCAGCTTTTTGGGTATTATGAGGGTCTTTGTAATGTTCGTATTCTTCCATCAATTTATTATACAACAAATGAGCAACCTTTTTAGCACCTCGTGCATTGAAGTGAGTGTAATCCTTGCTTGCAAGAGATGGATTTGCTTCTACCCATTGTTTCATAGAACCTTTTCCTCCCATCAATTCGTACAAATTGATAAAACCAGAATGAGTATTGCGTGCGTATTTGTGTTGGGCATTTGCCAAAGGCACTACAGCTTTATCAGTTTGCATTTCCATATTCACCTTAGTTGATTTATCAGCAGTTGAGACGATAAGAATAGAGGTATTAGGGAAACAAGCGCGTATTTGGTTTACTACTTTGGTCATTCCTCTTTCATACCAAGAATAATCCAAAGTACCATAGTTTAGGACATTAGCACCGAAATGCAACACAATGAGGTCATATCCGCCAAGAGCATCATCAAATCGGTTCATCAAATCTACATTGAAAAGAGAGATTGGCAAACCTGAATTACCACGACTTGAAAAGTTATCAACGTATACACCTTGTCGTTCTCCTGAACTCACTCCATAGATAGGAATACTATCAGATTTGATAAAATTGATACGTACAGACTTAGTATTATGACCTTCAGTAAGAGACAGAGTATTCAGTAACTTATTAGTTGACAAAGGTTTTACTACTTTTACTGTATCGTTATATATAATTTCTACTTTTGCTTCCTTATTGCCTGATGAACCATAATATAGCACGGGGGCATACAGTTGATTGATATGTTTTTGGTTAGATGATTTGTACTGAACCCAAGTGCCATTTCCTTGAGTAAAGAACACTTGCCCACACACCCCAAATGGACGTTTAGGGCGTTTTACATTTACATACGATTGTGTTTTCCAAGTATTAGAATAAGTGTGCCATACACTTCCTCGAGACTTAGCCGACTCGGAAGTAATAGGCAAAAATCCAATTCCTTGTCCGCCAAAAGCATCTTGAAAGAGAGCTCTTAAATCCTGTACAATTAAGTCACCATCGGTCATAGAATCGCCGTAGTAGCCTATTCTTATCTTTCCTTTTTTTGTAGTTTCGAGTTCGTGTAACTTCTTAAAAAAAGCAAAGAGATATTCATCGGATTTTTTCAATCTCTTAGTAGTAGCCATTGAATCATTTGCCTGACTGAGCACTTTATCAATTTCCTTACCTGATATAGCTTCTAACATCAAGCTATCTACCACTACATTATCCATAGCTTTGGCTTCAGGAAATATGCGTGCTGGCAAAAACTCCTTAAAACCTATAAAGATGAGGGTAGCCAGCAAAACAATAAAAAACGATTGTTTAAAATATGATGTGTTCACAAAATGGTACTTAGTTTTCTTCAGGGGGCAAAATTACAAAATAATTGGAAACTACGTATCACAAATAAAAAAAAAAGTATTACTTTTGCGTACTTTAATTTTAGTAAATATGATTGATTACTATAAAACACTGGGAGTAGAAAAAACTGCTACTCAAGATGATATAAAGAAAGCCTACCGCAAATTGGCACGAAAATATCACCCTGATATGAACCCCAACGACAAGACAGCAGAGCAAAAATTTAAAGAAATTAACGAGGCTAACGAAGTACTCAGCAATCCTGAAAACCGTGTTAAATATGACAAGTACGGTGAACATTGGCAACATGGTGAGGAGTATGAAAAAACCCAACAACAGCAATATGCTCGAGGTGGTGGTTTTGGCGGTTTTGGAGGATTTGAAGGTTTTGGTGAAGGCAACTATTCAAATGAGGATTACTCCGATTTCTTTAGAGATATGTTTGGAGGACGTACAGGTGGTTTTGGTAGAGGCTATAGCAGTGCTTCAGGTAAATTTAAAGGGCAAGACCTTTATGCCGATATGTCTCTCCCATTACGAGAAGTAGCTACTACCCAACAACGCACCTTCACGGTGAACGGCAAGAACATACGTATAACTGTACCAGCAGGAGTATATGAAGGTTTGCAAATCAAACTCAAAGGTCACGGACAAGAAGGCTATAACGGAGGTCCTAATGGTGATTTGTACATTACCTTCCACATAGAACCTGACGCTCAGTTTGAACGCAATGGCAACGACCTAAAAACAACTGTAAACATCGACCTTTATACCGCTATGTTAGGTGGAGAGGTGCAAATAGAGACTCTAAGTGGCAAGGTAAAAATGAAGGTTGCCCCTGAAACCCAAAACGGTACTACAGTGCGACTCAAAGGTAAGGGATTCCCCGTATACAAACAAAAAGATAGCTTTGGCGACCTCTTTGTTACTTACCAAGTACAATTGCCTAAAAATCTTACTGAGAAACAAAAAGAATTGTTTGAACAACTTAAAAATTCATAGTTATGGAAGAGAGAATATCAAGAGAAGACATCGTTCGTTTGTACAATATAGAAATTACTTTTTTTGACGACTTAGCCTCCAGCGGACTCATACAAACGGAGGTTATCAACAATACTACTTACCTTCATTACAACCAACTTTCTGCTTTTGAACGCTTTACAAATTGGCATTATGACCTTGAAGTAAATATGGCAGGATTGGAAATCATTCATCGTTTGTTACAACAGATTGAAGAACTCAGAGGGGTAAAATTTGAATTAGCAAATTAGCCAATGGCTAATTTGCTTATTTATTAATTTTCTGGTGGAAATCTATAACCATTGCCCGTAGCACTATCAAAAGAAGCTCCTGAAGGCAAACTGATTGTAGGCATTCCATAAGATGACCAATCCCAAAGTTGTGTTTCGTCGTCGGTTACCACTTTGGTATTAAAATCTATTTTTTTGCCATTGAGAGGCAAATAGAGTTGTAAGTCTTTGTTAGTAGGTAAAGTATGCCATAGGTTAGCTTTAAGTTCTTGCTGGGTAAGAGCTCTTCGCCAAAAGCGCAGCTCTCTCAAACGCTGATTACTACCTGCTATATATAGATTTCTAAGCTGAAGAGCTCCTCCTTGTAACAATTGAGTAGCAACAGGTTTGCCATTTACAAAAGCACGCAAAGTGTTACCATCATAAGTAAACGATAGAGCATACCATTTGTTTACTTGAGGAGCAAAAGCTGTTGTAGGAATTTCGAGAGCAGTAACAGCATTCAGTTGTGCTTGTAATTGTCCGTTTTTAAACGCTATTTCTAATGGATTTACTGTATTTTTATTGAGTCCCACAATTGGTATTTCACCTGTAAGACTTTCTACATACACTGTAGTTTCAAAACTCCACTGCTGAAAAACATTACTTGAAGAAAGAATTTCGGTAGAAGTTACCGAGGTTGTGCCCATTTTCAACACTTTACTATATCTGTTAGGACGGATCACCAACAGCAAATGTTCTTGTCCTTCAATTGCTTGTATGCTTTTTCTATTCACAATTTGCAAGGGAAGGGCATACACTTCATCATCATCGAAAATGAGATTTTTTATAGTAATTCTTATAGGAGTTTCTCTTTCACCTTTACCAAAGACTATAATTTCATCAACATTGTACTTATCAGCAGGTAATAATTTATAATTTACGCCATAGCGTTCATTATAATCAGCGAGATATTGCGCATCCCCTGTAAGGAGATCTGCAAAAAGGTTTTTCTCAGCCGGATAAATAAGTCGGGCTTTTACATTTTGCAATTGGTTTTCTTGGTATTGCTGTACAAATACCTCTTGTGCTTTATTGCCTACAAAATACACCTTTTGGTCAATATTGGGGTGAGCAATTTTTTCGGTAGTTTCATCTTTACAAGCTACTATTGAGAGCAAGCTGAGTATTAAAAATATTTTTTTCATCATTATAGAATTTTAGAATTGCATTTTCACATTTAATCCGTAACTTCTTACGGAAGGCAACATAAATTTATCATAACCACTGCCATAAGTACCTACAGAAGGCACTATTTCGGGGTCGAATGGTGCTTTGTTGTAGAGCATTAGCAAGTTGTTACCTACTAATGACACACTAAGATCTTTCAATCCTTTCACAATAAAACCTTCTCTAAAGTGATAGGTAAGAGCAGCTTCTTGCAAGCGAATATTAGTAGCCGAATATTGATAATCGGCAGCAGTTCTATTGGCTACAAAAGGAACATAGTTAGCTCGATTATCAGCAGAGGCTTTAGAAACCCCATAACGATCAAAATAACGTTCTGTTTCTGAAAGAACTATCCCACCTAAACGCGCTTTGAACAAGAAATTTAAATCAAAATTCTTATAGCTCAATTTTCCTTTCCAGCCTAAGAGCCAATCAGGGTTTGTAGAGCCTAATTTATTGCCATTAGCATCGTATATATCGCCTATTTCACCTCCTTCACGCAAGGTGTACATACCATTGGTAATCTCACGAGGTAGGCTCAGTATCTTATTTTTATTAGTAGAAGCAATGATTTGAGTTTCACCTTTCAATGCTCTGTTATAAGTGTATCCAAGTGCTACTTCTACTCCTTGATTTTGTACCTCTCCCGCTTGTTGCCACAAAATGGGAACTAACTGATTGTTAGTACGGGTGTGATAGAATGTAGCATTCAATGAAAGATTGTTAAACCATCGGGTATCTAAACCTACTTCGTAAGAGGTGGTACGTTCTAATTGTAAATCAGCAGGGTAGTTAGGTAAAGTATACGAATCACCTATCCAAGCGCGAGAAGTTTCGGCAACGCCTAACCCCGCATAGCTCATAGGGGCGGCTACTTGGCTGTAACCTCCGCGCAATTTGGCATCTTTCAATATATCTTTATTTATATTTACATATAAGGGTATTGCTAATCCTATTGACGGACTGAAGACTGTACTTTCGCTTGTGTAAGGAAAATTGGATGGTTTATCAGCGCGACCTGAGAGAGTGAGGTATAATTTATTTTTCCAATCTATTTCAGCCATTGCAAAGAAAGCTGTATTGCTTCTTTTTCCCCATAACGGGTGAAAAATCGCCGTAGGAGCTGCAATATTGCTTTGAGTGAAATTGTTTACATTTGTCAGATTTCCTCTATAACCATCTACTTGAGTGTCATAGCCTTCATAAGAGGCTCCGATATGAGCGTCTAAATACAAACCTAAAACCGTTTTATTATAATGAACGATAACATCGGCATATTGTTGTTTAAAGGTTTCTTTCCAATGAGCATAGTAACCGTTGGCAGCCGCATAAGCAGGAAGTGTGGTAGCATAACGCTTGTCGTCCATAGTAGAAGAAGTATTATCCATACGAAAACGAGCTGCCACTTCTAAATTATCCATAATTTTGTAGTTTGCTTTAGCTGAAAACATATAGCGATTTTTAGTAGCAGGACGCAAATTGCGATAGGCAATCCAATAAGGATTTTGGATATTTTCTCCTAAATTAGCAGGAGTATCAGGAGTCCCTGATCCCGCTATCCAATACTGTTTATCATAACCTGCTACAGCATCATAACGCTCAAAATAACGTTCTTGAGCAAATTGTTCACCTCTTGGATATAGATATAAACCTACTATAGGGTTGAAAGCGATGCCCGAAGCAACCTGATTGCGCTCATACTGACGGATATAGTTACCTGAAAGATCTATGTTCAACTTCTTCTTTAACAGAGAAGTGCTATTTTGCAAATAAGCGTTGTAACGGTTGTATACGCTATTAGGCACTATCCCTCCTGACTGCAAAGATGCTACTGAAGCATACGTTTTATTATTGCCACCTTCAAAATTAAATCCACCTGAAACATTTAGTGAATTTTGGTATAGGTGACCTGTTCTATAAAAATCGTTGATATTGAAATTAGTACCCTTAGGTAAGGCGCGAGTAGAGAGAGAAGTGTATTGTCCTAACTCATTACCATAGGTTTCTTGGAACTCAGGTTTTGTTAGTTTATTTACAAATTCTACTGAGGAAGACAAGTTAATATTGAGTTGATTGTCATTAGCCTTCTTAGTGCGAATGAGCAGTACCCCATTAGCAGCCGATGCTCCATAGAGGGCAGTGGCTTGTGCCCCTTGTAGTACTACTACCTCTGCAATGTCCTCAGGATTAAGGTCGGATATACCTTCGCTGGTATCTCTGCCATTGCCCCCAAACCCTCTTTCAGCTTGGTTGGCTATAGGCATTCCATCCACCACATAAAGCACATTGTTATCGCCAAAAAGCGAGCGAGCCCCGCGCATAGTAGCTTTAGTAGCCCCACCGATACCCGTCGCACTGCGCTGGATATGCAAACCCGCAACCCTGCCATCAAGGCTATTTACAAAATTTGCTTGCTTGACTTGAGTGAGGTCTATGCTTGATACAGCTTGTTGTAGATAGGTTAAACGATATGGGACTTTTTGAATCCCCAAAGCCATAGTTTTTGGAGGAATAGTAATAAAAGGGAGGATACAAATGCCTATTTTTTCCTCTTTTAAAACCACCCTAAAATTGATAGTTTTATTTTTACCCTCTACTTTTCTTCTTTGGGTTTCATAGCCTAAAAAACTAAACTCAAGTATATCACCTACTCTAGCTTTGAGTTCAAACTTACCATCGATATCTGTTGAAACACTTTTAGGATTTTTTGATGAATTTGTGTTTTTAATAATTACTTCAACTGATGGCATAGGCTCATTGTTCTCGTCGAAAACTTCCCCAGTAATGGTTTTCATTTGAGCTTGGAGGGCTCCTGAAGTTAGGAACAACAAGGTTAAGAGAAGTTGTATTTTCTGTTTCATAGCGATATATTTATAAATATACCCCGCAAAAATACAATTTTTATTCACTTATACAAAAATTTTAGCATTTTTTAAGTTTTAAAAAATAAAATTATATCAACTCTCTAACTTCTAAAACGAACCACTCGCAACTAATTTTTTGCTATTTCAAAAAAATATTATACTTTTGCCTGATTTTTAGTTTATAAATAGAAAAAAACAAGAATGGCTCGGTCTATTGATTCTTTTAACAAACGACGATTACTCACTTCCTATTTTTCGGTAATAGTGAGCATTACCTTAGTACTCTTTCTGTTGGGATTCTTTGGTTTTTTAGTGTTCAGTACTAAAAAGTTAGCCAATCACTTCAAAGAACAAGTAACCGTTACTATCCTCATTAAAGACGAAGCTAAAAGTGCCGATATCGCTCAATTGCAAAAAACACTCTCAGTAGCTTCGTTTGTAAAGTCGTTGCGATTTATCTCCAAAGATAAAGCTGCCGAAACCTTTAGTAAAGATATAGGAGAAGATTTTGTAAGTTTTATAGGCACCAACCCGTTACAAAATGTCATAGACTTGAGTTTAAAAGCCGATTATGCTGAACCCGATAGAATGGCTGAAATTAAACGTGAATTAGAACAAAATTCTTTTGTATCGGAAGTAGTGTACGACCAATCACTTGTAGCACTTATTCACGAGAATGTAAACAGAATAGGACTTATTACCTTAGTGTTTAGCGCACTGTTCTCCTTTGTATCAGTACTGCTCATCAATGCTTCTATTCGCCTATCTATTTACTCTAAACGTTTTATTATCAAAACAATGCAATTAGTAGGTGCCACACGTAGTTTTATACGTCGCCCTTTTATTCGCACCAATGTGCGTTTGGGTATCTTGAGTGCTTTCCTCGCTATACTACTTTTCTATGGATCACTCTTGGCTATTGTAAAATCATATCCTGAATTTTCAGTATTGTTAGACAATACAGTCTTATGTATCGTTTTTATAGGAATTCTCGCTATGGGTATCTTTATCAGTTGGTTGAGTACCTATTTTGCTACACAACGATTTTTAAATTTGAACACAAATGACCTTTACTATTAGGTAACTAGTAACAGATATGAAACATCATTCAACTTTTATATTCGGAAAGAAAAACTATCTCATAATGGGGATAGGGTTGGCTGTAATTGCAATTGGTTTTATACTAATGAGCGGCGGTGGAAGTGATAATCCTGCAGTATTTGACGCTTCAATTTTCAATTTCAGACGTATACACTTAGCCCCTGCTTTGGTGCTTTTAGGATTTGCTATTGAAATATATGCTATTTTAGTAAAACCTAATAAAGAAGAAGATAAGAAAAAGGGGGTATAAGGCTATGGTGATTGTAACCTTACAACGTGAAAAGTGCATAGGATGCAACTATTGTGTAGAAATGGCCCCTGAGCAGTTCCAAATGTCTAAAAAGGACGGCAAAAGTGTGCTGTTGCGTTCTACTGAGAAAAAAGGTTTTTTTACTCTCAAAAGCTATGATGATAGCATTTTTGAAGATTGTGAAAAAGCTCAAAAAGCTTGCCCTGTAAAGATTATAACTACTAAAAAAATATAAAAACAATGAAAAAAATAGTATTATTAGCAGTATGTTTATTAGCTTCTTATGCTGTAGAAGCGCAATACATAGGGCTCAAAGCTGGTTATAACTATGCTACCCTAAAAGGCAACGTGAGTGATGGTGCTAATTTTAAGCCTTATCACGGCTACTATGCAGGAATTACGTTAGAATTTCCGCTCTCTAATTTGTTTTCTCTACAAGTAGAAGGTATTTATAACCGACGTGGAGCAAATATTACTTCTAATACTTATGGCAAAGCTAAACTGAATTTAGATTATCTTTCGTTACCCGTACTTGCACGTTTCAATGTGGGAAAGGGTATTAACTTGCACATAGGTCCTCAGTTAGAATATCGCATTGATAAACCTAACTTCTACTTTGATGCTGGCACCGACCCTGTAACACGCGTGAAAGATGATGCTCTAGACATCATTGATGGAGCAATGACTGTAGGTATTGCTTATATGACCGATGCAGGTTGGTTTTTTGAAGCTCGCTGGGTACAAGGACTCACTAGTGTTTTTGAAGCAGATGAGACTAGCCTTACTCACATAGGTATTAGTCCTGATTATAATTTCAAGAATAGAACACTTTCTGTAGGAGTGGGATATAGGTTTTAGATAACAAGTAAGAAGTGATGAGAAGATTTATAATTATTATAATACTTTTTATAGGATTGTGGGGTTGTGAAAAAGAACAGCAAAAACGCAATCCTTACTTAGGAGAACTGCGCTTTACTTATACCATTGATTTAAACCAACCTCTTTATAATAGTCTCAAAACTCCTATGAATACAGTTTTCGTACCTTATGGAGGTATTAGAGGTTTTTTTGTAATTTATAATGGAAGTTCCTATTATGCTTGGGAGGCTGCTTGTCCTAACCACAGTTTAGATGGCTGCCCTAGCAGGTTATATGGTGTAAAAACTCAAGCTGATGAGGAAAATTACGAGAATACCAAACTACATAATTACGTTTATGTGCGATGCTCTTGTGATAAAACCGTTTATCTTTTAGGAAATGGCACTCCTATCACTATTGGTGATATTGCCAAACCTTATCCTTTACTCAACTATCACGTTTCAGTTTCAGGCAGCTCTTTAAGTATCAGTAACTAATGCTTTCAAAATACTTTGAAAATACAAAGCCCATCACCTTTATCATAGTGTTATTAGCACTTTTGATAGGTGATGGACTATATCAGTTTCAGATATTACAACGCCCTTTAGGAGAAGGAGCGTATTTCATCTCTTCATCTATTAGCTTTGGATTATTCCTATTTTCCTTAATACTGCTACACCAAATAGATAGATGGAATGAACTCACACAAACTAAAAACATTTATTCTATCGCTTTTTTTAGCATTTTGGTAGTGCTCTTTCCTACTCTTTTCGACAATATGAAATTAGTAGGTGCTAACTTACTCATCATCATAGCTCTATGGAGAGTACTCACCCTCAAAACGGGGGAGGAAATCCCTCAAAAGTTATTAGATACTTCCCTACTCATTATTTGTGCAAGTTTATTACATCCTTGGGCTTTAGTTTTCTTACTAAATGTATGGATTTCATTGTTATTCTACGGAGCTGAAAAGCGTCGTTATTGGTTCATTCCTCTCTTGGCTCTTTTAGTAATTACTTTGTTAGGAGGAGCTATATTATTAGTTTTGCAAATGCCCTTCCCTTTTGATAGTTATTACACTTTAGTTAGTAACGATATAGCCCACTTGTTACAACTCCCTTCCTACCCTATTGCTACAACAGTTGCTTTAGTCAGTTTAGTTTTGTTGTTTTTAGTATCAGTAGGAGTGTATTACTTCAGAAGTACTTATCATAGCATCAGTTCAATAGTAGTGGTGCAATTCTTATGGGTGGGCTTACTTGTAGTATTTTTATCAAAAGAAGTGATTTATATTTTTGCCCCCATAGCCATACTTTTTGCTTTGTATATAGAAAAAATACGAGTATGGTGGCTAAAAGAAACTGTACTATGGATATTATTATCACTACCTGCTACAGTGCTCTTACTCCATTTTATTACCAAAAGCTAAATCTCCGGCATCCCCTAACCCTGGCACTATATAGCCGTGATCATTGAGAAGTGGGTCGATAGTAGCAATCCACAAGTGAGTGGTTTCAGGGAATTTATCTTCTAAATATTCTATTCCTTGTTGCGCCCCAATTACAGCAAATAAGTGTATTTCTTTGGGTGTTCCCAAAGGCTTCAGAGCGTTGAAAACATTGGCAAACGAACGACCTGTAGCCAGCATTGGGTCGGCTAAGAAAAGAATTTTGCCTTCTAAAGAAGGAGAGGCAAGGTACTCTACCATTATATCAAAATCGGTTTCGGAAGTGTGTTTACGATAAGCTGATATAAAGGCGTTATCGGCATTGTCAAAATAATTCATCAAACCTTGATGTAGTGCTAATCCTGCACGCAAAATAGAGCAAATCACTACCTCATCTTTGGGTAATTGTACCTTTTTTTCACCCAAAGGAGTAGTTATCACTTCGGTTTTATAGTGTAGAAATTTACTCATTTCATAACACAACACCTCGCCTATACGTTCCAAATTTTTACGAAAACGCATACGGTCTTTTTGAATATTTACATCGCGCAATTCGGCGATAAATCGGTTTAATACGGAGGGCTCTTCGCCTAAATGGTGTATAATCATTGGTATGGTAAGTTTAATATTCTCACGCCACAAAAGTAGTGTATAATTTGCTAATTTCCAAATTTGCTATTTTGCTTTTTTATTTTTTTGGCACGCTATTTGGGATAATTACTACAAAACATTAAACAATAATTAAGCGTATGAAAAAAACAATCACTAAATTAACAGCTTTTATTGCTATAATGCTACTCACCACTACTGCCTATGCTCAGGAGTTTCACTTAGGAGCTAAAGCAGGTGCTAACTTAGGAAAATTAGATGGCGTTGCCTACAGCCAAGGCTTCAATTTGGGATACCAATTGGGCGGTTTTGTAGAATATGACTTCAATGACAAATGGGGGCTACAAGGTGAGGTATTATTTAGCCAAACCAATACAAAGTTCCGTGATAGTTATCAATCAGTGTGGGATGAGAAGTTTGAGAAGAAAAAAACACTGAACTATGTAAGTGTGCCTTTACTCTTTAAATACAATCCTAATGGGTTGATTTCATTGCACGCAGGCCCACAATTTAGTTTCCTTGCTAATAAAAACGACAGCACTTGGGAAAATGGTAAAAAACTTTTTAAAGATACCGACTTTTCATTAGTTGCTGGTGCCGAAGTGAATTTAGGCCCACTCTTTGCTTATGGTCGTTATGTATGGGGCTTTTCTGATATTAATAATGCCCTTAAAGAGAAAGCTACTACCCAACAAATTCAAGTGGGTGTAGGTGTACGTTTTTAGACTTACGAATATATTAGTTAATTAGAAGATAGGTTTTAAGGATTAACAAGTATCACCTTAAACCCTATCTTATTTTTTTAATATAGTAGGTATTTTTTTCTTACTCCTTTGAATTCTTCTAACTCTTTTTGCCAAGTTTGGCGTATTTCAGCTTCAGTTTTACCTTCTATAATTTGTTTTTTTAGAGCATCAGTACCTGCTATTCGGTTAAATGATGAAGTGAAGAAAGGTGTTTTCACCCCTTTACTTTGTTCAAAAGCCTTTTTAAGCCAAGAAAGATTGAGTTGATTTAAGCGAGGCGTTTTACTCAAATCTTCTCCATAACACAATTTCCCGTTAAACTTTGGATTTTTATCTCCTGCATTAGGGTGAGGTGTAAAACTAAAAGTACTTTTCGCAAAATAAGGTGAACCATAAATTTGAAACTGCTGAGAAGTACCACGCCCCATACTCACATTAGCCCCCTCGAAGAAACACAAACTGGGGTATAAATTTATTGACACATCATTAGGCAAATTGGGCGATGGTTTTACTAGCAGGCTATAAGGTGTTTGGTGAGTATAATTTGCTAACGGAATCACCTTTAAATCGGCTGTAATACCTTCGTGCAACCACTTTTCACCATTAATCATCTGGGCGTATTCACCAATAGTCATTCCATAGACCACAGGCACAGGGTGCATCCCTATAAAACTCTTGAATTGCGGTTTCAGTACAGGACCATCAATATAATGTGCATTAGGATTAGGGCGATCTAACACCATTATAGGAATATGTTGCTCAGCGCAAGCCTCCATTACATAGTGTAAAGTAGAAATATAAGTATAAAACCGCACTCCTACATCTTGGAGATCAAAGAGTACGAGGTCTACCCCTTTAAGTTGTTCTGGGGTAGGCTTTTTATTTTTACCATAGAGTGAAATAATAGGCAAACCTGTTTGTGTATCTTTACCATCTTTTACCACTTCTCCTGCATCAGCATCTCCTCTAAATCCGTGTTCGGGAGCAAAAACCTTGCTGATATTTATTTTCTTCTTCAATAGTGTATCTACTAAATGTACATAATTGTCTTTTTCAGTCTTCACAATTCCTGTTTGGTTAGTAACTACAGCTATATTTTTTGCACGCAAATCCTTAATATAAAGATACATTCGGTTTGCGCCTACAACTACTTCTTTTGTCTGTTTTTCAGCTTTTTGCGCAGAAGAGTAGTCTTGTGATTGTCCATTATTTTTGCACGAAATGAACGTACATAAGAAAAAAAGTGTAATTTTGGCACTTCTAAAAGGCATTATTGTTTTGAATATTGAATATTTCATAGCAAAAAGAGTTATTTTCTCAAAAGGGGACAAAGGTACAATTTCTTCTCCAATTATCAAAATGGCAATAGCTGCTATTGCTGTAGGAATGGTGATGATGCTCATCGCTATTGCTACAGGTATTGGTTTGCAACAAAAGATTAGAGAAAAATTAGTAGTTTTCCACGGTCACATACAAATTTTCGATTATGGCAGCAATGCTTCACAAGTTACTACCAAACCTATTAGCATACAACAGGATTTTTACCCTAACTTTTCGGAAGTACCCGAAGTTACTCATATTCAAGCAGTAGCAACCAAAGGCGGAATTATCCGTACCGAGAATACTTACGAATCCATTCTCGCTAAAGGTGTAGGACAAGATTACAATTGGTCACTCATTCGCGATTTTATTACCGAAGGGCGCACTCCTAATGTATCAAGTGAAGAACTGACCGATGAGATACTGATGTCTACCTATTTAGCTAATAGGCTACACCTTAAACTCGGCGACCGCTGCCAAGCTATCTTCTTAAAGGACGAAGCTGCTCAAGCTCCTAACCAGCGTAATTTTAAAATTGTAGGTTTATACAACAGTGGCTTTCAAGAGTTTGACGCATCGTATATCTTCACTGATATTCGTCATATTCAAAAAATCAACAAATGGAAAGCTGATGAGATAGGCAATTTTGAACTTTTTATCAAAGATTTTGATCGTATTGAGGTGGTAGGCAAACAGGTATACGGCAAAATCGGTACTTTCCTCGATTCACAAACAATTATTCAAAGATTTCCCTTTATTTTTGAGTGGCTCAGTATGTTTGATTTTAATATCTACCTCATCATAGGGATAATGATAGTTGTAGGTGGATTTAATATGATTACAGCTATTCTCGTGCTCATTTTAGAGAAAACTCCAATGATAGGAACTCTGAAAAGTTTAGGAGCTTCTGACCGCAGTATTCGCAAGATTTTTTTATACAACGCTACCTATATCATAGGTTTAGGCTTGTTATGGGGTAATATTTTAGGGTTCTTATTATTGTGGTTACAACAACGTTATAGTATTATCAAGTTAGATCCAGCAACCTATTATGTAAGTGAAGTGCCTATTGCCTTCACTCCCTTATGGATAATTTTGCTCAACATAGGGGTTTTGTTGTTGTGTTTACTAATGTTGCTCATCCCCACCTATGTGATTACCAAAATATCACCTACTAAATCGATGAAATTCTCATAGTTCCTAATCCCTAACTCCTATTTTCTAAACTTAATTAATTATAAATCTATATGAAACACTTTTTGTTAACTTTAGTACTTTTTTCAGTAGCAACTTTGGCAATGGCACAAAGCCCTAATATTTTAGACCCCGATTATCAAAACAGCCATCCAAATCGCTGGACATACGGAGGAAATATAGGCTTGAGCTATACTTATGGCTTAGGAGTTGATATATCTCCACGTGTGGGATATAAAATCACTGATGATTTAGAATTAGCTGCCATTGTAAATGGTTCGCTACAACACAGTGAGTATTATCGCAGTCTCTCAGTATCTGTAGGTCCTGCGTTATCTTATTATATAGGAAGAGCAGCCTACGTAAGCACTAGTTATCAGCATTATTTCATCTCTCAAAAACACAAAACTACTGATATTAAATACAATACTGAAGAGGACGCTCTTTACATAGGGGGAGGTTATATGCAGAACATAGGAGGCAATGTGTATGTGCAAATAGGTGCAAGTTACAATGTACTCTACAAAAAAGACAAGAGCATTTTCAGCACTGGCTTTATACCCAATGTAGGAATTGTTATCGGGTTGTAATTGGCTAATTAACAAATTATTCGTACCTTTGCGCCCTCAATCACTATAAATAATAATGACAAATACAGGAAAAATTGAACTAATGGCACCTGCCGGAAACTTCGAGTCGCTACAAGCGGCTATAGACAACGGTGCCGACTCAGTATACTTCGGGGTAGACCAGCTCAATATGCGCGCAAGAGCAAGCATTAACTTCACTATTGACGACCTTGACGAAATTGCTCGCCGCTGTGCTCCTAAAGGTATCCGTACCTACCTCACCCTCAACACTATTATCTACGACCACGACCTTTCTATCATCAAAACACTACTTGATGCTGCAAAAAAAGCAGGGCTTACTGCTGTGATAGCAATGGATCAGGCTGTGATAGCCTACGCTCGACAAATAGGAATGGAAGTGCATATCTCTACTCAAATCAACATTACCAATATCGAAACTGTGCGCTTCTACGCTATGTTCGCCGATACAATGGTGATGAGTCGTGAGCTCAGTTTGCGACAAATTAAAAAGATATGTGAGCAAATAGAAAAAGAGCAAATCAAAGGTCCTTCAGGCAATCTAGTAGAAATAGAAATATTTGGGCACGGGGCACTTTGTATGGCAGTATCAGGCAAGTGTTATTTGAGTTTGCACTCTCACAATTCTTCAGCCAATAGAGGTGCTTGCAAACAAAATTGCCGTAAAAAATATACTGTAATCGACCAAGAAAGCGGTTTTGAAATAGAACTTGACAACGAATATATGATGTCTCCTAAAGACCTCTGTACTATCGATTTTCTCGACCAAGTAATCGATACTGGCGCAAAAGTATTGAAAATTGAAGGTCGTGGGCGAGCTCCTGAGTACGTTGCTACAGTAATTCGCACTTATCGCGAAGCTATTGATGCCTATTACGCAGGTACTTACTTCAAAAATAAGTTTGAAGGATGGATAGAAACCCTCAAAACAGTCTACAATCGTGGCTTCTGGGGAGGTTATTACTTAGGACAAAAATTGGGTGAATGGAGTGAAAACCCTGGTTCTAACGCTACCCAAAAGAAAGTGTATATTGGGCAAGGCAAACACTACTTCCCTAAA
This sequence comes from uncultured Capnocytophaga sp., assembly GCF_937936315.1. GTDB lineage: Bacteria > Bacteroidota > Bacteroidia > Flavobacteriales > Flavobacteriaceae > Capnocytophaga. The sequence goes on along the minus strand of NZ_CALGWU010000039.1, from coordinate 84,562 downwards.
ACAGGTATCGCTGAATTTGCTATCGAAGCCTTTGATATAAAAATAGGCGATAAACTCCTCATTACAGGTCCCTCTACAGGGGTACAAGAACTTGAACTTACTAGTATGATGGTGAACGATGTGCCTGCTGAGCGTGCTAAAAAAGGGGATTCGTGTACCATTAAAACTGATTTCAGAGTGCGATTATCAGATAAACTTTATAAAATAGTTAAAAACAATTAACAATGAACACACTACAAGCTATTATAATTGCCATTATTGAAGGTCTTACTGAGTATCTTCCTATTTCGTCTACTGCTCACATGGGCTTTACGGCAACTCTTATGGGAATACCCGATGACGAATATTTGAAAATGTTTCAGGTATCTATACAATTTGGGGCTATTCTCTCAATTGTTGTACTATATTGGCGTAAGTTCTTCAACTTTACTCAATGGCAATTTTATCTCAAATTAGCTTGTGCTGTAGTTCCTGCTCTTATTCTTGGCAAACTATTCGATGATAAAATAGAAGCTGTTTTAGGGAACCAAAAAGCCATTGCTATTACACTAATAGTAGGGGGGATAGTCTTATTATTTGTAGACAATTGGTTTAAAAACCCTAGCATTCACGATGAGAAGCAAATCAGTGTAAAGAAAGCTGTAACCATTGGCTTTTGGCAATGTTTAGCAATGATGCCAGGCACTTCGCGTTCAGCTGCCTCTATCATAGGTGGGATGACCCAAGGACTCACACGTAAAGCGGCTGCCGAATTCTCCTTCTTTTTAGCTGTCCCTACAATGCTTGCCGTAACTGTATATTCTATTTTCTTGAAGAAATGGGGAATTGCCGAAGAAAAAGGTTACGAGTTAATAATGAAAACTAATGATAGTTTTTGGTTGTTTATTATAGGTAATGTAATAGCCTTTGTAGTGGCTATGATAGCTGTAAAGTTCTTCATCCATATCCTCACAAAATTCGGCTTCAAAGTATGGGGTATCTACCGCATCATCATCGGTACTGCATTGCTAATCTATTTCTCTATAAACTAACTACTGATACACCTAAAATGAAAATATTATTTCTGACAATAGCTTTTGTTTGTCTGCTCATTCACTCTATAAAAGCTCAGACCGATAGTTTATCAGTAATGGATGAGCAAGGAATCGTAGCCGACACTCTGCGCAGTGATGCGGAGAAACCACAACTCAAACAAGTAATTTTACCTGCTTCTCTCATTACCTTAGGAGTAATCTCTAATGCTACCTACATAAACCGCTATGTACAGCGCCACGTTTATAATTATTCTGGCGGACATAAGCTACGTATTGACGACTATATGCAATACGCTCCCATTGCAAGTGTTTTTGCCTTTAGCAACTTAGGCGTAAAAGCTAAACACACCGTTAAAGAACGATTGATTATAGGGGCTACTGCCTATGCTATAATGGGAGCTTTGGTAAACGGAGTGAAATATACTGCCAAAATACAACGTCCTGATAGTAGTGCTTTCAACTCCTTCCCTTCAGGACATACAGCAACAGCTTTCACAGGAATGGAAATCCTATGGCAAGAGTACAAAGATGAAAATGTGTGGGTAGGTATCAGTGGTTATGCTATTGCTACTACCGTGGCAACCCTTCGTTTGTACAACAACCGCCACTGGATAGGTGATGTATTAGGAGGAGCGGGGATAGGTATCCTTAGTGCAAAAGCAGCTTATTGGCTTTTGCCTTATACTTCAAAACTGCTTAAACGTAAGGAAAAATCATCAGCACAAATGGCAATCTACCCTGTATATTCTAACGAAATAAAAGGCGTAGGACTCACTTTATTCCGCTAAAAAACAGCTTCTAATGGCAATTATTACCACTATATTAAATAAAGTACCACGCCCTTGGCTCATCAAATTGAGCTATTGGGTACGTCCGTTTTTATCATTCTATCTACGAGGTAAAAAATATGAAGACCCCATTGACGGGAAGACTTTTAGAAAATTCTTACCCTATGGCTATGGTAAAGCACGCCCTAATGTACTCTCCCCTTCTACCCTATCATTAGAACGCCATAGGTTGTTATGGCTTTATCTTACCCGCGAAACAGACTTCTTTACCAAACCCTTAAAAGTACTACACGTGGCTCCCGAGCAAGCCTTCTACAAGCGATTTAAAAAGCAAGCTAACCTCGATTACCTCACAACCGACCTTTATTCGCCTTTAGCCGATGTAAAAGCTGATTTGTGCGCTTTACCCTTTGAGGATGAAAGTTTTGATGTAGTATTTTGCAACCACGTGTTAGAACATATTAGTGATGATACCCGAGCGATGAAAGAACTCTATCGCGTAATGAAAAAAGGTGGTTGGGGCATTTTTCAAGTACCACAAGACTATAACAGAACTCTTACTTTTGAAGACAATTCCATTACCGACCCTAAAGAACGCACCCGCATTTTTGGACAATACGACCATGTGAGAGTATATGGAATGGATTATTTCGAAAAACTTCGCAACATAGGTTTTGAGGTAGAAGAAATACTTTATGCTTCAAAATTACGCACTGAAGAAATTGAAAAATACCGCATCGTAACAAATGAAATCATACCTCTGTGTAAAAAGATACAATAGAAACAAAAAGACAACACATAACTCTCTTACTACTAAATAGTTGTTAAAAACGTTAATAAAAACATAAAAATTAATTGCGGAAATACTTGTAAATATGAATAATAGTAGTATCTTTGCAATGTTTTGACAAAAAAAATGAAAAAATTATTATTGAGTATCCCCCTACTTTTTGTGGGGTGTCAAACCGAAAAATTGCATTTTATAGAAGGTGAGGCACAAGGTTCTACCTATCATATCAAATACATAAGCAACAATAATGAAAACTTACAACCTGCTATTGATTCAATTTTGCAGGTGATAGACCAATCAATGTCTACCTACAAACCCGATTCTGACATTTCTAAAATCAATGCAGGGGATACTACAGTAGTAGTTGATGAACATTTTAGAAAGGTTTTTGAGGCTTCACAACAAATATGGCAGGAAAGTGAAGGTCTGTTTGACCCTACTGTAGGAGTATTAGTAAATGCTTGGGGATTTGGCAAACAAAAAATAGATGATAAAGACCTCCCTACTGATGAAAAGATAGCAGAACTTAAAAAGTATGTAGGCTTTAATAAAGTACAACTTACTGATAATAATCATATCAAAAAAGAGTACCCTGAAATATTGTTTGACTTTAATGCTATAGCCCAAGGGTATACCTCTGATGTAGTTGCCGATTTTCTCAATTCTAAAGGTATTAAAAACTATATTGTAGAAATAGCTGGGGAAATGTTCTTAAAAGGAAAGAATACTATAGAAAATAAAGCGTGGACAATAGGTGTTGAAAATCCTATCAAACCCTTAGATGAAAAAGAATTAATCACCACTATACAGTTTGAAAATCAAGGATTAGCAACTTCAGGTAATTATCGCAAAGTATGGACTGATAGCAATGGTCGCAAATACGTGCACTCCATCAATCCCATAACAGGGCGTGCTACCCAAAGTGATGTACTCAGTGCTACTGTAGTAGCTCCTTCTACAATGTATGCTGATGGTTATGCTACAATGTTTATGGTAATGGGAATGGAAAAAAGCAAAGCTTTCTTAGCAAAACATCCTAATTTAGCAGTACTTTTAGTATATAGTAATGATAAGAATGAGGAACTCACTTTCAAAACCAATCCTTTTAAAAAATTAGAAGAGAAAAATTAAAAACTTAATAAACTAACTGAAAATATTAATTTTTAAATTGAAGTAAAATATGAACAGGAAAATTTTAACATTATGTTTGGGGGCTTTGCTCTTGTTTTCTTGTGATAACACAAAGAAAACCTCAAAACTTTATGATGTAGAAGGTAAAGGTGGTAGTGTAGCCTATCGTGTGAAATACATCTCTACTGATAGTACTGACTTAAAACCTGCTATTGATTCCCTTGTAAAAGTAGTAGATCTCTCTATTTCTTCTTACAATCCAGAATCTATTGTATCAAAAATCAATCAAGGGATTGAAACAACTAAGGTAAATGATCACTTTAAGAATGCTTTTGCCACTGCACAGAAAGTATGGAAAGAAAGTGGAGGATTTTATGATCCAACTATAGGAGTTCTCGTGAAGGCTTGGGGGTTTGGTAAAGAACCTATCCAACCTATTTCTAAATTACCTACCGAACAACAAATCGACAGTTTGAAAAAATATGTAGGTCTTGAAAAAGTTCACATTAGCAATGACGATTATGTAAAAAAACAAAGTCCAGCTATCCAGTTAGACTTAACTTCTGTACTAAGAGGTTATACCGTTGATGTAATTTCGAATTTCTTGAAATCTAAAGGCATTGAGAATTTCTATGTAAAAGTAGATAGTGAAGGCATTGTGCTTGGTAGGGATATTGTGAACAATACTCCTTGGAAAGTAGAAGCTGAAGATCCTTACGAACTAAATAATGATTACAAAGAAGTAATTCTAAACCTTAATAATGAATCAATTTCTACTGATGAGAACTATCGTAGAGTATGGATTGACGGAAATGGCAAACGCTTTGTACACATTATCAATCCTTTCACAGGTCACCCAATGACAGGAGAAATGCTCAGTGCTACTGTAATTGCTAAAACAGCTGTAGAATCAGATGCTTACTCTACTATGTTTATGATTATAGGTCTTGAAAAAAGCAAAGAGTTCTTAGCTAAACACCCTGAGCTTAAAGCTCTATTAGTATATAGTGATCACAACAATGAGGTTAAAACTTATAAAACTCAAAATATAGAACCTCTTATTGTAAGTATAGCACAAAATTAATTGAAAGTAAAATAGAATGAAGGGGACTGCTTGACAACTCAAACAGTCCCCTTCTAATTGTTAAATATTAATTGATATGATTGGAATTATAGGTGCAATGGAACTTGAAATCAACACACTAAAAGCTGCCATTGAAAATTGTAAAGAAACAAAAATAGGGCGTTTTGCATTTTATCAGGGAAACCTCTGTGGTAAAGAAGTAGTGGTTTTGCTATCTGGGATTGGAAAAGTAAGTGCTGCTGTAGGTACTACCTTGCTTATAGAGCATTACCATCCATCACTTATTATCAATACAGGGACTGCTGGAGGATTAGGTGATACTTCTGTGCACGATTTAATCTTAGCTACCGAAGTGCGTCACCACGATGTAGATGTAACCGCTTTTGGTTACGAAATAGGACAACAAGCCCAGATGCCCCCTGCTTTCAAAGCTGATGCTCAGTGGAATGAGAAATTAAAAAATGTAGCCTCTACTCATCAATACATTTTGCATTATGGGCAAGTAGTAAGTGGTGATTCATTTATCTCAGACCCTAAGCGTTTTGATGAAATTTCACTTAACTTCCCTCAAGCTAAAGCTGTAGAGATGGAAGCAGCTGCCATTGCCCAAACTTGCTATATGTTAAATATACCTTTTGTGATGTTACGTGCTATATCGGATAAGGCAGGTGAGGGCAACGCTATTTCCTATAATGAGTTTGTAGAGGAAGCAGGACGTATTTCAGCTTCTATTGTCAAAGCCTTCTTATTAAGTTGTTAATATTCTATTTAGTATAGAAGTCTACTATTTTACGAATTGCGCGTTCACATACAGGACAAAAGCCTTTAGGATCATTAGATTTCATTCGGCAATCTTGCATAGGACTATAAACCCCTTTACTAGTATACCCTCCGCCTTCAAAAGCTCCGAGGGTATTTTGGTATTTTGAGATACGAGGTGTAGGAATAGGAATACTTTTTTTTACCATATCTTCCCATTTACTCTCAAAATTCACTAAGGTAGTGATATTCTCTTCCCAAGGTTCTATCTTAGGATCATAAGTCTCTTGAAAAGTAGGATCCCAATCATAATAATATTCATCGGCTAAACCAACAAAACCATGACCAAACTCATGTATATACACTTTTTCGGCAAGTTCATTATCAGCTGAAGCTAAATTGAGATGATTATAAAAAGCACCCCCTCCATAAATAGAAGTATTTACCAATATATAAACTTGATCATAAGGCACTGCTGAGGCTGCATCGGCAATGGCTTTCATACTATTAGTGGTAAGATAACGTTCTTGGTTAAAAGTATAGAAAGAAGCATTGAACGCTGTATTTTTATAAATATATTTCCCTGGTACATCTGTGCCGCTTTCTTTAGAGGGCACAGCTATAGCATAAACATTGAAATCCTTTTTAAGCTTATCAAAAGGAGGAATTGTGAACATATAATCAGTCATACGCTGTGCATCAGTATAAAATTTTTCAGCCTCTGCAGCTGTATAGCCTTCTGCTAAAATCACAATATCCACTTTTTTAGCTGCATTGCCATTATTAAGCAATTGCTTTATAGGATAATCAGGTTGCTTCTCTTCAATAATAAAATAATCATCTGGAAATAATTCTTTTGCAGCAATTGTTTGAAATACACCTTGTTTATCACGTTTATCTAGGTGCAAAAGAAGCTTCTTGGCAGGAAAAGGCAATTGCATCGCATGAGCAAAAAGGCGTTTTTCAGTTTTTGCTTCTTCAAGTGTAGCCCATTCATTAGCCAATGAGTTAAATCCTTTAGAAAAAACTAGCTGAGAGCCATCAAACACTTGTAAGCGAAAATTTCCTAAATCAGGTGCTATTAGATTTGTGTGTGAACCTCCCCAATAAGGTTCTTTTTTCATCTGCCCAAAAATCACCTCTGTTCTTTGGGTATCAGAAAGTAAATCAAAGTCTAAGCGAAGACTTTTGTCAAAAGTAAAAACAGTGTTATTTTGTGCAAAAATAAACTGTGAGATAAAAAAAAGTAAAAATAAATGTCTCATATTTAGTTGCTATTATTTTTTTTACTACATTTGCAGTGATTTTAGTTAGGAGCTGTTAGTTTTCAACTGCCAAAGATAATAATAAAAACATTAATACCAAAACAAAATGGAACATATCGCTGTACTTAGAATGTCGGCAATGGGTGACGTTGCTATTAGTGTCCCCATTTTAACCGCATTTTCAGAGCAATATCCGGACGTAAAAATCACCTACCTCACACGCCCTTTATTTGCTCCAATGTTCTCCCACCTCTCTAATGTAGAGGTATTTACCCCTGAAATTAAAGGAAAACATAGTGGTTTAATAGGATTGTATAAACTCTACAAAGAGCTAAAATCAAAAGGTATTGATGGGGTCGCAGATATTCACAATGTATTACGTACTAACATCCTTAAATTTTATTTTAAAGGATCTAAAATACCTTTTAAACAAATTAACAAAGGCAGAAGAGATAAATATGCCCTTACTCGTTATAAATTTAAAGTTTTTGAACCATTAAAACCTTCGTACCAGCGATACGCCGATGTTTTTGCTGCCTTAGGCTTCCCTATTGATTTGAACGAGAAGTATTTGCCCCCTACCCCCTCTATGAGCGAACCGGTAAAAAACTTGTTTAATGGAGCTAATGTACACATAGGCGTTGCCCCTTTCGCTTCATATGTAAGTAAGCAATACCCTTTCGACAAAATATGTAACGTAATAGAAAAACTATCTGAACGTTACCCCAACGGGAAAATTTATATTTTTGGAGGTGGTAAAGAAGAAGAACAAAAAGTAGCCCAGATTCAATTACCTAACACTGAAAATATGGTAGGAAAACTTTCATTCAAACAAGAATTAGAACTCATATCTCATCTGGATTTAATGATAGGAATGGACAGCGGTAATGCCCACCTATCGGCTATGTATGGAGTTCCTACAATTACTCTTTGGGGCGTTACACACCCTTACGCAGGCTTTTATCCGTATGCTCAACCTAAAGAAAATGCTCTTTTAGCCGATAGAACACAATTCCCGTTGATCCCCACTTCGGTCTACGGAAAAAAATATCCAAAAGGTTATGAAAAAGCTATAGAAACTATTTCTGAAGAAATGATTTTAGCAAAGGTGGAACAAATATTGAATATATTATGAAAAAAATTATGACATTTATGACTATTGTCCTGTTTATAGGAGCAGTATATGGCCAGAAGAAAGTAGAGGCTGGAAAAGAAATCAAAATAGAAGACCGAAAAGTAGCTGTTTATGAGTCAGTAGAGGTATCAGGGGCTTATCATCTCGTACTCACTGAAGGTGAAGTAGGCACTTTGAAAGTTAAAGGACAAAAAGAGGTACTTCCGTATTTGAAAACGAGCGTATCAAACAAAGTACTCTACGTGAGTATAGACAATAAATACAAACTAAAGACTTCATTAACAGTATATATACCCATTAATACTTCGTTGAAAAAAATAGTAGCAAAAGGCGCTGTTGATATCTCTACACAAGAAAAGCTAAAAGTCGGTAACTTGCAATTCAAGATAGAAGGCAGTGGAGACCTTGATGCTACTGTAGAGGCTACTTCACTTGATTTGCAAGTAGCAGGAGCTGGTGATGTGGATATCGCAGGCTCAACAGAACGCCTCAATGCTGTAGTAAAAGGAGCTGGCGATATCGATGCTAAAGAGCTCGTTGCCAAACAAGCTACTTTGCGCATAGCAGGTGCAGGAAGCATTTCAGCTCACGTAACTGAAGATGTAGATGCTTCGATAGCAGGAGCAGGAAGTATTACTATAAAAGGAAATCCGCCTGTGTTTAAGAAAAGTGTAAAAGGTATAGGGCGCATCAAAATAGAAGAATAAGGCGTATTTATGAAGAAAAAAATAATGATTATCAATGGACCTAACCTCAATTTGTTAGGTACACGAGAGCCTGAAATTTATGGCTCTCAAACTTTTGAAACGCTATTAGCCGAGTTGCAAACTAAGTTCCCCGAGTGTGAGTTACACTACTTCCAAAGCAATCACGAGGGAGCTCTTATTGATAAAATCCACGAAATAGGTTTTACTTTTGAGGGAATAGTGCTCAATGCAGGCGCTTACACTCACACTTCTATCGCTTTAGCCGACGCTATAAAGGCGGTAAAAACTCCTGTGATAGAGGTACATATCTCCAATACTTTTGCCCGAGAAACCTTCCGTCATCACTCCTTTTTATCGGCAGTAGCCAAAGGTGTAATCGTAGGGTTTGGGATGAAAAGTTACGAATTGGCAATCCAAAGTTTTATTGATTGATTGAATGAAGAAATATATATTTAAAGCACTGAAATATTTAGGGATATTAGTAGGATTACTATTGGCTTTTGTGATTGTTTTCCCGATGCTCTACCCCGAGTATGTAACCGAGAAAGTTAAGAAATTATCCAATGATAACCTCAACGGTGAACTCAACTTCTCTAAGGCAAATCTCACTTTCTTTACCCATTTTCCCTCACTTACTCTTAACTTAGACGATGTACTCCTCAAAGGGTCAGCTTCTTTTGAGAACGACACTTTAGTATCCGTAAAACGACTCTCTTTGGGGATAGATGTGAAGGAATTGCTCTTCTCTAAAAAAATTGATATAGAGGAGATTTATCTTAAAAATGCTTTTGTTCATATCCAAGTGGACAAACAAGGGGGCGCGAGTTATAATGTATACAAATCATCAGAAGAAACTACTGACGAAGGAGATGATGACGCTCGCGTAGATTTACAACGCATTGAATTAAAAGACACTCGATTGATTTATGACGATAAATCTACCGGTATTTACATTCAAGCCAACGGCTTTAACTACTTAGGAAAAGGAGGTTTAGAAGAATCTATTTTTGATTTGCGTACCAAAGCCCAAATACAATCATTAGATTTTATCTTTGGTGGTGAAACTTATCTAAAGGATAAACACGTAAATGCAGAACTCATCACTCAAATCAACACGCATTCATTATCGTTTATATTTCAGCAAAACGATTTGAAAATAAACCAATTACCCGTAGACTTCAAAGGGAAGTTAGACTTCTTGAGCAATGGTTATGACCTCAATTTCGAAATCAATTCTAAAGATAGCAATCTCAATGATTTCTTTACCGCTTTGCCCCCTCAGTTTACTCAATGGCATAAAAAAGCAACCCTTAAAGGAAAAACTGACATTTTCTTTTCGATGAAAGGAAAATATATTGCTTCACAAAACCTGAGTCCCGATATTTTCTTTAAAATGAAAGTGAGAGATGGCTATGTAGGCTATGAAGGGGTACCTGCCCCAGCCGAACATCTCTTCTTAAACGTAGAGACGAGTCTGCCTTCTTTAGATGTGAATAAAGTAGGGGTTAAACTCGATTCTATCTATTTTACAATTGGTAAAGAATATTTTTCAGGTATCTTGAATTTAAATGGTATCAATCCCCTAGTAATTGATGCTAAAGTACGTGCAAACATCAATGTAGCAAATGTAATGCATTTACTGGATATGAAGGATTTAGAGGTAAAAGGAATGCTTTTAGCCGATATAAAATCTAAAGGAACATATGCTCCAGAACAAAAACTATTTCCTATTACCAAAGGCGATTTAGAATTCTCTGAAGGCTATGTAAAAACACCTTACTACCCTAACCCTATTACCGATATACATTTTAAAGGAAAGGTAGAGAATACCAATGGTGACATGCAAACACTCTCATTGCACCTCAACCCGCTCAATCTCCTTTTTGAGAATAAATCTTTTACAGTAAATTTAGCAATGGAGAATTTTGACGATATACACTATGATATTCAAGCTAAAGGAGAACTCAATATTGCCAAGATATACAAAGTATTCTCTCAAAAAGGATTAGAATTAGAAGGTTATGCTAAAGCCGATATATCGCTGAAAGGCACACAAAGTGATGCCACCAATGGGCGTTATCACTTATTGCAAAACAAGGGCTGTATTGAACTTCGCAATATCAAAACTACTTCAGAATATTTACCTAAACCTTTTATCATTCAAGAGGGAATTTTTAGATTCCAGCAAGACGATATGAGCTTTAACAATTTCCATGCTACTTATGGTAAATCCGATTTTTTGATGAACGGACGAATGAGCAATGTCATCAACTTTTTATTCTCTAAAAATCAGATACTCAGAGGTAATTTTTCAGTATCCTCTAACTATATTGATGTTGATGAGTTTATGTATGCTTCCCCTGCTCCCTCACCTGAAGAAACAAAAGATGAAACTACTACAACCCCAACAGCTACTGTCACTTCTGAAAAAGGTGTAGTGATAGTTCCTAAACCTTTTGATTTTGACCTGAATGCTAACCTGAAAAAGGTAGTTTTTCAAGGGCTCGATATTCTCAACCTCAAAGGAAGTACCCAACTAAAAAAAGGTACTTTATCCCTGAAAAATGTCAACTTTAATGTTATAGGTGTTACAGCTCAATTCAACGCTAAATACGCTGATGAAACTCCAAAACGCGCCCATTTTTCCTTTGATATCAAAGCAGAGAATTTTGATATACAACGCGCTTATAAAGAAGTAAAACTCTTTAGAGAAATAGCTTCAATGGCTAAAGATGCATATGGTATTGTCTCTTTAGATTATAAAGTAGCAGGAAAACTAGACGAAGAGATGCTACCTATCTATCCTTCACTCAAAGGAGGAGGTGTGCTCTCTGTGAAAGATGTACAGATGAAAGGATTTAAACTCTTTAATGTAATTAGCGAGAAAACAGGCGCAGATGCATTAAAAGATTCTAAACTATCTACTATAGACATCAAAAGTGAGATAAAAAACAATCTGATTAACATAGAACGTTTTAAGTTTAAGGTATCAGGATTCCGCCCACGTATTGAAGGTCAAAGCAGTTTTGACGGCAATCTGAACTTTAAAATGCGTTTAGGATTACCTCCTTTAGGGATTATAGGTATCCCTATAAAAATAACTGGCACTCAAGAAAATCCAAAAATAAGTTTAGGTAATAAATCTAAAGACTTAGATGAAACTGAATACGAGGCTAATAGCGAAGCTACCAATGAAGAAAAAGACACTGAAGTTATACAAGAAGAAGATCATAACTCCGATAGGAATGACGATAGCAATGGCAACGGATGAAGCTATTTGTGTATTAGATTTTCTCGACCAAACAACTTGGTATCGAGATCAAGCTGAAGTACTTTTGCGCTTGGAAGCTAAAGATATGGCGCAGGAAAACGCCTTGCTTTTAGAACTCGAAAAGCAACTAAAAGAGTACTTTGCTAAAGAACGCAAAGAATTTACATTACCCATTACCTTAGTAGGCACACCCTTTCAAGAAGAAGTGTGGAAGGTATTGCAAACCATTCCGTATGGCGAAACGCGCACTTATAAAGAACAAGCAATTGCGGTAGGAAATCCCAAAGGCGTTCGTGCAGTAGCCAATGCCAATAGTAAAAATCGCCTTTCTATTATTGTACCTTGCCACCGTGTGATTGGCAGTAATGGTACGCTCACAGGTTATGCAGGTGGTCTTAGCCGAAAGGAGTTTTTGCTCAATTTAGAAAAAAGTAATTCCTAATACTATAACTATGGATTTTAGAACTATTGTACCTATCTCTAAAGCAACAGAAAGTATTACTTACTATAGCTCTATAGTGAGTTTAGGATCGTGTTTTGCTGTAAATATGGCACAAAAGTTCGCTTATTACAAATTTCCTATTACTGTAAATCCGTTTGGAGTACTCTTTCACCCTTTGGCTATAGAGAATATATTGCAACACACTATTGAAAATTCTCCTTATACAGCTGAAGATTTTTTTCTTCACAATGAATTGTGGCATAGTTTCAATTTTCATTCGGATATGAGTCAGCCTTCACTCAAAGAGGCAATACAGTTGGCTAACAGCCAGCAAATACAATTGCAACAAGCCTTACAAGAGACGAGCTTTTGTTTTATCACCTTGGGGACAGCTTGGGTATATATCTACAACAGCACCGATACTATTGTAGCAAATTGCCACAAATTGCCCTCTCAACACTTTTCTAAACGATTGCTATCTGTTGAAGAAATTACAGAAAGCCTCAGCCATATTATCGCCTTACTGAAACAACTTAACCCTTCGATAACTATAGTTTTCACCATTTCACCTGTACGACATATCAAAGATGGATTCTTTGAAAATCAAGTGAGTAAATCACAACTCTTTGCAGCTTTATACCCGCTTATCACCGATAACAAAAGTCTTTATTTTCCTGCTTACGAATTGCTATTAGACGAATTGCGCGACTATCGTTTCTACGCCAATGATATGGTGCATCCATCGGAAATGACTATCAATTATATTTGGGAGCGTTTGGTTGCTACCTATATAGAAACTGCCACTCAAGCAGATATGAAACAAGTAGACAGTATCCAAAAAGGCTTATCTCATCGTCCGTTTAACCCTGAAACTGAAAGTCATCAGCAGTTTTTAGCACAATTACAACAAAAAATGGAGGCATTTACTATGAAATACCCCCATATTAGGTTTTAGGTTTCAGGGTTAGAGATTAGTGTGCTTCTATTCTATAACTATAGCTATAAGGCTGATATAGATACAACAGATATTGTTGCATTGGTAAGTTGCCCCAGCTGTTATCTCCTCCCAAACCTAATTGTTGCAAATCGATATCTAAATGGGTATAAGGTGAAGGTGTGAGTTCCCCAGCGTGAGTTTGCCCTTTTTCTACCCCAGGGAATAACTGGGCGGGACTATAAGGCAGGGCATTTACATTCAATAGAGTATCTATACTGTAAATAGTGAGGCTTACGCCCTTCTTGCTAAGTCTTGCCCAACGCACATCACTTTTATTGCCATTCTCTTGCGGACGCACATAAGGGTAATATTGGTCGGCAATAGTTCCTTCATACAAGCCTACCATAGCCGATGTTTTTCTATCCCAATAACTTTCCCAAGGACCTCTTCCATACCACTGAATACGCTGAAAAGGCTGTAATGTGAGATGATTGCCTATTTTGAAAGTAAGTGTTTTATCCTCTTTTAAAGGCTTAAAACTATTATGCACTGTTACTGAAGGTTTTCCTTCAAATAGCAACTCTTGGATATAATCAATAGTAGCATCTACTAATCGTTTGTGAATACATACCTTTATTTGTCCGTTTGTATATTTCTCTACCGATACACTCACGCTATCAGCTTTTTTATCAGCTTCTTGTAAGTGTTGTAGTTTTTTAGGTAAACCTGCCCCAAAATCGTTATCAGTGCCTGCACGCCATAAATTTACCTCCAATCCTTCAGGAGTGAAAAGTTCTTCGTTTTTTACTTTAAAAGACACCCATTTTCCTGCTTGCTTGTCTATTTTGGCTGTATAGTTTCTATTTTGCAAGAGAATATACATTGGCGTTTCCTCTATTGTTATAGGAGTAGTATCGATGATGGATTTTTGAGGAGTATAGGCAGTGAGAGGAAACTCGGCAAAGGCAAGAGGAGTACCTTTTGCAAGTAGTCCTTCATTTTCCTTTAACTGAGCGGTATACTGCAATATATACTCTGCTTTATCATCAGTGAGCAAAACAGGCATAACAAGTGATGTACTACTTTGTGGAAGCACTACCAAATCTGTAAAAGCACCACTTTGTACCTCTTTACCATCTTTAAGCAATCGCCATACTATTTGATAGTTAGAAAGGTCTTTAAAAAAATATTTGTTATGCAAAGTCAGCACTTTGTCTTTATACTCAAAGGCTATTTCTTGCTGTACCTTGCGCACTTCATAACTATGAGGGTGAAAACTTCTGTCGGAAGCTATAACTCCGTTGATGAGAAAGTTGTTGTCACTAGGCGTATTTTTGTTGCCATAATCTCCGCCGTATGCTAATATTTTTTTGCCATTGGCTAAGGTTTTATAAAGACCTTGATCTACAAAATCCCAAATAAAACCTCCTTGTAATTTGGGGTAGTGTTCATATACATCCCAATACTCTTGAAAGTTACCTAAGCTATTACCCATAGCGTGGGCATATTCGCATTGCAAGAAAGGTTTAGTACGATTGCTAAGCGCATAATCTACAAGGAAAGGAATACGGCGGTACATACGCGATTCTATATCGGTATTCCAATCGTAATGAGCTAATTCATAATGGATAGGGCGTGTAGAATCCAATCCTTTCATCAGTTTATATCCTTTGTAGAAGTTCCAACCATTCCCCGATTCATTCCCCATACTCCAAAACAATATACTGGGGTGATTTTTATCGCGTTGTATCATTCGCTGCATCCTAAGCAAATGTGCATATTCCCAGTTAGGGTCGTTGCCCAATGTTTTATCCTTTTCATAATGCATCCCGTGGCTTTCTATATTAGCCTCATCCATTACATAAAGTCCATATTTATCACAAAGTTCATAGAAATAAGGATCATTGGGGTAATGAGAAGTACGTACCGCATTGAAGTTGAGTAATTTCATTAGCATTAGGTCTTTCTCCATACTTTCCCGAGATACTACTTGCCCCGTTTGGGGGTCGGTTTCGTGTCGGTTTACACCTTTGAAAAATACGCGTTTGCCATTTACCAATATATCACTTCCTTTTATTTCAATCGTTCTGAAGCCTACAAACCTACTTACTACCTCTTTCACCTTGCCTTGTGCATCGTATAGAGTTACTTGCAGGCGATAAAGATAAGGGATTTCAGCGCTCCACGCCTTCACTTGAGGAAAAAGTGCTTGAAATGAGAGTTCTGTTTTTCCAAAAGAGCGTTTCAGCCCATCAGTCGTCTGTTTTTCAGTATACAGCAATTTGTCTTTGTCATACAACGATACCTCAACACGGTATTTTGAGGCATCTTCTGGAGTTTCATTCCACACTTCTACAAGCGTTGAGAGTTGCCCATCAGCGTAGTTTTTGGTTAGGAGAGAGGTAATACTTAGGTCGTACAAATGTACTTTAGGACGCATATAGAGATAACAATCGCGCGAAATGCCCGAAAAGCGCCACATATCTTGACATTCGAGGTAGCTGGCATCTGTCCAGCGACGCACTTCCATAGCAATAAGATTTTTGCCCTGAACGATGTAAGGCGTAATATCAAATTCCGAAGCCAATTTGCTGTCTTTTCCTACCCCTACGAACTTTCCGTTTACATAGAGTTTAAAAGCTGATTTTACAGCCCCTAAATGCAAATATACTTTCTCACCTTGCCAAGAAGTAGGTAGGTTAAAAGTTTTGCGATAGAGACCTGCATTTTGAGCAAGACTATCAGGAATATCAGGTGGTGTAGGGTTCTTTTGGTTAAACTCGTAAGAAGCATTCACATAGATAGGAATGCCATAACCATTTACTTCCCAATTGGCAGGCACAGCTATTTTTTTCCATTGACTTTCGTTAAAATCAGTTTTGTAGAAATTCTTTGGCAACTGCTTATAATCTTCTTTCCAAAGAAAAGACCACTGTCCATTGAGGTTTAAAAAGCGTGTAGAAGTAGTGGGATTGCCGGTTTGTGCTTTACTTACCTCTTCAAAAGGAAAGTAAGAGGCGCGCATAGGTAATCGGTTAATTTCTTGTATTGCAGGATTTTCAAAGATAGTATCCAACTGCTGAGCTGTATTTTTTTTGCTTAACAAAAGTAATATTGCAACTAAAAGATATTTTTTCATACAACTTTTCGAGTTTTATAAGTGAAATAACAGATTAATTTAGGAAAATAGAAATATATCATTAGGAATAAATTCTAAAAATATGCTAAGGGACAAAGATATGCATTTTTATTAGAACTCAAAAACTTTTGACTAAAAGAATGCTTTTCAATTTGCACCTTAGTTAGAAAATATTAGCATTTTTAAACTAACAAAGAAAAAAGAGCTGAGAATTATATTCTTATTTTAATATTTTTTAGCTGTCTTACAAAAATTATTGTACTTTAGCTTTTAAACTTACATCTATCAATTCTTTTAAGTTTTTATCAGAAGGCATAGGGGCATTGGCATCTATAATATTTCCTTTAGCATCTATCAACATATAACGCGGGATGCTTCTCAAATCGTATAATTTTTTGAATAATTCCTTTGTTTCAGGAGAGGCATATAGATGAATACCACGGAGTTTCTTTTCCTTTACCATTGCTTTCCACGCTTCTTTATCGCGGTCTACCGAAATACTTACAAAGGTAATAGGTTCCGTTTTGTAATCCTCTTGTAAGGTTTCTAAGGCAGGCAACTCCTTACGACAATCAGGACAATAAGTAGCCCAGATGTCTATAAACAGCAATTTACCTTTGAGTGGTAATTGCTCATATTTTACCTCTTTATCGTTTAAATCAGTAAGAGCAGGAAGAGCGGGAAAAGGTTGTCCTGCTTTGAGTTTATTTACCAAATCAATATGTTTTGAAAGGGTATTTAAAAGGTCGTTATCTTTCACTAATTGTTTCACTAAAGCAATGATTTCCTCATTAGTGGCAGTTGCCGAAGTAGGTGATACGCCCTCAATAATCAAAGGGGCTAATGCTTGCTTGATATTTTCAGATTTAAGCGCTTTGAAATCGGCTAATATTTTGCCCCAAGGGTCATCAAACTCATATTGTACTTTATGAGAGTAGATGCGCCATTTAAAAATATTCTGTACTAAAGTTTGGTACTCGGGATAATCGTTGAAATCAGTAGCATTGTCTAAATCTACTGCGGTACATAAGTCTTGTAGCTCTTTGATAGCAGGAGCTTCTTCCTCAGTATATTTACGGTGATTGAACAAATATTCCGATACTATAACCAACTGTTGATAGTGGTTAGCTTTCTCTTCTTTAGCTGCAAAATCTGCTGGCAAGTTCTTGAGTATTTCGGTGTATTGTTGCGCTATTGCCTGCATACTTTGTTTAAAAGCCATAGGAGATTGCCCTAAGAGTTCATTTTGTTTCTCAGCTGATTGTAAGCCTATAGCTTCTTTTTGTTGCTGATAAGCTTTTATTGCTTCTTCTGAATTGGTACACGACACCAAGGCGCATACAAGGATTGCAAATATCTTTTTCATAACACTATGATTTAAAAATAATGACAAAGGTACAATATTTTTTGGAAAATTCCTCTAATTCTAGCAATTATTCCTATTTTTGCACTCAAAAAACCTCTCATAGGAAACAACAATTCATTTTATGAATATAAATATTGAAGATTTCAGTCTTACTAATTTCATTTCTTCTGTTGAAACTATCCCTTTTTATTATGCCAGCATAGAAGGTATAGCCGATTGTTTGGGGTATTACATTATCTGTTTTAAGGAAAGAAACAGTGATATTCTCTCTGCTATCAGTTTTGAGGATATTTTACTGCATAAAGAACTTACTGAAATAGCTAATCATATTTTACAAACACTGTGTATTCCTATCCGTTTTGGAGATGATAGTCATCTTGTTGCCTCTACCTTAGGACACCCTTTCTGTATTGATGAAAACCTTTTTACTGACCGAAAGATATGGTATTATTACATCAATGAAGGAAAAGGACTCTTAAGTATTGGTATTAATCTGGCAGATAAAGTTATGAATTTAGAGATTATCACTCACCCCACAATTATAAAAGAACGAAAAGAAACCTTATCTATATCATAAAAAATCCGACCTATTACTAAGTCGGATTTTTATATAATGTAGGTAGTTATTAACCACCAAAGTCGTCGAAACGGATATTTTCATCGGGCATACCAAAGTCTTGACCCATTTTTTGAACAGCTTTGTTCATCATTGGAGGACCGCAGAAGTACAATTCTATATCTTCTGGGGCTTCGTGTTTGCTCAAATATTGTTCAATCACAGCATTGTGAACAAAACCTAAGAAGCCATCACCTTCGGTATCATTGACATCTTTCTTCACTTTCCAATTGTCTTCTGGTAGTGGTTCAGAAAGTACAATGAAGAACTTGAAGTTAGGGAATTCGCGCTCTAATTCACGGAAGTGTTCTACATAGAACAACTCGCGTTTTGAACGACCACCATACCAATAAGTAACGGTACGTCCTGTTTTCAAAGTTTTGAATAGGTGGTACAAGTGAGAACGCATAGGCGCCATACCAGCCCCTCCACCTACGTACAACATCTCGGCATTAGACTCGTTGATGAAGAATTCACCATAAGGTCCTGAGATGGTTACCTTATCACCTGGTTTGCGAGAGAAGATGTACGATGAAGCAACCCCTGGGTTTACATCCATCCAGCCACCTTTAGCTTTGTCGAATGGTGGAGTAGCGATACGTACATTAAGCATAATCTCACGACCTTCGGCAGGGTAAGAAGCCATAGAGTAGGCACGTTCAGCAGGCTCTGGGTTTTTCATCACCAATGGCCATAGCTTGAACTTATCCCATTCCATTTTGAACTTATCGGGTTCACCTGGGTGTTCTACAGGGTGTGCAGTGATATCGATATCGGAGTATTTTACCTCACAAGGTGGGATTTCAATTTGGATGTATCCCCCTGGTTTATAGTCCATATCCTCAGGGATTTCTACCACAAACTCTTTGATGAAAGAGGCAACGTTGTAGTTACGCACTACAGTAGCTTGCCATTTCTTGATACCAAACACTTGTTCTGGCACCCCAATTTTCATATCTTGTTTTACTTTCACTTGGCAAGCCAAACGCACTCCTTCTTTCAATTCTTTTTTAGTAAAGTGAGGAGTTTCGGTAGGGAGTGCTTCTCCTCCGCCTTCGTATACGTGGCATTCACATTGTAAACAAGACCCTTTACCACCACAAGCTGATGGCAAGAAAATCTTTTCGTTACCTAAAGTAGAGAGCAGTGAACCTCCAAGAGGCACTTCAACTACTTTTTCGTTATTGATAGTAATTTTTACAGGTCCTGATGGTGTTAGTTTCTGTTTTACGTAAAGCAAAATAGCAACCAACAATAGGATTACAACTAATAATCCTATCACCGTTACTGCAATAGTTGTTAATATTTCACTTGCTAATATCATTGCTTAAATCTTTTGTGTTATGAGCTAATTTATCAGTTTTAACTTCTTGTTGGATAGTAGTCTCTTGTTTAGGAGCTTCTTTAGCTTCTTCTTTTTTGCTGCTACCACCTGTAAGCATACCACCAAAGCTCATAAAGCCGATAGCCATAAGACCTGTGGTGATGAAGGTGATACCTAAGCCGCGCAAAGGTGCAGGCACGTGTGAATAACGTATTTTCTCACGAATAGCAGCCAATGCTAAGATAGCGATAGCCCAACCCAATCCTGAACTCACTCCATAGGCTACTGAAAGACCGAATGAGTGAATTACTTCAGCACGTGATTGCATAAAGAGAGATCCCCCTAAGATAGCACAGTTTACCGCTATCAAAGGTAAGAAGATACCCAATGAGTTATACAAAGATGGTGAGAATTTCTCTACTATAATCTCTACTAACTGTACCATTGTTGCAACCGTAGCAATGAACAAGATATAAGTAAGGAAGCTCAAATCGTAATTAGCGTACTCTTCGCCTAACCAACGCAAAGCACCCTCTTTGAGTATGTACTCATTAAGTAGCCAGTTCATAGGTACAGTAAGGGTTTGTACGAATATAACGGCAGCTCCTAAGCCTATGGCAGTAGATACTTTTTTAGATACAGCCAAGTACGAACACATACCTAAGAAGGTAGCGAAAATCATATTCTCAACGAATATTGATTTAAAAATCAGTGTTAAATATTCTAACATTTTCTTTTCTTTTTAAATGATTAATGACTGTCTTCTATCAAGGCTTTGTTACGTGAGCGTTGTACCCACACTACTATACCATAGGTTACCAAAGCCATAGGTGCTAACAACATAAAACCGTTGTTCTCATAGCCTAATGCATAAGCTCCCGTTTTTTTGATAGGGTCTCCTAATACTTGGAAACCGAGCAAAGTACCAGAACCTAATAGTTCACGGAAAAAAGCAACGATAAGCAAAGCGATAGAATAACCACCTGCATTACCAATAGCATCTAAGAACGATTTTCCTGGAGGGTTACCCAAGGCAAACGCCTCAAAACGTCCCATCAAAATACAGTTGGTAATGATAAGCCCTACATATACTGATAGCTGTTTGCTAAGGTCGTACACATAGGCTTTAAGCACAAAGTCCACCACGATTACCAAAGCAGCTGCTACAATTAGCTGAGCGATGATACGGATTTTAGGTGGTATTACATTTCTAAGCAAAGAAATGGTTACGTTACCCATTACAAGTACAAAGGTAAAGGAAAGGCTCATTACGATAGCGGCTTTCAGTTGGGCTGTAATTGCCAAAGCAGAACAGATACCCAACACTTGTACCGTTACGGGGTTGTTATCCCATAGAGGGTCAGTTACTAATTTTGTATCTTTTTTTGATAGTCCCATAGTCTCTTATTTGTTTAAACTTTTAATATAGGATATATAAGGCTCTATGCCATCGCTTATCATCGCTTGCACTCCATTACCAGTAAGGGTAGCTCCTGCAATAGCATCAATTTTCCCATCTTCTTTACGTTTATTTTCAGGGTCGCCATTGCTTTTTGAAATTTGAATGCTTTGGAAGTTACCTGCGGCATCCAATAAATGTTCCCCAATAAAGTCGTCCATAAAGAAACGTTCTTTGATATTAGCTCCTAAACCGGCAGTTTCTCCTTTATGGTCGAAGAAAACGCCACGTACAACAAGATCTTTATCTACGGCTATATATCCCCAAATAGCATCCCATAAACCACGTCCATTTACGGGAATGATATAGAGTGTAGTTCCATCTTTTTCACCTACATAAAGAGGCAAACCTTCACGATGACCGTTGAAGTTGATAAGGTCGTTTGCACCTTCTACTTTCTCAGCGGTATTTCCTTTGATAAGGTATTGTTCTTTCACATAGTTAGGGAACTCTTTTTCAGCATCAGTTGTAGAAAGAAACTCTACTTTACCTCCTCCAAGCTCTCCTTGGTTGTGATTTACCCCCATAGCGTAGAGAATGTTTTGTTTCTTTTCTAACTTTTTATTGTTACTGATATCACTGCTCAATGCTGATGAAATACCAGCGAGCAAAGCTCCTACGATTACCACCATTATAATGGCGAAAATCACTGTATACGAATTACTTTCTGTTTTTACTGCCATAATTTATGCGGTTTTAGTAACTGTTTTTAAACGTTTTTTACGACGAGATACATTAGCTTGTACTACAAAGTGGTCGATAGTAGGAGCTAGTACATTCATCAATAGGATAGCGAGCATTACCCCTTCAGGATAAGCAGGGTTGAAGCAACGGATAGCAATTGCTATGAAACCTGCTAAGAATCCGTAGATATACTTACCTGTATTTGTTTGTGCTGCGGTTACTGGGTCGGTAGCCATAAATACAGCTCCAAATGCTAAACCTCCAATGAGCAAGTGCTGATAAGCTGGTATACTCCAAATAGCGTGGAATGAAGTGCCTACCATACTTGGTGCTAAAGCGTTGAAAATTAATCCCATTACCCAAGCTCCTACAAACATACTCACCATTACACGCCAAGAAGCGATTTTGGTATAGATGAGGAATAAACCTGCTAAGAGGATAAGAATTGTAGAAGTTTCACCTACTGAACCTGGGATAAACCCGAAAAGGAGGTCAGAATCGGTGTAGTGAATAGAGTGCCCTTGTGCCAAGTTACCTAAGATAGTTTCTCCTGAAACCGCATCTAAGTTTGCACCTGCAGCGATTTCTTTAGAACGACCTAATACGCCAGTTACCCATACTTTATCCCCTGTCATGGAAGTAGGATAAGCAAAGAATAAGAAGGCGCGAATGGTAAGTGCAGGGTTTAAAATATTCATACCTGTACCCCCAAATACCTCTTTACCAATGATTACTCCAAAGGCTACTGCTACAGCAAGCATCCAAAGAGGAATATCTATAGGAACTATAAGAGGTACTAACATACCGGTTACTAAGTATCCTTCTTCTACTTCGTGACCGCGGATAGTAGCAAAGATAAACTCAATGCCCAAACCTACCACATACGAAACGACTACTAAAGGAAGTACTTTAATAAAACCAATACAGAAGTTTGTCCAGCTCCAAAAATCACCACTACAGAAAGCTAAGCCTTCAGCTGGATGCGTTAAGTGTCCAAAAGCCACTTCGTGCTGGTAACCTGTATTGAAAATACCAAAAATCAAACAAGGAATGAGTGCTAAAACCACCATATTCATTGTTCGTTTTAGGTCGTCGGCAGCCTTAATATGGGTACCTCCGTGAGTTACCTCATTAGGCGTATAAAGGAAAGTGTGGAGCGCATTGAAAGTAGTCTCCATCTTGGTTCCTTTATACTTTTCTTTTAATGTATTTAATTTACTTTTTAAACTCATTTTCTTAATGAATAAGTTAATTATTTCTTTTTATTGATTTGCGAATTAGTTTTAAAGCTGAATTATAAAGACTTGTGTTTTTTTATTAAGTAAGTTTTTTTGCTTGGTGGTATATTTCTATCAAAGAAATTATATCTTTAGCTAAAAATACTAAGTCTTATTTTGTTACAGGAGTCATTACAATTTTTGCTTTTATCATATCATAAACTATTTTATTGATACGTAGATATTTTATAAACTCATCAGATTCAATCTCTAATTTGCCTTTATCATTAGTTTTTGCTTTTAGGTTAAGCACAGAAAGATAATATTCATTAGCAACCAGATATGGTACAAAAACACTATGACTTGATTCTCTATTGGTTAATTGTAAGGGTTCAAGTATTTGTTCCCATTTACCTTGTTCGGCAGCTTGTTTAAAACTATTTTTGTTGTCTATATAGGTAAAAGGAGGCAATATTTCTTCTTTAAACCATTGTTCAGTAACCTCGCTAAAAGGTTTTTTTGAACGGCCTGCTGTTGTAAATGAAAAAAACATAATAACAGCAAATTCAATCAGCCAAATAATACCAAGAAAAACACCACTTACAGTCATACCTTTTATTCCCCAAGTGCCTTCTTTATTGATAAGCAGTATCAAATCAATTAGATCGCTTGGATGTGTTGCTAAATAAAGCAGTTGTTCAAACTGAATATTGCTCACCGATAGGCCTATTTGTTCATTTCCATAAACCTCTCCTGAGTTTAGCACTAAGTCTACCCATACCACCCATTGGCTGTAATAAGCTACCAATGAGGCAATAATAGCAAAAAGCACTGAAAGTCTATAGTTGCGTATTTTACCTAACTTAATGAGTAAATGGCCTATTACAAAAGAGATACTAATTCCAAAAACAATGGTAATTAGGAAGTTTATATAAACAATAGGTATATACCACGTAGCATAAGCATAGATAACGCCTAAAATAGGCATTATTACGGCACATACTAATAAGAGAATTACGAAAGCTAAAGGGGAGATTTTTCCTGAAGGCTTGTAATAGTTTAACACTTTCTGATGTATTATCGTTTACAGATTACTATCCTAATTCTGCCATCATTAAATCAAGTCCATCTCTGATGATTTGTTGATGTGGTTGTTTAGACACACATACAAATTCTGTAAGAGCAAAATCTTCAGGTGCTACTTCGTAAGCTCCTAAATTCTCCAATTCGTCTAAATCCTTATACAAGCAGGCTTTAAGCAACTGCATAGGATAAATATCTAATGGAAAAACTTCTTCATACATACCTGTTACCACAAAAGCGCGGTGTTCACCATTGGTATTAGTGTTCAAGTTGTATTTTTTCTTAGGATTTAACCAAGAGAAGGTAAGCGAACGTGTAAGTGAAATTTTGTTGGCTATAGGTTTTGCCCAACCG
The DNA here is from genome assembly GCF_937936315.1 of uncultured Capnocytophaga sp. Taxonomy (GTDB): domain Bacteria; phylum Bacteroidota; class Bacteroidia; order Flavobacteriales; family Flavobacteriaceae; genus Capnocytophaga. The sequence goes on along the minus strand of NZ_CALGWU010000039.1, from coordinate 59,977 downwards.
AATAAATCATAGTCGTTTCCTTCAGGAATAGCTGTAATTTGATCGTCGTAAAAACCTAAAAATCCTGTTTCATTCACTTGTGTACCAGTAAGAACATCACCACTGATCACACGAGTATTAGCAGCATCTTTCACTTGGCTACCTACAACACCACTGATTTGAGCACCAGCGAGTACTGTAACATAGTGAGGTTTTTCGATGCGAGCACCTGTAAGAGCTACCGTACGTGTAAGGTTTAATTTACCGGTGAGGAAGAGTTCACCTATCACCACCAAATCTTGAGGAGTTACTACCCATACCACTTCACCTTTGTTGATAGGACTAATCTGTGCGATTTGAGTGCTGACGTTCCCAGCAGGGTGAGGTCCAGACACATTATGCACCACGATGTCCTTAAGGTTGCGGAAAGGTGACAACGAACTGTCTTTGAATACAGACACGTGTACTTTACCTGTGGTGAGTTTAGACAAGGCAGTAAGAGCTGTTTGCAGCGCTTGTTCTTTGCCTTTCAGCACATAGTCGTAATCGGGAGCGAGCGGATTGGTTTTGCAAGCCGACACGAAAATAGCTTTAGGCTTTCCGTCGGGATTGGCAATCACGTCGTAAGGGCGTTGTTTGATAAAAGGCCAGCAACCTGAAGAAAGGAGGTGAGCCTTAATGTCTTCGCCCTGCATCTCGTTTACATTTTTCTTTCCATAGTCTTTGAAGGTTTGTTCTTGGGCTGGTGCAATGTGTATTTCCAACACTTTGCGACGCTCACCACGTACAATCTCCTTGATAGTACCACTTACTGGAGAAGGGAACAAAACACGCTCATCACTCTTTGAAAAGAATAGTGCTTCACCTGCTTTCACTTCACTACCCTCACGCAATAAAAGCTTAGGGATAACACCGTGAAAATCAATGGGTTTAATACCATACAAAGCAGCAAGAGGAAGCTGTTGTGTAGTTTTATCAGCTTCTCCTTCTAAATGTATGTCCAACCCTTTTCGAATGCGGATGTCGTTTGACATATCTAAATAATATTAGTTAGTTTTATTAAATTGGCGACAAATATACGAATAATTCTTTACAAAAAAATAAAGTCTATTTTTTTAAAGCTAAAAAAGAATCATTCTACATTAGACATATCTTCTGAAAATCTTGAGACTTTCATAAGGAATTGTGTAAAATGATTCTTTTTATTTATCAAAGAAAGCTATTATTCTTTAAAGAAGGAATCTACAAACTCGTATTTATTAAAGATTTGCAAATCGTCTATTCCCTCCCCTACTCCTATATATTTCACAGGAATTTGAAACTGATCGGAAATACCTATTACAACACCGCCTTTAGCCGTGCCATCAAGCTTAGTTACTGCCAAAGAGGTAACCTCCGTAGCCTTCGTAAATTCCTTAGCCTGTTCAAAAGCATTTTGCCCTGTAGAACCATCGAGCACTAAGAGTACTTCGTGAGGAGCATCTGGCAATACTTTTTGCATCACGCGTTTGATTTTAGAGAGCTCATTCATCAAGTTGATTTTGTTATGCAAGCGTCCTGCTGTATCAATAATTACCACATCGGCATTTTGTTTTACGGCAGAGCTCAGCGTATCGTAAGCTACTGAAGCAGGGTCGCTCCCTAATTGCTGCTTGATCATCGGTACCCCTGTACGGTCAGCCCATACTTGCAATTGGTCGATTGCAGCCGCTCGAAAAGTATCAGCAGCACCTAATACTACTTTCAAACCTTTTTTAGTAAACTGACTTGCGAGCTTACCTATAGTAGTGGTTTTACCAGCTCCATTCACGCCTACGACCATCATTACATAAGGTTTTTTGTCGGCTGGGAGGACAAAATCAGTTGCTTCACCGGTATGTGTTTCGGAAAGGAGACCTGCTATTTCTTCACGAAGAATGGTATTGAGTTCGGAAGTGCCTAGATACTTATCTTTAGCCACACGTGCCTCAATACGATCGATAATCTTAAGTGTAGTATTCACACCTACATCACTGGCAATGAGGACTTCTTCGAGGTCATCAAGCACCTCATCATCTACTTTAGATTTTCCCATAACCGCTTTTCCTAAACGATCGAAGAAGCTATTTTTAGATTTTTCTAAGCCTTTATCTAAGGTTTCTTTCTTTTCTTTAGAAAAGATATTTTTTAGAAATTGGAATGCCATAACTTATTGTATATATTTAGATATGAGTGCAAAGGTAATAAAAAAGTTTATATATGCAAAAAAGCCGTCTCACGACAGCTTTTTTTAGATATGATAAAAATAGAGAAAATTTAATTATTTCTTCTTCAAAAATTCATCAACAAGTTCAGGAGCCATTACGCTTTCTACGAAAGTGTAAGCACCTGTTTTAGGTGATTTCACCATTTTGATAGCTTTAGTAAGCTTTTTAGATTTACCTTGTAGGGTTGCTACTGTTTTCTTTGCCATAACGTTTTAATTATTTAATTTCTTTATGAACAGTTACTTTTTTAAGGATAGGGTTGAACTTTTTAAGCTCTAATCTATCGGGAGTATTTTTTTTGTTTTTGGTAGTGATGTAACGTGAAGTTCCTGGAAGACCAGATTCTTTATGCTCAGTGCACTCCAAAATAACCTGAATTCTATTTCCTTTTTTAGCCATTTTAGTATTGTTTTAAAATTTAGTTAATATATCCGTTACGTTCTACTTCTTGTAGCACTGCATAGATACCTTTTTTATCGATAGTTTTAATTGCAGCTGCTGAAACCTTGAGGGTAATCCAACGATTCTCTTCAGGGATGAAGAAACGTTTTGTACGGAGGTTTACATTAAATTTACGTTTAGTTTTGTTCATTGCGTGCGACACGTTGTTGCCCACCAATGCTTTTTTGCCTGTTAAGTCACAAACTCTTGCCATTTTTTCTCTATTTATTAATGTGTTATTTATATTCAGGGCGCAAAGGTATAACTATTTTTTGAAATAGCAAAACTTTTTTAAATAAAAAGGAGATAGGAGTTAAGAGATAGAAGATAGTATTCTGTAAATTAAATAGTTATATAGAATAAAAATCTTTTATGTATTGCACGGTTTTAATTTAAATTACGCATTTGTATAAAAAGCCTTCATTCCCCCAAAGGGAAATGAACTTTTATAATGTAAAACAATTGAAAGTCGCCCACGAATCACACGAATTTGCACGAAAAGGAGGTTTTGTGAGGATGATTTATAAATATTTTTGGGCATATACGATACGACCCTACAAAGCACACTTCAAAAATAACTAATACTGAAAATCAATAATTTATATTTTTATGGTACAAATTTGATTACGATTTACTTACCTACTTGGTAGCACTTTCTTGGGTAGTTACTGCTTCTATCTAAGTTTATTGTTTATCTTTTAATTGTTTGCCCAAGATGGTTAGTCGGTATTTTTGTAGCTTACTACTAGGTCTCTCGGGAATAGTCATTTCTATAAATCCTTGTTCCAATGCAGGTTTTAAATATTTTAATCGAAAGTTTTCCCTATGAGAAAGTCCTAACATATCTTGTATTTCTTGTCTGTCCATCTCTTTGGATAGTATTTTAATCAATTCTTTGACTTGCGCGGTAACTTGCGCGGTAGCAGGAAATATCATTCGTAAAAAGTTCTCTGTAAACTTGAAACATTCTTTTCCATAGCTTCTTAGAATACGAGGGACACCAGAACCCAAATGTTCTACTAAATCCAAATCTCTAAATACACGCATCAACTCTTTATTGCGTGGTACTGAATAGCCTTCAAAAAACTCTTTCTCTGTCATGCCTTGTGGCAAACTACCAAATGAGGTAATCTCAATTCTATCATCAAAGAACTCAAATTTGGGAGGTACTTCGGAGGTATAATCGTTATGAACAATGGCATTAATTACAGCTTCACGTAAAGCAACAGGATTCCATAGTCTGGTTTCTTTTCGTTCTTTGGGTGTGATTTTTGCCAATGTCTTATTTTCGACTTCAATCTTATCCAATACCTGCTTGGTTGCTTTTATCAATGAACAATACCCATACTCGTTGTTTTCGATCAAGTCGACGCGATCCAAACCATCATATTTTGCAACTTTTACAGATATTCCATTAGTATCAGCTAATAAATATGCTACATAACTGTATTGTCCTTCTTCTGTAAGAAGTTCCAAATTGGATGCAAACTGCTGATTTAGCATCTTTCCTGAGCTTTCATAATATATTTTGAGTTGCTCAAAAGTAAGATTTTGGTTTGGAGACTTGATTTTACCAATTGAGTTACGAGTGCGTTTAGCAAACAGTGATTCTATCATTTTTATAGGCATTGGCTCGGCAGCCGTTCCAATACGAATAAATGTACCTTTTTCCGACATCCCAAGTTTCTTGATATAGTAAGGTTTTTCAGTACCACTTGCCAATGTGATTTTAATTACATTTTTTGAATCTATAGTTTCTGCTGATACATCAAACAACCCCATACAAGATGGCTTAATATTATTTTTTAGTCGGTCTTTGATTTTAAGCATATCTCCATCAATGTCTGAAACACCAACAGCCTTTCCTTACTTGTCAATTCCAATATAAATTATCCCTCCTTCTTGATAATTCAAAAAAGCGACTACTTCTTTTTCCAAATCATCTATAAGTTCTTGTTTGTATTCTATACGATTCGTTTCTGGATTCATATATGAAGTTATTTAAGTTTTTTCAATAAAGTAAAGGTTTCTAAAATTTAGTATTCTGTGTTTAGAAAAACATCAAAATTCAGGAACTTTGGGCAAAGATACAATAAATAATTAAACTTGTTGGTTGAATTATATAAATTGGTTAAAAAATAATATAGTGCCTCATCTAGTGATAAATGATAATTTTTGATTAATTAAAAAATAGAAAAGCCACTATAAACTAAGTGTTTATAGTGGCTTTTAATATTCAAATTAATTTTTATTTTACTTCTTCGAAGTCTACATCTTGGACATCGGGACCGTTATTGCCGCCTTGTTGTCCACCGAATGGATTTGCATCACCAAAAGGATTGGTTGCATTAGGATTTGGTCCTTGTGCTGCACCTCCTTGTTGTGCTTTGTAGATATCTTCAGAGGCTTGTTGCCAAGCAGTGTTGATTTTGCTGAGAGCTGCTTCTACTGCTGGAAGCTCTTTGCTTTCGAAAGCTGTTTTGAGTTCACCAAGTGCTGTTTCAATAGCTCCTCTCTTATCAGCTGGGATTTTGTCTCCAAACTCTTTCAATTGTTTTTCAGTTTGGAAAATCATTGCGTCAGCTTCGTTGAGTTTTTCAGCTTTTTCTTTTGCTTGTTTATCAGCTTCAGCATTGGCTTCAGCTTCACGTTTCATCTTTTCAATTTCTTCTTTAGAAAGACCTGAAGAGGCTTCTATACGGATATTGTGAGATTTACCTGTACCTTTATCGGTTGCTGATACGTTGATGATACCATTGGCATCAATATCAAAAGTTACCTCAATTTGTGGTACTCCACGTGGTGCAGGTGGAATATTATCTAAGTGGAAACGACCGATGGTATTATTATCGTGTGCCATTGGGCGTTCTCCTTGCAATACGTGAATTTCTACGCTTGGCTGATTGTCGGTAGCGGTGGAGAACACTTGTGATTTCTTGGTAGGAATAGTGGTGTTTGCGTCGATGAGTTTGGTCATCACACCACCCATAGTTTCGATACCTAAAGAAAGTGGGGTAACGTCCAAGAGCAATACATCTTTTACATCACCAGTGAGTACACCTCCTTGAATAGCAGCACCTACAGCTACTACTTCGTCTGGGTTTACACTCTTATTAGGTTTCTTACCAAAGAATTTTTCAACGGCTTCTTGTACAGCAGGAATACGAGTAGAACCACCTACTAAGATTACTTCGTTGATATCACTTACACTGAGACCAGCATTTTCTAACGCTTTTTTACAAGGCTCAATAGTACGTTTTACAAGGTCATCGATGAGTTGTTCGAATTTAGCACGAGAGAGTTTACGTACCAAATGTTTAGGTCCTGAGGCTGTAGCGGTGATATAAGGTAAGTTGATTTCAGTTTCAGTAGTTGATGAAAGTTCAATCTTAGCTTTTTCAGCAGCTTCTTTAAGACGTTGCAACGCCATAGGGTCTTTACGAAGGTCGATTTGTTCTTCTTTTTGAAACTCTTCAGCCAACCAATTGATGATTTTTTCATCAACATCATCACCTCCAAGGTGAGTATCACCATCAGTAGCTAATACTTCGAATACACCATCGCCGAGTTCCAAGATAGACACGTCGTGTGTACCACCACCAAAGTCGAATACAACAATTTTGTGATCGCTATGGTCTTTATCCAAACCGTAAGCCAAAGCAGCAGCTGTGGGCTCATTGATGATACGTTCTACTTTCAAACCTGCGATTTCACCAGCTTCTTTAGTAGCTTGACGTTGAGCATCGTTGAAGTAAGCTGGTACAGTGATTACTGCACTTGTTACTGGTTGTCCTAAGAAATCTTCGGCAGTTTTCTTCATTTTTTGAAGAATCATAGCTGAAATTTCTTGTGGTGTATATAAACGTCCATCTATATCCACACGAGGGGTATCGTTGTCGCCACGTACTACCTTATAAGGTACACGAGCGATTTCTTTTTCTAATTCTGAAAATTTGTTACCCATAAAACGTTTGATAGAATATATCGTGTTTTTAGGGTTGGTAACAGCTTGACGTTTAGCAGCGTCACCTACTTTTATTTCACCACCTTCGGTAAAAGCTACCACTGAAGGAGTTGTGCGTTTACCTTCGGCATTGGTAATTACCACTGGGTCATTACCTTCCATTACAGAAACACAAGAGTTTGTGGTTCCTAAGTCAATACCTATAATCTTACTCATATTAATTAATTATCGTTTTTTAAGTTCAACATTATTTTTTGTAAGCCTTACGCTTACGTAATCAGTAATAGTCAATGATTGTGCCAAAGGACTAAAAACTGACAAATTGTCAGAGTTAAAAGTTAGAGATAGGTTTTAGGAGTTAGCCATTGCTACTAATGACTGACAACTAACTCCTAAATTCCCTAATTCCTTGTTAATTATTCTCTGATTTTTGATTTCTAAATACCAATTGGTTATCAAAAGCATCTAATAAGATGACCGCATCACGTTGTACTGTACCACTCAATATTTCCTTGGAGAGTTTATTGAGCACTTCTTTTTGGATTGTACGTTTTACAGGACGTGCACCAAACTGAGGATCAAATCCTTTTTGTGCTAAGTAATCAATAGCCTCATCGGTAGCATCGAGCAAGATGCCTTCTTTAGCAACCATACGGAATAACGATTGCAATTGCAACTTCACAATGCTACGAATATTCTTAGCATTGAGTGGCGTAAACATTATGATATCGTCTATACGGTTTAAAAATTCCGGACGTACAGTTTCTTTGAGGAGCTGTAAGACTTCATCACGAGACTCATCGATAGCACGCTCGGTATCATTAGGATATTTTTCAAAAGTTTCCTGAATAATTTGGCTACCCATATTGGAGGTCATAATGATGATTGTATTCTTAAAGTCGGCAGTACGACCTTTATTGTCAGTAAGACGACCTTCATCGAGCACTTGCAACAAGATATTGAAAGTATCGGGGTGAGCTTTTTCAATTTCATCCAAAAGGATTACAGAATACGGACGGCGACGCACAGCTTCAGTAAGTTGACCACCTTCGTCATATCCTACATATCCTGGAGGCGCACCTACCAATCGGCTCACAGCGTGTTTCTCCTGGTATTCACTCATATCAATACGCGTCATTGCATTTTCATCATCGAATAGATACTCGGCTAAGGCTTTAGCAAGCTCGGTTTTACCTACCCCCGTAGTTCCTAAGAAAAGGAAAGAACCTATAGGGCGACGTGGGTCTTGCAAACCAGCACGACTACGACGTATGGCATCGGAAACAGCCTCAATAGCTTCTTCCTGACCTACTACACGGCGGTGCAATTCTTTTTCTAAGTTCAAGAGTTTTTCGCGCTCGCCTTGTAACATTTTAGCTACAGGTATCCCTGTCCATTTTGCTACAACTTCGGCAATATCCTCAGCTGTCACTTCTTCTTTTACAAGAGCATTTTCGTGAGATTTGCTATCTAAATTTTTTTGTAATTCCGCTAACTTATCTTCTGCTTCTTTGATTTTACCATAGCGCAATTCGGCTACTTTACCATAGTCGCCTTCGCGTTCGGCTCTATCGGCTTCCAAACGGTATTTCTCAATAGCTTCCTTAGTGGTTTGCACTTCATCAATTACGCTTTTTTCACTCTGCCATTTAGCATTCACTGCGTTGCGTTCTTCTTTAAGGTTTGCTAAATCTACATAAAGCATTTTTAGCTTTTCCTCGTCTTTTTCGCGTTTGATAGCTTCAATTTCTATTTCGAGTTGCATTATCTTACGATCAAGTACATCCAACTCTTCAGGTTTAGAATTGATTTCCATACGGAGTTTTGCAGCTGCCTCATCCATCAAGTCAATAGCTTTATCAGGCAAAAAACGATTGGTGATATAGCGTTCAGAAAGCTCTACTGCAGCGATAATCGCCTCATCTTTAATACGCACTTTATGGTGAGTTTCGTATTTTTCTTTGATACCACGAAGGATAGAAATCGCACTCTCAGTATCTGGTTCATCTACCATTACCTTTTGGAAACGACGTTCAAGAGCCTTATCTTTCTCAAAATATTTTTGGTACTCATCGAGGGTTGTCGCTCCAATAGCACGAAGTTCACCACGCGCTAAAGCAGGTTTTAGAATATTGGCAGCGTCCATCGCACCTTCTCCCCCACCCGCACCTACAAGGGTGTGGATTTCGTCTATAAATAGAATGATATTACCATCGGAAGAGGTCACCTCTTTCACTACCGATTTGAGTCGTTCTTCAAACTCACCTTTGTACTTCGCACCAGCGATAAGAGCTCCCATATCCAAAGAGTAAATCACCTTATCTTTTAAGTTTTCAGGTACGTCGCCTTTTACAATACGGTGTGCTAAGCCTTCAGCGATAGCAGTTTTACCTACCCCTGGTTCACCTACCAACATAGGGTTGTTTTTGGTACGACGAGAAAGGATTTGTAACACACGGCGTATTTCCTCATCACGACCAATCACAGGATCAAGTTTGCCACTATCGGCTAACTGATTGAGGTTTTTGGCGTATTTGTTGAGTGAATTATAAGTATCTTCGGCTGATGCTGAAGTTACACGTTCACCTTTACGCAATTCTTGAATAGCCTTCTCCAACTCTTTTTCACTCACGCCTTGGTTTTTGAGTGCTTGAGCTATTTTACTGTTTGATTTGAAGATAGCCAATATAAGGTGTTCCAAAGACACATATTCGTCATTCCATTTTTTTGCGATATTTACAGCCTCGTTGAGCATAGTGCTTGCATCACGTGAGATCCCCATATCACCACCGCTTACTTTTGCAAAACCTTGTAAGGCTGCATCCAACTGTTTATTTAGCTGCTCGCGGTTGATATTCAATTTTTTGAATAGGAAAGGCAATACGTTCTCATCTACTTGCTCAATAGCTTTGAAGAAGTGTTCGTTTTGCAATTCCTGATGCCCATATTGTTGGGCAATTTGTTGAGCGGTTTGTACCGCTTCTTGTGCTTTGATAGTAAAATTATTAAAGTTCATATATCTTTCAATTAACAATTTGGGTTAAACATTTTCAGCAAGAGAAAGACAAGAGTTATGCCAAATGAATTTAACTGACAAAATGACAGTCACAAAAGACTTTCTGTCGGGATAACTTCTTTACATTTTAAACAAAAATTAAATTAAACAACTTATTATCAGTATTTTCAAACTTATTTTAAAAACTGACAATATGTCAGTAATTTTAATTATAGAAAAGTATTACTTCAGTCTGCTATTGCTTTCCATCGTTGTATTACCCTTGTGTAGCAACCTATAAAGACCAAAGTTAAACAGAAGGATACACAAAAAATTTTGTTAGAAAACCCATCGTGTGACCTATCTAATAACATATTCTCCATAATACTATCAACTACATAGTACATTACCATAAACGAAAAAAGAAGCACTGTATTTACCACAATACCTATAAACTTTTTTGGTATGTGAATTTCTTTACTCACAGAAATATATACAAGTGCTGCATAAACCAATAAAAACAACAATTTATTACCTATAAAAGACAATATTATTGAAAGAACCCCTATAAAAACAATCGTGAAAAGCAGAATTTGCACATTGGTAATACGCACACAGTACACGAGTGTTGCTATAACAAAAGTAATAATCAAAAGGAAATTCAATAGGTATATCACATCAGAAGTATTGCTAAAAGGATACTTTCCTAAGCCTTTTACAATCGCATAGGACAGTACAAAGGACACTGAGGCAAAGACGATAAGAAAATAAAGTATCCATTGCAAAAAGAGTTTTTCTTCAGGGAAAGGATAGAAATGCTTGAAAGCGTTGTTTCTACCGAGATACAACAACCAAACTACCAACAACAATATAGAGATAACAAGATGCAACAACAATGAAATCCCTATAAAATCTGCCATTATAGCATTAAAAGCATAGTAATTGAAGTCTTCATTTTTTGCTGTCCAACCTAATAAGATAAAGAAGATATGTCCACAGCTCGCAAGAACTAACATTGGGAGCAAGCGAGTATTCCACACAAGAGGATAACGTTCTAAGAGATATTTGTTCATAGTTTATTTGTCAATTTGCTGATTTTATGCGACAAAGATATAAAATAATTTGTCAATCTAGAATTATTTTGTAGTTTTGTACTCACAACATCATTGCTATGAGTACCATATATAAACTATCTGTTGCTATTTTGCTATCTTTTAGCTTTTTACCTGCTTTTTCTTAAGAGGAAAGTATTCGTCACGACGATCTCATAGGCTCGTGGGCGATTGAATCTCAAAGCTTGGACAACTTAGAAATTACCCTCAATGATTGTGAAAAACAGAGTAGTTTTATCTTTACAAAAAATGAAGTCATTGAGAATTACTACAAAAAATATAATGGAAATTGTGTAATTCTTAATAGTAATAAAGATTTTTATACCGTAAGGCAATCATATTATTCGCAAAGAAGAAAGCAATCTAAACAATACTTTCTTAATTAAAGGTGAATTTCTCAATCTTTCGTTTATGGGAAAAGACAATGAAAATCAGGAACACATAGCTGTAATTGTATGTAAAAGGGCAAAACCTATCGAATATATTAAATGATGAAAAAAACACTCTTCTTACTTTGCTTGCTACCTTTTTCAGCAGTAGCTCAGAAACTTTGGACGCTCAACGATTGCATAGCGTATGCCAAAGAGCACAACCTTTCTATTAAACAATCGGAAATAGACTTGAAATCCACTGATATAGAAGTATGGCAAACAAAAGCTAACTTTTTGCCCTCTATCAACAGTGAAGCAGCTTATAATTGGAATACAGGAAAGAATATCAATCCTGTGAGCAATCAGTTTGAAAACACTACTTTTGAATCGGCTTCAGGAGGTATCAGTATGTCAATGCCTCTGTTCTCAGGCTTACAAAATTGGCGTAAATTACAACAAGCAAAATGTAAACAATTGGCAACTCAATACCAATTGGATATGAAGAAAGATGAGATTATCTTAATGATTATCAACGCTTACACTGAAGTATTGAGCAACAAAGAAAAAATTAAAATTCAAAAAGCACAATTAGAAATATCAAAAGAAAGCGTTGCACGTACGCGTGAACTCATCAATGCGGGGTCATTACCCAAAGGTGATATTTATGAAAGTGAAGCTCAACTATTTTCGCTTGAGCAGAAAATTATAGAAACAGAAAGCGCTCTTTTCATCGGAAAAATGGGATTAGCTCAACTGCTTTTACTGAAGAATTACAAAGATTTTGAGGTAGCTGATAACACATTTGAAGTTCCCGTAGCCGATATACTAAACAAAACTCCTGAAGAGATTTACCAAAGTGCTAAAGAGATAATGGGTGAAGTGAAATTAGCAACTGCCAATGTGAAATTAGCTGAAAGTAGTTTGCGCTTAAGCCAGTCTGCTTTTTGGCCTCGCCTTTCTGCGCAATGGGGTTATAGCTCGCGATGGAGTAAGAACCAAGTAATGGATTTCTGGAAACAGCTTGATACTAACAAAGGTATGTACGCTGGTTTATCGCTCAATATTCCTATTTTTAATCATTTTTCTGTACTTAGTAATGTTAAAACTCAAAAATTAGCCTTACAGAAAATGCAATTAGCAAAGGAACAAACTGAATTGAGTACTGAAAAAAATATCTATCAAGCCTACAACGATGCTGCTAATGCCAAAAAACTATACGAAGCAAGTGAAAAAACAGCTCAAGCTAAAGAACAATCTTTTAGTTATGCACAAGAACGACACAATGTAGGCTTAATGAATACTTTTGACTTCAATCAATCTAAATACGAATATGAAAATGCTCAAAATGATGTGATAAAAGCTAAATATCAGTACATTTTTAAACTAAAAGTACTCGAATATTACTTTAGTCACTAATTAGGCATCAGTCTAACGTAACGTATATAGCCTTTACCCTCAACTTTAGTGTTAAGGTTTTCTTTTTTGAGTTCTATTTCAGCGTCTTTAGCATAGTAATAGTCATCTTCTACTGCTGTTTCAAAGCGTATTTTATACCCTTTGTCAAACTTATTCTCATCAAGGGTGAGCACCTTTACAGCGCGTTCTCCCCCACTGATGGTCTCTCCTGTAATCCCATCAATTGTTTGGCGCTTGCCATAAAATTTCCACCATTCAGTAAGATCGTCATACCATTCGGGGTCGTCACCTAATACTTGCAATGTTTGCTCATATTTTCCTTGTGGATTGATGAGTGAAGCTACTATATAAGCCCCATCCCCTTTGTAGTTAGTAAGCTGGATAAGGCATTTATATTTCTTAACAGTAGCCTGCTGAGCAACAAATGAAACTGTAAGCAAGGCAACTACCACAGCTACAGTAAGTAAGAGTTTCTTTTTCATCTTCTTTCTTTTATTTTAAAAATTCTACATTCATTCCTTTTAAGGCTTCATTTTCTTGAGCCAATTCATAAACTGTTTCACCCAAATCAGTAGTGAGATTTTTATCAGCTCCTTTGCTGAGCAAGAAGTGTACCACATCTAAATTTTTAGCGGTCATCACAGCCATTTGTAGAGGGGTAAGACCATTGCTATTTTTTTGATTGATATTGATAGGATAGAGTGAAAGTTTTTCTAAAATTTTTATATCACCGCGTTTTACAGCGTAGTGATAAAGTGTATTTTCTTCCTTGTCTACTACTTGAACATCGGCATTTTTTAAGAGTAAAAAATCTATTACCTCAAGGGTATTGTTCTCTACTGCAAAGGTCAAAGCCGATAATCCTTGTTTATTTTGTGTGTTGATATCTTTGGTCTTAGCAAGTAACGCTGTTATTACAGATATGTTATTGCTAATTGCTGATTTCATCAATGGGTTATTTCCTTCTTTATCAAGCTGATTGGCATCATTTCCTTTTTCTAAGAAATAGTTAATCACTTTTTCATCTTTGTTCTTTTCAGCTAACACAAAAAGAGGAGAAAGTCCATCTTTATTCTTTTGATTAATTGAAAGCCCCAATTGTTCTAAATATTGAAAAGTGTCAAGTTTGTTATAATTTCTTTTAGCACCACGAGCGGCACCAAAAATAGCACTCTCACCTTTGTTATTGAGGTTTTTAACATTAATTTTCTTTTTCATCAGAGCCTCAATTATAGCGCGATTACCCATTGTTGCTGCATAGTAAATAGCGTTGTTACCTTTGTTATCGGTAGCAGTAAGTTTAAGTCCTTTTATTAGAAAATAATCAGCTTCTTTAAGGTCTTTGAGGTGAGGGAGTAACAGCAAAAAAGCATTTGCACCATCGGCATTAGTATCTTTTAAGTTAGCGCCGTGTTTCAGTAACAATTCATAAATTGCTTTATCACTTCTTCCCCCTACAGCGGCGAATAGCAAGGGGGTAAGTTGATGAGAATCAGCAATATTCACCTTAGCACCTTTCTTGAGAAGGTATTCCATCACGGGCACATTGTCCTGATAAGCAGCCCAAAAGAGGTAAGTGCGTTTGTCGTGAGTTAGTTTATCTACTCCGTTACCTTCTAAATCAATAAGGTAAGTAATAGTTTCATAGGGTGCTCCATTTAAGATCGCCAAAGTTGTTGCATCAAAAGCACGGCTATTGAAAGCGGTAGCACTATTACCCTGATTGATAGCCTGTTCTACTTGAGCCACTGAAGGTTTTTGTTTCCAATATTCATTAGTGTGGAAAACATTTTCTTGTGCGTGGATCTTCCCTATTAGAAGTATTGTAATAACAAATAAAAGTCTTTTCATAAAAGATGCTTATTTAGAATGATTCGGCGCAAAGATAGTAAATAATTGTGAACTACAAATAATCTACTCTAAAATTACTATAGAATCAAAAAATTATATCATTTGATTTTCAGATATTTAGAAAGAAACTGTTACATTCTACACAAAAAAGTTCAAAATGCTTTTGTTTTTATTGTAGTTTTTTCTTACTTTTGTGGCGTTGAATATAATCTATAGAAATTATGTCAGAAGAAATTACAAACAGACCTACTCCTATCAACAGAGAAGTTGTGTGGGACAAGACAAAGACTATTATCAGTACAACTGATAAGTATGGTACTATTACTGACGTAAACCAAACGTTCATAGATGTTTCTGGTTATTCAGCAGATGAATTGCTTGGAAAACCCCACAATATTATCCGCCACCCCGATATGCCAAAAATCATATTTAAGGTTACTTGGGATAATATTTTAGCAGGTAGAAACTTTCACGGCATCATCAAAAACTTAGCAAAATCTGGCGAATACTATTGGGTTATCACCGATTTTGAAGTAGGTGGGAATATTATGGGGGAAGTAGTAACCATCATGGCGCGGCGTCGTGCAGTGCCTCAGTATGTGATTACGGATCATATAGAACCTTTATACCAAACACTCCTTAAACTTGAAAAGATAGGAGGTATGGAGCTCAGTAACCGCTATTTCAAAGGATTCTTGGAAAAACAAGGCAAATCATATATTGAGTACATAATGGATATTTTAGATGAAAACCAACGCACAGCAGTAGCTAATCATCAAGATATCGTTTTTGAGCCTGTTTCTAATACTCACCACACTGAAGGTAATTTTGGCGATTATGAAATTTCCGACGAAATCTTCAGTGAAGAGCACCCTGAAGAAGAGAGTATGATGCAACGTAAGAGTTTCTTTGCGAGATTGTTTTCAACAAATTAACCCCCCTTCCTAAAAGGGCAAAAAAAAGAGTGTGTCTAACTTTTCATTAGACACACTCTTTTTTGTGATAGGATAAATGTTATGCTTCTTTTTTCTCTACTTCTTTCTTATCTTTTAGTTTAGCCGAAAGCTCCATAGAAATAGCCGAACGTTCAAATTTAATTTTACCTGCAAGAGTTTCAATCACACAAGTATCATCAGAAAGTTCTACAATACGACCATGCATACCACCTTTGGTAACAACTTTATCTCCTTTTTTCATTGATTGTATAAAGTTTTTTTCTTGTTTTTGTCGCTTCATCTGTGGACGAATCATTAGAAAATACATTACCACAAACATCATTGCGATAATCAAAAAATTACTGCTCATCAAATTTTGCATATATACTTAATTTTAGTTTTATTACTTATTTATTTGTTTACAAAAGTCCTCTTCCTACCTTTTTTATAAGTCCCTTTTCCTCCAATTCCTTATGTACTACATTTAGTACCCCATTGATAAATAAACTACTTTTTGTTGTTGAGTATTCTTTAGCAAGTTCTAAATACTCATTAATAGTTACTTTTATTGGAATACTTGAAAAATACATAAACTCACAAATCGCCATTTTCAAAAGAATAAGGTCTAATAATGCTACACGTTCTTTATCCCAATTGGTGAGTTTATTTTCTACAAAACTTCTGAGTTTATCATCATTGAGGACAGTTTTCTTCAACAAGTCTAACAAATACTCTTTTTCCTCATTATTGTTATAAAGTGATGGAATAAAATACTTTTCAGGAGGATTTGGTCGCAAATTTTTTAATTCTCTTACTATGAAAGTATTTACAATAGGAAAATCATCTAGCCAAGTAAGATTGTAATCCTCTATATACTCATACAAGCCTTCATCAGGAGCGATAATTTCTTCAAAAATTTCTATTAAGAATTTTTTATCTGCTTCAAAAGTTGCTTTCTGTTTACTATAGAGCTTATAAATATCGCTTTCTACTATGAGTTTATAGAGTGTCCTCACATATTCTTCTTGTATATTCCAAAGGTTGATATGAGCATCATCTATAGCTTTTTGTAGCATTTCGTTAGAGGCAATGAGTGAAAGCAACTCGTTGTCCTTCATCTTTTGGTGCAATAGTTTATCAGCAGAAGTTGCTAAGTATTTTTTCTGTGCTACTTCATATTGATTAACAGCCAAAGAGTGAAGCTCTGTAAAAAGTGCCATAAGTAGAAGGTAGAGATTTTCCATCTCATCTGCACTATTTTTCAAGAATTTTAATTCTTTGTCTAGATCCTGACTTTGGCTTTGCTGTATTGCATAGATTGATTGCATCACTTTAGCCCTAATATGTCGTCTTGTAAGCATAATTTATAAGAACCTTATTTACTTTATTTTTGAGGGTGCAAAAGTAGGAAAAAAGCTGTAAAGAGCAAAGAAAAAGGAGTAAAAAAGCACTTCAAATGTTAATTTTTTACTAAATTTACATTTTTCTTTGTTTTATATTTGCTATAAACAAATATATTACTACCTTTGTGCCAAGTTAACTGTATTATACAATTTTATAATATGAACAAAACAGAATTAATCGATGCAATTGCTGCAGAAGCTGGTTTAACAAAAGCTGATGCTAAAAAAGCAGTTGAGGCATTCTTTTCAAATGTTGAAAAGAGCCTTAAACAAGGTAAAAAGGTAGCTATCGTAGGCTTCGGATCTTGGTCAGTTGCCGAGAAAGAGGCTAGAGACGCAAGAAATCCTCGTACTGGTGCAGTAATCAAAGTACCTGCTAAGAAAGTAGTAAAATTCAAAGCTGGGACTGAACTTTCTGAATCAGTAAACAAAAAGTAATTGCACTAAAAGTCCTTTTCTTAATGAGAAAGGGACTTTTTTTATTTATTAGTTTCTAATCTGTTAATTATTATGACAAACCTAATGAACGAACAAGAGTTTACTCAGCTATATATCGATGCTTTGAGAGAGACTTTCCCCGATATTACTATAAATAGCACAGCGGCATTGGAGGTAAGCACAACAACCCCTAATGACCAGCGAGAAGTAAAACATTTTTTGGATAATTGTTTTAATGAATATTTAAGCAACCCAAATGATTTAAATGATATTTTAGACAAATATCTCGCTCCATTGATTAGAATATACAAGTCTGAGGAAGCAACCACAATCACTGATTGCATTTTTCCTACAATCAAAGATACAATCTATATAAAGAAATTGAAGAGTATAGTGCCAGATGCTGAAGAGTTACCAATGGTATATGAGAAGTATAACGATGAGCTGTATGTGTTTTACGGGGTAGATGATGGGGATAGTATAGGCTCTTTGTCTACTTCGGACTTTGAGGAGTTAGGAATGAGTATTGAAGCACTACGAGAGTTGGCTCTCAACAATTTAGCTAACACTTTAGAGATAGAAGCACAAGCTGATGAACATCTCATTTTTCTAACAGCAGATGGCAATTATGAAGCAAGCCTTATTCTTCTGACGGATATATGGACAAAAGAGAATTTTCCAGTAGAAGGAGAGATTGTAATAGGAGTTCCTGCACGCGATGTATTGGTAGTTTGTGGCAGTGAAGATGCAGAAGGTTTGACAAAACTAGAATCGGTTATCAGTGATATATATAGTGGAGGGGATCATATTATCAGCGATAAGAAATTCGTTTTTAGAAATGGGAAGTTTGAAGTATTTTCATAATTTATAACTAACATTACCAATGAAAAAGAAGAAAATAGTAGTCCTTACAGGGGCAGGTATCAGTGCTGAAAGCGGTGTAAAAACATTCCGTGATGCCGATGGTTTGTGGGAAGGGTACGACATAGAGCAAGTGGCAACCCCTTACGGATTTAACAAAGATCCTGAATTGGTATTAAACTTCTATAACGGCTTGCGCAAACAGCTAAAAGATGTGCAACCTAATCCTGCTCACCTATTGCTCGCCGAGCTTGAAAAAGACTATAATGTGGTAGTTATCACGCAAAATGTAGACGATTTGCACGAACGTGCAGGTAGCTCTAATATTATCCACCTGCACGGTGAACTCTTAAAAATGCGTGGCGTAGACGACCCTTATACTTTTTACGACTGTACTGAAGATATCAAAGTGGGTGACCTAAGCCCTAGTGGAGTGCAATTGCGCCCTCATATTGTATGGTTTGGTGAAGATGTCCCAATGATTGTAAAGGCTGCTGAAGAGGTTGAAACTGCCAACATAGTACTCATTATTGGCACTTCATTACAAGTGTATCCCGCTGCCGGATTAATGAACTATGCTGAAAAAGGCACTCCTATATATTATGTAGACCCGCGCCCAAGTATTAGCAGTAAAAATAATATTACTGTAATTAAAGATGTTGCCTCTACGGGGGTAGCTAAAGCTATTGAACTAATAAAAGATTTAAAATGAGTAACTTCCCAAAATTTATTTTAGGTGACAACACCGATATGCCTAACGCTATGTTCGTAGTGCATTTAGAGTATCCACGCTTCGTATTGAATTTAGATAACGACGAAGTTGAATGGCTTGAAGAGTTCGATGAAGAGGATACTAAAGAATTAGAAGCTGAAAGTGAGAACCTTATAGAAGAAGCTATCGCTTTCTACGAACGTGAAATTACCCGTATAGAAGAAAATGACTATTAAGCAACTCATCCAGCAAATTAAAGCTAAACAATCACTACTATGTGTGGGTTTAGATACTGATATGACTAAAATTCCTCCTCATTTGCTTGAGGAGGAAGATCCTATTTTTGCATTCAACAAGGCAATTATAGAAGCTACCCACCGCTTTACAGTAGCCTATAAACCTAATACAGCTTTCTATGAAGCACACGGTGAAATGGGGTGGTGCGCCTTAAAAAAAACAATTGACTATCTCAACCGCCACCACCCCGAGATATTTACCATTGCCGATGCTAAACGCGGAGATATAGGCAACACCTCAAGTATGTATGCCAAAGCTTTTTTTGAGGATATGCAATTTGATAGTGTGACTGTTGCCCCCTATATGGGTAGAGATTCTGTAGAACCTTTTTTAGCTTTTGAAAACAAACACACCATCCTCTTAGCACTGACATCTAATGAAGGGGCTTTTGATTTCCAAACACAGAAACTCAGTGATGAGGAATTGTACAAAAAGGTATTACGCACCTCACTCACTTGGCAAAACAGCCAAAACCTAATGTATGTAGTAGGTGCAACCAAAGCTGAATTTTTAAAAGAAATACGCCAAATTATTCCTGAACATTTTCTATTAGTGCCAGGAGTAGGAGCACAAGGAGGTAGCTTAGAAGAAGTTTGTCACTATGGACTTAATGAACATTACGGACTACTCATCAACTCATCCCGCGGAATTATCTATGCTTCTAAAGGTGAAGACTTTGCTAAAATAGCGGGAGAAAAAGCCGAGGAATTGCAAGGAGAAATGAGGTCTCTGGTTTTAGGGGTTAGGAGATAGAAAAGGAAGACAAAATTAGTAAAACGAGAATTTAAACTCAACTATGGTGGCGAACCTATTTTTTAGATAAATATAAAAAATAACTAAATTGTATGATCACATTTTTAAACAAAAGCAACATTACCCCAACCATAGAAGAAGATGCCGCCCGCTTGTTCTCACTATTGAGCAGGCGCTACCAGCAACCTTCATCTAACCTTTTTCAAGATGAAACCAAAATTCCTTATGTAGTGGGTTACATAGAAGATGGTCGCCTACATGGAATGGCTTCTATGGCTATCTATAGAGTGATTTCTGGCTACAAAGGTTGGATAGAAGATGTAGTGGTAGATGAATTTGCACGTGGCAAAAAAATAGGCACACAACTCATTCAGCAGCTGATAACTAAAGGAAAAGAATTGGACTTAGGCGAAATATTGCTCTTTACTTCACCTACCAATGAAGCTGCCATTAAACTTTATGAAAACGAGGGCTTTAAACGCAAAGGTGCAGAAGTATATGTGAATGCCCTCAAACAAATGTATCCCCCTGAATCTTGATATATTGTGATTTCTTTGTATTTTTGCGCCCTTTAAAAGAAAACTCAAAATACTATGGAATTAGTCCACAAGAATCTTGTACTGCCTAACAACGGAAAAAAACTATTATTGCACACTTGTTGTGCACCTTGCTCAGGTTCAATTATACTATCTATTCAGGCATCAGGGATAGACTTTACTATATTTTTTTATAACCCTAATATCCACCCTAAAAAAGAATACGAAATCCGTAAAGACGAAAATATTCGTTTTGCCGAAAAATATGGCGTACCTATTGTAGATGCTGAATACGACACCGATAACTGGTACGCTCGTGCCAAAGGTATGGAATTTGAACCCGAACGCGGTAGCCGTTGTGCTATGTGTTTTGATATGCGTATGGAACGCACCGCTTTGTATGCTCACGAAAATGGCTTTGATACCATTGCTACTTCTTTAGGTATCTCACGCTGGAAAGACCTCAACCAAGTGAATGAAGCAGGCAAAAACGCTGCTAACAAGTATGAAGGTCTTACTTATTGGGACTACAATTGGCGCAAAAACGGAGGCTCTGCCTGCAATATGGAAATCTGTAAAAGTGAAAAGTTCTACCAGCAAGAGTATTGTGGCTGTGCTTTCTCATTACGCGATGCCAACAAATGGCGCGTTGCCAATGGTAGAGAGAAAATACGCATAGGCGAGAAGTTCTATGGAACTGAAAAATGAATCGTGAAAAGTGAATAGTATGATAACTCCAGAAGAATTTTCAGAAGGTCGTATCTTGCTTATTGATAAACCCCTACAATGGTCGTCGTTTCAAGCGGTAAACAAAATCAAATGGGCAATTCTCAAGCATTACAAACTCAAGAAAATAAAAATAGGGCACGCGGGCACATTAGACCCGCTTGCCTCTGGTTTATTGGTGGTTTGTACCGGTAAATTTACCAAAAAAATCACTGAAATACAAGATGCTGTAAAAACTTACACGGGTACTATCACCTTGGGAGCTACTACTCCTTCCTACGATATGGAAACCGAAATAGATGCTCGCTACCCTACTGACCATATCACTCCTGAACTGATAGAACAAGTGCGAAAACAGTTTATGGGCGAGCTTGTGCAAACCCCACCTGTATTTTCGGCTATCAAAAAAGATGGCAAACGCCTCTACGAATTTGCTCGCGATGGCAAAGAAATAGAAGTACCTCAGCGCACTATTTACATTCACAATTTCACTATTGATGCAAGTCAGTTTCCTGAGTTGCACTTTGAGGTGGTATGCAGTAAGGGTACTTATATACGTTCTTTAGCAAACGATTTCGGTAAAGCCTTAGGCTCAGGAGGCTATCTATCTGCTTTGCGACGCACCAAAATAGGTGATTTTTCAGTAAGTAATGCCATAAGTCCTGAGGAGTTTGTAAGTACTCATATTCCTGACCTCAGGAAACACCCCCTTCCTCCTATTATCCTTACTACAGTAGTAGGTGAACCACAAGAAAAGAAAGTTCTCAACGATCGTTTTGCCGATCGCAATAAAACCATCAACAGTCAGTTTGAACGTGAAGAAACGCCTCCCTCCCACCCTACTGGCGAGTTGAATATGGAGGCTATATTTCCAAGACGAAAAGCTCAAAAAACTTCTGGTTTACAGTATGAATTACACGCTTTTATGCGAATGTTCACTAATACTGATAAGGCAATTACTATCACTTTGCTCATACTCTTCTGTACTGTACTTACTCTTATGGTAATACAATTGAACGACAAGAAGAAAGAGATAATGATAGAAATGGCACTTACCTCTGATGATTTACCTCAAGAGCCCCCACAACCTGAAGAAACCTCTCCTAATGCCGATATTCCTACTAACAATGCCAAACTCACTACTAATGCTTACAACCAAGCAGATGCTTCCTTACAACACACTGATGATTTCAAAACTTTAGACGAAATTATGGCTGAACGTGCTGCTCAGGAAATGGCAGCTGCCAAAGAAGAATTAGTAGCCAACCAAAAAATGGCAGGCGACCTCATTATCACCGATCACAGTTTGCAAAACACAACTAATACTCCTAAAATAAGTGACAAAGTAAATAAAAACACTTTAGTAAAATACGCCTTAGCTGGTAGAGTAGGAAATATCCCAAATCCTGTGTTTACTTGTGAACGTGATGGAAAAGTGGTGGTAAGTATCACTGTGGACGAAGCAGGACGTGTGACTAAAACAGCTATTGATAGAGCTAATTCCACAACTACCGATGATTGTCTATTAGAAAACTCATTACTCTACGCTCAAAAAGCTAAATTCAATGCGGTGAGTGGCAAAAAAGAACAAATAGGCACTATTACTTATATTTTTCAGAGCAAAAGATAACATTTTATGACTACATTTCCACGATTTTTATACCTCATCCTGCTTGCAATAGCAGTGGTAGCTTGCAAAAATACGCCTAATGACGGCAAGGATTTTAATATAGAAATCTTTCCTAAAAAGAAAGAATACCACTTAGGTGATACCCTTGTAGTGAAAATCACACACCCAAAATTCAGTGAGGCAATTACCAAAACTTCTTTTCAATTTCATCAACAGCATTTAGAAGCTCAAGGCGATACTATCGTACTGCACGCTCTTTTGCCGTTAGGCAAACAGCAACTAAAAGTTACTGCTCATACTACTAACGGACAGCAGTACACCGTACAAAAACAACTATTACTATTAGCCAAAGATGCTCCTAAAATCTATACATACAAAATCATCAATGAGTATGCACACGACAAGAAGGCTTATACACAAGGATTAGAATTCATAGGTGATACGCTTGTAGAAAGTACAGGGCAATACAGCGAATCATCTATACGCAAATGGAATCCATTTACAGGGGAAGTCTATAAAAATGTACCTTTACAACCTTCATACTTTGGCGAAGGCGCTACTGTTTTTAAAGGTAAAATACTGCAACTCACTTGGAGAGAACAAATAGGAATGGTATATGACAAGGATTTAAACTTTCAGAAGACTTTCACTTATGGCAAAAGTAAAGAAGGTTGGGGTCTCTGCCATAATGGAGAAGACAAACTCTACAAAAGTGATGGTAGTGAAAAAATTTGGTTACTCCATCCCGAAACTTATGCCGAGATTGATAGTTTACAACTCTGCACTAATAAATCGCTCTACACTTATGCTAATGAATTAGAATTTGCTAACGGAAAGATTTATGCCAATACTTTCCTAAAGGACGGCATAATGATTATCAACCCCGAAAATGGCGCTATTGAAGGTGTAGTAGATGTACGCGGACTTAAAAGCAAAGTAGAGCAAACTCCTGATGTGGATGTACTCAATGGCATTGCCTATCACCCTAAGCGTCAAACTTTTTTCATTACGGGTAAGAATTGGAGTAAAATTTTTGAAGTAGTTTTCTTACCTTCTAACAACTAAACAGTAACAACTATACTGCTCTTTCCGTTACCTTTCTTTTGTACCACTACTTTCACAGCAATGCGCTCTACCATTTCTTGTACGTGAGAGATAACCCCTACTTTCTTCCCTTGATTTTGTAGGCTCTCCAATGCATCTATGGCTACAGAAAGCGTTTCGGAGTCTAAGGAGCCAAAACCTTCGTCTATAAAGAGGGTTTCTACATTCATTTTAGTAGATGAGAGTGAGGAAAGTGCTAAAGCCAAAGCCAGAGATACTAAAAACGATTCTCCTCCTGAAAGTGAATAAACCGAACGCACCTCAGCACCCATATCGTTATCTACCACCTGCAAACTTAAAGAATTAGGAATGCGTTGCAAAGTATAGCGCCTATTGAGGTAGCGCATTTGTACATTGGCGTATTGCAAAAGCATATCAAGAGTATATTCCTGAGCGTACTTGCGGAATGTGTTACCTGTACTACTTCCTATAAGGTCGTTGAGCAAACTCCAGCGATGGGTGAGTTTTTCCTTTTCTTCTTTAGCTTTATGCAATGTTGCAACGGTAGCGCGCTGCTGACTATCAGTTAGAAGCCTGCTTTTTTGAGTAACTACAGCCTCGCGTAGTGTATCTTCTTCAGCTGTTTGAGCTGCCAATTGCTGTATGGTAGCTTCTTCTGTAAGGTCAAGTGGTCGTTTTTCTTTTAATTGTTCAAGAGCTTGCTGTTTTTCTGTAGCAATAGTATTGTATTGGGCTATGCGCTCGTTTAACGATTGAAGAGCTTGCCTTTCTGATTGTAACCATTCGTGAGAGCGATTTGCCCACTCTAGCATATTTCTTCTTATAAAGTCTATTTGCTCAGAAGGGTAAGCAGTAAGCCATTCTTCTATTGTAAGAGTTGCCTCAGTTATATGAGTTTGCGATTGCTGTTGTTGCGTTGTTAAGGTTTCTAAAGTCTTTTCATTAGCCGTCAGTTTTAGTAAAATAGCATTGTATTGCTGTTGGTTTTGCTCCAACCGAGATGTTAATTCATTTATTTGTTTCTGAAAAGTAGCCTCTACCTCTTGAGCCGATTTTCCTTCTAACAAATTATTACGTTTTTCTTTCATTTTTTGCAACTGAATTTGCTCTTTAGTAATACGTTCCGTCAATTCAGTGAGTTCTTGCTGGAGCGCTTGAGCCGAAGAAGAAAGTTTTGTGCGCTCTTGTGTGAGTTCTGCAAGACGTTTTTTGTATTTTTCGAGACAAGCCAAATGTGTTTCCCAATCGGTTTTAGCTGTAACAACCTGTTTTTGAAATTGTGCAATATCTGTTTGCCAAAGATTGAGCCAATCAACCGAAAGTTGCAAATTTTGCAACTGTTGAAAATATTTCTGGCTTTGTTGTTCACAATTTTGAGTATCTTTTGCAAGAGTATTCAGCTCATCGGTGAGTGATTTGAGTTGGTTAAGCACTTCAAAAAGCGTTTCAGTTTCTGCTAAAAGGTGCTCTATTTCAGAAATTTTACTTGTGATATAAGGCTCTATTTCAGCAGTGGGATAAGTCATATAGTAATACACCGATTGCGTTAAGCGTTCGTACTCTTGGGTGTATAATGTTGCGTATTCAGCATTTTGTGTGGTTTGCTGTGCTATGCGTTTTTGCAGTTCTTTAAGCTCTGTTTCTTTGGTAATTAAGTCTTTCGTAAGCGATTCTAAATGCTTTTTGGCATTGAGAAATTCTTGATATACCGTATTGATAAGATGTTCGGCGACAGCCTTGTGAGCATTGGGGTGGTGTAGCGACCCACATACAGGACAAGCCTCCCCCTCCACCAAATGTTCACGTAAAAAGGCAACATCTTTGGTATTTTCTATTTGTGCTTTTTGGTAGATACGCTCAGCAGTGTCACAAGCGATTTTGGCTTCTGCCTGAGCTGTTTGCAATTGTGTTATAGCCTCTTCCGTTTGATTTTGTGTATGTTGCAACTCCTGTAAGAGCGATGCTCCTTGTATTTTCTGTGCTTCATATTGCAGCATACGTCTTGCTACTTCTCTATCCGATTGATACATTTGCAAAGCCGTGAGATAATTCTTCTGCTGTTTAGCAAGAGCCTCTACATCTATTGAGGGGAGATTTTCAACAGCGTGTTGATCTTTCAGGTTAGAGAGTTGTTGTGTAAGGCGTTCTTCAGTTTGCTTGTAGGCAGTTAGTTTTTCATTGAGCAGTTGCTGGTCGGTTGTGAGTTGCTCTAACCATAGCGCATTGCGGTACAGTTGAGCCTCATCGGGGTGAGTATTGAGCCATTGTTCTTCAGTTTGAATGTAACTCTCCCCTTTTTGGATATGTTCCACTACTTTTTCAAGTTCGGTTTCTTTAGTTTGTAAAACAGATTTTTTAGTATTGTACTGTTGCTGATATTGCAATAGCGCATTTTGTTGTTCTGTGAGACGAATATCCAGTTCCTTTGCTTTAGCGATAGCAGGTTTGGCTATTTCATAAGTTCTTTTGGCTATTGCCAAATCCTTTTCGATAGCCTCTTTATCACTGGAAATAAGAGCCTTATCGGTAGTAAGTTGTTCTTTTTCTAAAGTAGCTTGCTCTAATTGTTGTGTGGTGAGTGCTAATTTTTCGCTTTCCTTTTGCTGGGTGAGGATATCCCCTTTTACAGCTTGCAACTGCTCCACCATTGCAAGTTGAGCAAAACGTTCTGACTGAGAGATTTTCTCCTGCTCGGCTATTTGTTTATTTTCAAGAGCCTCTTGCCATTGTTGTGTGTACAATTTCTGATTGTCAAACCACTGTTGTTGAGCTTTTAGAGAAGAAAGAGAGTTTTGCAGGTTTTTCAGTTTTTCTTCATCAGCAGCGAGTTGAGTAGATAGCGTTGTACGTTCATCTTCCGTTAGGAAAACAATATTTTCAAGCTGTTTTTCTAAGAGTTGAAGTTCGTTTTTGTGTTGTTTATGACATTCGTGTATCTGTTTAGAGACGCGTGTATACACCTCAGTACCTGTGAGTTTCTCTAAAATATCCGAACGTTTATCGTCGTTTGCTTTTAAGAAAGAAGTAAAGTCGCCTTGTGCTAAAATCACCGATTTGGTAAACTCATCAAAGGTTAACCCTACGCATTCGCGAATCTTTTCGAGTACGAGTGTTTTGCGATTTTCGGCAATTAAGTGGTTATCAGTTAAGCAAGTGAGTTGCATTTTCTCGTTTTGGATAGCCCCCGAGGGTTTGTTGTAAGCGCGGCTCACCTGCCATTCGGCTTCGTAAATCTTGCCATCAACCGCCTGAAATACCACTTTGGCATAGCCCGAAACAGCCCCTTTGCGCAAGAGGTGTTTCACGTTGTTCGCCTTTACCTCTACCCCACTATCGGTTATAGCAACCGAGCTTTGAGTAGCAGCCAATCGAGGAGTATCGTTGTAAAGGGCGAGGCAAATAGCATCTAAAATAGTAGATTTTCCTGCAGCTGTAGCCCCCGTAATAGCGAATAACCCCACCGATTTGAGGGGTTCAGCTTCCAAATTGAGGGTAAAAGGACCTTCGATTGAGGCGATATTATGGAGAGAGACGGAGAGTATTTTCATAAGAAAAAAACCTCCTTAAAGGGAGGTTTTTAGAAGTTGCTATGTTATTTTTGGAACTTAGCGTATTTGTTTTTAAACTTATCAATACGTCCGGCTGTGTCAATAAGTTTAGATTTACCTGTGTAGTAAGGGTGAGAAGTGCGAGAAATTTCCAATTTTACTAATGGATACTCAACCCCATCTACTTCAATAGTCTCTTTAGTTTCTACGGTAGACTTTGTGATAAAGATATCGTCGTTAGACATATCTTTGAAAGCCACCAAACGGTAAGATTCTGGGTGAATTTCTTTTTTCATTGCAATGTTAAATTTTTATTACGTAATTTTTTCAGGGCGCAAAGGTACGATTATTTTTTTAAATGGCAAATTTTAAGGAATAGTTTTTAGAAATCAGAGCTTGGAGACTAACAAGCTGAAGAAGATAGAGTTTTAAAAATCAAACGATTACAACATATTGATTTACAAAGAATTTTAAAGCGTATTGACAAGCATTGAACGGAAAGAGCTGATAGTTAAGGTTTAAAAACTTGCTAATTGACAAATTATTCGTATATTTGCATTCTATATAATAGTTTAGAAGACTCATTTAAATGAAAACAGAACAAGAATTAGCAGAATTTTACGAGCGATTGAAAAACGAACTTTTAGAAACAAGTTTGTGGCCTACTCGTTACCTCTATAAATTTATCATCCCTAAAGATGAGGCTAAATTAGCGCAATTAGAGGATGTTTTTAAAAATACTGATGCCGAAATTACCACACGCCCTTCATCAGGCGATAAATACACAGGAGTTTCGGTGAGCCTCACCGTAAAAAATCCTGATGAGGTAATTGCTTTTTACAAAGAAGCAGGCAAGGTAGAAGGAATTTTATCACTATGACGACCTTAGAATACAATACGGAACGCCCGCACTTGCACATCCCTGAATACGGGCGACACATACAAAAAATGATTGAAAAAGCGGTACTCTTAGAAGACCGTGATGAACGTAACCGCACAGCACGCAGCATCATCGCTGTAATGGGAAACCTATTTCCCCACTTACGCGATGTCCCTGACTTCCAACACAAATTGTGGGATCAATTGTTTATAATGTCGGGGTTTCAGTTAGATGTAGATTCTCCTTATGAGAAACCTACCCCCTCTACCCTACACAAGCACCCCGACCGCTTAGAATATCCACAACACCAACTCAAATATCGCTTTTATGGCAATATCATCCTTAGGCTCATCAACACTTGTGTGAAATGGGAAAAAGGCGATTTGCGAGAGGCTTTAGAATATTCTATCGCTAACCATATGAAAAAATGTTTCCTCACTTGGAACAAAGAAGCGGTAGACGATAGTGTGGTGTTTGAACACCTTTACGAATTGAGCAACGGACAAATAGACTTGCGCAAAAAGAAAGAAGATCTTTGGGACAGCCAAGCGTTGATACGTACCAAAATGAACCTTACTCGTCGCAATGTACCGCAACAGAACCAAAATCAACCCCATCAGCAACATCAACAAAACAAAAAAGGTTTTACTAATAAATTTAATAAAAAGAACAACAATGGGCGTATTTAAAATAGAAGGTGGTCACCCTTTGAAAGGGGAAATCACTCCACAAGGTGCTAAAAATGAAGCTTTACAAGTGCTTTGTGCCGTTTTACTCACCGATCAAAAGGTTACTATTCACAACATCCCCGACATTCAGGATGTAAATAAACTCATTTCTTTACTCGAAAATTTAGGTGTAAAAATTCAAAAAGTAGGAAAAGGTTCTTATAGCTTTCAGGCAGATGAAGTGAATATCGATTACTTAAAATCAGAGTCATTTCATACCGAAGGGCAAGCCTTGCGCGGTTCTATTATGGTAGTAGGACCACTACTCACACGTTTTGGCGTAGGCTATATTCCTAAACCTGGGGGAGACAAAATAGGTCGCCGCCGCCTCGACACCCACTTCGATGGCTTCATCAAATTAGGAGCTCATTTTGAATACGATGAGAACAATTATACTTATAGTGTAGTAGCTGAAAAACTCCGTGGTACTTATATGCTTTTAGAAGAAGCATCAGTAACTGGTACCTCAAATATTATTATGGCTGCAGTATTAGCCGAAGGTACTACTACTATCTATAATGCTGCTTGTGAGCCCTATGTACAACAACTCTGCCGCATGCTTAATGCTATGGGGGCTGTTATACAAGGTATTGGTTCTAACCTTATCACTATCAATGGAGTGGAACGCCTAAATGGTTGTACCCATACCATTCTGCCCGATATGATTGAAATAGGTAGTTGGATAGGTTTAGCGGCTATGACCCGCAGCGAGATTACTATCAAAAATGTGGGGTGGGAACATTTAGGCATTATACCCACTATCTTCCAAAAATTAGGTATTAGCTTTGAAAAGAGAAACGACGATATCTATATCCCCGCCCATACCAATGGCTATGAAATTCAGAATTACATTGATGGCTCTATCCTTACCGTAGCCGATGCTCCTTGGCCTGGTTTTACTCCCGACTTGCTAAGTATTGTGCTCGTAGTTGCTACCCAAGCTCGTGGCGAAGTACTCATTCATCAAAAAATGTTTGAAAGCCGACTCTTCTTTATCGATAAACTGATAGACATGGGAGCTAAAATTATATTGTGTGACCCACACCGAGCAACAGTTATTGGCAATGACTTCAAATCACCTTTGCGCGCTACCCTAATGACTTCACCCGATATACGTGCCGGTATCGCTCTGCTCATCGCAGCCTTATCAGCCAAAGGAACTTCTACTATCTACAATATAGAACAGATAGACAGAGGTTATGAAAATATCGATGGACGACTCAAAGCATTGGGTGCCAACATTGTGAGAGTAAATTAGTAACGATAATTGATAGGTACAACCTAACAATTAGTTGGTATATACGTAATAAAAAATAAATCATTAACCATTAATCATTAGATAAAGTGGATTACAATTTTGACGAAGTAGTTTGTAGAAAACACACAGATGCCTTGAAGTTAGAGGCATTAGCTCCTCGCTGGGGGCGTACTGATTTGCTGCCAATGTGGGTAGCCGATATGGATTTCAAAACACCTCCATTCATTGTAGAGGTGATGAAAAAACGTATGGAATGCGAAGTGTTTGGCTATACAGCCAGACCTGAGAGTTGGTATGAGGCTATTATCAGTTGGCAAGCACGCCGCCACCAATGGACAATTACCAAAGAGATGATTTCATTTGTACCTGGGGTAGTTCCTGCCTTAGCAATGGCTGTGCAAAGCTTTACCGAACGCGGTGAAAAAGTGATGATTCAGCAGCCTGTATACAATCCTTTTGCACAAGTAGTTCGTAACAATCATCGCGAATTAGTGAACTGCCCTTTAGAATTAAAAGATGGGCAATATCACATCAATTTTGAAGTGTTTGAAGAGAAAATAAAAGGATGTAAGCTCTTCCTTTTCTGCCATCCTCACAACCCCGGTGGACGCGTATGGACACGTGAAGAATTGCAGAAAGTAGCTACTATTTGTGCTCAAAACAACGTAATAATAGTTGCCGATGAAATCCACGCCGACCTTACCTTACCACCATATCAGCACATTCCATTTGCTACTGTAAGCGAAGAAGCTGCACAAAACTCAGTAGTATTTGCCTCTCCGAGCAAAGCATTTAATATGGCTGGATTAGCCACTTCATACGCTGTAATTACTAACCCTACCTTGCGTCGCCGTTTTGAGAGCTATGTAGAGGGGAATGAGTTAGCCGCAGGAAACGTTTTTGCGTTCAACACTGTGGTAGCCGCCTATAACAAAGGTGAAGAATGGCTACAACAAATGCTCAACTATGTACAAGGGAATGTTGATGAAGTAATACATTACATTGAAAAATACATACCACAATTAAAAGTGATTGTACCTCAAGCTTCTTATTTGGTATTTATAGATTTTAGTGCATTACAACTCAGTCAGAAAGAAATTGTAGCCCTATGCACTGATAAAGCACACTTAGCCCTAAATGATGGAGCTATTTATGGGGAAGAAGGCAAAGGTTATATGCGCATAAATTTAGCTTGTCCGCGAAGTGTGGTAAAACAAGCTTTGATACAACTAAAAGAAGCGGTTCGGTCTATAAACTGATAATAAAAAAACGAGGTTTTTACACCTCGTTTTTTTATTTATATCTTAATAACGATAAGTAAGACTCAGATTAAAATATCTTCCGTTACCACGTGCATACTCAGCATCTCGTGCTACCAACATAGAAGCAGGTGTATAATACACCTTATCGGTGAGGTTTTCAATCCCTAAAGCCAAAGAAAAAGACTTGTTGAAAGTATAACCTGCACTGAGAGAAAACAAGTCGATAGGATAAACAATTCCCTCTCCTTCAGTATATACACCTCGATTATCAGGAGAGAAGCGATCTCTACTACCTGTATGTAAGTAATTTACTTGAAGGTAACTATATTCAGTAGGTGTAACTCTTATATAAGCAGTTGCCTTAGGAGCAGGAATAGAAGTACCACTCATATAGCCATCCCAATCTCCATCTTCAGTAGATTTTTTCTTTCCTTCAAAAGAGATAAAACTTCCGCCAAGGGTAAGCCATTTAGTAGGAAAAATATCAGCATTTACTTCAAAACCATATACTTTTTGAGGGGTTCTATCTACTACCCAAAAACCACTTACTGATTTGAGATCACTACCGAGTTTTGAATAAGTATAGAAGTAAGAACCACTCAAATGAACATATTTGCTTAGTTCAGCATAAGCTCCGGCTTCATAATTTTCGGTTTTAACAGGCTCTGTATTGATTTTAGAAAGGACATCAGCTTTAGCAGCACGAAGGGTTCTTCCTAAATCAAAAATTGAAAAACCTTGTGAATAAGAGATGAAAGGCTGGAAATACTTGAATTGGTTGTATGCAATCCCTATGTTAGGAGAAAGATTGTTGTAAGTAAGATCTCCTCCTTTTACATATACACGAGGATCGGTATTGCGGAGCCTGAGAACCTCATAATTAGGAACAGATACATCAATGTAATCATAACGCAAGCCTGCTTTGAGTACATAGTATTGGAAGAAAGTAGTTTTTGTTTGTAAGAAAGGAGCAGAATTATAAGAAGTGAGCTCAGGCATCCAATAACGACCATCTACTAGAGGCTGACTGGTTTTATCTATCAATACATCAGCACCATAGAGTAACTGAGTAAAAACATTTTCAGAAAATAAAACTTTAGAAGTTAGTTGGGTACGAATACCATATTTTTCACCTTTTACAGTTGCTTGCCCGCTACTGCTTTCCCAGCGTGGACTTCGAGCGTTGTGCTTGCGATAATCGAAAATAGCATATTGGTGTTGGGTAAAAGCACTTAACTCTAAATCAGTACGTTTAAAAATGTTATTGGAGTTGAATTTTATATAGGCGTTGTGATTATAGCGCATTCCTTCATCTTGAGCAGCAGGGTCTTTAGTATCATAAACTCCTATACGAGGGCGTTCTAGATATTTTCCTCCAGAAGCTACCAAAGGGGTGTTTTGCAAACTTTGATAGAAGTTATACATAGCTTCTACCTTATTATCATCGTCAAACTGATAACCAAGTTTTACAAGTCCGTTATAAGTACGCACATCTCCTAATCCATAGCGAGGAGATATATATTCACCTGTCCCATCAATAGCTGAACCTGTTTGGTTCATTGCCGCATCAACTAAATAAGAAAAGCCTTTGTAATTTCCATAAAATTGTTGATTAAAACGATAGCCAAAGCCTCTATTTTCTTTAAAAGAATCTCTTGCTGAAGCTCCTATAGTAGTTTGCCCACCGAAAATAACATTTTTAGGCGATTTTTTAGTTACAATATTCATTATTCCTCCTATGGCTCCATTTCCATAAATAGAGGTAGCCCCTTTTACTATCTCAATACGTTCTACAGCTGCTGGGTCAATAGAGCGAATATCGCGGTCTGTAGCACGTAATGGCGTAGATTGAGGAATACCATCAATCAATACGAGTATAGAGCGCCCTCGCAAATTTTGATAACGGTTGTTAGTTGTATTGGTAGAAAGTGACATAGCTGGTTCTATCATCCCAATAAGATGCGACATATCAGGCGCTATTTTTATAAACTGCTGTAGTTTCTTTTGGTCAATAATGGTTACATTCGCAACAGCATCCGTTTTCTTCTCTTTGATACGATTAGCCGTAATCACTACTTCCTCAAGTGATATAGTATCTTTTTTAGAATCAAGAGGGTCATTTTGTGCCATACTCATCGTAGCACATAACACCATAACAGGCAAAATGAGTTTTTTCATAAAATGATATTTAAGTTTTTCAGCGGACAAAAATACCACTTTATTTAGAACTAAACAAAATAATTTAACTATATTTTCTTAGGCTTCAAAATATCTATCATTACTGCAATGATAATGAGTAGCACTCCTATAATAAGATTCGTTGTAAGACTTTCTTGCTGGAATATCCAAATACTGATAGCTACTGCTACAATGGGTTCCATTACCCCAATGATAGCTGTAGGGGTAGAACCTATCATTCTGATAGCATAAATAAGGGTGATGATAGAAAACAGGGTAGTTACTATACCGAAACTTGTGAGCTGTAAACTCATCTTTACCTCGGGGATAGGAAGAGGAGTACCTATAACCCATAGTTTTACAAGAAAATAAACTGAAGAAAATAAGGTAGAATAAAACGATACTTTTATTCCTGAAGCCGATATTTTAGATTTATTGACAATAAGCATATAGAGTGCATACGAAATTGCCCCAAGTAGTGATACTCCTGCCCCTATATAGTTGATTGAAAAGTTTGTTACATCTTTTACACTGAGTAAGAAAACACCTATTAATACAACAATAAGGGCTATCATTGTGCGAAAGGTGATATGTTCTTTAAAGAAAACACCCAAAGCAAGTGCTACTATTAGCGGATACATAAAAAATATAGTAGAAGCAATTCCTGGGGAGAGTAAATCGTAGGCAAGGAAGAGAAATTCTGCTGAAAGGGCGTACAGCAATCCTAAAACAAGAAAGATAAATACTTCGCGCGGGGTAATGCGCAGTGTCTCTTTTCGGTAAAAAAGATACCCCATAATAAAGACGCTTGTAGTAATAAAACGATAGAAAAGCGCTGCATCTACCGAAAAACCTTGCTGCTTGATAGGAATCATAAACAGCGGAATCATACCATAAGTAACCGCCGAAATAAAAGCTGCTAAATACCCTTTTACTATATCTTTCATAGTAAAATTTAAAAGAGTTTTATTACATAAGGATAATAGATGATACAGAGCACAACGCTTACAGGTATCACAGCAAAGCCTACACTTCCAGCAGCAACATCTTTGATAATGCCAATAGTTTTGTGATGATCGGGGTGGATGAAGTCACAGAGTTTCTCGACAGCTGTATTGAGACCTTCGACTGACAGTACTATAGCGATACACAATAGTTGTACAATCCATTCATTGGTAGTAATGCCGAAACAAAAGCCCAAAATCACCCATACTAAAGAGATGACGATGTGTACCATCACAGGAGGTTCATTTTTTATTAAATAAAACAAACCTTGAAACACATACTGCAAGCTTTTGAGTCTTTTTCTTATAAATTCCATAATTTTTTATGCTGATTTATTTTTTAAATCGCATTCCGATAACGCCAAAGATAGCTTCACGGATAATGCTTTTATTCATTTTTGATTTTCCTTTAGTTCTATCGGTAAAGATGATAGGTACTTCAGTGATTTTAAACTTCTTGAGGTAAGCACGATACTTCATCTCTATTTGAAAGGCATAGCCTACAAATCGGATAGTATTCAGGGCGATGCTCTCTAATACCCTTCGGTGGTAACATACAAAGCCAGCAGTAGGATCTTTAATTTTCATTCCCGTAATCACTCTCACATAAATAGAAGCCCCATAGGATAACAAGATGCGTTGCAGGGGCCAGTTCACTACATTCACCCCTTTTACATAACGCGACCCAATTGCAACATCAGCACCTTGCTGGCAAGCCTCATAAAGTCGCAAGAGGTCAGCAGGGTTATGAGAGAAATCAGCATCCATCTCAAAAATATATTCATAGTTATGTGTTAATGCCCACTCAAAACCGTGAATATAAGCTGTTCCTAAGCCTTTTTTCTCAGTCCGTACCTCTAAAAAAAGTCGGTTAAGGTAAATAGTTTGTAATTCGCGTACCTTATCGGCAGTGCCATCAGGCGAATTGTCGTCTACAATGAGGATATGAAACTTATCACTTTGGGCAAATACTGCCTTTATGATAGCTTCTATATTTTCAATTTCATTATATGTAGGGATGACAATTAACAATTAACGATTAGCAATTAATAATGAACAAGGTGGAGATACACAAAAACTTTGCCAAAGTTGGTTGTAGCACAATAAGCTATCTCACTTTGGCAAAGTATTTTTTTTTCAATTTAATAATTAATTACATATCTCCCATTTCTTTAGTAAGCTCAGCATTCATAGCGCGGTATACGCCTGTTTCGAGTTTTTCACGAATCGCTGAAAATGCTTCCAAAGTACGGTCGATATCTTCTTTACTATGCGAAGCAGTAGGAATAATGCGCAAGAGTATCATTCCTTTTGGAATCACTGGATAAACTACAATAGAAAGGAAAATACCATAGTGCTCGCGTAGGTCGTTTACCATCGCCATTGCTTCAGGAATACTACCGTGCAAGAATACAGGCGTTACGCAAGTATTGGTATTACCGATATTGAATCCACGCTCTTTAAGTCCGTTTTGCAAACGATTTACGTTATCCCATAACTTTTGTTGTAGTTCAGGCATTGTCTCCATCATTTCCAAACGTTTCAAAGCACCTTTTACATAAATCATTGGAAGTGATTTAGCAAACATTTGAGAGCGGAGGTTATATTTAAGATAATCTACTACTTTGGCATTTCCAGCTACGAAAGCCCCAATACCAGCCATTGATTTGGCAAAAGTAGAGAAATAGACATCAATTTCATCTTGTACACCTTGGTGAACTCCTGTTCCTTCTCCACGAGGACCTAAGGTACCAAAACCGTGAGCATCGTCTACCAAAAGGCGGAAAGGATATTTCTTTTTAAGGGCTACAATTTCTTTAAGTTTACCTTGTTCGCCACGCATTCCGAAAACACCTTCTGAAATCACCAAGATACCACCTCCTGTAGTTTCGGCTAATTTGGCAGCACGCTCTAAGTTTTTCTCAAAGCTCTCCATATCGTTGTGCTGATAGGTATAGCGTTTGCCAAAGTGCAAGCGTACCCCATCGATGATACAAGCGTGTGCATCAACATCGTATACAATCACATCGTTTTTGGTAACCAAAGCATCGATGATAGATACCATTCCTTGATAACCGAAGTTGAGCAAATAAGCAGCTTCTTTATGTACGAATTTAGCTAAACGTTTTTCGAGTTCTTCGTGCATAGTAGTATGCCCACTCATCATACGAGCTCCCATAGGGTAAGCCGCACCATACTCGGCAGCTGCTTCGGCATCTACTTTGCGCACTTCGGGGTGGTTTGCAAGTCCTAAATAATCGTTGATACTCCAGTTGAGGATTTCTTTTCCTTGGAATTTCATATGAGGACCTAATTCACCTTCTAATTTAGGGAATACATAATACCCCTCGGCGTGGTCTGACCAGCGCCCTATACTTCCTTTATTTGCATAAATATGCTCAAATAAATCTTTCATTCTTCTTTTTTATTTATTTTATTAATTGATAATTGTCAATTGTTAGCTAATAAATCCTTGCTTTTTCATCCAATCGTCACTATAAATTTTGTTCATATAGCGCGAACCGTGGTCGGCGAGAAGGGCAACTACAATGCTGTTTTCATCAAACTTACCTGCCTCGGCATATTGTTTTACGGCTTGCATAGCAGCCCCACTGGTGTAACCCATAAAAAGTCCTTCAGTACGTGCCAATTCACGAGCGGTGAGTGCCGCATCTTTATCAGTTACTTTGATGAACTCATCAATAACATCAAAATTAGTAGCGGTAGGAATTAGGTTTTTACCCATTCCTTCTATTTTGTATGGATATACTTCGGCAGGGTCAAACTGACGAGTGTCGTGGTATTTTTTGATAGCTGAACCATAGGCGTCTACCCCCAATACTTGTACGTTAGGATTTTGTTCTTTGAGATAGCGCGCAATCCCCGAAATGGTACCTCCTGTACCACTACATACTACTACGTGAGTGATTTCTCCTTGGGTTTGTTCCCATATTTCACGACCGGTAGAAAGGTAATGAGCCTCAGGGTTTAGTGGATTGAAATACTGATTGATATAGATAGAATTAGGAGTTTCGTTGTGGATGCGTTTGGCTACTTCGTAGTAAGAACGAGGGTCATCGGGAGCAACATTTGAAGGACACAAATGCACTTCAGCTCCTAAAGCTTGTAGCATTTCTACTTTGTCGTGAGAAGATTTATCGCTAATTGCAATGATACAGCGGTAGCCTCTTAGAGCACTTATCATCGCCAAACTGTAGCCCGTATTACCCGAACTAGTTTCTACAATAGTATATCCTGGTTTGAGAAGTCCTTTGCGTTCGGCATCTTCAACGATATATTTGGCTACTCTGTCCTTGGCAGAATGACCTGCGTTAAAGGCTTCGAGTTTAGCAAAATAGCGACCTTTAAGATTTTTGGTAATTTTGTGCAATTCCAATAGAGGTGTATTGCCAATGAGTTGTAGTAAGCTGCTATGTACGTTCAATGATTCGTTTATTTTCATTGGTTACTTGCTTTATTTTTGAGTGGCAAAAGTACGAATAATTTGTCAATTAGCAAATTTGTCAATTAGCAAATTTCAATGAGCCCTTGAAAGTTGAGTTTATAAGGTTCATCTTTATATAGAGGGAGGGTTTCATCTGTTACATTGCTAAGCCCTACACCAGCGTAGAAAGTGCGAGCGTTATGTTTTTCGGCGTGTTTGCGCACGACTTCCATAAATACGATATCATACTCGGTAGGGTCGTCGCCATAAGGGACTGCACGGACAATGATGAAGTATTTTTGGTTGTTTTTATCTACACATACAAATTGAGGGTCGCGCTTGAGTTCACTATTCACTAATAGAAATTCCCATTGTAGTTCCTTTTGTAAGGCTTCACCTACAATGTTCATCGCTAAATTGTGGAGTTCTTGACCTGTAAGGGGCGTCATATTCACTTTTTCTTTATATAAGGTTGATCAATTTTTATTTTAGGATAATTTAAACGGGTAACCTTATACCCTTCTGTTGTTTTCTCTAATAGTACCTCATAGTTAGTATACCCTTCTTGAAATTCTCTATAAATTTTAAGAACTATGCCTTTTGAAGTCCTCACTGCATTCATCACCTCATCTAAAAAACCATCATTGTCACATAGTTCAAAAAATTGAAACATTTTTCTATTAATACCAAGTGAATTATTTTCCCCTATTGGTACTAATCCCTTAAAACCTGTATTTGTAATTAATATGGCAGGTTGATAAGGTTCTCCGCAAAAAGTTAATCCATCATCATCTGATACAGGTGTACCATAATAGGCAGTTCTAAAAAATTGTATGCGTTCACCGTTGTCAAAGGTTTTATCAATCAGTTTATCAGTTGTTCTAAATACATTTCTTCCATCTACAATGAGAGAATCAGTATTATTCAACACTATTTTTATATAATGAAAGGCTGTACAATGATCTTTTGTGAAATTGTATAGGGTATCTGAAACTCCCACTATTGCTACCCACTTTGTATCAAGATCAGTACGTTTTTCTTTTAGAAAACCTTTATGGTTATAAATAGGAATTGAATCTCCTAACAAAAAAGCTTCTTTTTTATCTGGCAAAAAGATTAAATTCTTATTTTCATCAGGGAGATGCAAATCATAACGACTTACAAATTCACTATCTTCAGAAGGATCTTTTCTCACTGATAAATCTTCCTCAGTACATACAACTACTGTATCTTTTTCTACTGAAGTATCATCTCTATCAATGGAAGTAGTATTATGACAATTGAATAGCCATAACATAGCTAAAAAATAAAGTGCTTTCATAAGTTTACAACTAATAAATTATTGATTATCAATTTTATTAAAATATAGTAATAACTATTTTGCCAATTGTTCTAAACCATATACTATCAAATCTTCTACTACTTTTTTAGTATCCTTAGTGAAAGTACCTGTAGGGCGATTGGCAATGATAGCATTGAGCGAAACAGCTTGGTGTCCTAAAAGTTTAGAAAGCCCATAGATGGCAGAGGTTTCCATTTCGAGGTTCGTCATACGATGCCCATTATGATTGAAACTGTGTAGTTTATCATTGAGCTCAGGGTCTTGCACTGGCAAGCGCAATACGCGTCCTTGAGGACCATAGAAGCCTGGAGCAGTACCCGTAATTCCCTCAAATACTTTATCGGTGAGGAGGCGTTTTTTAAGTTCTTGTCCGCAAGCTATGATATAAGGGCGACCTTTGAGAGGATTCCAACTTGTATGAGCAATAAAAGCCTCTTCCATAGCGATTTCACGCACCTTAGGACTATCCTTATACGAATGAAACATATTGTCCATACCTAATCCGTGAGAAGAGAGCACAAAACTATCTACGGGTATATCAGCCTGTAGAGAGCCTGAAGTACCAAAACGCACTATATTAAGCGAAGTGAGTTGCTCTTTAGGCTGGCGCGTGTGCAAATCGATATTCACAAGTGCATCGAGTTCATTGATCACAATATCAATATTATCAGGACCTATACCAGTGGAAATTACGGTGAGGCGTTTGCCTTTATAAGAACCTGTATGGGTACAAAATTCGCGTTTTTGGGTGCTAAATTCTATATTGTCGAAATAAGCACTCACACGAGGCACTCGATTGGGGTCGCCTACCAAAATAATAGTATCGGCTACTTGTTCAGGTCGTAAATTGATATGGTAAATACTACCATCGGGGTTTAAAATAAGTTCAGAATCTTTAATCATAATTTATAGTTCTATTAATTTCTTTAGATATTGTTCTATCGCTGGGCGACAATCATTTTCAAATAACTGTTCCAAAGTATGAATTTGCCCGTGCAGTTCAGCAGGTACCTCTTCTAGTACTTTGTTGAGAATAATAAGTATTTCGGACTCACGTTTGGCATTGATTTGCGCAAACATTGTAGTCATTTTATGAGCTATTGCCTTAATACCTTTGTAGTCTTCACGATCGGCAAGGAGTTTAAGCGTTTGTATGTTCTCACTGCTTTCTTTCAAGAAATGTTCATAAATTCCTATAATGCCCTCACGATCATCTCCCATAAAGCTCTCTAGTATTTCAGGGGTATAACTTCCTTCTATATTGTTGCTTACCATAATAGTTTTATGTTCTACTTCGGTATTGAGTTTAGGGAAGAAGACATTCAGTTTTTGGTAGAACTGTTCTGGAGTAAATGGTTTTGGTAAAATGCCAGAGAATCCGCTCTTCATGTAGAAACTTTCAGGCACATCGCGACGCCCAGTAATTGCTAGTACAGGTAATGGATTATCTTTATACTGCTCGTTGAATAGAGTAACGAAATGGAATCCATTCATTTCAGGTAGCTGGATATCGGTAATTACTAAATCGAAGTCGAAGTTTTCCATTTGTTCAAAA
Organism: uncultured Capnocytophaga sp.; assembly: GCF_937936315.1. Classification (GTDB taxonomy): domain Bacteria; phylum Bacteroidota; class Bacteroidia; order Flavobacteriales; family Flavobacteriaceae; genus Capnocytophaga. Next base: position 19,046 of record NZ_CALGWU010000039.1, on the reverse strand, counting down.
GCTTCTTTTCCGTTGTTGAAAGTAATAGCGTTGATATGTTTTTGTTTTAGTAATTCTTTTATAAGGGAAAGGATAGAGAGGTCATCATCTATTACAATAATAGTAATTAGATCAGGGTTTTTGTCATTAGTAATGATTTGAGGGGTTTTAGTACGTTCTACTACTTTTTCAGCTAAGAATCGTAGTGTAAATGTACTTCCTTTATTTTCATAACTTTCCAAATAAATTTTGCCATGTAATAGATGGGCTAATTTTTGAGAAATGTGCAATCCGAGTCCTGTTCCGCCATAACGTTTAGAAATTTCGTCGTTAGCTTGGGTAAATTCATCAAAAATATGTTGTTGTTGTTCCTTTTTGATACCAATACCTGTATCGGTAACAGCGATAGCTATTTCATACTCATCGTCATTAATTTGACGAGCGTCGGCTTGTATATGTACAGTTCCGTGTTCAGTAAATTTAAAGGCATTAGATATGAGGTTATACAATATTTGTTTAACACGGTAGGCATCGCTTGAGAAATTGAGATTATTTACTGTTTCGGAGAAGCTAAGAGATAGGTTAATTTCTTTTGTTTTAAAAGCTGATTTTACATTGCTAGCTACCTCATCAATAATTTCTGTAGTATTGAAAGGTACTTTTTCAATTGTAATTTTACCAGCTTCAATTCGGGTATAATCTAACAACTCATCTACCAATTTAGAGATATACTCAGAAGAATATTTAATATGAGAAAGGTAGTTTTTACCTTTCTCAGATATATTTTGTTTACTGAGCAGTTCAGAATAGCCTACAATAGAGCTTAAAGGAGTGCGTAGGTCGTGACTTACCATAGAGATAAGTTGTTCTCGATTTTTGAGTAGGTTATTAGATTTTCTATTAGCGGTTTCCAGGCGGCGGCGATATCGTTGTGAGGTAACAAAATCATTAATAATCACGATGGAAGAGATAACAATAATACCTAAGGCGACTAAAAAGGATATCATAAGCAAATTTTTACTATTTTCAAAAATTTGTTTGCGTTCTAGGCTTAATTTTTGAGAGTTAGCTAATACTTCTTCTTCAAAATTATGAAGTAAATCATCTAATTTTCGTGAAATTTGGACATCGTTTTGCCAAAGTTTTTGTATTTTTTCATTAATTTGGCTTTTAGAGTCTTTAGTTTCTTCATTTACTTTGTTCAAAAGAGTAAGAGTTTCTAATACTACTTTATCGAATTTAGTATTATTAAAAGCAGTAGGGATTTTTATATTTTTGTATTTTTTTAGTATAGAAGCAATATCTGGAGCTTTTTCAGGGGTTAATTTTTTTTTTCTATAAGCATCTTTACCATAAAGTTCATAACCTAAGTAAGGTTCCAAAGTAGAAAGTTTTCGTATAGCATTTCGTATAATAATTGAGGTACTATCTGCTTCTTGAAAAGCCTTTAATTCTTGTAAATTTTCACTTTTAAAATTGAGCAAGGAACGGATGGTATCGAGTGTAAGCACTTGTTTTTCAGAGGTAATATCGCGTCTAAATTTTAGTATTTCAGTTTGTAAATAAACATTTTTTTCTAAAAAAAGTTGCAAAGCTTCTCTATCATCTGTACGCATGGCAATACGTCCTGCACTTTCAGTATCATTTACTAAAGAGAGGATTTTGCTAATTTGTATAATTTTATTTCGATCTTCTTGATTTATTTTTTCTTGATGGGATAGTTTTTGTATCTCTTTGAAGATTACATAACCGGCAACTACTGAGACTAAAAAAAGCAGCACATAACTTACTATAACTTTGATAGTTATTTTATTTGTTTTCATTTTGAGTATTTAGTGTTGTGAATAGATATAAACTAACGCACAAAAGTACGTTTTTATTTTGGAATAAACAAATATTAATATTACTATCTAAAAAAAACTGTCCTAAAAAGTTAAGATTAACCTTTTAGAACAGTATCTGTTTCTAAGATTTAGAATTTTTACTTCAATTCAAAAGTAGCTCTTCTAGCTAATTGTCGAGCTCTTGGAGAGTTTTTATCTACGCTATTATCTACACCTTTACCTTGAGCTGTAATGCGATCAGCATTGATACCAGCTTTTACAAGTAAGTTTTTAACAGCATCAGCACGTTTTTGAGAAAGAGTAGTGTTATAGTTAGTACCTCCTAACTCATCGGCGTAACCATTTACAGCAATTTGAGCATTAGGATTTTCTTTCATGTATTTTCCTACAAAATCAATTGACCAAGAAGATGACATTTGAGGTTCTGATGAATTGAAATCGAAATAAGCACTGATATAACCTCTTTTGATAAGGTCGGCAACCACATCACCAGAGGCGTCATTAGCAGTTGTTTTAGCTTGATAATTATCGTTTAGGTAACTTTCAATCTCATCTGGAATACGATTGCCATTAGCATCATTCATTTTGTTTTGTTTGTTAGCTACTTCACCTTTCAAATCAGCTACATTGTTTTCTAAGGCAGCGATGCGTTGGATAACTTCGTCTTCTTGATTACGAACATCTGCACCTGCCCAATCGGCATGTTTACCTTGTTTACCTATAGCGATATTCAAACCAGCGGTAAGAGTAAAGTGATTCCCTTGGAATCCTCTTTGTCCATTAGCTGATTTGGTATCATAAGTACGTTGTTGTTTGCTATTGATGTAGATAGAACCATCTAATAAGAAAGCGATGCGATTAGATATTCTAAGTTGTGGGGTAAGTCCTACTGTTAAGAAAGCTATTCTATCAGGGCTAGAGATTGCATCACTATTTAGTTGTGAATATCCTGCCCCTGCGTGTAATAGTAATCCTAAGTCGCTTGTCCATTGTTCAAAACTAAGTACGCGAGCCAAATTGGCAACACCTTGTAAGTTAACATTCCAAATGTTAGATTCAAAAGCAGGACTATCGTCGTCGTTTTTGAATACATCATAACCACCAGCTAAACGAACACCGAATTTGTTGTTTGCCATATAGCGAACCCCTACATTTGCACTCCAAAGATTTGGGGTACTTGTAGCGTAACCGCTAGTAAAAGGAGTAGTAGCTTTGTTTACTCCACCATTCAAGTCTATAGACCATCTGTTATAGTCTACTTGCTGAGCTTGCACACCTAAAAAGGCTAGTGAAGCTAAAGCGAGAATACTTTTTTTCATTTTTTTCGATAAGTAAATAAAATTATACAATAAAACTGGGGCAAAAGTATTACTAAAATTTCAATTACTTTTCAAAAAAAGGAAGATTAACAAAATGTTAACACTTTTTAATGTTTATCTTTGTGTTTTAAAAGCATTCTTTCTAAAGGAGTTATAGCACTATCTATTCCTTCTTCAAAGGTTTTAAATTGTTTTTTTACTACGAGGCTTTCCCCTGGTATATGCACTTTCACTTCCACTATTTTATTTTCTTTAGTGGTGGTATTATCTAACTTCAAATGTACGTCCGCTTCTATGATACGGTCGTAAAAATTATCTAACTTATCCAATTTTTTTTGGATGAACTCTACTAATTTGTGGTCGACTGTAAAGTCTACTGGGTGTACGTGTACTTTCATAATGTTTAGAAATTTAAGGTTTAACAATTCTATTTATTATCTATGTCCTCTTTGCGATCAGCTCTTGGATGGGCTTTTTTGTACTGTTTTTTTAGTTCTGCCAAACTAGTATTGGTATATACTTGTGTAGAAGCCAAACTGGAATGCCCCAGTAATTCCTTTACAGTATTCAAATCAGCACCATTATCTAACAAATGACTTGCAAATGAGTGGCGCAATACGTGAGGACTTACGTCTTTTTTTGGTGTGACGGCACTAAAGTACGAATTTATAATTCGATACACAAGAGTTGAATACAATTTTTTACCATTTTTAACTAAAAATAAATAGTTTTGACTTTTTTCGTTTGCTATTTCCTCTCTTAATTTTAAGTATTCCTTAAGAGTATCTTCTAACTCTGGTATAATAGGGATATAACGTTCTTTATCTCCTTTACCTAATATTTTGATCTGATTTTGTGCAAAATCTATATCTGATAGGTGTAAGTTTGCTAGTTCCGAACGTCGTATTCCTGTGGCATACAACATTTCTATCACTGCCCTATCTCTCACCTCATCAAAAGAACTTTTACTTGAAAAATAAGACAGTACTTTTTCTATTTCAGCTTCAGAAAAAGGTAACTTTTGCCTTTTTTCTGTTTTCAACAAGAAAATTCCTTTTTCAAACGGACTCACTTCTATCTGTTTTGTTTTTTTGAGAAAAGTGTAATAGGTTTTCAAAGCTGACAATTTCCGGTTGATACTTCTAAAGGACATCTCTTGTTGAGATAGTTGTATTATCCACTTTTTGATATCCTCCTGATCTGCTCTTTCTAAAGGGCAATCTTCTTCCTTATCTTCATACTCACTTTTAATGAATTTCTCAAAAGCTCTTAAATCGTGCTTATAAGCTTCCACTGTGTGAATAGAATACTTCATTTCTATTGAAAGATAAATGATAAAGGCATTGATTGACATAGCTTCATTTTTTGTTGATTAAATAAAAAGACATAATCCTAAGCAGAGTAATACTCTTTTTATCACATAGCAAAATAACTAATTATTCTCGAGACAGAAAGTTAAATAAATGTTAAAATTTCAAATATAAAGTTAAGTATTTTATTTAACTCTATAAATGAGACAGTTATATTGCTACTTTTTCATCCTCAATCCCGCAGAATCCTTCTCATTTTTCCTAATTTCTTTAATTTCAGTGAAGATGTTAGTTTTCGTAGGCAAATATACAAATAATATTTTTATCTACAAAATAAATTCTACCAAAATATCAATTATTTTTTCTAACGAGTATTTTTTTATTTATTTAGAAGTTTTTCTTTTTCTTTACGAATTTGTATCAAACGGTAATTTTCAGTAGCTATAGGATACGCTGAGAGTTTATGTTTTTCCAAGAAATTTTTAAGTTCATTCACTATGCTATGCGCTGAATAAGCATCGCGTATTTTGTGTATCACCCACCAAGTTTCATCAGCATTATAGAGATCGGTGGAGAGGGTGAGGACTTCTGAAATGGCTTTTAGCTTTTCTGTAAGGGTTTCTTTTAATTTTTCACGCATTTCGGGGGTTGTACCTATAATCACTATCTTCCACAAGGTAGTTTCATCATCGGAGATATATTCCTCATTAGCAACTTCTTTCAATTCATCCAACAAATTTTTAGCTTCTTCACTTTCGGCTGTTGCTGGATAATTAGTAGCTATTTGCTGTAACTGTGCTTGGTAAGGCTCTAATCCTTCTAAGCGAGCCGTTGTTTTAGCCTGCAAAAGAGCTATCGCAGGGGCTGCTGCAGTTTCACGATACTGCAATCCTTCTTCTTGCAATCGGCGAGCGGTTTCTACAAATTCACCTCTATTATACTGAGCTGTGAGACTATCGACAAATACTTGAGCAATTTTGTTGCGCTCATGCTGGGTAGTTTCTCCTCCTTGCAAAAGTTTTGCATAATCGGTATTAGGATAATTCGCTAACAGACGACTTTTTGTAGTTTCAGCTTTAGAATTGTGAGTATCAGTATAGTTTTTTTGCAATTCGTAGAGAGCTGCAGCTTCAATTTCGGGGGTAGGATTGCTAGCAAGCACACGCTCCAAACGCTGAATAGCTAATTCATTCTCTTTGAACTTAGCTCGATAGAGGACACCTAATTGGTAGAGCGCCTCGTTGCGATTGGCTGCCAATTGGTTGATTTCAGTTTCTGTTTTAGGGAGTTTAGCCAGATAACTATCAGGGGTTTCTACTTGCTTTTCTACAGTTTTTGTCACAGTTGTTGAGGCTGTAACATCGGCTACTACCCCACTTCCCACTGATGACCAGCGCCAATTATCTTCTAACTTTCTATCACCCCAATACTGTTCAAACTGCTGTTTGCCATAAGCTACACTCATAGGGTTGTAGAAATAGAATTTACCGCCTTTTTCTGGAGTAACATCAGGAGTAGAAAATCCCATACCTGTATTTTTTACTTTGCTTGTTTGCTCTTTTTGAGTGCGCAATGATGCTATTTGCTGCATAGAGTCAATATGCTTTTGGTAATAGGCGCGGCGTTCAGTTTCGGGCATACGTACTACTTTTAGCACACTGTCGTTTTTTCTTACAAGGTACTCTAACTCGGCTATTTTAGCTAAATTATCTCTTTTTCGACGCACATATAAGTGTTCAAAAGTATTTTCGGGGATATAGGTAAGGGTACTATCCAAATGTTGATAAGCCCCTATGTAGTCTTTTTGATCAAAAAATAATTCGGAAAGACGTGTATGTGCTTTTGCTTTTAGCGGATTATTGTCTTTATTATTATGCAAAGACTGACGATAGTAATCGGTAGCAACTATTTTCTGGTCGTTTTTCAACAATTCGGCGTGAGTATAGTAAAGTACATCGAGGTAGTTTTTGTGTTCATAACGATTTTCGAGTTTACGCAAATAGGCTAAAAACTCTGCTTTTTCTTCGGGAGTGAAAGTTTTGTTACGTGCTTTACCTGCTTGAGCTTCTATCCATAATTTACGCGGAATTTTCCAATTCTGTTTTACAACTTTCTCAAAAGCTACCTCAGCTGAATCTTTTTGATGTTGTTTTTCATAGAGTTGTGCAGCGATGAAATAGTAGCGACCACGCAATGCTTTGTTACGTGTGTATTTACCTGCATTATAGAGAGCATCGGCAGCTTCGGGATATTGCTCTTGATTGATATAAGCCTGCCCCAAAGTAGCATAAGCCTCTGCCCTATCATTGCGACGCAATTTAGGATTTTCTTTTAAAAACTCGGTGAGTTTTTCAATCGCTATTTTGTCTTTACCAAGACGAAGATTTGTTTTTTGTGCCCATACAGCAGCTTCGGGGATGCGTTCACTTTTACCATAATTGGTAAGCAAGTGATTGAATGCCTCTAAAGCAGGGAAGAAACGCTCGTCGTAATAACGCGCTTTTCCCAAAAGCATATAAGCATCGTCTATTTTATAGTTGCGTTGCACCCCTTTGAAGACCATAGAGTGACGCTGGATAGTTTTGATTGCTTTATCTTCAGCACGCTCGAAATTAGGATTTCCCATTCCATCTAACTGCACCTTACCACTGAGCCCAATAGGTTCCACTGGCAAGACTTCACTAAAGTTATCTTGGTACTTTTCGCGCAGTTCATTAAGCCCTTTAGCATACGCCTCTTCACCATTGAAAAGCACATTGTACTTAGTAACTATAGGCTGCATTTGGCGGTTGTAGTAGGTGTTAGCATTAGGGGTACAAGCTATTACAAGCCCTATAAAAACCCCTACAAAGGTGCTATATAATAAGATTTTTTTCATTATATTTAGTGCTGTAAGAATGGGCGAAGATACTACTTTTTTTGTAAAGTATGAAATCTTTAACACTAATTTATATTTTTGTAGTAGGCACTTCGCCTATTACAAAAGTATGCTTCCCTTTGTCGGCTATCTTAGTGATAGTCTCTAAATATTGGAAAAATTTAATATTTTCATCTCCTTTCATCAGTTCAGAAGCGTTTTTAAGAGCTCGAGCAGTAGCTACTGCTGTGCGTGCATTTTCGAGTTCGGAGGTAGCACGTATTTTGCTTTCTAATACTCGCGAGAAGAGGTCTTGTACACTTTTAGGGAAAGTAATATCTATCAGTTGTGCTTTTATTATTTTAAACCCCAAAGTAGCTACTTCATTACAAAAATCTTCCTCTTTAAAGTCAGTAATGTCATTGCGACATTCATTTAGTTTTTCGCTACTGAAAGTCGCAATTTTCTGACGTAGTAACACCTGTGCAGCGGCTACTATTTGCTGTTCAGCTACGGCAAAATTATCAGCTTCAACCCCGAAATTATCTACAAATAGCTTAGTATTATCGAGTTTGTAAGCCAAGTAAAAAGAAAAGCGTAATGCGATATTATCAGCAGTCAGTACCTCCTGATTTACCACCCTTACACTTCTTAATTTTTGCGATAGTGATATGATATGCACTTTCTCCCACGGACTAAATTTATAAATGCCCGCAGAAAGTTCTTGCTGAAAAACATTCTTTTTGAATAGGAGTCCCACAGAGTTGGGAGCTACCTCTAATTCTTTGTAAAACATATAAATACGATTAACAAGTTAATAAAATAAGAAAGAGAAGACCTCTAAACAGAGGGAAAACCAATTAAGTCTCTTAGAAAGCAACAGACGGTATCCTCAGTTTTGCAAACTTTGTTTAGAGTGAGCCGCAGCTCTGTCTTATCTTTCTTCCCAATAATGAATACAATGGAGTCATTCCCCTTTCGTTATTCCGCAATACCTTATTTTATGAGGGGAAGACGGTTTATATAAATAAGTGGCGGTTTGTTTTTTTCTAAATTTCCTACTCCCCCCAATAACAATATTGATAGGAGAAAGTCCTATATATCTATAGCTTGTGGGGATAAATATAGTTCATAAAATCAACTAAATATAAAGTTAACAATTCTAGCAGCTGCTTTTTGAGTTGCTTCTTCGATATCTTTCTTTGTCCATTTATCTTTAGGATAGTTGATTAAAGCTATTGCAATAGCATACTTACTATCTTTATATCCTGATTTATAGATTACAGAGGTTTGCTTCTTTGTCTTAAACCATTCATTTCCTATGGATTTGTTAATATCCTCTTCAAGAAGAATTTTATTACCTAACTTATTCACTAAATTGTTAAACTCTTCTTTACTACTGATTTTTGCATCTTGCTGTATAGTAGGTATATTTCTACCACTAGTAGGCATTATATGTTCGATATTTACATTCTCAGCAAAATCAAATTTTAATCCTTTCTGTTTGGTATATATGTATTCATTGAGGTAGACTAACAAGTTTTTATCATACTCGTCAATAGCCTCTTTTAGTTCTTCTTCATTCCAATTGGCTCTAATATGTTCTTGAAAATCATTTTTTATAGTATCAATAGAAACTTTTTTATCTACTAACTTAATAGCTTCTCCAAAAAGGAATGTCTTGAATTTAGCACTTGAATAACCAATATCACTTAACTCTAAAATAGTGAATATTTTGAGCAAAGATTCAGCTATTTCTAATAAACTTGCTTCGGTAATTTCTTCTACTTTATAACGATATAGATAAGCAGATAAAAATAACTTAGCATTTTCATTATATTTCAACAATAATTTCACTATAGGATAGTCTTTTATATGATTCCAAATGTAAGCTATTTTGGTAAGCTTTTGACAGAGAACTAAAGGTTCTTCTAATAATTTTCGCTCAATATCAGTGTAATAACGTCTTAACCCAGGAGTAGCTACATCAATAGAAATATTTCCATCTTCTTTAGTACTTAAGTAATCTTGGTTTACAGCTCGATTGATGTACATAAATTGCTGTAAAATACCATCTATATTAGTTATTTTACAATTATTCAATTCATTAGAAAGTTTGCTTATATTTTCCCACTGCTCGTTAAAAACAGTTTTATCTCCTTTAGTTTTAGAGTATAATTGGGCTGAAATAATATCAGCATCAGAAAGTGGTAAGCCTGTAGAGTTTAAAGAATTAAACATCGTGATAGCTTGTTCTATTTGCCAACTGCGAATCTCTATTACTTCACATTTGGTCAAAAATATCTTAGCAAACTTATTGAGCTGTGTTTCTGACTTCTCTCCTAACTTAATGAAAAAGTATTTAAAGTTACGAAAATGACGAGTATATTTGTTATCCTTTTGCTTCCTTTGAATTTTCTCTACATTTCTTTCAGCTTCTACATAATCACTTGCTTCAATAATTTTTTTTATTTCATTATTATAGAGCTCATTAATAGATTTGTTTTCTAAAATGAGTATATTTTTAGTCTTATCAGGATCTTTAAGCATTGAAGGAATATCTTCAGCTTCAGCTTTATATAGTATTCCCATAATTTGATTGCGTCTTGCTTTAAGTCCCGCTTTAAGCTCCTCGGAATCTTCATCATTAGGTACTTTAGCTATTGCTTCATTGAGTCTTATAAGCATTGCCTTAAGCAATAACAAAAAGGTAGTAGTTCGCTGTTGTCCATCAATAAGACTGAACTTATCAGATAGAGAGCAATCTACGATAATTGTACCAAAAAAATAAGGATCTTCAGCATCTGATTCTATGAAGTTTTCTATATCCTGCCATAGTTTATCACATTGAGCTATATCCCACGAATAACCACGTTGGTATTCAGGAATAACAAAATTTTCAGACTTTTTTAATCGTAAATAACTGCTTATTAATTTTAAAGTTGGTTCAATATTCTTTGCCATAATACTATTAAATTTGTATTCTAAAATCTCTACAAATATACAACTAAAAACCAAAAAGGCAAGCCTATGCTTGCCCTTTTAGTTCTTTATTTTGAAAGATACATTTTTCTTCTCGTATAAATATCGTAGAAAGCGTCATCTTTAAGGCTATCTATAAACAAGATACTTTCGCCGGTAGATTTCATTTCAGGTCCTAGCTTCTTATCTACATTTGGGAATTTATTGAACGAGAACACAGGTTGCTTAATAGCAAAGCCCTCTAAGTGCGGGTTAAAATGGAAATCAGTGAGTTTCTTCTCGCCAAGCATTACCTTGGTAGCGTAGTTTACATAGGGCTCTTGGTAGGCTTTAGAGATAAACGGCACCGTACGAGAAGCGCGTGGGTTTGCCTCAATGATATACACTACATCGTCTTTTACGGCAAACTGCACATTGATAAGCCCTACCGTATTGAGTGCTAAGGCTATTTTATGAGTGTGGTCTTTTATTTGTTGCAATACAAACTCACCCAAGTTAAACGGTGGTAAGGTGGCGTTACTATCACCTGAGTGGATACCGCAAGGTTCTATATGCTCCATAATACCAATGATATACACATTCTCCCCGTCGCATATCGCATCAGCTTCCGCTTCTATGGCGCCGTCGAGATAGTGGTCGAGTAGGAGTTTGTTATTAGGTATCTTACGCAAGAGGTCTACCACGTGGGCTTCCAACTCTTCTTTGTTGATAACAATTTTCATTCCTTGTCCTCCTAATACATACGAAGGACGCACGAGTAGCGGGAAGTCAAGTTCATCGGCGAGTTTGAGTGCCTCATCGGCAGTTTCGGCTACTCCAAAACGCGGATAAGGTATATTATTCTCTTTCAGCAAAGTTGAAAAGCTACCTCTATCCTCTGCCAAGTCAAGCGACTGGAAGCTAGTACCTATGATTTTAATGCCGTATTTATCTAATTTCTCGGCTAACTTCAAGGCTGTTTGTCCGCCGAGCTGTACAATTACCCCTTCTGGTTTTTCGTGCTGAATGATATCATAGATGTACTCCCAGAACACAGGCTCGAAATAGAGCTTATCAGCTGTATCAAAGTCTGTGGAAACAGTCTCAGGGTTACAATTTATCATTATAGTTTCATAACCACACTCTTCGGCAGCTAATACCCCGTGCACACAGCAGTAGTCGAACTCAATCCCCTGCCCTATGCGGTTAGGTCCTGAACCGAGTACTACCACCTTTTTGCGGTCGGTTACTACGCTGTCGTTGGCTACATATTCCTTGTCGTCAGCGGTACGGATAGGCGCCTCAAAAGTAGAATAATAATAAGGAGTTTGTGCTTTGAACTCGGCAGCACAAGTATCTACTAATTTGAATACACGACGTATGTTCAGTTCCTCGCGTTTTTTATGTACCTCACTCTCCCAACAGCCCACCATATAAGCAATTTGTCGGTCGGCAAATCCTTTTTGTTTGGCTTCAAAGAGGAGTTCTTTAGGTAGGGTATCTATTTTGTAGCGGGATATTTCTTTTTCGAGCGCACAGAGTTCTTCGTATTGTTTAAGGAACCACATATCTATCTTGGTAATTTCGTGTATACGGCTCAGCGGGATACCCATCTGTACCGCATCGTATATCACGAATACCCTATCCCAGCTGGGGTAGGTTAGTTTCTCAATAATCTGTTCGTAGTTCTTATAGCCTTTGCCATCAGCTCCTAAACCATTGCGTTTGATTTCGAGCGATTGGGTTGCTTTCTGCAATGCCTCTTGGAAAGAACGCCCTATACCCATTACCTCACCTACCGACTTCATTTGCAAGCCTATAGTGCGGTCAGAGCCTTCAAACTTGTCAAAGTTCCAACGCGGTATTTTCACAATTACATAATCTAATGTAGGCTCAAAGAAAGCTGAAGTAGATTTGGTGATTTGGTTTTGCAATTCGTCTAAATGGTAGCCGATAGCCAGTTTAGTAGCAATTTTAGCGATAGGATAACCTGTAGCCTTAGAAGCCAAAGCCGAAGAACGCGATACACGTGGGTTGATTTCAATAGCGATAATATCTTCTTTTTCATCAGGCGATACCGCAAACTGCACATTGCAACCACCCGCAAAATCGCCTATACTGCGCATCATCTTAATAGCCATATCGCGCATACGCTGGAAAGTGCAGTCAGATAGAGTCATCGCAGGGGCTACGGTAATAGAATCCCCAGTGTGGATACCCATAGGGTCCATATTTTCAATGGTACAGATAATTGCCACATTGTCGTTCTTGTCGCGCAAAAGTTCAAGCTCATACTCCTTCCAGCCTAAAAGCGCCTTATCGATAAGCACCTCGTGGATAGGCGAGGCTTCCAAACCGCGATTGAGGAGCATATCAAAATCCTCTTTTTTATAGACGATAGAAGCGCCTGTACCGCCCAAAGTAAAGGACGGACGTATTACCAATGGGAAACCAAAGCGTTGCGCGATTTCTTTCCCCTTGAGAAAAGAAGTAGCTGTTTCAGACGGTGCCATAGGGATACCGATTTCATCGAGCAACACGCGGAATTTCTCGCGGTCTTCAGTGATTTGTATCGCATCGATATCTACCCCGATGATTTCCACCCCAAAATCTTTCCAGATCCCTTTCTCATCAGCCTCAATACAGAGGTTAAGCGCTGTTTGTCCGCCCATTGTAGGGAGTACCGCATCTATTTCGGGGTGTGCTTTTAGAATTTCCACTAATGATTTAGTGGTGAGAGGTTTCAGATAGACCACATCCGCCATAGAGGGGTCTGTCATAATCGTAGCAGGGTTAGAGTTAATAAGTATGGTTTTGATACCATCTTCGCGTAAAGAGCGCAACGATTGCGAGCCTGAGTAGTCAAACTCGCAGGCTTGTCCGATGATAATAGGTCCTGATCCTATGAGCAGAACACAATGTAGGTCGTTTCTTTTTGGCATTTTATATAGATATTGCTGTGTTTATCATAAAAAAATAGCTACATTTTTCAAAAGAAAAACATAGCTATTGTATTATAAAAAAGAATATTCCAGCGCATCTCTTGAGAGTACTGCGTAAAGGGACACTAGGGAGTGCTTGTGGTTTAATATTCTTTAGTGTGCTCATTTAATATCGTTGAATAACGGGGGCAAAGGTACTAATTATTTTAAAAATAACAAAAAATAGTTGTTTGTTTTTAGGGGTTAGTCGTTAGCAACTAATAACTAATGTCTAAATTAAGAAATTATTACTATCTTTGCAGCGTTTGGCGCAATATTTGATTATCACAATCTACTCATTTCAAATCAACAATTTGCCAAATTGGCTTATTTACTAATTAACTATGGTTCACATCGACGAAAAAATATATTTTTGGCTCATAGCAATACTCATTCCGCTATTCATCATTTTTGCTTTTTCAATGCTTCGCAAACGCAGGTTACAAAAGCAATTTGCCTCTCCTGCAGTCCTTAAGCGTTTGGCACCTAATCGCTCTCGGTTTAAACTATGGGTAAAGTGGAGTGTTTTAGCTGTGGTATTTATACTATTGAGTATCGCTTTAGCTAATCCTAAAATAGGTACTAAAATTGAGACTGTGAAACGCGAAGGGGTAGATATCGTTTTTGCTATCGATGTTTCTAAGAGTATGCTTGCCGAAGATGTCGCTCCTAACCGTTTAGAAAAAGCAAAACGCATTGCATTTGAGACTATCAGTCAGTTAAAAGGCGACCGCGTGGGCATTGTGGCTTATGCAGCAAGTGCTTACCCACAATTAGCACTCACAACCGACCATTCAGCAGCGAAAATGTTTCTCCAAGGTATGAATACCGATATGCTTTCCTCACAAGGTACAGCTATTCAAGAGGCAATACGTATGGCAAGCAATTATTTCGATGACAAAACCCCTACAGCTCGCCTGCTCTTTATCCTCAGCGATGGTGAAGATCACGAAATGGGGGCTACTGAAATTGCTTCGGAAGCACAAGAAAAAGGGGTGCATATTTACACTATAGGTATTGGTACTGAAAAAGGAGCACCTATTCCTATAAAAGAAGGAGATGGACAAACTTATAAACGCGACAGCAATGGCGAGGTAGTAATTACCAAGCTCAACCCTGAACTCTTGCAACAGATAGCGAGCAATGCAGGAGGTGAATACCTCAACGGTGATAACACTCAAAAAGCGGTGAACCAAATTAATAAAATATTAGATGGTACTGAAAAGAGTCAGTTTGACACTCAAAAGTTTGTAGATTTTAAAGATCAATTTCAGTGGTTTTTAGGAGGTGCTTTGCTATTACTCCTATTAGATCTCACCATTTTTGAACGCAAAACGCAATGGGTAAAGAAATTAAATCTTTTTAATGAAAAAGAAAAGTAATAAATAAGAATAAAAAAATCCGTGTATGATGACCAACACTAGTTCCCCCTTTGGAGGGGCTAGGGGGAGGTCTCAAAGAGATATTTTCTACTATGAAAAACATTCTGTACATATCATTATCCTTACTATCTCTCTCTGCTTTCGCTCAAGCCAAAGCAGAGAAAGAAGCTCAAAAAGCAATGGTTAACTCTAAAAAATACACTTATGAAGGCAATACTGCCCTCAAAAGTGATAAACCTATACAAGCCGAAGTGGAATATCGCAAAGCAATAGCCGAAGATAAAAACAATGCTACTGCCCAATATAACCTCGGCACTATGTATTACCAACAAAAAAGTTATGACGAGGCTTTCTCCCGACTCAAAAACGCTTCTGCTTCCGATAAAATCAGTGAAGACGAAAAACATAGAGCGTTCCACAATTTGGGTAATGCTTTTATGAAGAAAAAAGAATACGAAAAGGCTGTTCTTACTTATAAAGAAGCTCTTCGCCATAACCCTAAAGACGAGGAAACTCGTTACAATTTGGCTGTAGCCAAAGAAATGCTCAAACAAAATCCTCCACCTCCACAAGACAACAAGAACGATAAAGATAAAAATAACCAGCAAAATCAGAACAATCAACAAAATCAACAAAACCAAAACAATCAACAAAATCAACAAAATCAAAACAATCAACAAAATCAACAAAACCAAAACAATCAGCAAAATCAACAAAACCAGAATAACCAAAACCAAAATAATAAAAATAACCAGAACAACCAAGATAATAAGGACAACAAAGAACAAGGCGATAACAAGCAAGATAAAAATAAGGATAAGGGTAACGATCAAAAAGACCCTAATCAAAACAATCAACAAGATAAAGACCAAAACGGACAAGGACAAGGTAGACAACAGCGTCCATCGTCTCTTTCACCACAACAAATGGAACGTATTTTAGAAGCTATGAACAACGAAGAACGCAAAACCCAAGAGAAAATCAATGCCCAAAAAGTAAAAGGTCAGCGCGCTAAATCAGAAAAAGATTGGTAATAATCAGATAACAAGTAATTAGTTAAGCCCACAATAGTGGGTATGTGAGTAAGATGAAAAGCAAGATTATATTTTTTATATTTTTTATAACTTTGTTATTACAAAATATCTATGCACAGCAAGTAGAGTTCAAAGCCGAAGTGAGCAAAAATCAATTAGGCGCTAATGAACGTTTGCGCATAGAGTTTTCTATGAATAAAGATGGCGACAACTTTACACCGCCTAATTTTCAAGGATTTAGAGTAATAATGGGTCCCTCTCAATCGGTTTCTAAATCGTGGATTAATGGGGTAAGTAGTTTTTCTAAGACTTATATTTACATCTTAGAGCCTACTGCAAAAGGTAAATTTACCATTGGGCAAGCAAGTATAGAAATTGATGGCAGAACTTACAAAACAACCCCTATAGCAATTACCGTTACTGAGGCTGTAAAAGCTCCTTCAATAGAAAAAAATAGCAATGATTACGCGCGTGAAGGCTTATTCCTCTTAGCCGAAGTATCAAACCCTAATCCTTACCTAAACGAGGCTGTAATTGTTACTTACCGCTTATATGTAGGTAGAGGCATTGCCGTAAATAACTTCCAAGAGCTGAATACTCCTAAATATCCTGAGTTTTGGAGTCAAGAGATTAGATCAAATGACTATCAAGTAGAAGAACGCACCTACAAAGGTCAGGTGTATCGCACTGTAGTGATGAGACGCAAAATGATACTCTATCCCCAAAAAACGGGTAGTATCACCTTAGAACCTTTGGATTTAAATATATTACTTACTGCCCCTACAGGACAACGCGATTTCTTTGGCAGTCTTGTATACGAAAGTATGGAAAGAAAAGTTTCTTCAGGTAGTACAGTAATCAATGTAAAACCATTGCCTGAACAAGGTAAACCCGATAATTTTTCGGGAGCTGTAGGCGATTTTTCATTTGCTGTTAACCTCTCCCAACCCACCCTGAAAGCCAATGAGAGCACTCAGCTAAAATTAGAAATATCGGGTAATGGTAATTTCAAATTGTTTGATTTGCCTAAACCTAATTTCCCATCGTCATTAGAAGTCTATGCACCTGAACAAAAAGACGATGTACTGCCCTCACTTAATAGCGGAATGAAAGGTAGGTTAGAGCAAACCTACACCATTGTCCCTGCCTACAAAGGTAAATACCCTATCTCTGGACTCTCTTTTTCGTACTTTAACCCTAAAACACAAAAGTATGAAACTGTAAAAACAAATGATTTATGGATAGATGTAACTGAAGGTCCTACCCCTGATAGTGACACTACAGCCAACGAACCGACTACCGCTCCTAAAACTTTAGGTGGTTTGCAAATGAATGCCGACTTCCAAGATATACACACTCCTGTATTCTTCGGTTCTACCAGCTACTATTTGTGGTTGTTCTTGCCATTATTGCTCATCCCGATAGCTCTTATTTGGTGGCATATCAGAATGCAAAGAGCTAGTGATGTAGAAGGAAATAAAGTAAGGGCAGCTAACAGATTAGCAAAGAAATATTTAGGCGAAGCCAAACGCAAATTAGGTGATAAAAACACATTCTACGAAGCCTTGGAACGCGCTTTACACAATTATTTAAAAGCTAAATTGAAGATTGAAACTGCCGAAATGAGCAAAGATAAAATCACTGAATTATTGCTCAACCAAAAGGCTAATGAGGCTACTGTAACACAATTTATGGCATTACTCGCTAATTGTGAAATGGCACGATATTCACAACACCACACCGATGCCTCTATGGAAAAAGATTTTGGAGATGCTGTAGAAGTGATTTCAGCACTCGACAAACAAGTGAAAAACAAGTAATCGCTAAACAAAATGAAAAATAATATTTTTATCTATATCCTTCTGTTAGTTTCTGTGCAACTTTTTTCACAAGACAACCATATCAATCTGTTTGAAAAAGGTGCTCAGTATTATCAGCAAGGTGAATATACAAACGCTATTGAGCAATACAAAGCTATATTAGCACACGGAAAAGAATCGTCTGCTTTGTACTACAATTTAGCAAATGCTCACTACAAGCTAAATCACGTACCAGAGAGCATTTATTATTATGAGAAAGCCCTACAGCTCAACCCCGATAATCAGCAGGCTAAAGACGGACTATTATTGGCAAACCAAATGAAAGTAGATGCGATTGTACCTCTGCCCAAAACGTGGTTACGCCAGTTCTCTGATGCTGTTACAGGACTATTTAGCTTACAGACGTGGGCAATACTCTCTATAATAGGTGTCATCGCCTTTGTATTAAGTTTTCTTTGCTACTATTTTTTAGAAAAAAGCTCTCTCAAACGACTCTTTTTCACTCTAATGTTCGTATCAGTAGCAATAGCAGTAGGCACCTATTTTATTGCAAACTTTCACAAAAAACAAGTAGATGGTGAGAAGTACGCTATCTTATTTGACAAAACAGTACGAGTATTCTCGGAAGCTAATGCCTATAGCAGTGAGGTGCTACAACTACACGAAGGCACCAAAGTAGAGATTACCGAAAAGAAGAACGATTGGGTAAAAATACGTTTAGCTAATGGAAAAACTGGTTGGACTAAAGTGAGTAGTTTGAAAGTATTGTAAGTATTTGCTGCAAACTTTCCTCTTTAGTCAATTCATCCATTGCGAGACTATGAGTAGCTTGAGTATAAAACGCATTGCGCTCAAAGAGATGCTTGCGAATAAAATCTTCTAAATCCTCCTTTTTTAGTTCCTTTAGCAAAGGTCGGGAGGTGGATTTAGCCAAACGTTTTGCTAAGGTTTTAGGCAGGTATTTTAAATAAATAGAAATATTACCTTCACCTTTTATCAATTGCATATTATTGCCAAAACAAGGGGTACCTCCCCCTAATGAAAGTATACAATCACCTTCTTTTTGCAGGAGTTCTTGCAAATAGAAGGTTTCTTTTTTGCGAAAATATATCTCTCCTTTGGTAGCAAAAATATCTTGCACACTCATTTTTTCGGCAGTAGCAATATAAGTATCAAGATCTACAAAAGGTACATTTTTAGCAACTGCTAAGGCTTTTCCAAGCGTAGATTTACCACTTCCCATATAACCGAGTAAAATTATTTTCATCTGTAATTTATTGGATTGTAAGGTTTTGAAAAATACTTTAAAAATAAAATGCAAAAATAATACTTTTTTTCTTGCTACGTAAAAAAAATGTTATATCTTTGCACCCGCAAACAAGAAAATACTGATTGTCATAATGACTCGGTAGCTCAGCTGGTAGAGCACGACACTCTTAATGTTGGGGTCCAGGGTTCGATCCCCTGCCGGGTCACAGGGTTATACAATTATTGTTATTTTTTATAGGACTTGGTAGCTCAGTTGGTAGAGCACAACACTTTTAATGTTGGGGTCCTGG
>NZ_CALGWU010000038.1 GCF_937936315.1 uncultured Capnocytophaga sp. | reverse complement strand
GGTGGATTTCCTATAATAGCGTCTATAACAAGTTTTTCTTATATTGTAACCACTATAATATAAAATTCAAACAATATGGTTACAACCTTTGAAACTGCTCTCAAAGAGAGCCAAATGGCAGAAAATACCGTCACTGCCTATCTATATGCTGTAAACGATTTCTACCGAAAGTACAAATCCCTCAGTAAGAAAAACCTTTTGCTCTACAAAACATACCTGATAGAGCACTTCAAACCTAAAACAGTGAACTTGCGTATTCAGGCACTGAATAAGTTTTTGGAACATATCGGTAAGCCTAAACTTCGACTTAAATCGGTAAAAGTACAACAGCGCACTTATTTGGAAAACGTGATCAGTCAGGCAGATTACCTCTTTTTAAAAGAACAACTCCGAAAAGAAGAGAACCCAATGTGGTATTTTGTAGTGCGCTTTTTGGCAGCTACAGGAGCAAGGGTAAGCGAGCTTATCCAAATAAAAGTAGAACACGTAAAAATTGGCTATTTCGATCTATACACTAAAGGAGGCAAAGTGCGCCGCCTATTCATCCCACTTCAGTTACGTGAGGAGACTATAAAATGGCTTACAAAAAAGCAAAAAACTTCAGGCTACCTATTTCTCAACCGCTTGGGAGAACGTATCACTACACGTGGCATTGCACAAAAACTCAAACTTTTTGCTGAAAGATATGGTCTCAATCCTAAAGTCGTCTACCCACATTCATTCAGACATAGATATGCTAAAAACTTCTTGGAAGCTTTTAACGACATCTCTCTCCTTGCCGACCTTATGGGGCACGAAAGTATTGAGACTACCCGTATTTATCTAAGGCGAACAGCTTCAGAACAGCAGGCTATTGTAGATAAGATTATTACTTGGTAGTGAAATATCCATCGCGCAAATTTGCTAATTTACAAATTTGCTAATTGCCAAATTATTTGTACCTTTGCCCCTTGTAAATATTTTAATTGTTAATTATCAATTATTCATTGAATGAAAATATCCTATAACTGGTTAAAACAATATTTGAAGTTAGACTTGCCTGCTGAAGATACAGCAGTAATTCTTACGGATTTAGGTTTAGAAGTAGAAGGTATTGAACACTTCGAAAGTGTAAAAGGCGCTCTTAAAGGCGTAGTCGTAGGTCACGTGCTTGAGTGCGAAAAGCATCCTAATGCCGATAAACTCAAAATCACCAAAGTAGATGTAGGCGGTGAGGCTCCTTTGCAAATCGTTTGTGGCGCTCCTAACGTTGCTCAGGGGCAAAAAGTACTCGTAGCAACCATAGGCACTGTATTATACGACAAAGACGACAAGCCTTTTGAAATTAAAAAAGGAAAAATCCGCGGCGAAGAAAGCTTTGGTATGATTTGCGCTGAAGACGAACTCGGATTAGGCGAAAGTCATGAGGGTATTATGGTGCTTGATAATAAATATGAAGTAGGAACCCCCGCAAGTAAAGTGTTTGAGGTAGAAACCGATGAGGTTTTTGAAATCGGTCTTACCCCTAACCGCGCCGACGCAATGAGCCACTATGGTGTAGCGCGCGACTTGCGTGCCGGATTGATACAGAAAGGCACCTCTTTAGAGCTTATTACCCCTTCAGTAACCAAATTCCACGTCGATAACCGCTCAGTGAAAATTGATATAGAGGTACAGAACAAAAAACTCGTGCCTCGTTACACCGGTGTAACCATCAGCAATGTACGTGTTGGTGAATCGCCTATATGGTTGCAAAACAAACTGAAAGCCATAGGTATTACCCCTAAAAACAACGTAGTCGATGCTACCAATTACGTATTACACGGAATGGGGCAACCTCTCCACGCTTTCGATGCCGACCATATCATCGGACGTAAAATAGTAGTGAAAAATGCCGAAGAGGGTACCAAATTTAAAACCCTTGACGGAGTAGAACATATTCTCAGCGCCGAAGATTTGATGATTTGTGATGCCGAAAAACCACTCTGTATAG
The DNA here is from genome assembly GCF_937936315.1 of uncultured Capnocytophaga sp. GTDB lineage: Bacteria > Bacteroidota > Bacteroidia > Flavobacteriales > Flavobacteriaceae > Capnocytophaga. The sequence continues at coordinate 7,003 of NZ_CALGWU010000038.1, read as the reverse complement.
CAGGGGTATTAGGGGGAGATAACTCTGGAGTTACGCCATTCACTCGCAACATCTTTTTAGAAAGTGCTTATTTTGATCCCGTTTCAGTACGCAAAACTGCTAAACGTCACGCTATCAACTCCGATGCTTCTTATCGTTTTGAACGCGGTATCAACATCGAAGATTGTAAGTACGCACTGATGTACGCTGCAGTACTGATTGAAAATATCGCTGGAGGGGTCATTTCTTCTGATGTGATAGATTTCTACCCTAAAAAACAAGAAGATTTTCAGGTGTTCCTCGCTTTCGAGAATGTCGATAAACTCATCGGTCAGAAAATCTCTCGCGACACCATTAAGTCCATTCTTCATTCCCTCGATATCAAAGTCAATTCGCTCACCGAACGCGGTTTAGGACTCCTAATCCCTTCTTACCGTGTAGATGTACAACGTGAAGCCGATGTAATTGAGGAAATTCTCCGCATCTATGGCTACAACAATATCGCTATCACCGAAAAAGTGAACGCTACAATGTCGCATTCTGATAAGTATGCCGACCATAATATGCAGAATGTAGTAGCCGAGCAGTTAGTCGCTCAAGGATTTTTCGAAATTATGACCAATAGTCTCGTTTCCGAAAAAGAAATCACTACTTATACCGAGAAACCTGAACAAGCCGTGAAACTACTCAATCCGCTCAGCAGCGACTTAGGGTATATGCGCAAAAATCTCGTGTTCTCAGGCTTAGAAGTGATTGCCTACAACAACAACCGCAAACGCTCCGATTTGAAATTGTTTGAGTTTGGCAAAAATTATCACTATATCGATGGTAATTATAGTGAAAATAAGCATTTAGTGCTTTATCTTACAGGGAATACCCACCCCGAACACTGGGGAAGCCCAGCGCAAAAGGTTTCTTTCTTCCAACTTAAAGGGATAGTAGAATCTCTTTTTGAGCGTCTCGGACTGAAGGGAATAGCTACCTTGCCATTAGAAGATAGCGAAGTGGTGTACAGCGAAGGTTTCCGTTGGCAAATAGGGGAGACCCTTTTAGGAACTATAGGCGTTGTAAAAACCAAAGTGCTCAAAGAGTTTGGAATCAAGCAAGAAGTACTCGTCGCCGATTTGAATTGGGAAGTGATTGTAGCACAAGTACAAGGGCATAAAGTAGTCTATAAAGAAATACCTAAATATCCCGAAGTACGCCGTGATTTAGCCCTCTTGCTCGACGATAAAGTTACCTTCGCCGATCTATATAAAGTAGCCTATGCTACCGAAAAAGACCTCTTGCAACGCGTAAACCTCTTCGATGTGTATCAAGGTGATAAGCTCCCCGAAGGCAAGAAAAGTTACGCCCTTAGTTTCGTCCTTCAAGACGACAACAAAACCCTTACCGATAAACAAATCGATAAAACGATGCAACGCCTACAAGACGCTTTTGAAAAGCAATTAGGCGCAGCTATTAGATAAAAGAAAAACTATGCAAAAACCCCGTGTGGTATATGTACCACACGGGGTTTTTTGTTTGAATAGTTACAATTTATAAACTTAAGCTAGTCTTAGGTTCTTGTAGACAATATAATCCATAATAGAAAAATACCTTTTTTGTGAGTGTTGTACCAAATAATATACGCCTTGCTCCTTCAAATAATTTGAAAGCTTTTGTTTTGAATGATGATCGCGCATTTTCAGCCTACAAAAATAAGAGTAATTGCTAATCTAAGTAAGTCTTTTTCGTGCTACAATTTTACATTTCTTACCTTTCTTTTTGTTTTGAAAAGGTTAAAAATAAAAATCTTTAACCTTTCTTTTATTTTCTTCTTATTTGTTGTAATTCATATAATTATCTTATCTATTTTAAAAAAGTATATAGAAAAATAAATAATAATTCTTTAATTATTTGGAAGTTATAATAAATAATGCTACTTTTACCCCCGTAAATTACATTTAATAGCCAAGCTTATGAAAGTAAAATTTTTAACATTTGTTATGTTTGCGTTAAGTTGTTTTTTAACAACTTTAATGGCGCAAACTATATCAGTAAAAGGAATAGTTACTGATGAAACTAAACTACCAATGCCAGGGGTTTCAGTAGTGGTAAAAGGAACCTCTCAAGGTACCTCAACTGATATTGATGGTAAGTATGAATTGCAAGCGAAAGCTGGCGATGTACTAGAGTTTAGCTCAATGGGCTATACTACCCAAACTAAAAAAGTTGTAGGGGGAGGTAAAAGTTACTCACTTAGCGTGATGCTAAAAGAAAGTACCCAAGAACTTACTGAAGTAGTGGTAGTAGGGTACGGAACTCAGAAAAAGGAAAACTTAACAGGAGCTATAGCAACTGTAGATGCTAAAGTGCTTGAAAGCCGTCCACTTACTACTATAGGGCAAGGACTGCAAGGGGTTATTCCAAACTTGAATATCAGCACCTCTAATGGTCGTCCAGGAGCAGCTTCTTCTTTCAATATTAGAGGGTTTACCTCTATTAATGGAGGATCACCATTAGTATTAGTAGATGGGGTACAGATGGATCCTAACCAAATTAACCCTAATGATGTAGAGAATGTAACAGTACTAAAAGATGCTGCCTCAGCTGCTATTTATGGAGGGCGTGCTGCTTTTGGGGTAGTGCTTATCACTACTAAAAAAGGAAAAAAAAGTACTCCTATGCAGATAAACATCTCTACAGACTACTCTATCACACGACCAACTAGATTGCCAGACTTAGTAAACTCTGTAGACTATCTAAAAATGTATATGGAGGCTGACAATACAGGAAGAATATCAGGGGGTAGAACAGGGTCTCAAAACTTCACTCAAACAGACCTAGAAAAAGCAGAAGCTTATTTGAATAATCCAACTCCTGCTAATTCAGTATATCCTGACCCTAATGACCCTAAAAAATATAGATATGTAGGCAATACCAATTGGGTAAAAGAGATGTTCCCAGGTTGGGCTCCACAAGCACAGCACAACGTATCTCTTTCAGGAGGTAGTGAAAAAACTACTTACTTAGCTTCAGTAGGTATGTTTAGCCAAGAAGGGCTATTCAAAGCTGCTAAACAAAAATTTGAACGTTATAACGTAACCCTTAGCTTAAATACTGATATTACTAAGTGGTTATCACTTCACTTAAAATCTTCAATCAATCATAAAGATAACAATCAGCCTTCAGATGTGGGATTAGGTTTCTCACCAGAGCGTTTTGCAACAGATGTAAAACCTTTGATGCCTGTATATCACCCTGATGGTCACTTCTCAGGACAAGGAAACTTTACTAACCCTTTTGCTGTAATAGCAACAGGAGGTAGAAGTACTTATAAATCTGATGATATTTGGGTAACCAGTGGTTTTACTCTTACCCCTATTAAACACGTGAAAATAGTAGGTGATTATACTTGGAATCCGTATCACCACAACGGTAAGAGCTTTGTAAAACAATTTAAAGAATACGGAGCTCCTACTGACAGAACAAGCATTTACGATCCTCTAAAAGCCACTGATTTAGGCTACTACCCTCATAACAACCCTTCGAGAGTTTCAGAAAACAATAGTCACGATTTGTATCAAGCAGCCAATATTTACGCTCAGTACGAAAATACTTTTGCTGAAAAACACTATCTAAAGGCAATGGTGGGGTACAACCAAGAAGAAAAACACAATGAATCATTCAGTGTACAGACTAAAAACTTAGTAAACCAAGACTATCCGTTTTTGAAACTCAATAACGATGATAAGCCATCAGTAGGTAGTGGTATAAGCGATTGGGCATTGATAGGTTCTTTCTTCAGATTGAACTATGTATTCGATCAAAAATATTTGGTAGAGGTAAATGGTAGATATGATGGTTCATCACGTTTTAGCCGTGAAAGCCGTTATGTATTTAGTCCGTCAGCTTCTTTGGGTTGGCGTATTTCAAAAGAGAAATTCTTTGAACCTATCAACAACATTGTAAGCGATTTGAAACTAAGAGCTTCATATGGTAAGTTGCCTAACCAACAAGTATCAGCACTTTACCCTTATCTACCTACAATGGGATATGGTACTAAAACAGGTTATATATTTGGCACCCAGCAATTGCCATACGTTTCAGCTCCTGGCTTAGTAAGTAATAACTTTACTTGGGAAGAGGTAGCGACTCGTAACTTTGGGGTAGACTTCGGATTCTTTGACAACCGCCTTACAGGGTCATTTGACTACTATATACGTAATACTAATGGAATGTTAGTAAGTGGTATACCTCTACCAGCGGTATTGGGTACAGGAGCTCCTCAACGTAACGCAGCTGACCTAGAAACTAAAGGTTTTGAGTTGGTATTAGGTTGGAAAGACAAGATAGGAGAAGACTTTAAATATAACGTAGCTTTTAACTTAGCAGATAGCCGTTCATTTATCACCAAATACGATCTTAACCCTACTAATGATTTGGGCCATTACTACGTAGGTAGAGAGATAGGAGAAATTTGGGGTTATGAAACAGAAGGTTTGTATCAAACAGACGCTGAAGCAGCTGCTGTAGACAATTCGAAATTAGGAAACTACAAATGGTTAGCGGGAGATGTGAAGTATAAAGACCTAGATGGTAACAACAAAATTGACTGGGGTAATAATACGTTAGATAACCCTGGTGATAGAAAAATCATCGGTAATTCACAAGCACGATATACATTTGGTTTGAATTTAGGAGGAGAGTATAAAAACCTTGATTTTACAGTCTTCTTCCAAGGAGTAGGCAAACGCGATGCGATATTAGGAGGAGCTTATTTCTGGGGCTTTACTAACGAATGGGACGTACCAGCTACTAATCAGTTAGACCACTGGACACCTGATAACACGGATGCTTATTACCCACGTTTGCGTTTTGGTGGAGGTAATATGAATACTCAAACACGCTATATGCAAGATGCTTCGTATATACGCCTTAAACAAGTGACTATAGGTTATACACTACCGAAAGATGTAATGGGCCGTATAGGAATAAATAATTTGCGTTTGTTTGTGACAGGTCAGAACCTTTGCGAATGGACTAAGCTACTTAAATCATACGATCCAGAGTTGTTATCGCAAGATTATCCTATCAACCGTATCGTAACGTTAGGCTTACAAGCACGTTTTTAGTACTTTAATATAAAAAATATAAACAATGAAAAATCTATATAAACACATAGTATTTGCGGGTATTTTATTGGCGAGTTTAAGCCAAACCGCTTGCAAGAATGACGATTTTTTGGATAAGTATCCACCTGATTCATTTAACGAAAAGGGGTACTTCAACACAGATAATGACTTGAAGATTTTTGCCAATCGTTTTTACGGTAGTTTGCCAGTGCAAATTCTTATCTATAACGATGGCGACTCTGACAATATGGTGCCCCGAAATGTGAATACCTTTTTGGCAGGGAACTATACAGTGCCTGCTTCAGGAGGAGGTTGGTCTACAGGAGATTGGAACGGTATTTATAACTGTAACTTTTTCTTAGATAACTACAGCCGCTCAACAGGTTTGCACAAAGAACTATTTGCAGCAGAAGTGCGTTTCTTCAGAGCATTATATTATTGGGATAAAGTAAAGACCTTTGGTGATGTGCCTTTGGTTTTGACTAAGGTAAACGATGCATCGCCTATTATCTATGGTCCTAGAGTACCACATAAACAAGTGATGGATAAAGTATTAGAAGACCTGAACTTTGCAGTACAATACTTGCCTGAAAAAGCATCAGCAGAACCAGGACGCCTACATAAAGACGCTGCTTTGGCTCTAAAATCGAGAATAGCACTATGGGAAGGTACTTTTAGAAAATATCATAACTTAGGCGATGAGACTAGCTGGCTGCAAGCAGCAGCAGATGCTTCGCAAGCAATTATAAACTCAGGTAGATATAGAGTGTATAGCACAGGAAATCCGACTAAAGATTACCGCAATTTGTTTATACAAAAAGACCTTTCTACCAATAGTGAGGCTATAATGGCACGCACTTATATACAAGGAACAGGCACCCATGGCTATACTCGTACTGCGGGTGAAAATAGTACAGGTTGTAGCAAAGACTTTATGGAGAACTACCTATTTACTGATGGTAAACCTATCAGCAGTACTTCATTTACTTATGATGATAGCACTCCTGCAGGTGAAGCCGCTAACCGCGACCCTCGCTATGCACAGACAGTAGCTACCCCAGGCTTTGTGTGGACAGAAAACCCAGACCCTACCAAACAACAAACAGTAACCCTTCCAGCCGTAGGTAGTGGACAAACAAGTTCTGGTTATTGGTTTATAAAAGGACGCTCAAGCGATCCAGAACAATGGATAGCTCAACAAAGTGACTTGGATTTATTCATATTCCGCTATGCAGAGATACTGCTAAACTACGCAGAAGCTAAATATGAATTAGGAACTTTGACTCAAGGCGATTTAGATATGAGCATCAACAAACTTAGAGATCGCGTGGGAATGCCCCATCTAACTATTAGTGTAGCTGCTGATGCTAATGCAGATAACTACGGTTATACAGTAACCCCTCTACTATACGAAATTCGCAGAGAACGCCGTATTGAATTAATAGGAGAAGGTTTCCGTTTTGATGATATAGTACGCTGGAAAGCAGGAAAATTGGTAGAGAATCCTAAAACTATCAGAGGGATGAAACTTACAGCTGCTTTAAAAGCTTTATACCCTGCTAATTCGGGAGTCGCTAACCTACCTGTAGATAGCGATAACTATTTGATAATGTATCCTTCACTCCCTCTAACAGGTCGTGTTTGGAATGATAAACAATATCTATATCCGCTACCTACTGACCAACTTCAGTTAGTAAAATACACCCAAAACCCAGGATGGTAAAAGGCATAGTAGGCTACTTCGACTGATATTAATGGTGAGTATGAATTGCAAACCAAAGCTAGCGATCTACTTGACTATTGCTTAAACAAAAAAGCTATACCTTTGAAGTATAGCTTTTTTGTTTGATAGTTAACGTGAGTTCGACGTAAGAAAAGTTATTTTTTATTTGCAAAAAAGGGATAGT
>NZ_CALGWU010000037.1 GCF_937936315.1 uncultured Capnocytophaga sp. | reverse complement strand
CTCAAATAATTAATGCAAAACTCCCTGATAGAATCTAATTCATCAGGGAGTTTTTCTCTGTCCTCCTTCGGTAATAAATTTTGTTAATTCACAAATTATTACTAAATTTGCACCCTTGATTCGATAATAAAATTATGGCAGAAGAATTAGATAACGAACAATTAAATCCTGCTGACTATTCAGCGGATAATATCCAATCCCTCGAAGGGATGGAACACGTGCGTATGCGCCCCTCTATGTACATCGGTGATGTAGGACCTCGCGGTTTGCACCACCTTGTTTATGAGGTGCTTGATAACTCTATCGACGAAGCTCTTGCCGGTTATTGCGATACTATTTCCGTAACAATTAACGAAGATAATTCCATTACCGTAGAAGATAATGGTCGTGGTATCCCCGTTGATATACACAAAAAGGAAGGCGTTTCTGCCCTCCAAGTGGTAATGACCAAAATCGGTGCAGGTGGTAAATTCGATAAAGGTTCTTACAAAGTGTCTGGTGGTTTGCACGGTGTGGGGGTTTCCTGCGTGAATGCCCTTTCCGACCATTTAAAGGCTACCGTATACCGCGATGGCAAAATATGGGAACAAGAGTATCAGCGTGGGGTTGCTATATATCCTGTAAAACAGGTGGGCGAAACCGATAAACGCGGTACTAAAGTTACTTTCCACCCTGATGAATTGATTTTTGAACAAACTACTGAATATAAATATGATACCCTCGCCGCTCGTATTCGCGAATTGGCTTATTTAAATAAAGGTATTACCATCACCCTTACCGACCTCCGTAATAAGGACGAAAAAGGTAACTTTATTACCGAGAAATTCTATTCAGAAAATGGTTTGAAAGAGTTCGTAAAATTCCTCGATGGCAACCGTATGCCTATCATTGGTGGGGTAATCGGTATGGAAGGTGAAAAAAATGGCATTCCGGTAGAGGTTGCTATGATTTACAACGACTCTTACAACGAAAACCTCCATTCCTATGTGAATAACATTAACACTTCCGAAGGTGGTACTCACTTGCAAGGCTTCCGTATGGGGCTCACTCGTACCCTTAAAGCCTATGCTGATAAATCGGGCTTACTCGAGAAAATGAGTAAGGATAAAAAGAATCCTGTAGAGATTGAAGGTGATGACTTCCGTGAAGGGCTCACTGCAGTTATTTCGGTGAAAGTGGCTGAACCTCAGTTTGAAGGGCAAACAAAAACCAAACTTGGTAACCGTGAAGTTACTTCGGCTGTATCTCAAGCCGTTGGGCAAATGCTCGAAGATTATCTTGAAGAAAATCCTAATGATGCCAAAACTATTGTAGAGAAAGTCATTTTGGCAGCTCAAGCTCGTCAGGCAGCGCGCAAAGCTCGTGAAATGGTGCAGCGTAAGAGCGTGATGAGCGGTGGTGGTCTCCCTGGTAAACTTGCTGATTGCTCTGAAGAAGACCCAACAAAATGTGAACTCTTCCTCGTAGAGGGGGATTCAGCGGGAGGTACTGCTAAACAAGGACGCAATAAAGATAACCAAGCGATATTGCCACTTAGAGGTAAAATCCTCAATGTCGAAAAAGCAATGCAACACAAAGTGTTCGATAGTGACGAAATTAAGAATATCTATACTGCTTTAGGGGTAACTGTAGGTACTGAAGAAGATGCTAAAGCACTTAACTTGAGTAAACTGCGTTATCATAAAGTGATTATTATGTGTGATGCCGATGTCGATGGTTCACACATTACAACTCTTATCCTCACTTTCTTCTTCCGCTATATGCGCGAACTCATCGAGAACGGTCACGTGTATATCGCTACACCACCCCTTTATTTAGTGAAGAGTAAAGGTAGTAAACGCGAGGAATATGCTTGGAACGACAAACAACGCGATGCTCTTTCTGCCGAAATGGGCAATGTAACTATCCAGCGTTACAAAGGTTTGGGTGAGATGAACGACCACCAGTTGTGGGATACAACTATGAATCCCGAGCACCGTACTCTCCGCCAAGTAACTATTGATAACGCTACTGAAGCCGACCGCGTTTTCTCTATGCTAATGGGAGACGAAGTGCCTCCACGTCGTGAGTTTATCGAGAAAAACGCTAAATATGCTAAAATCGACGCGTAATATGATTATTTATAGGGGCGTTTTGCAAAACGCCCCTACTTTATAAACAGCAACTAAAACACTCATTCTATCAAAAAATTACGAAAAATACTCGTCCGTTTCTTCCTTATAACCCTTGTGTTACTAGGGGTTACGGCTCTTCTTTTGACCTTACCTGCCACTCAAACCTTCATCGCTAAAAAAGCAGTGGCTTATCTGAATAAGGAATTTGGTATCGACTTAAATATCGAGCGTATTCACGTGAAAATCAATGGTGATGTAGATGTGAAACGCATTCTTATTCGCGACCATAAACAGGATACACTCATTTCAGCTAAAAAACTCACTACTTCTATTTTAGACTTCAAACAACTCATTGAGGGTAATCTGTACTTTGGCAATGTCAAAGGGGATAGCCTCGTTTTCAATATGAAAACTCACAAAGGCGACACCCTTTCAAATCTTGATGTATTTGTAAATAAATTCGATTCGGGCGAACCCAGTACGGGTAAGTTTGTGATGAAAGCCAAAAGTATAGAGCTCAAAGATAGTTATTGTTATATCTCCAATGAAAATAATCCGGACCCTTCTATACTGAAAGTCAGCCGGCTCAACACAACGATTAACGATTTTAAAGTCTTGGGGAGTAAAGTTTTCTTTGATATGAAAGAAGGTAACTTCCATTTCGACGATAAATTGGAGGTTACTCACCTAAATACCTATTTTAGTTATACTGATAGCTTGATGCAGGCTAAGGATTTGCGACTGCAAACACCACAAACCGATATTCAAGGTACGATAACAATGCTGCCTCATAATGGTAGTTTTGGCGATTTTGTAAATAAAGTAGTTTTTGATGTCAATCTGCCTAAAGCTAAAGTAAACACCACCGATTTGAACACTTTTTATAACGGTTTTAACGGTGGTAGAGATATAGTGTTAGAAGGGGTAACTATGAAGGGTACCTTGAACAATTTTGTGATTCCTCAAGGTAAAATATCCTATCAAAATACACTTATACAAGGTGATTTGGCTTTCCAAAATCTGCTTTCTGAACACGCTAATATTGCTGTTATTGGCAAGGGGATACACGCCGAGAGTATTTATAACGATTTGGCTTATTTAATGCCCGAAATCTTGGGTAAAAGTATTCCAGAGGAACTGCAAAGGCTGGGAATGTTCTCCTTAGATGGTGATTTCGCTTACCGAACTACTTCTTTGCAAACAAATGTGTTACTGAAAACTAATGATGGAGAAGCTCATATCGATGGCTCTTTAGACGACCTTACTCACACCGATAAAACAGCTTTCAAAGGAACACTCACTACCAATCAATTCCATTTAGGCAAAATTTTAGATGACCCTAGTATAGGGGCTATCAGCACCGATATGTTGGTGCGTGGTGAGGGATTAGATTTCGCTACGATGAAACTCTATGCCAATGGCACCATTCATTCCGTAGGCTATAACGGTTATAACTATCAGCGCATAGGTATCAATGGAGAGTTTCGCAATCAGGTGTTTAGCGGTAAAATAGATGCTCGCGACCCCAATCTTAAAATGAGTTTCAACGGACTTGCCGATCTATCAGGTAAAAATAATAAATTTGACTTCCAAGCCGATATCACTTTAGCCGACCTCCATGCTTTACATTTTATGGAGATGGATAGCATTTCACAGTTCTGTGGTAAGGTGGTAATAGATATTTCAGGTAATCAATTAGATGATATTGTAGGTAAAATAGCCTTTAAAAATACGAACTACATCAATTCAGCAGGCGATTTTTCTTTTAAAGATTTTGAAGTAGTTTCAACTCTCAACAATGGAATCAAAGAAATTACAATTAATTCTCCTGATATTGTCAGCGGGAATGTAAAAGGGAAGTTTAAATTAATTGAACTCAAAAAAGTACTCCAAAATGCTGTGGGAAGCATCTATACCCACTATAATCCTTATAAAATAGAGAAAAACCAATATGTAGATTTTCATTTCAATATCTACAACAAAATTGTAGAAGTGTTCGTGCCTAAAGTGAAAATAGGCAGCAATACTTTTGTGAATGGTAATATAGATGCTGATAGGGGAAGTTTTAAATTCCAAATGAAATCGCCGAGCATCAATGCCTACGACAATCAAATTGATAGTCTTAGTCTTGAAATTGACAATAAAAATCCGCTCTACAACACTTATTTTGAAGTGAAGAAAGCTGATTTTGGTGTCTATGCTATTCAGGATTTCAACCTGATTAATACTACTATTAAGGATACTCTTTTCTTTCGCACCGAGTTCAAAGGAGGGGATACAGGTAAAGATACTTACGAGCTGAATTTCTATCATACACTGAATAAGAAACAAGAATCTATCATTGGTATTAAAAAATCACTCATAGATTTCAAAGGGAATGCGTGGTATATCAATCGTGAGAATGCGATGAATGAGTACAACAAAATTGTCCTCAACCGTACAGCCGATACTATTAAGGTGAGCAACTTCAAAATGGCGCACCAAAACCAGTATATAAACCTCAGTGGACTTATTACAACCAAAGATTACAAGAATCTGCACTTGGTGGCGCATAATGTGGCGTTAGATAAGATTGTTCCCGAAATGAAGGGACTCAACCTCACGGGAACGCTCAATGGCAATGTGTCACTCACCCAGCGAGGAAACTTGTATTACCCTTCAGCCGATCTCTTTATTCAGTATTTCAAACTGAACGGCTACGACTATGGCGATTTAGAAGTGGGCATCTTTGGTAATAATGATTTATCGTCATTTGATGTAGGAGCTTTCTTTTCCAATGGTAGAGCTCTTGGATTTGCTACACGAGGAAAAATCAATTTGGATAAGAAAAAAGGAACATTACTCGACCTTACAGCTCATTTTAAAGACTTTGCTCTCTCTCCTTTCAATCCCTTTTTGGAAGGTATTTTCTACGACCTGCGCGGTACTATGTCAGGACAAGTGAAGATAAACGGGAGTGTAACCGATCCGCTGATGGATGGTGCGCTCACCTTGCATAAGGCAGGTGTAGGGATTACTTATCTCAAACTCAATACCGATATACAAGAAGGTGCTCAAATAAAAGTAAATAATAAAACTTTCGATATAAATAATTGGCTACTCACCGATACAGCCTATAAAACCCAAGCTACCCTCAATGGTTCAATCAGACATAACCGATTGTTAGATTGGTTCTTAGACCTAAAATTGCAAACCCTCGGAAAGCGTTTTATGGTGCTCAATACCCCTTATACCGATGATGCACTCTTCTATGGAACTGCTTTTATGAAAGGAAATGCTACAATTAAAGGCGCTTTAGACGAAATAGCTATCAAAGTAAATGCAAAAACCGAAGAAGGTACCTCTTTCAAAATACCTCTCAGCGATAGTGAAAGCGTAGGCGACGACTCCTTCATCACATTTATAGAAAAAGGCGATAAAAAAATACAAATTAACCGAGATTTAGAGTCTATCAAAGGTCTAGAACTAAACTTCGAACTCGATATCCTCCCCTCTGCCGAAGTCGAAATCGTAATGGATAAAAAAACAGGAAGTAACCTCGTCGGACGTGGTGCAGGTACGCTCCTCATCGAAATTAATACCAACGGAAAATTCAATATGTGGGGCGACTTTATCACATACTCAGGTTTTTACAATTTTAAATACGAAAATATTATCGACAAACGATTTACAGTACTCCCAGGAGGTTCTATCTCTTGGAGTGGCGACCCTCTAAAAGCAACTTTGCGCGACCTCAAAGCTGCTTATAACCTTAATGCTAACCCAAGCTCCCTGCTAGAAAGCAAGCAATACAACCGAAAAATAAATACTCAAGTAATTATCAAACTAGAAGGTGAACTAATGCGACCCGAAACTTTGTTTGATATTACATTTCCCGATAGTAGCCCTAGCTTAGTCTCCGAACTTAATTATAAACTAGAAGATCAAGACCGCAAACAAATGCAAGCATTCTCCCTATTGGCTCAAGGATCGTTTATGAGTGAGAAAAACACCGATAACCGTTTGCTCGCCTATAACCTCTTTGAAACAGCAGCAGGTTTGTTCAACCAATTGTTATCTGATGAAGACAACAAATTGAACTTAGGCGTATCATACGAAGCTGGTATCAACGATGGCCCTTCAGATATCAATAGCGACCGACTCGGATTCACCGTTTCTACCCAAATTACCGAGTGGGCAAGTGTAAATGCTAAAGTAGGTATCCCTGTAGGGGGGGTGAGCCGTACCGCCGTAGCAGGAAATGTAGAGGTGCAATTCCGATTAAATCCCGATGGTAGCCTCATTGCCAAAATATTCAACCGTGAAAACGAATGGCAACAATATATGCTCGATCGTATAGGGTATGCCCAAGGGGTAGGACTCACTTATTCAGTAGATTTCAATACCTTCAAAGGGTTGATGCAGAAAATATTTAAAAAAGGTGGCAAAGTACTCGAACCAAAGAATGAAAAATAGAAAGAAAAGCATTTTTTCTTCGTTCGTCGTTCGTCATTCGTAATTATTTCGTACTTTTGCCCCCAATAACTCAAAATAACAAACAAGCGTATGGCTAAGAATGTAGTGATTGTAGAGTCGCCTGCAAAGGCTAAAACTATTGAAAAGTTCTTGGGTAAGGACTACAAAGTGGTGTCCAGCTATGGGCATATTGTAGATTTGCCTTCTAACGAGTTAGGGGTAGATATCCACAACGGTTTTAAACCTAATTACCTTATCTCTAACGATAAGAAAAATCTTATAAAAGAGCTTAAATCACTCACTGCTACTGCCGAAACCGTATGGTTGGCTTCCGATGAAGACCGTGAAGGAGAAGCTATTGCGTGGCATCTCGCCGAAACTCTCAAACTGAAAAATGAGAATACCAAACGTATTGTTTTCAACTCTATTACCAAATCGGCTATAGAGAATGCAATTAAGAACCCTCGTACCATCGATTACAATTTGGTAAATGCACAACAAGCACGCCGCGTACTCGATCGCCTCGTGGGCTATGAACTCTCCCCAGTATTGTGGAAAAAAATTAAAAGTGGGCTCTCAGCAGGGCGTGTGCAATCGGTAGCGGTACGCCTTATTGTGGAGCGCGAACGCGAAATACAAGACTTCAAAACGCAATCGTCTTACAGAATTACCGCCGAATTTACAACTTCTGAAGGAAAGGTGGTGAAAGCTGCCTTACCTAAAAATTTTGATACTCAAGCAGAAGCTGAGGCTTTCTTGCAACAGAATATAGGAGCGAACTTCAAGGTACAATCCTTAGAAACAAAACCCGCTAAAAAAATGCCTGCGCCACCTTTCACTACTTCCACGCTTCAACAAGAAGCGGCGCGTAAATTGCATTTTTCAGTTAGCAAAACAATGACGGTAGCCCAACGCTTGTACGAATCTGGATTTATTACCTATATGCGTACCGATAGCGTGAACCTTTCACAAGAAGCTCTTAGCACTGCCAAAAATGCTATTGTACAGCTTTTTGGAGAGCAATACAGCCAAGTGCGCAACTTCGCTACCAAAAGCAAAGGGGCGCAAGAAGCTCACGAAGCAATTCGCCCTACCGATATGAGCCGCTCTAGTATTCCAGCAGAAACCGACCAAAATAAACTCTACGAACTGATATGGAAACGCACTTTGGCTTCCCAAATGGCAGATGCTCAAATAGAGCGTACCACCGTGAAAATAGAAGCCGATAAGCACAAAGAATATTTCGTTGCCAATGGTGAAATGGTACAGTTCGACGGTTTTCTAAAAGTGTATTTAGAAAGTACCGATGATGAGGAAGAAGAACAAGAAGGAATGCTGCCTAACCTTAAAAAAGGAGAAGTACTTGCTAATAGATATATCTCTGCTACAGAACGTTTTACCCGTCCGTTGCCTCGTTATACTGAGGCTTCATTGGTGAAAAAATTAGAGGAACTTGGTATTGGGCGTCCATCTACTTACGCACCTACCATCTCCACTATTCAAAATCGTGGTTATGTAGAGCGTAGTACCCTTGAAGGGGAAGTGCGTCCTTATCACCAACTCACTCTTAAAGCTAATGTAATTACCCCCAAAACTCTCAGTGAACGCGTAGGCGCCGATAAAGGCAAACTTATTCCTACTGATATAGGTAGTGTGGTAAACGATTTTCTCGTAAACCATTTCGATACCATAATGGACTATAACTTCACGGCTAAAGTAGAAAACAGCTTCGACGAAATAGCCGAAGGTAATGAGAATTGGACAGAGATGCTTTCTGATTTCTACAAACATTTTCACCCTGTGGTAGAAAATGTAGAAAAACACACAGGTCGCGAAACAGGGGAGCGTGTACTCGGTACCGACCCTAAAAGTGGTCGTCCTCTCAGTGTGCGCTTAGGTCGTTACGGTGCAATGGCACAAATAGGTAACCCCGATGATGCCGAAAAACCTATTTATGCGAGTCTGTTAGCGGGTATGTCTATCGAAACCATTACCTTCGAGGAAGCCCTCAAGCTCTTTGAACTCCCTCGTCAGTTAGGTATTGTAGAAGGCAAGAATGTAGAGGTGAATGTAGGTAGATTTGGACCTTATGTGCGTTATGGTGAAGCTTTTATATCGCTCGATAAAGGAGAAGATGTATTTAGCGTAACCCTTGAGCGCGCTAAACAACTCATCGGCGAAAAGAAAAAAGCCGATGCCCCTATTGCTACTTATCAGGGGGTAGAGGTAACCAAAGGAGTAGGTCGTTTTGGACCTTTTATCAAGTGGAACAATACCTATATCAGTGTGCCTAAAAAATACAATTTCGATCACCTCACCCAGCAAGATGTACAGGAACTCATAGAGGATAAACTCAAAAAAGAATCAGAGAAAGTAGTAAGAGAATGGGATGAAGGAACTATTCGTATAGAGAAAGCACGTTGGGGGCGTTTTACCCTCATCAAAGGTAAAACCAAGGTAGAACTCCCTAAAGATACTGATGTAGCAACATTCACTAAAGAACAAGCCCTTGCACTCCTTACTGAGAAAACCCCTAAGAAAACTACTGCCCGCAAGAAAACCACTGCTAAAAAGTAGTTGATTGCAATACAATTTCTAATATTGAGGATTTTTTTTAAATATCCAAACAAATAAATAATAAAAGCGCAACACCCCTTGAGGTATTGCGCTTTTTTAACTTTTGTAAAAGCAAAGGTTATTTTCTCTTATAGATATAAACAGTAGTTTCTGTAGCACTACTACTTTCGTTGAAATCTTCAAAAGTAAGAGTGAGTTTGTTGTTGGCTATAGAAAAAGTAGCTTCATCAGCTTCACCTATTCTATCTCCTTTTTCTGTTAAAACAATCTGTTTTCCAGTAATAGTGTAAGTGCCTTCCTCCAGATTTTCTTC
Organism: uncultured Capnocytophaga sp.; assembly: GCF_937936315.1. Classification (GTDB taxonomy): domain Bacteria; phylum Bacteroidota; class Bacteroidia; order Flavobacteriales; family Flavobacteriaceae; genus Capnocytophaga. Next base: position 9,325 of record NZ_CALGWU010000037.1, on the reverse strand, counting down.
ACATTGATTATTTGCAGGATTTTTGTCGTAAGAAACTAAAGAATATTTGTTATCAGTAGTAAAAGTATAAGTGTTTTTCTTTTCGCATTCATTAAGAACTTTTGCAATACCATTTTCTGTTTCACTTTCAATAATCCAACTTCCTACTAAATTATTATTATTATTTGTTTGATTATTTGTTTGTTCGTCCGATTTTCCACACGATGTTACAAAAATTGCTACGGCTATAAAAGCCATTTTTAAAAGATTTTTCATTTGCTTATATTGTTTGTATTAGTTCAACGGCGCAAAGATACAAATTCACCCTTTTATTGGTGTTAAATTATTGTTAAATATCACTTGATCTATTTTTGTTCAATCTCTTCATTAATATTTGTAGTACAAAATCTTATCTCTTACTTCTTATCTCTTACCTAAAAAATGCCTTTGGCACGAATTTCGCTACCTATTGTCAATAAAATACCATATACCTTATGAAAAAGTTATTATTACTATGTTTAGGGGCCCTTGCCTCTGTAAGTTGGGCTCAAGAAGTAGGCTCAGCTGGACGCTTATTACAAAATGAGTACCGCCAAAACAAACAAGCCCGATCTGTAATTGGGGTTAGTGGTATCTCGGTGAATATCGATTGGGAATACGACTATAATGGTGGTTATGCCGAAGTGTTTATCCGCATTCCTGAACGTGGTCGCTTTACGGTGAGTATAGGTGATCAAGAAATTACTAGTACTACCGGTATGTATCGATTTTTCGACCTAACTGCTACTCCTCAACCACTCAGTATCTGGCAAGGACGCACGCTGATTTACCGCGTAACTATTAATCCACGTGACAATACTCGTATGGTAATGGACTTCTTTTCACGTGATGGATTGTATTTGTTAGACGAAATTAGCTTGAACAACAATCAGCCCTCCTATCACGGTCGTCAATGGAATGATGTGTGGAATCGCTCATACGGCGGAGGCTATGGAGGTGCTCCTATGATGCGTCAAGGTGATTTTAATAACTTCTTTAAGATGTACAAGGACGAAACTTTCGATAAAGATAAGCTGGCTTTCTTCCGTGCCCAAAAAAATATTGTCTCATTTACCACCGAGCAAATAGGCGAACTGATGGAAGAACTTTCTTTTGACGATAATAAACTTATCATCGCTCAAGAAGCCTACCCCAATGTGGTAGACCCTCAGAACTACTATCAATTGCAAAGCAAATTTACTTTTTCTTCTGGTAAAAAGAAACTTTCAGAATTCTTGCAATCAGTGCGTAGATAATGAATGTTATAACAGTATAACGAAAAACTATTACTTAGAGGCTTGGCATATTCGATAAAAATCGTATCTTTGCCTCAAATTTTTAACAACAATACAAAAAACATATTAGTATGGCATTAGAAATAACAGATGGAAATTTTGAAGAGTTGGTGCTTAAAAGTAGCCAACCTGTATTAGTAGACTTTTGGGCAGTGTGGTGCGGTCCTTGCCGTATGCTCGCTCCCGTTATAGAAGAAATATCTAAAGAATACGAAGGTAGAGTAGTAGTAGGCAAAGTAGATGTGGATAACAACCAAGAGTTTGCTGGTAAATATGGCATTCGCAACATCCCTACTGTATTGGTATTCCAAAACGGTGAAGTAGTAGGTCGCCAAGTAGGAGTAGCTCCTAAAAAGACTTACACCGATGCATTAGACTCTTTATTGAGTTAATAGTAGTACAAACAAAAAAGGCTATCAACAATTATATTAGTTGTTGATAGCCTTTTTTGTATTCAGCTTAGGCAGTAAGCTATAATGCTTTGCGCACTTTCTCAGAGAGTTCTTTAAACTCTTCATCGGTGAGTTTAACCTTGTGTTGGAAAGTCATTTCTTTCATTTCGCTAATAGGAATGAGGTGTACGTGAGTGTGAGGAACTTCAAGTCCTACAACTGCTACGCCTATACGCTCACAAGGCACTACTTTTTTGAGTGCTTTGGCTACGCGTTTAGAAAAAGCCATTAGGCGCAAATAGTGCGCATCATCCATATCAAAGATATAGCTAATTTCTTGTTTAGGTACACAAAGAGTGTGTCCTTTAGCGTTCGGATTGATATCAAAGAAAGCGATAAACTCATCGTCTTCAGCTACTTTGTAGCAAGGAATCTCCCCATTGATGATTTTTGTAAAGATACTCATATTTTTTACCTGTTACTTGTTATCTTATCTTGTGATTTCTAAAATCTCCATTTTAAGAGTGCCATTAGGTACTTTAATTTCAGCAATTTCACCTACTGATTTACCTAAAAGTCCTTTGCCAATAGGCGAACTTACCGATATCTTTCCTGCTTTGAGATCGGCTTCACTTTCTGCTACAAGGGTATAGGTAATTTCCATCTTGTTAGCGAGGTTCTTTAGTTTTACGGTCGAAAGAATAAGCACTTTGCTCACATCAAGTTGAGATTCATCAATGATGCGGGCATTAGCTACCAATTCTTCAAGTTTAGCTATTTTCATTTCCAATAAACCTTGCGCTTCTTTAGCAGCGTCATACTCAGCATTTTCTGATAGGTCGCCTTTGTCGCGGGCTTCGGCAATAGCTTGAGAGGCACGAGGGCGTTCTACATCTTTCAAATGATTGAGCTCATCGCGGAGCTTTTTCAGTCCTTCTGGAGTGTAGTATGATACTTTTTTCATAATATTCTTTTCTAGATGTTGTTATGTTTATATAAAAATAAAAAATCCTCAAATAGTCTCTCTGAGGATTTCCGGGCGCAAAGGTAATACATTTTTTTGAATTGGCAAAAATAAAACATAAAATCGCCCAATCATCAAATCTTCAAAATAAATTATCTAACAAATCCTTACTTTAACGAATAGTCCCCCTTCGGGGTTGGTAGCTAACAAATCAGCAAATTAATTTGCATATCTCATTTTTTTTTGAAAAACTTTGCGCTTATTTTTTAAGTAATTATGAGAGAAAGATTATCAAAAAATTATGTTTGGTTATTCTTTTTGCTAATGGTAGGCTCTATGAGCGCTCAGCAAATAGAAATTTCAGGAACTGTAAAGGACGATAAAGGTGAACCTTTATTAGGTGTTTTTATCTTAGTAAAAGGTACCCAACGAGGCGCTACTACTAATTTCGATGGGCATTACTCCCTAAAAGCTAATGTGGGTGATGTGCTCAAGTTCTCTTTCTTGGGAATGAAAACCGTAGAGAAGAAAATCACTGCAGGTACTAAAGAACTTAATGTTACTATGCAAGAGGATGTGCAACAGCTCGAAGGTACTGTGGTAGTAGGCTATGGAGGTAAAAAAGTAGCTAGCCGTACAGTGGCTTCAGTAGCTACTGTACAAGGAAAAGATTTTGCTCAAACCCCTAATGCAAATATCTCTGATGCCCTACAAGGTAAAGTGGCCGGAATGGTCGTAACTACCGAGTCAGGAAAACCTGGAGCAAGCTCTTCCGTACTCATTCACGGGCTTAATACTTTTATGTCTGTTTTTGATAAAACAATTGTTTCAGAACCTCTTTACATCATCGATGGCGCCCCCGTAAGTAGCTATGTGATGAATTCTTATAACCCTGCTGATATAGAAAGTGTAACTGTTCTCAAAGATGCCGCTTCTACTTCTATCTATGGCGCACGCGCTGCCAATGGGGTTATTTTAATCACTACCAAAAGAGGAAAACGCAATGAAAAAACTCATATTACTATCAATCATCAGTTGGGCTTTTCTATGCGAACCAATGTAACCCGTAAATTCTTCGAAAATATGGCTACTCCACAAGAGTATATGAATTTCTGGGTAGAAAAAGATCCTAACGCCATCGTCGCATTTGGTAGACGTTCTGGATATACTCAAACTACCGCAAGAGAAATCGCTGATAAAATCTTGGCCGAAAACCCTTATAATACTCATTGGGATAAGGTCTTCTTCCACGATTTCGCCCCCATTTCTCGCACCGACCTCTCTGTTTCAGGAGGAAGCAACACCTCCTCTTATTACCTTTCATTAGGTTACTTAGACCAACAAGGTATAAAAGCACGTTCCGATTATAAACGATATAATCTTAATGCCAATTTAGATACTCAAATAACTGATTGGCTAAAAGCTGGTCTTTCAATCTCTTTAGGAACTACTAATACCGAAGGAGTTTCAGGTGGAGGTGGCGGTGAAACCGATATATTATCTCTTCCTATCTATTCTGATAAAGAAAGTGATGGAAAAAGAAAAAACTATATCGCTTCTTTCGTCAATCGCCAAAATGGATTCTTTCACCCCGACTATGTGGCTGAAAAATACCCTTCTAATGACTATAGCGAGGATATATTGCCTATAGGTTACCTGCAAATAGAACCTATCAAAAATTTAACATTCAAAACCCAAATAGGTATACAATACAATGTAAACGAAACAGAAAGTAAAGGTCCTCTGCCTTCTTATATAGATTATCGTTTTAGTAATGATAGTAGCAAAACTATAGCTCAAACTTTTAGATATTTCAATAAATATATAAGCCGTACCTATACTAACCTATTACAATATAAATGGACTATCAACAACCTACACGATTTTGATTTTCTATTAGGACAAGAATCTATAGAAACTATGTGGCGCTCATTCAATGCTTCCTCTAAAGGGCAACCTTCAGATGCTTTATCAATGCTCACTCACGGAACTAAAGAGTATAGCGTAGGTGATAGCCATTCAGAAACAGGCTTTAATTCCTATTTCACTCGTTTAGAATACTCTTATAAACATCGTTATTTTATAGACCTATCAGCACGCCGTGATGGATCCTCTGCCTTTGGCGCAAACAACCGATATGCCAATTTCTGGGCAATAGGAGCGATGTGGAAACTCAAAGATGAAAAATTCTTGCAAAAAGTAAATTGGCTTACGAGCTTAGATTTGCGTTTTAGCACAGGTATTTCAGGTAACTCTTCTATTGGAGACTATCGTAATAGAACCTTGGTAAATGCAGAAAGCTTATACAAACAAAACCCAGGATATTTTATAGCTATGCTCGGTAATCCCGATATTATGTGGGAAGAACAACAAAAAACAACAATAGGCCTACATATCGGTATCATCAAAGGTACCTCTATCAACTTTGAAGTCTACGAACGAAATACCCATAAAACACTCGCTCAACGATATATCAACTCTACTTCAGGATTTACTTCTGTCCCCGATAATATAGGCGATATGCAAAATAGAGGTTTTGACCTTACAATTACAACAACCGCTTATAAAAGTAAAAATAACGACCTAAGTATACGACCTTATTTCAATCTGAATTACAATCAACAAAAGGTAACCTCCCTATTCTTAAATAAAGATAATTTTGTCAATAGGCTCTTTAATAATGGATATAGACTAAATGAACCTCTACAATGGGCTCTACCTATTTTCAAAGGGATTAATAATAGCGGCGATGCCGAATGGTATCAACGAAATGAAAATAACCCTATGATACAACAAAAAGATGACTCCAAAATTACTACTCAATTCAGTGAAGACCTAATACAAACTACCGGGAAAAAAATGTTCGCCCCTATCAATGGCGGTTTTGGAGTAAGTACTACCTATAAAAATCTATCCCTCGATCTAGCCTTTTCTTATGCCTTAGGAAAATGGCTTATCAATGAAGATAGATACTACACTTTAAACCAAAGTACTTTCGGAGGTAAAAATTTTAGTAGAGAATTGTTAAATTATTGGAAACAAAATGGCGATGATACTGAAATCCCTAAACTCAGCAGCGCTTACTATATGCGTAAAGATACCCGTTTGCTCGAAAACGCTTCTTATATGCGCCTGAAAAGCATAAGTTTGAGTTATGCGATCCCTCAAGAGGTAATAGAACAATTGAAATTCTTTTCAGCGGTACGACTATACGCATCTGCACGCAATATTTTTACCATTACTAAATATTCTGGCGCCGACCCCGAGTTTTCTAACGTATTATCAAGAGGTGGTTATCCTCCTACTCGCCAATTTACCATAGGTGTAGAACTTAAATTCTAAAATAAAATGAAAAAAATAATATATTCAATCCTTTTATCTTCCTTATCGCTATCTTTGCCTACTGCTTGCGCCCGTCTAGACTTAGACCCCTATGACTATGCAAGTGAAAATAATAGCTTTAATAATAAACAAGATGCCCAAATGTGGGTAAACGGAATGTATAATGGCCTGAGAAATATCAATCAAGGTCAACAAATGTATGCCTCAGACCTACAAGCCGATTTCCTCAACGCTGCCGAAGGAGCTATGGAAAAACTCCCCGATATGCATCGCTGGTCTACTTTCGCTTCTTCAGAACAGGCTACTGCCTCTATTTGGAAAGAACGATTCCTAATTATCCAAGATATAAATACAGGTATCAAAGGCTTCTCTAAGATACCAGAACAAGATGAAATAAAAGGACTTACAGGGGAATTGTATTTGGGGCGCGCCTATTGCTATGCTTATTTGGTTACTCACTTCTGTAAACCTTATAATAGTACTACGGCTAATACCGATTTAGGACTCCCTCTACTCGATACCCCTACTCTCAAAAACTTCCCCCCTCGTAGCTCTGTCGCAGAAACCTATGACTTTATCCTTAGTGATATCCAAAAAGCCGAAAACTTATTGGCAAACCAAATAGGAACAGAAGGCGCAGATACTTTCAATATCGATGTGGCAAAAGCTCTCAAAGCAAGAGTATTACTCTATAAAAACGATTGGGCACAAGCTTATCAAGTAGCCAAAGAACTTATCAATACAAATCGATACCCTCTCGCTACCTCTGCCAACAATTTCAAAAAAATATGGACAGAAGATGATAATACTGAGAATATACTCCAATTATACGCCGCTGTCAATGCAGGTGTTTATGAAACCTCCGATAATACCAATGATATCTATCTAGGCGAAAGTGAAAGTTTCTTTTTCCCAGGACAAATAGAAGCAAACCCTAATGTCCTACCTACACAAGATTTTATAGATCTATTCACTATTAACGATTGGCGTAAAGACGTTTTCCTAAAAGAAGTAACTATAGGATTTAGTTCCCTCTATGCTGTAAACAAATACCCCCGAAATACACAATTAGAACTTGTCGATAGTTATAATTATTATTATGGACACAAAGCCAAACTTTTCCGAATAGCCGAAACATATCTTATAGCTGCCGAAGCTGCCTATAAAAATAATGACGAAACTAACGCTAAAAACTACTTAAACTTATTGCGCGCAGCTAGAGGTCTCTCCGCTGTTACTACTTCAGGAAATAACCTATTTGCCGATATACAAAACGAACGCAATAGAGAATTAGCCTTTGAAGACTTCCGACTATACGACCTCAATCGATGGGGATTGCCCGTAAAACGAGGAACCCCTCAAGATATAACTGCTATCAGAAATAACCCAACGACCGATTATAGCGATCTCAATATCCAAACAGGAAGTACTTTCTATCACAAAATAGTATGGCCTATCCCTGTAGATGATATCGACTATGAACAAGGAAAATGGAAACAAAACTCTGGTTGGTAACCCTATCATTAGCAAATTAGTGAATTTTTACATTTGCTAATTTATAAAAATATGGAATATTACGAATTGTACAACAAGCTAAAAACGATTTTCGATACCCAGCGCGATACTGAAGTGCCTGAATTGGGTATTCGTATTTTGCATAGCAACTTCTTTTCAGAAGGAGCTAAGCATTACCTGCCAGGGAGTCCGCATTTGTTTTGCCAAGAACACAAGGTAGCGTTCTCCTCTCAACTCAATGATGCTCAAGACGATTTGCACTGGGCTGACTATGATGTGGATTGTAACATCCACTTCCAGTATCACATCGTGCAACCCCTCAGTGTAGAAAAGTCTGACGGGGTGATTATCGTTTTCCACGGGCTCAACGAGAAAAAATGGGATAAATATCTGCCGTGGGCTTATGGTTTGGCAACTCAAACAGGCAAAGCGATAGTGCTTTTCCCCATAGCATTTCATATGAATCGCGCCCCTGAGCGTTGGAGTTCTCGCCAAGAGATGTATGCCATTGCTCAAAAGCGTATGAATGAGTTCCCCGATAATTCCGAAACTTCTTATGTGAATGCAGCGACCTCCACGCGTTTAGACGCTTTTCCTCAGCGCCTATTTTGGTCGGGATTGCAAACCTATAATGATATAGTGCAGTTCATCACCGACTTAAAAGCGGGAGTTTTCCCTACCATTACCCCAACGGCTACAGTAGACCTCTTTGGCTACTCCATAGGCTCTTTCCTCTCAGTAATACTGATGATGGCAAACCCCAAAGGATATTTTGCCAATGCCAAACTCTTTTGCTTTTGTGGAGGAATGACTATCGATCGTATGTTCCCCATCTCCAAATATATAATGGACGGTCGTGCTGCCATAACGATGCAAAAAACCTTTGCCGAGTTGCTGAGTACCAACTTCAAGAACGACGATCGTCTAAGGCATTATCAAGATAGTGAACTTCATTTTGATGAAGGTTGGTTCAAAACGATGTTGCGCTATAATTATTACCAGAAAGAGCGTGAGCAACGTTTTTCGCAACTCGAAAATCAAATTAAAGCTTTGGTATTAGAAAAAGATGAAGTAACACCACCTATCGAAGCTCTCAATACCCTAAAAGGCGGTTATCGCAATATCAATATAGAGGTACAGATAGACGATTACAATTATCCTTATACCCATATAAACCCCTTTGCTCTTACTATTAAAAATGCTCCTATTGTAACAGCAGCCTTTAATCGTTTTGTAACATCTGCAGCAGCTTTTTATAATAGGTAAGAGATAAGAGAAAAGTCTTCTTTGCAGTGGAGGGCACCTCTTAACAACTAAATACAAAAACCAATAATGAACACAGAAAGCATCATCAAAGAAATCCTACTAGGTGTAGCTGCTACCTTTGACGAATTAGATCTTCCTAAAAAGCCTTATGGTAGAAATGAACTTTGGGAAGGTATTACCGATTATTTAAAAATCAAGCAGCGAAAGAACAAAATAGAGTTTCATAATAATGAGGAAGAATATACTTGTCCTTCTATTACCATCAAAGACTTTGACCAGCTTCCTGACGATTTTATAGACAATGAGTTGCTTCCTGCTTTGGAAGAACAACTTACTCAAATGTTCTTCAACCCTGAGTTGTATTATCGCTTTGAGTACAAACTTACCTTAGTATTTGATTTTCTTTCAGCCACTGGGCATCACGCCCGCAAACAAGTGCGATTGGAACACCCCGAGCGCAAGGCAGAACTCAAAGAGCGTTTGGATACCTATGTGCAAAAGGTAATCTATGAGGCTACCGAGAAAATGAAAGA
>NZ_CALGWU010000036.1 GCF_937936315.1 uncultured Capnocytophaga sp. | reverse complement strand
CAAATAGGTTGGTAGCCGAAAAGCCCCAATAAGGCACATAGCCTATTTTAGTTTGTTTACCGCAAAGAGCAGGGGTTATCTTATAGGTTTCGGTAATAGTTACCAGCTCATTATTAGCAAATCCACCTGTTTTGGTAAGGCTATACAAAGGCTTACCTGCATCGGGGAAGCCAGCAGGTACATTACCCACGTGAGTTAAGGTTACCCCTGCAGGAGGGGTAAAGCGTACGTTAGTAACATTTGCTGGGTAATCTACAGAGAAGTAAATGGTATGCGCATAGCCTACCCCTGTATTACGAATACCAAAGGTAGCTGTATTTTCGCCTAATGAGGCGCCATCAACTCCTACAACGTCTTGCACGGTAACTACTGGAGGCGTTACCCTATACTGGTTAGATTTTTCTTTTTCTTCTGGTTCGCCTACCACTGTTACTTTCACCTCATCGGTAAGGTATCTACCTGCCAAAGCATCGGTAGCAGCCTTAGTAAGCTTACGCTTAAGGGTAAAAGCCACTTCGGTGTTAGGCGTACCTACAAGGGTAAACACAGGTTTGTTAAGAGGACTACCTGCCACTTGGGATACCGAAGTAGCATTGGCTCCTCCAGTTACAGAACCTACTACGTACTCAATACCAGTAGGCAAGGTAACAGTTACCTCGGCTGTATTTTTAGTAGTAGGTAATTTAATCTTAATCGTAAGGGTACCAATTTCAAAGTTGGTATTATTAGCAAAATGTACTTCGCTTTGTGCTACCGCAGCATTTACAGCCACTTGAGCTTTTGCGCCCCACGACAAGCATAAGAAGGCTATTAGAAGCCCTTTAAATGTCAAGTTTTTTAATAATTGCATAAAAGTTTTATTTCATTAACAAAAAAAGGATGTAGAAACCCAAGGCAAAAGTACAATAAAAAAACGACACAGTGTAAAACTTTAACACTATTTTACAATTTTAGGTATTAGTTTTTCGCTAAACACATAATTTGATTAGCTCACTACTTAACAAAAAAACTCAGGATATTCTCCTGAGTTTTTTTGTTGTTATTAGCAAGAATGCTAGTTCTTCTTCAAGTATAACCAACCTACCATTGATTGTTGTTGATTGTTTTCATCTACATATTCGATGACATAATAGTAGGTACCTTGTGGCAACTTCTCAGCAGCTTCTATCGTTACACGACCGTTAGAGATGCCTTTGAATACATTGCGAACATTGTCATAGCTTTGTACCTCCCATACTTTTACTCCCCAACGATTGTAAATACGTACTGTATTGTTAGGGTAGGATTCTATACCTGCTATGTGGAAGTGATTGTTCTTATCCCCTCCTACTGATATACCATTATACACTATTAACTTGTTAGTAACATCAACTCTTACAGTTGCTGTTGCACAACCTCCTGCATTGCAAAGTTCGTATACAAAAGTATCTACTCCTACAAATCCTGTGTGAGGTGTATACTCTATACTTCCATCTGCATTTACTATAACACTACCATTTAACGGTGGAGTTACTACGTTTGGCAATGTTGCTCCATTAGGAGTATCATTACTTAGTACATCGATAGTCACTGGCGTATTGCGAGGTGTTGTGGTTCTATCATCAACGGCTATCGGAGCTGTCGTTGGAGTTCCTACTACTGTTACAACTATAGTAGCTGTACTGCAGTTGCCTGGGTTCAACTTCTCGCAGATTTGGTACACGATACTATAAGTACCCGCTGGGGTGTTGTTTGGTACCGTAATCGTTCCATCGGTAG
>NZ_CALGWU010000035.1 GCF_937936315.1 uncultured Capnocytophaga sp. | reverse complement strand
CCCATATCGATAATATAATGAGCATTGCGAATGACGTCTAAATCGTGTTCAATCACTATCACGGTAGCTCCTAAGCTAAGGAGGCTCTGAAAAACACCGAGCAGCACACGTACATCTTGCGGGTGTAGCCCTATGGTGGGTTCATCAAATACGAAAACGGTATCGCTCTGTCCTTTACCCATTTCGCTGGCTAACTTAAGGCGTTGGGCTTCTCCGCCTGAAAGCCCTGGGGTATCTTCGCCAAGCGACAAATAGCCTAATCCTAACTGTTGTAACACTTGTAGTTTTTGATTTACTAACTTCAAATCGGTAGTTACCTCTATTACTTGGTCTATACTCATACTCATCAGCTGGGGTAGACTGTATTTTTCGCCATTCTTGGCGGTGCGAAATACTTTATAGGCTTCGCGCTTGTACCTGCTCCCTTTGCAATCAGGGCACACAATATCAACATCGGGGAGGAACTGCACATCTAAGGATATTTGCCCTGTGCCGTCGCAGGTAGGGCAACGGAGGTCGCCTGTATTGTAGGAGAAGTCGCCTGCTTTATAGCCGTACTGTTTGGCATCGAGGGTTTTGGCGTAAATCTTACGGAGTTCGTCGTGAATACCGGCATAGGTAGCTACCGTAGAGCGCACATTGATGCCTATAGGGGTAGCATCGATGAGCTTTACCTGACGAATACCTTCTGCTTTTACCGATTTGATATGCTGAGGTAATTTCTTCCCCATAGCGTTTGCCTCTAAAGCGGGAATTAGGCTCTCTAACACTAAAGTAGTTTTGCCTGAGCCCGAAACCCCTGTAACTACTGTAAGTCTCCCCTTTGGAATTTCCACTTCTAAAGGGTGTACGGTGTGTATAGCATCGGTAGAGAGGTGTATGTTTCCCATAGAAAAGAGTTCGTTTTTTGGGAGTTCTGCTGGCAGTTTGCTCTCTTGCGATAGGTAAGGTGCTATTACCGATTCCTTATTTTGTGCTATTTCATCTACCGTTCCTTGTGCGATGACAGTTCCGCCATTAGTCCCTGCGCCTTTGCCCATTTCTACAATCTCATCGGCGTGAGTAAGTACTTGGGTATCGTGGTCTACCAATATCACCGAATTGCCGTCGGCTATGAGGTCGTCCATCACCCCTGTTAAGCCTTTGAGGTTGTGAGGGTGTAGCCCGATAGAGGGTTCGTCTAACACATAGAGCACCCCAGTAGTGCGGTTGCGTACAGCGCGTGCAAGCTGTACGCGCTGGCGTTCGCCAGTGGAAAGGGTAGCTGCTGCACGGTCTAAGGAGAGGTATCCCAATCCTAAATCGATGAGGCGGTGGGCGGTATCGGTAAAGGCTTCGCAGATGTTTTTAGCCATTGGGCGCATAGCTTCTTCTAATGAATCGGGGACGCCTGCTACCCAAACCATTAACTCATCGAGCGTCATAGCCGTAGCTTGGTCTAAGCCAATGCCCCTAAGGCGTGGGGCACGTGCCGCTGGAGAAAGCCTTGTGCCGTGGCAGTCGTGGCAAACGTCTTCTTTTAGGAACTTCTCGAGGCGTTTCATTCCGCTATCGTCTTTTACCTTAGCCAAAGCGTTTTGTACGCTATACACAGCACTGTAGTAAGTAAAATCCATTTCGGCAGTTTGTCCTGTTTTGGGGTTTAGGTAGAATATATGTTTCTTTTCAGCAGGCCCGTGGTAGACTATTTCTTTTTCTTCGGGGGTTAAATCCTTGAAAGGCACATCAGTACGCACGCCCATTTCGCGGCATACATCTTTCATAAGCGACCACATCAGGGTACCCCATACCACCACTGCCCCCTCATCAATAGTGAGGTTTTCATCGGGGACTAACTTGCTTTCGTCAACCGTTCTGACGGTTCCTATTCCGCCACAGGTAGGGCAAGCACCACGACTGTTGAAAGCCAAATCTTCAGCTCCAGGTCCGTAGAAATGTTCGTGGCACTCGGGGCAGGTGATTTCTTGCATAGCTGCTACAGCAAACGAAGGTTTTACATAGTGTCCGTTAGGGCAACAGTGATTGGCAAGCCTTGAGAACATCAGGCGGAGGCTGTTCAGCAATTCGGTCATTGTGCCGAAAGTACTGCGGATACCAGGTACCGTAGGGCGTTGGTGCAGTGCTAAGGAGGCTGGCACGTAGCGCACATCGTCTACCTCAGCGCGTTCGGCTTGCGTCATTCGTCGCCTTGTGTAGGTGGAAAGCGATTCTAAGTATCTTCGTGAGCCTTCGGCATAGAGAACTCCTAAGGCAAGAGATGATTTGCCTGAGCCCGATACGCCGGCAATCCCTACAATCTTATTGAGGGGGATATCGACGTCTATATTCCTGAGGTTATGTACTTTAGCCCCTCGAACTTCAATATTTTTGGGGCGTTTAGGGTTTTCTTTTTTCATAGTTGTCATTATTTTACTAATTTGTTTTTCTGTGAAGAAGCTACTAAATCATACGATTGTTTTACATAAGCCTTGATTTTATCATCGGGCATATCCTCATTGAAACGGATACCCACCCAATATTTTTTGCTTAGGTTAAAAGGGTTTTCTACTGCTTGATAATTTGCTTTGAGTTGTTCTATCTCATCGGGGTTCCATTTGAGCGTGCATTTGTCAAACTTATTGATATCAAAGAAGCAAAACATCTTTGTACCCACATAAAAAACTAAGATTGAATCAGCATTTTTAAAGAACCCCGAAAAGGGCATTTTCTCATACGTATCAGGCAGGGATAGGCAAAAGTCTCTAAATTCTTCTATATTCAT
>NZ_CALGWU010000034.1 GCF_937936315.1 uncultured Capnocytophaga sp. | reverse complement strand
AATCCCAATGAAAGTAGTAGCCGATTGTGATAAACTTTTGGAACCTTGTACTAACTATCTACAAACAGTCTTCTCTATCTCGTACGAAGGAGGTCCTAACGCTTGTCCAATTGCACAACAATTAGAAGAAGGCACAAAATCTATTACAGTAGACACCTCTAATTGTGCCCGACAAGAAGTACTTTGTGGTTCTGGCGTAATGACACTTGAAGCTACAGGTTCTTTTGATGCCTATCAGTGGTTCAAAAATGGCTCCCCTTTAACAGGCGAAACAAATCGTACTTATCAAGCCAATGGTCCAGGTGTCTATAAAGTAGTTAAAACCCTTTCTTGTCAAGGATATCAAGTAGAAACTACTGAAACAATACAATACCAAGCTGTAGCAGTTACTACCGATCCTATCCGCGCCCAAGCACAAAACATAGGTGTTACTTGCGCTGATAATGGTAGCTGGACAAGTCATTTCTACCTATGTCAAGGAGGTTCTAAAAATATTACTGTGAGCTATAAAAATACTGCTTTTGAGTGGCAACAATGGAATGGCTCTTGTACTGATCCTTCTTCAGATTGTAGAAATATGCAAGACCAATGTTGGACAACATTCCATACCAATTCTACTTTTGTAGCCAATACCGCTGGTAAATACCGATTGAAACTCCTCAATTGTAACGAAAGTTTCTATTTTGAGGTCTTTACTGCTGGATTTACAGGTGCTCTTACTGATATAATAGATGAAACAGATTTCTCTCAAGGTTCTGTAAAACTAAACCTCAGTACAAGTGGCGTAACTTATAAACTAGAAATTTATAAAGCAGGGGCACTTTTCCGTACCGAAGTGATCACTACAAATGATTATCATATACAAAACTTACCAAAAGGTACATACGATGTGAAAGTAACCTCACCTCAAATACCAGGTTGTGAGTATAACGGACAGGCAACAATCAACAAAACAAGTCAAATGGAAATGACGGCTGTTTTCAAAGGATGGACAAAATGTAATACAGCTAAATTTGAACTCAAAGCTAAAGGAGGTGTGCCTACTTATCGCTTCTATATCTGGACAATAGACGGAGAAAAACAATATGCTGATGAACCTGCAGCTTTAAATGCAACAGATTATAAAGCTATCCAGTTGGCTCATCAAGCAAGCGTAGAGGTTGAAATTCCTTCAATCACTCGTGTAGGTGAATATGTCTTCTTAGTAGGTGATATGCGCTCTGGTGCCTTTGCTTTGTCTAATAAAGTGACTGTATCTCCTCCAGAACATCATTCTTTTACATTTAGTGCAACTCAAGAAATACAGTGTGAAAGCAACCCTAATACAGGGGTAATCAATCTTACTTTTGCCCCTGGCTCTCAAAATCAAAATCGTAAGATTAATCTATATAAATTAGATGAAACAGGAGCCCGTGTAGGGACTGCTTTCCAAACTAGTACAGGAGGTCTGTTTACTAGTATCCCTGCAGGTACTTATGAAATAGAAATGATTTCACAAGTAGGAGGAACTACTTGTGTCTATATTAAGAAACCTATAGTTATACTTCCTCCACAAACCCCGCTCCGTGCTTATGCAGGAGTTATGGCCGATAGATCTTGTGATACTACTAATAACCAATATAAAGTATCGGTAAATAACGTTACGGGTGGTACTCCTCCTTATAAATATAGTTTTGATGGAGAAAATACTTATGTAATGAATCCTATAGGATTTATAGGCGGTTCTACAACTATCTATGTGAAAGATAGTAAAGATTGTCGTATAGAAATACCTATCACTACACAAGCTACCTCTGTACCTTCCATAACGTTGAGCCCTGTGCTCTACCGTTGTGATAATGGCTATGGTTCAGTAACCATTACAGTTTCTTCTACTGTAAGTCAAACTTATCAGTATACACTTGATGGTAGCGCTAAACAAAACCTTACAAGCAATAGCTTTAATCGATTGTTATCTCCAGGAGTTCATACTCTTACAGTGTACTATCGCCCAACTGATACATCAACAACACCTAATGTACTCTTTACTGAAGACTTCGGTAAAAATGCTAATGATTGTTTACCTGCTGCTAATACTTCATTAGTATGTAATACCACAGGAAGTCTTTCAGATGGTAACCAAGTGCTTACTAAACAGCTACAAATTACCTCAAACCCTAATTGGATTACAACAGCCCCTGCAGATCCTTCAGGAGGACGTTATTTAGCTGTATCTGGTAATGGTAACAATGAGGTAGTCTATCAAAAAATACTTAAGGGAGTAGCTCTCAACACCGAATTTACAGTGAGTATAGATGCTCTCAATCTAATTAGAACAGGTGTAACTGCAGTGCCAGCTCACCTCAATATAGAAATAGCTAAAACAGATGGTACTACCTTGCGTAGCAAAAGCTTAGCAACTATTAATAGTAATAGTTGGACTAACTATAAAGTTACCTTTACTGAAGCTGAAATGACAGGATTTGCTAATGGAGAATTATTAGTAAAAGTAGTAAATACAGCTGCAGCTACTTATGGAGCTTTAGGTAACGATTTTGTTATGGATAACCTCAATATCTCACAGGCTATAGCCTATTGTGATTTGAAAGTAATTCAGCTTATCAATATAGAAACAAACAAACAAATGCGTGCCGAAAAATATGGTATCGAGAAAAATGTAAGTTGTATTGGTGAGCTAGATGGTCAAGTGAGTATAAAAGTAATCAATCCATCGTCTACAAATATAGAATATTCAGTACAATGGACACATACAGCCACTACTACTTGGACACCTATCACTCTCAACGCACAAGGTGTATTTACTATCACAGGCTTAGAAGCTACCCAAAATGGAGTAGTGAGTATAAGAGATGCCGCTAACCCTAATTGTGCAGTATCAGTAAGCTACAAAATTGGAGAACCTACCCCTATTGTACCTACTATAGTACTAATGGATAAAGTAACTTGTTACAATGGTGGTGTAGCCAAGATTAAAGTGTCAGCTACAGGTGGTAATGCAGGAGGTTATCAGTATAAAGTAGGTTTAGTAAGTGGAACTTTAGGAACTCTACAACCTGTCACAGCACAAGTAAACCCTTATGAAATAGTTAACCTTTCACCAGGTACTTATACCTTAGTAGTACAAGATACTAAAGGTTGTACTACTGAAACTACTTTTGTAATTGACAATAAAGCTACATTATCAGCTACTGCTGAGCCTACCTCTTATTGCTATGGAGATATGCAAGAAAAGAAAGTAAGAATTACAGTAATCAGCGGTAATGGCAATTATAGAGTACAACGCGTAGGAGGCAGTCTGTACGCATTCAATTCTTTAAACTTTGAATACCCTGATGCCCTTAATGCAGGAACTCATACATTTGTAGTAACAGATGGTTTTGGCTGTCAAACAACTATAACAACTCAAATTTATGAACCATTAGCGCTTACAATATCACCTACTCAATTGCAGTATGCCGATTGTAAAGGTAGTAGTGTTACCTATACACTCACAGCATCAGGAGGTATCCCTACAGCACTTAAAGAATTTAAATACAGCACTGATGGTGGAACTACTTTCCATACAATTGGTTCAAATGCCTCTCAGGTAACCTTTGCTTATCCGGTAACAGTAGCGACAACTACCGAGTTCCGTTTCCAAGTTACCTATAAACCAGATGGAAGTGAATGTAAACGTGAACAATATATTACTTTAGCTTACGATCCACCGCGTTTCTTAACCAATACCTTTACAACTACCCAAGCTACTTGTGGTAATAATAATGGTTCAGTAATAATTACTCCAAGTGATTATTATGTAGGTACGGCTTCTCATACCCTTAAAGTAATAAACGGTTTAGGAGCAATTCAAAACTCTACGGCTTTATCACCAGGTAATTATATAGCACACCTTACTGACGATCGCGGTTGTGTGGCTACTCAAGCCTTTACTATTACTGCAGTGCCTCAACTTACAGCTACAGCTACAGTGAGTAAACAAATGGGCTGTACTTCATCAGCTTCCGATTTAGCTGCTATTACAGTAACTCTCAACGGTGGAGGTATGCAACCTTTTGTTATCAATGTGAGAAATACTACTTCTGGTAGAGAGGATACACAAACACTTACAACCTCTAATAATATCTCAAGAGTATTCTCTGGCTTAGATTATGGTAATTATAACATCACTATTACCGATGGCAATAGCTGTGTAACACATCTTACAGCTGTAATCTTGCCTAACTCTAATGTGATGTCTATCAAAACTATTACCCCTACAACTTGTGCAACTACTGCCGAGGTACATATTACAGCAACTAGTTCGCCTACCTTTACGGCATCAACTAATGCTTACTTTGCTGTATATCGCCCAGGTATCCAAAATCCACCTGCAGGATCTGTACTCAATACAGTTACTACACTTAATGCAGATGGCATTAATAATGATATATGGTATAGAGGAGTTGCTTCAGGTACAGGAGTAGGAGTAACTATAGGAGGACTTACCCCAGGAGTACAATACACTTTTGTAGCTTATAATATGACTACTCAGTGTCGCTTTACTCAACAGATGAGTACACCTATCCCTACGGCTTCTTCAATGTCAGTAGTAATAGATGTGAAAAATGTAAGCTGTGCAAGTAATAGTGATGGTACATTTACCTATACTTTAACAAATCCTAATGCAAGCACTACTCATATAGATTACCAAGTGTATCGAGAAGATAATCATCAACTAATGGCGGGTGCTGTAGGATCTGTTCCTGCTCCATTTACAACAGCTCGAGTAGCCAATGGCAACTTGCCTGCAGGTAAATACTATGTTAAATTTACAGAAACTATAGGTGGTGTAGCAAGTTGTGTCATCTCAAAGAGCTTTGAAATTAAACGTTCACTCGTTCAGTTGCAAATTTCAGCAACAGCTACCAAAAAAGCAAGCTGTAATACTTTGGGTGAAGCGTGGTTGAATATCGCGGGCGGAACAGCTACTTACACTTATGGTTATGTAGCTTCAGGAACAGTTTATAGTCCTGCAGTAATGACTCGCACAGTTCAAACTTCTGCTTATATCAACTTACCTGCCGGTAATTGGGACCTATATGTATACGATGCTTATGGTTGCTTACAATCTACAACATTAACTATCGCAGCTTTCGATGCGCCACATATAGATAATGTAGCTACTTTAGCTTGCCAAGCTTACCATAATACTAATGCTAAAATACCAGTAAGGGTGACTCTCGATAAAATAGGTCAAGGAAACCACTATTATAGCTTAGATGGTGCAGCTGATAGACCTGTGGTTTGGACGATAGCCAATCAAGCTTTCGAGTTAGAGGTAACACCTTTAACAACACACACTGTCATTGTAAAAGATGTCAATGGTTGTGTGACTACAGCTACTTTTAGTACTACAGCGCTTATTACAGCTACAGCTACTATTAGTAGAATTAAAACTTGTGCAACACCTACAGCCGATATCACAATAACTGTTGCAGGAGGAACAGGTATTTATAGCTATACTTTAGAGCGTCTGGACAATGGTCTAGTAGCAGGAACTATTCTCTCACAAGATGTAGCTTTCCCTACACCTACCGGAGGAGTTATTACAATTCCAGCTCCAGCCGAAGCAGCTACCTATCGCATTAGTATTTATGATGCCGAAACAGTTGATTGTCATATTGTGAAAGAAGTAATAGTACGTGACCCCGATCCTATTAATACAGACAATATAGTACTACAACCTTACCACGAAAAATGTAATTTAGGACTTACAGCTACTGGTACAGGTAGTATTGATATAGTAATGCCTACCGATAGTGATAGTTATATCTTTAGAATTACAAGAGCTATTGATATCACAACAGGAAATAATGTAACTGTAACTACAACTCCTGCTAGCTCAGGTTCTCATACGGCTACTTTCACTCAGTTACATGGTACACCCCAAGGAGTGAAATATCAAATTATAATTACCAATAGCACAGGATGTGTGGCTTATGTAGAGACTATAATCACCTCTCCAGAACCATTAGAATTGCAATCTGGAGTGATAACAGCGACTCAATATGTTTGCAATGGTAATAATGGATTATCAACTCCTAAAGTAACAATCGATACCATGAAGATACGAGGAGGTATTCCGCCATACACAATTGAGTTCTTTGATAATGGAGGTAATAGTTTAGGCAATGGGACAGAATATGCACTTCCTAACTTAAATGGAGGAATTTTCTATGCTACAGTAAAAGATACATCTGGAGCTTGTGCAACAAGCACCACAAGTGTGACAATAGTCCCAGCCTTTGAGTTACAAACTCTTAGTATTACCACAACAACTTCAGCTACTTGTGTGGTAGATGAGGTGATAAATATTAGTTTAACAGTTACCCCTACATATATAGCAGGTACTCCATTGCGCTATGAGATAAAAGGAACAGATAACGCCTTTACTACAATTACAACCACTACGGCTACGAACTTGAATTTGACACTCACAGGTTCACAAAACTTGTCAGGATCAAACTATACGGTAGAGGTATTCAACGAAAATACAGGTTGTAGTATAAAAGGAGTTCATACAGTGAAAGATGCTAATACCTTTGAGATGACCTCTTATAACCCAGTGAGAGCAGTTTGCCATAACGATAATGGTAGTATTGCTATAACTTTAGTAGATAAAGATCTCTCTAATGGAGATCAATCAACAGCAGGCTTTACATATACAGTTACGGCAGTAAGTGGAGGCACAACAACTACAGGTACAGTATCAGGTAACACCACTACACTTACCTTAGTAGGCGGTTCTTATGATATCGAAGCGATATCTAATGCTACAGGATGTAAAGTGTCAAGACATCGTTTTGTGATTCCATCCAATCCAGCAGAGATCAAAGTAGTTAATGTTTATCAAAAGGTATCAGTGGATTGTGCTAATGAGAATGGAGTTATAGCTCTTACAATAATAGGAGGACAGCAAACTTATACAGTAACACTTACCCCATTAGCAGGAGGAACCCCTAAAGTACAGCCCAATGTTCTAGAAGGCTCACCAGGAATAGAAATAGCAGGTTTAGATGCGGGTACATACAATATTACAGTCGTAGATGCCTTAGGATGTACAACAGCTACCGGAACCCTTAGTGTAACAGTAGCCCCTTATAACGCTATCAATACCTCTAGTGTAACAGTAGCTACCACATCAATCACTTGTGTAGATTCTAAAGATGGTACACTCAAAGTGTCAGGAGTAACAGGAGGAACCCGTCCTTATCATTTTATGTTGTTCAATGGGTCAACAAAAGTAGATGAGATTTCAGGAGTTAATGGAGATGAAGCAACTTTTAGCAATATAGAACCAGGTACTTATCACATAGATATTTTAGATGCACAGAACTGTTCAGTAACGCTTGCTGGAAGCTATACATTTGTTAATCCAACAGCGATAACAGCAGATGTCAATACCATTAACTCTAAATTTGTGACATGTAAAGGAACGCGAGATGGTAAGGTAGAGATAGTGAATATTACAGGAGGTACAGGAAGTTATACAGTTAGTATTTTGCGCTCAGATACAAAACAAAGCGTGAAGACTCACAATAATATAACTAGTACAACAGATTTCTTTGATGAATTAGGAGTTCTAGAAGGCACTTACTATGAAATAGAGATAAAAGATAGTAATAATTGTACAATGACAAAGACCTTGTCATTCACAGTAGAAGAGTTAGCAGATGTAAGTATCAACGAGCTCAAATACTATGGTACTTGTCAAGCAAGTACAAATAGTTATGTAGATTATTTAGAGGTACATTTCAACAGTACATCGCCTGATTATAGTAAGATTACCTATAATTTGAATGGAGTATCAATGGGTAATTTCACGCGCACAACAGGTAATGTAGCTTATATTGATAATTTCAATAGAGGTTCGGTTACCCAAACGGTTGAAGTAATCTATACAATAGTATCTTCTATACCAGGAATGACAGGCAGTTGTAGTGCCTCCGAAACAATCACTATAGATACTTATACCCCACTTACCGTTACACAAGTAACTACCAATACAACACTTAATACATTAGAGGTATTGGCACAAGGAGGTAGGACAACTAATTTTAGAGGTTATACTTACTACTTCAATGAGGTAAGTAAAGGAGATAATCCTGTGTACAAAGTCACCCATAATGATCCAGACAAAATAGTAGGAGGACGACGTTATAAGGTAGTGAATGTACGAGTAGAAGATGCTGAAGGATGTACTGTTACAGCTACATTTGATATAGAGTATTTTGATATAGAAGTACCAAACTTCTTCACGCCTAATGGAGATGGTGATAATGAAGTATGGAGGCCTAAGTATTTAGATAATAATGTAAATGCCCGTATCTACATATTCGATCGCTATGGTCGTCGATTAGTGGTGTTAGAACCAGGTCAAGGCTGGGATGGTACTTACGAAAAACGTCCAATGCCATCAGGCGACTATTGGTACATCATCGAAATCAACGATCAATTGTACGACAAACGCGAGTTCTATGGTAACTTCACTTTGTTCAGATA
>NZ_CALGWU010000033.1 GCF_937936315.1 uncultured Capnocytophaga sp. | reverse complement strand
AACTTTTTTTGAAAGTTTTTTATAATGCGTTGATAATGAGTGAAATATTTTTTGATGAAAACTCTGAAAATCTAAATAAATAATAAATATAAGATAACTCCAAACTCTCTTACGCGGCTATTGCCGTGTATATACCAAGAGGTGAACTATCGCTGAAACTCCCAAAAGGGACTAACCGGAAAGGGGGGCGAGTTGGGCGGGGGGGGTAGGAATGGGATTGGGAAATAAAAAGAGTGAGCCTTTTTAAGGGACTCACTCTTTGTTTATGTGACAATGAAAAACGTTTTTTATAATTCTACGTCGCTATCTTTTACATATATAAGTTCATGGATCGTATTTCCTTTGGCATCGGTGTAGTTTTCGAACTTACCTGCAATAGTTACTTGTTGTCCTGAAGTTTTTAGTTTATCTTGTTTATCTTTAGAGATGCTTCCTATGTTGGCTGCATATAGTTGTATTTTAGTATTATCGCTTAGGAGGATATAAGATTTAGCGTTTTTACCAGTACCTTCTACCGTGATTGTTCCGTGCAATTTGACGTATTTACCATCGGCATAGTTAGCCATGGTAGCTGTAGAGGCGTTTAAGGTTTGATAAGTAGGGGCAGCAGGGGCAGTTCCAAAGGTTACATCGGCATCGGCAGCGGGTTGTATTTGCTTAGTTCCTTTAAATTCGCCTAACACTCCTTTTACAGTAACTTCATATCCTTCGGTAGCTAATTTTTCTTTTACTTCGTTGGAGACGTCTTTAGCGGGGTATACTTGTATTAAAGTGCCGTCACTAAGGCGGAAATGAGCTCTACCAGCTTTGGTTATAATAGTTCCATGTAGGGAGATTGTTTTACCATCTTCGAAGATAGCAGCGGTAGCGGTGTTGGCTTCTATGGTTGTACTGGGTTGAGGAGCGCCAGCATTGCCTAAAACAACATCATTATCTTTTACATAGATGAGTTCGTGGATGGTATTGCCTTTGGCATCGGTGTAGTTTTCGAACTTACCTGCAATAGTTACTTGTTGTCCTGAAGTTTTTAGTTTATCTTGTTTATCTTTAGAGATGCTTCCTATGTTGGCTGCATATAGTTGTATTTTAGTATTATCGCTTAGGAGGATATAAGATTTAGCGTTTTTACCAGTACCTTCTACCGTGATTGTTCCGTGCAATTTGACGTATTTACCATCGGCATAGTTAGCCATGGTAGCTGTAGAGGCGTTTAAGGTTTGATAAGTAGGGGCAGCAGGGGCAGTTCCAAAGGTTACATCGGCATCGGCAGCGGGTTGTATTTGCTTAGTTCCTTTAAATTCGCCTAACACTCCTTTTACAGTAACTTCATATCCTTCGGTAGCTAATTTTTCTTTTACTTCGTTGGAGACGTCTTTAGCGGGGTATACTTGTATTAAAGTGCCGTCACTAAGGCGGAAATGAGCTCTACCAGCTTTGGTTATAATAGTTCCATGTAGGGAGATTGTTTTACCATCTTCGAAGATAGCAGCGGTAGCGGTGTTGGCTTCTATGGTTTGGGTAGTAGTAGTTTGAGTAGCTGTAGAGGTTCCAGTTACTACTATATCGGTATAGCTATTGATCATAAACTGCCAATTTTGTCCATATTTAGTAAGTACACCAGTGACATCTAAATTACCAGCGGGGATTTTCTCATCTTTGAATTTTGCATATTTGCTAGTTCTAAATGGGATAGTATTACCTTGTGCATCTGTAAGGGTATAATCGGTACCATTAAATTTATCGTTAGTAGCTAGATGTAGTGTTTTACCGACATCGGTAGTTTTGAAGTGTACGCCTTTAAGGGTGATGAGTTGGTTTACATTATTTTCTACCTTTAAAGTACTTATAGAAGTTCCTGTTTTAGAGAGTTCTGCAAGGGTTTTGCGAGTGCCCCCTATATCGAATAGGTGTTTTTTGTAGATAGCTTCAGACATTTGTTCTACGGAAGTTTTATTATTTTTTCCTTGGTAAATTCCGTATCCGAAGTCTACTCCTCCATTATTAGTATGGAAAGAAAGTCCTTTTAGGCGCAATTGTACTTTTGTTCCGATAGGGAACTCGGAAGCGAGTCCGGTTTTGTTGATAGCTATAGTAACCGCTTTAGTTTTGTCTTCGTTTTGGATATAGATTTTTTTGAAGAAGTTACCAGCTTCATCGCTAGAGATTACATAGCCTTCGATAGCATCATCAGCGCCATAAGTAGCTATTGTATTAGTAGCTTGTGCAGTAGGGACATCAAAAGTTACTATTTGTCCGCTAAAAGAAGGTAGAGGTTTTTTCCCGTTTGGGTCAGGGATTTCATAATCGTCGTCTTTTACACACGATGTAATTGCGAATAGCGACAAGAGGGCTATTGCTGTGGGTTTTAAAGCGTTTAATTTCATATTATTGTTAAATTAATTGTCTATTTATTAAAGGCTTACTGCTAAATTGATCATATAGGTTCGTCCATATCCTACGAAATATCGATTACCGAAAGAAGGAACTCCTTGGGCGTTATCTTGGAGCATTCTGCCATAGTTGGCTGTACGTGATTGTTCAAAGCCTCCTGAAAGGAATTTGGTATTGAAGAGGTTGTTCACACTTGCCATTAGGTTGATATAGGTTTTCTTTACGCGCCAAGATTTTCCTCCTACGAGGTTCACTAAGAATACATCGTCTAAGCGTTCTTGTTTGAGGAGCTGACGAGCTTTATCGAGGTCGATATTAGAGTAAGGTGCTTTGGTAGCGGGGTCTATAAAGAACTGAGAGGTGCGGTTGAGAGCAGATAGCGATACGTAGTTTTGTGCTAAGAAGTTGGCTGTTGCTCCTACCCACCAATATTTAGGATTGCGGTATTCTAAGCCTAATGAATAGGCTTGTTGAGGGCCGCTTGGTACGTGGTAATTTTTCATTTTCACCTCGTCGATAGCTTTATTTACATCTCCCGCTGAAATGTAGAGCGATGGATTATTAATATAAGTGTATTGCCCTATAGCAGCAGCAGCCGTAAGTTTTACAGTGGGGTGCAATTGAGCTTCAGCGCCGAATTCTAATCCGAAGTGGCGTTTTTGGATACCGTCTACAGTTTGAGCTACAAAGTCTTTATCGATTTCATCGGTAATAGCGGTTTCGGTATAGAAAAAGTTAGTTTCGGCAGTATTTTCTATCTCGGTAAAGAAGCCAGTGAGGCGACCTTTGAGGTAAGGCATACGGAAGATGTAGCTTGCATCGGCACTATAAGCCAATTCGTTTTTGAGGTTAGGCAACAAGCGATTAGAATTGCGTATATTTGCATAGATATTGCGCAAGGATTGTGGGGTGTTGAAATAGCCTACATTGAGTTGCAAGAGGTGGCGACCAGTGAGAGCATAAGTAATTCCTGCTTTGGTACTCACCCCATTTTGCACTTGCATTGCCCCTTTGCCATACGAATCGCTGTATAGAGGATAGTTGAATTTCCCTTCACGCTGTACATCGGTGTAGTGGTAACGACCTGCAATGAAGAGTTCGGCTTTTTTGAAAGTAAATTCTAATTGAGAGAAAGCCTCAGCTACATTACTTTTTAGGCTATAGAAGTAATTCCATTTATCGCCTTTTTGTTTTTTCATATCTGCCTCATTGGCATCGTAGGGTTTGTTCTCGAAGTAATCGTAGTTCATAAAGTACTGACCTCCTAGCAAATCGTTGATTTCGGCAAAGTTATCGGAAGAGATATTGCGGTATACAACCCCTGATGTCCATTTGATAAAATCGTGAATAGGCATTGCAAAATTCACATTGGCTGAAAGAGTACGTTCGCGGTTGATATCATTGCTCACTATAAAAGTACTGTGTTTATCGGTATTGTTATAGTTTGCATAATACAAATTTTCCCAATTGAGTTGAGAGTTGGCTAAGACGTAGTTCTTTTGTTCCTCCGCCATTGCAAAATCGGGACCTGAATTTTGATTCAGGTAATAACTTGGCATATTTTTATAGTAGTTAGGTTCTGGGTTTTGGGCATTGGCATAAGCAATGCGGGTATTGCCAATTTCGCCGAATTGATAACCTAAGTCGATATTCAAACGGGTATTGTTTTTCAAGTAGTTATAGGATAGGACAAAGATAGGTTCGGAGATAACGCGGTTGCGAGAGTTACGTTTGTCGCCCATCTGTCTGCCCCAATAAGGATTGTATTGGTAACCAAATAAATCGAGAGCTTCGCGAGTAAGGGGCGAACTCTTGCCGCGTTTCACGGGTGAGAACATTCCGAGGAGGTTGAAGCTGCTATGATCGTTCAGTTGGTATTCTACAGCCGCTGAGAAGGCATAGGCATTGTAGAGCGTACCATCTACCCAAGAGCCTTGAGGCGCAAAGCGACGAGAGGCTGAAACCATAAAGGATAAACCATTGCGGAGTACGCCTGAGTTATAAGTAGCCATCAATCGACCGGTATAACTGCGGTTGCTTGCTGAAGAAGTGAGGCGAAGCCCAGCGCGGTTGAGAGATGGACGAATGTTGATATAAGTAGAACCCATTAGCCCCCCGAAAGTGTAATCAGACTTTAAGAGTCCATTGCTATACTCTTGGTTACGAGTAACATCATTGAGACCGCCCCAGTTATTCCATTGGGCGCGACCATTCTCAAATCGGTTCATAGGAATCCCATTGATGAGCACAGTTACATCTTTGGAATCGTAACCACGAGGTTTGAAGAAAGCAGAACTAAAATCGAAGGCTGCACGTCGCATAAACACATCTTGAGAGCTTTGCAAGAGTCCAGACATAGCATCGGCGCTACTCTCATCGTCTTCGAGTTCAGATTCGTTGATGACAGCCATTTGTTCGGATTCTTGAACTACATCGGCTGTTAGGCTCACCTCAGGCAGTTGCTGAGTGATTTTTTCCCCTCCTACAGAGACTAATTGCTCTTGACGGGTATACCCATTAAGTGAATAGATGATAAGGTATTCGCCTTTGGGAAGAGAGAGGGCATATTTTCCTTTTGCATTGGTAGTTACTTGCCAAGCAGAAGCATTGACGTGTACTTTCACACCTTCTAATGGCTTTTTGCTCAGTTCATCTACCACCGTTCCTTCTACTCGCCATTGTGCAAATGCCGAAGTTGACATTAGCAAGAGTATGAACAAATAAAATTTCTTAAACATAATAAGGTTGATTTCTTGTATTAGGAGACAAAGGTACAATAATAAAAGGAAACAGCCAAAAATAAATCATAAAATTATTTAATTGTGGGTTTGGTATAATTAATCGTTTAACAATCAGTGAAATAATTTAAATCGCACTCAAATTTTACAAATTTGTGCAACTGGGTTTGTGGAATAAGAATTTACACGAAATTGGGGTTGAAAAAGTGATGTTGTGATGAGGGGGAGAAGCTCGGAGAATCTTGGAGAATCTTAGAAAAGTGTAGGGACACCTTTTTCACCTGACGGTGATCGTATTATCTCACATATAAAAAGCCTTTTTGCTGTTCTTCTTTTCCGTGCTTGCTGTAACGAACGATATAGAAATAAGTGCCGTGAAGGGCTTTGTTATTTCCTATAAAACCTTTGGCTTTGGCATAGCCTCTGAAATAATCGCCGTTTTTTCCATAATGTTCATTTTCATATACTTTTAAGCCCATTTCATCGAAAATGAGGAGGTGAATAGGACTATTATCATCTGCTCCTTCTACTGTGAAATAGTTGTTCGTATTCTCAGTAGAAACACCATTGTAGATAACAATGCTATTCTCTGGCTCTTGTTGTGGTTTACTATCTTCTGCAGGAGAGGGCGTTTCTGTTTTCTTTTTAATTTTAAAACCTCCATTAGGCACTGCTTTTCCATTAGATATTTTATATGGTGCTACATTGGTAATAGCAAAAGCTATATGGTCTATCACTTCCACTTTGATAACCCCCGCGGGGAGTGGGATTTTTGGTTGTTTGCCCCATTCTACCGTACCTATCTCGATATTAGGAAGTGTAATCTCGCAAGTACCATCGTTTTCGGTGTTTTCTACCAAAGTATATTTAAAGGTTTTACCGAAATCATCGGAAAGGAGGATGCGCACTTTGCTATTGGGGTCAAAGAAGTTAGGGTCTACTTGCCAATGAAGTGTTATTTTATCACCCCCTTGGTACTCGTCGTTCATTCCGTTAGTAATAGCAAAGGTTTTACCGTCGGCGATGTTCACCTTTACGGCTAGCATATCGTAATTCACAAAGTGTTGGGGCGCAGGATTAGAGGTTGCCACCCAAAAGAGGTGTTCTCCTTTTGCATTGGGACGTGTATACTCTATAAAGCCTCCTAAATCGCTGTACTGTGTTTGGAAAGTGATGGGATTTCCTTCTGTTTTACCTTTACGAGTGAGGAACTTAGGATCGTTTACTCCTGCCCTACTGGTGAGTTGTGCTGTGTAATAAATAGGGAGATTGCTAGGGCTTGTCGCCTTGATATGGAATTGAAAATAAGTATCTTTAGGAATGGTATAGGTTTCTTGTAGTTTAGTGCGGTCGATTGTAGGGAAAGAGCTTTCGGTTTTGATACCATAAGCATAATTGAAATTACTCACATCATTTCCATTGCGGTTTACCAACTGAGTACGCTGAGAATCTTTGAAATAAGACCGATTGACAATCCCATTGCGTATTTGATAAGCGGTAGGGAGTGAAAAGAAAGCCCCATCGGGGAAATTGTTGCTATAGCCCATTAGTGATTGACCGTAGCTGGGTTCTGTATAGAGAGAATTGCCAGAATAAACATTTTTAAAAGTATGGTCGGCACCAAATAAGTGTCCGATTTCGTGAGCAATGGTTGCATTTTCGGCTATTGCCGAAGCCCCTCCTTTTCTTACAAGACGAAATCCTCCAGAAAAGAAAGCGAGTCCTGACAAGGTAGCATCGGTGCCAGGAGCAATCACAATTCCTATGTCATACTGCTTATCGCCAATGAGTTCGTTGATTTTTTCAGTAGAATTTTCGATGATATCTCGTCGTGATTTTTGATTGTACAACTGCTTAGCAGCTTCTTGAATAATAAGTTGGCTATCGTCTACAATACTGAATTTCACTCCTATATCGCGTACATATACCTCGTTGAGAAAGGTTTCGAGGTTGAGCAGAAAGTCTTTTACTTGTGTGATATCACTGCCAAAAGTATGGGCAAAATCGTGGTAATCCACCAATACTGCCAAGCGATAGAGATAGAGAATCCCCTCGGGGTCGTTAGGCATTAGAGAGGTAGTGGTGGTGATAGGGCGCGCAGTAGGGCTGTTTTGAGGAGATGGGAAAAGAGGCTTGTGCGGGTGCGTATCAGTGCCACATTTTGCATTGGGGTTGTGGCGAAGTCGTTCTTTTGCTGATAGCTTACCTTGCTGTGAGCTTGAAAGTTGGTAGGTAATTCCTCCCCACTGCAAGCTACCAGAAGCCTCCTTGTTAGGATGTACTACCAAAGTAGCCACAAACTGGTTTTGGTTATAACCTACAAAAGTGTGAATGCCTTTATTTTGCTGAGAGTTTTCGCGTTCTTGCCATTCGAGGTTAAGGGTTTCACCATTAGGAAGACTAATGTTCCATTGCGCTTGAGCAGTGGTGAAACTGAGGTAGAGGAATAAATAGATAATATGTTTCATTTTAATTTGGTAATGTTTTGAAATAGGTTGTAATACAATGAGTTATTAGTAGTTAGTGAAAAACTCCCCCTACTTGATAGTAAGAGGAGTTTTAACGTATGTCATTTAAATGTATAAATTACAAGGCTACGCGTTTGAAAGCTGTAATCTCTATGTTTTTAGATTTTACAAACTCAGATACTTTTTTGCTTTCGTCGTAGATGTACACTTGGTCGAGAAGAGCTTTCTCTTGGTCGAGGGTAGTGTTATCGGAGATGAAGCGTTGTATCTTACCAGGAAGGATTTTATCCCAAATTTGTTCTGGTTTACCTTCAGCTTTCAATTCAGCTTTAGCATCGGCTTCAGCTTTAGCTAATACTTCAGGAGTGAGTTGTGCTTGTGAAACGTATTGAGGTACGTGTTTGAGGGGTTTGCCCAAACGGTGTAACTCTTCGTTTTCTTTTTCGATGATAGCGATGCGAGCTTCGGTTTCTTTAGCGATGTACTCAGTTGAGAAATCTTTGTAAGAAAGGGTTTCAGCACCCATAGCAGCGATTTGCATTGCTAAGTTTTTACTTACTTCGGTAGCATCGGCGATAGCAGATGAAAGACCTACAATAGCAGCGATTTTGTTACCGTGGTGGATGTAAGAACCTACGAAAGGCGCTTCAACTTTTTCGAAAGCACCGAGTTCTATTTTCTCACCGATAACGCCAGTTTGCTCGAGGAGTTTTTCGGCTACGGTAATGCCTTTGTAGTTAAGGGCAAGAAGTTCGTCTTTGCTATTTACAGTAAGAGCAAGATCAGCTAAATCTTTAGCGAGGGCTACGAAATCGGCGTTTTTAGCTACGAAGTCGGTCTCACAGTTAAGAGAGATGATAGCACCTACCGTGTGGTTAGCGTTTACTTGAGCAATAGCAGCACCTTCTTTAGAATCGCGGTCGGCACGTTTAGCGGCTACTTTTTGACCTTTTTTGCGCAATACTTCGATTGCTTTATCGAAATCGCCTTCGGCTTCGATGAGGGCAGCTTTACAGTCCATCATACCTGCGCCGGTAGCTTGGCGGAGTTTATTTACGTCTGCGGCGGTAATATTTGCCATTTTTATTAATGTTTAGGGATTAAATTCTAAATCACGTGATACAAAAGCCCCCGTTCCCCCGAAGGGGGACAACCTTCAAAAGTGATTATTAACGAGGTAATTTGTTTTAATGTAATTTAGGTTGATGATTAATCAATAATTTTAAGGCTTTGACAAAGTTAGGGACTTTGTCAAAGCTTATTTGATTTATTCAGCTGCTTCAGCTTCTTTGTTAGCTTCAGCAGTTCTACCAGAAAGACCTTCGTTTACAGCTTCAGTGATGTAAGAAAGTACTTTTTCGATAGCTTTAGAAGCGTCGTCGTTAGCAGGGATAGCAAAATCCACCTCACGAGGGTCGGAGTTTGTATCTACCATTGCAAAAATAGGAATGTTTAATTTTTGCGCTTCTTTTACAGCGATGTGTTCACGGAGTGTATCTACTACAAATAGGGCACCAGGAAGGCGAGACATATCGGCGATAGATCCTAAGTTTTTCTCGAGTTTTTCGCGCAAACGTTCTACGTGTAGTTTTTCACGTTTTGAAAGGGTATCGAAAGTACCGTCTTTTTTCATTTTGTCGATAGACGACATTTTCTTTACAGCCTTACGGATGGTTACGAAGTTAGTAAGCATACCACCAGGCCAACGCTCGGTGATGTAA
This sequence comes from uncultured Capnocytophaga sp., assembly GCF_937936315.1. GTDB lineage: Bacteria > Bacteroidota > Bacteroidia > Flavobacteriales > Flavobacteriaceae > Capnocytophaga. Next base: position 35,148 of record NZ_CALGWU010000033.1, on the reverse strand, counting down.
GGCATTTTTACTGAAGTTGCTTTTTCGGCAACAACGTCTTTAGCTTGTTTTTTGGTAGCCACGAAAAGGACTTTTTTTCCAGAGGCTACGATTTTTTTGAGGGCTTCGGCAGCCTCTTCAATTTTAGCAGCGGTTTTGTATAAGTTGATTACGTGGATACCGTTGCGTTCCATATAGATGTAGGGAGCCATATTAGGATTCCATTTGCGGGTAAGGTGACCGAAATGTACGCCTGCATCTAATAAATCTTTAATTTCTATGTTATTTGCCATTTCTTTTTAAATAGTTTACGTTCCTAATATTAGCAATAGCTTGGAGAGGTTTTATAAAAAAGGGATAACCGCCTGAGCCATTTGGATGCTAAACTAAGGAGCAAATTGTTTTTTTAGGTAAGAGATAAGAGGTAAGAGATAAGAATAAATATTCATTTTTAACTCTTTTCCTTTAACTATTAAATATTCACTAACACTAACGTTTAGAGAATTGGAATCTCTTACGGGCTTTTTTCTGACCGAATTTTTTACGTTCAACCATACGAGGGTCGCGAGTGAGGAGCCCTTCAGGTTTCAATACTGCGCGGTTTTCGGTGTTGAGTTCGCAAAGTGCGCGAGCGATAGCCAAACGAACGGCTTCGGCTTGACCGGTGATACCACCTCCATACACGTTTACTTTTACATCGTAAGCATCTTCAGCACCTACAAGGCTGAGGGCTTGTTTTACTTTGTATTGCAATGTAGGGGTAGTGAAATAATTGTTGAGTTCGCGTTTGTTTACGGTGATAGTACCGTTACCTGCTTTAAGGTAGATACGCGCTACGGCGGTTTTTCGTCTACCGATGGTGTGAATTACTTCCATTATTTCAAATCGTTTAAGTTAATGGTAACAGGTTGTTGAGCTTCTTGTTTGTGCTCGGTACCTGCATACACTTTTAAATTACGTAAAACTGCTGCACCCAATTTTGTTTTTGGTAACATACCTTTTACAGCTTTCTCGATGATACGTTCTGGGTGTTTTTCGAGGAGTTGTTTTACTCCTGTAGTGCGTTGTCCTCCTGGGTAACCAGTGTGGCGAAGATAGGTTTTATCTTCCCATTTGTTCCCTGTAAGGTTGATTTTCTCGGCGTTGATAACGATTACGTTATCGCCACAATCAACGTGAGGGGTAAAATCGGGTTTGTACTTACCGCGAAGTAGCTTTGCTACTTTAGAGGCAAGGCGACCCAAAGTCTGTCCGTCAGCATCTACCAAAACCCACTTTTTGTTTGCAGTGGTTTTGTTGGCAGAGATGGTTTTGTAGCTTAATGTGTCCACTCTTTGTGATTTTTATTAAAAATTAAACATTCCTTATAGTGTCATCAAACGACACTTTTATTTTTAGGGCGCAAAATTACAACAAATATTTGAAACTGCAAAATTTTTGTGAGGTAAGAGGTAAGAGGTAAGAGGTAATTATTTGGCAATTAGCAAATTAGGTGATTAGCAAATTATAGAGAGGTACGAGCCGCACGGGCAAAGAATGGGGGGGTGCGAGCCGCACGGGTAGAAAATCTCAGAGGGACTCGGAGAGGCTCTGAGATTTAGGTATAAATATAACTGCTTGTTGTGCTACGACTATTCGTTGTTTTCTATGGTTTTGTAGGCTTCGATGATGCTGCGTACCAGTGGGTGACGCACCACGTCTTTGTCGTCTAAGTGGAGGAAGGCGATGCCTTGTACGTTTTGGAGGATGAGCATTGCTTCTTTGAGTCCGGAAGAGACTTTGCGAGGGAGGTCTATCTGCCCAGGGTCACCGGTGATCATAAACTTGGCATTGCGCCCCATACGGGTGAGGAACATCTTCATCTGGGCGTGGGTGGTGTTCTGTGCCTCATCGAGAATTACAAAGGCGTTGTCGAGGGTACGTCCGCGCATAAAGGCAAGGGGGGCAATCTCAATGATTCCTGCCTCAATAAAGGCATTGAGTTTTTCGTGGGGAATCATATCGCGCAAGGCATCGTACAGCGGTTGCATATAGGGGTCGAGTTTTTCCTTGAGGTCACCAGGGAGGAACCCGAGGTTCTCGCCTGCTTCGACGGCTGGACGGGTGAGGATGATGCGGCGTACTTGCTTTTCTTTGAGGGCTTTTACAGCTAAGGCTACCCCTACATAGGTTTTACCGGTACCCGCAGGCCCAACAGCAAATACCATATCGTTATTACGCATCATTTTTACCAATTTTACTTGGTTTTGAGTTTGTGGACGTATAACCTTGCCATTCACTCCGTGTACAATGATATCTTCCTCGCGTACTTTTTCGGTAGTTTCGGGGCTAGATGCCGATAGAATATTATCGATAGTGCGCTCGTCTAAACGGTTGTATTTGGAAGTGTAAGAAATAAGCTTTTCCATTTGTTCTCGAAAATCTTTGAGCAGATGTTCTTCGCCAAAAACGATGAGCTTGCTGCCGCGTGCGACAATTTTCAGTTTAGGAAAAAGTGTTTTGATGTATTTGATATTACTTTCGTCCTCACCACAAAAAACCTGTGGGCTGACATCGGTAAGTTCCAATGTTAGTTCATTCATATTCAGGTAAAAGATAAGAGGTAAGAGGTAAGGGTTTGCGTTTCTTATCTCTTACCTCTTATCTAAATTTAATATTGTTCTAATAGGTATTTGATCAAATCGGTAGTGGTTACAAGTCCTACGAGTTTGCCGTTATCTACCACAGGGATAGAGTGGAAACTTTGGGCGGCAAGGTTTTCGGCTACTTCTTTGATAGAGGTGTCAGCAGTTACCGTAAGCGGTGTTTTAGCCATAATCTGCGGGATGGTGTACATATCATAGACTACGGAGGTTACTTCTTCCTCGCCATCGGTCATATCGGCAAAGCTGATACGAAGGAGGTCGGAATAGCTTACAATGCCTATAAGTTTATCACCTTCTACCACTGGGATATGGCGGATACGGTGTTTTTTGAATAATCGCTCGGCTTCATAGAGCGATTGATCGGGAGTAAGGGTTACTAATTCCTTGCTCATAATTTGTGATACGGGTACTCTTTGTCTCATAATAATTGTGTTTTTAAGGTGAATGCTTTTGTTTATTGATTTCACCCGCAAAGATACGAAACTTTTTGTAACTAACAAAAAAATAATCGTTAGTTTTTTAGGAGTTATAGAGGCTTGTGAAACACAATTTAAGAGCTTGTTTTATAGGTTACTTAGGCACACCCCAAATAGGGAAAGCATACAAAGGGAATTCGTAGCTTTGTAATACATATACAGGATTATCATCTTGAGGTTGTACTTTCATATCTGTTTTTTTGATATAAAAACCTTGAACGCCGAGGTCATAGATACTTCCTAAGGCGCGTTGAGCTTGTTCTAAGATAGCCTTATTTTTGTCATCGTCCCAAGTATCGGGGTCGCTAGTGCTCAAGTTTTTATCACTATCTTTTAAGTACAAACGTTTGTTTTTGAGTTCATACTTACAACTGATTTGTAGGATAGAGAATCCACTTTCGGGGAAAATATGTCCTATTTGGATATTACAATTTTCATTACCTTCGAACATTATTCTGAGTAAAAACAGGTCGGTAGAGGCATTGACTTTCAAGACATCTTCATAGAAGGCTTCGGTCATATATTTATTATCTTTGAAATATTGGCTCATAAGGGCGAATCCATCGATAGATGTATTGACGTCTTGATAATCATTTCCGTTGAAGAAATCGGGAGCTACTGATGAGTAGAACAATTCGGCAGTAACCCCATTGATGGTTGCTTTATACACGGGAGGCACACTACCCGCTACACGTTCTAACTCGGTGAAAGACTGTCCGCCTAAAGTAAAAGGGCGATTGAAAGCAATACCTTTTTGGGTTGCCAAAGTAGCGACTTTGCTTTGGGTGTTTTTCAGTGATAACACTCTATTAGTAAACACAATAGGATAGGTAGTGGAGGTACCCGTAGCAGCGCTCACTTTTAGGTAATAGTGAGCGGCGGCGCTAGTTAGAGGATTGATATTTTTATACAGATCAGGGGTGTGTGTCCAATCTTCGGCTGTAGCGGGTTCAAACACTATAGAAGAGTTGTTGTTAAGGATCAAGTTTTGGAATTTGAGTTTGTCGCCTTCCTTACCGGTATATAAAAACTGATAGACTTTTCCCGTGTGGGCATTACCTACAACTCCTTGTAGAGCATCGGCTAATAGGTGGATTTGGTTATTACCTATAAAACTGAGTACTAAGCCTCTCCCCTCTTCTTGGGTGCTGTAACTAGTAGTAGTGGGGGTAGCTGTAGCACTGAGGTCGGAGAGCATAGACACTTTGCCTTGAGCGTCGAACTTCATCAGGAAGTTGTAACCTCCAAAGGAATCATCGGAGGAAATATAGGTAAGTTTCCAGCCGTTTTGAGGAGCGATAAGCTCTTTTATTAGGGCGGGGTTTTGTGCTGGATTGACAGGTTCATTTCCTGTGGTGGGGTCGTCGTTCTTAGAGCAGAACGATAGGCTCATAGCGAGCAGAAGAAGGGTGATTTTTTTCATTGTTTATAGAGAATTAAAGCATATAAATATAACTAAAATTGATAATAGCGTGATAACGAGTAATGTAGTTGCCTTTGTTCCAGAAAGAGCCTCCTAATTCTCCAAAAATCGCTAATTTACTGTGATCGGAAGCGTATAAATCTACTCCTGCAAAAGCGTGATACCCGAGGTTGACGGTACCTCCTATCCAACCTTTGTTATTCACATCCTGAGTTTTGAATTGTCGCCACAAAGGAACGCTGAGATGAAGTCCGGCACCTGTAACAATACCAATATTAGGACTCACAGGGGTAACCACAGCTAAGCGTACGGGTACATCGAGGGTAGAGACTTTGAGCATTGCGTAGTTACTTTCACTTTGCTGAAAGCCGCCTTGTGAAAACTCACTGACTCCCAACCCCATTTCGATGCGGAAGTTTTTTTCAGGAGAGTAGAGCACTCGCATTTGTAAGCGCATTACATCACCTCTCATTTGGAAATCACTGCTCACCATTTCGGCAAGCCCTAAGCCTGCATCAAATTCACAAGACCATTTAGTATACGGAATGCTATCTTTAGCAGTTTCTTTTTCTTGGCTAAAAGCGCTAATAGTAGCACATAATAGCAGAGATAATAATAACTTTTTCATTGTGTGTGGGGTTTAAGGGGTTAAATGCTAGTTATGGGCTTTTATTTTCCAAATAGATAGCGCAATAAGTAGCAATAGGGCAATAATACCTAAAATAGATGGCTCATAGAAAATATGAGTAATGAACAGGATTACAGCTACTATAAGGATATATTTATACATTTGTTTAGGATTTAGAAGTTTAAAAAACTCTGCCAAGACAGATAATATGAGGCATTGCCTTGGCAGAGATGTAAAATGATTTTTATCTTTTAAGTGTAGCACCTTCACTATAGTAAGTAGGGTGGTTATGACTTTGGATTGTATAAATTGGGTATCTACTAGCGTATAGACGGCTTGTTTTTTTGATATATAAACCATCTGAGGCTATTTCCAAAAACTTAGCAGCTGTTACAGTTGCTCTTGCTTTGATAGCTGCATTTTCAGTGTTGTTCCAATCCGCATTGCCATAACCTGCACTCAATACATTATTACTAATATATAAACGTTTATTTTTTAGTTCATAAGTAGTTGATACAATATAATAAGACGGAGTATTGGCTTGGAAATCATATGCAACTTGAATTTGGCATCTTCCTCCTGTTTGGAAAGATATTCTAAACACATACCATTCTTTAGTTTCATCTATTTTGAGAATATCATTATAGAAAGGATCAGAAGTTTCTTTTCTAAACGAAGCAGGGTCTATCAAGAATAGGCGCATGTTGTCTATATCTTTGTAATCATCAGTGATGAAGGCTTCAGGAGGTACTAATGAATAAGCTATTTGAGCTGTTACCCCATCTATAGTAGCTTTAAAAGTAGGAGGGGTAGAGCTATTGTCACGAGTAAGTTCAGTAAAGTTTTTACCTTCAAAAGTAAGTGCGGGTTTGAAGCCAATTCCTGTTTCGGTAGCATAAACAGAAGCTTTTTGGGTGCTGGAACCATCAAGAGAGGTGAGTGTTACAAAGCGATTTTCGTACTTCATTTCATAACCTGTAGCACTTGCTGTAGTACTTACTGTAAAGTAATAGCTATCAATATTATTTTCTAAGGTATTTATATTACTACTAAGGGTTTTGATGGCATTCCAATCTTGCGCAGTAGCGGGCTCAAAATAGACAAACTGCTCGGTATCTTTACGTTGTGTTTTGAATTTAAGTTTATTACCTTCTTTACCAAAGTATATAAATTCAAAATTTCCCTCATAGCCTACTCCAGTCTCTCCTTTTGCGCTATCGGAGAGTTCGTGAATTTGGTTTTTGGTAGTAAATGAAAGCAAAGCACCTTGTCCCCATTTAATTTCATACTTACTTGTTGTAGCAGTAGCAGTAGCATTTACATCAGAAGTCATGGTTACGAATCCTTCTGGAGTAAATTTCATTAGGAAGGTAAAACCTCCGAACTTTTTATCGTTAGTATAATATACGAATTTCCAACCTTGCTCAGCAGAGGTGAGAGCCTGGCGCAATTCAGTTTGATTTTGCTGAAAGCGTTGAGAAGGGTTTTTTCCTCCAAAAAGGTCATCGGGTTCGTTTTTTTGGCAAGAGAAAAGAGCCAAAGCGATGATAGGTAATAAGAGGAGTTTTTTCATTGCAAATGTAATTTAAGTGTTCTAAAAATCAGTTTCTTCAATACGACTGAATTTACTATTCCAGTTATTCACTGCTTCGTATTTTTCTTTGCTTCCTTTTGGCACATACAACACTCTATCGATTCCTGCTACCAAATTAGGGAAGGTAGTACGGAATACAGTGGGAGGTTCTACTGCAGCACATCTTACTACCTTTATTTGGCGGCATTGTAAGAAAGCGTTTTTATCTATTTTTTTAGTTTGTGCAGGAAGTAGTATTGTTTTGAGTTCGGCGCAAGAGGCAAAGGCTTCTTGGTTAATATTCAACTCTTCATTCTCTACTCCTGTGATGGTAACTGTTTGTAGAGATGAGTTAAATTGAAAAGCGCCTAATCCTATGTTTTTCACTCCTTTAAGGGTAATTTGTTCTACTTGTTGACAACTAGCAAAGGCTAATTTTCCAAAACTTTCTACCCCATTAGTAGTGATACTTCTAAACTCTCCAAATCCTTTGAAAACGCTTTCAGCTACCGCTTTTACATCTGAGAGTACGAAATCGGTATCATCAGCAAAGTTATGGCGATCGGAATGTGTGATAGTACCATTTGCATCTACTGTATAAAGAGATGTTACAATTACTGGAATATCAGATTTTTGCTGGGTTTTAGTGTCGACTACTGTAATAGTAGTAGTACCTGTTGCCACACTTGTAATCACTAAGGTATTAGTCACTATCTTTACATTCACGATAGGAGTTACTACTGTTGCGCTATAGCTACCAGACCCCGTTGTAATGGTGAGGGTTTGGGTCTTACTAAGAGTAGTGAACGAAAGTGTTTGGGTTGCTACACTAAGATTATCATATTGAATAGGAGGAGTTCCCCCATTGTTGTTATTATCATCTTTACTGCAAGCTACAGCAAGAATAGTAACGAGTAAAATAAATATTTTTTTCATTGTATTTTTTTTAGTTTAATTTTTTTGAAAATATCCATAAGTAGGGAAATAAACATTAGGCATACGATGACTTTGAATTATATATACGTCATCGTTATAATAGAATTTATTAGCTACTTTTCTTATGTAGAGACCTTCACTTCCTAAGAGAGCCATACCATTGAGGGCTGTTAAAGCTTTTCTCAAGATATTTTGGTTTTCAGCAGCTTGCCACAAGTCTAAATTAGTTCCATCAATACTCGTTCTATCTTTTAAATAAATACGTTTGTCTTTTATTTCGTAGTTATGTACAAAGATAAGTCGAGATTGGAATTGTTGATTAGGAAACAAGTAACGCACTTCTACTTCACATTTGGTACTACTTTTGAACGAAATAAGTACAGAAGGGAAGAGATTGCTTTCATCTATTTTTATGACATTATCTATAAAACCTTCGGATGTGAAAGGTGTATTAGATAGTGTTCTTGACAAGAATAAGAATCTGTTGATAGTTGCTGGTACTGATTGATAATCATCAGAAATATGTTCTTGAGAAGGTCTCAATTCAAAACGTATTTCGGCAGTAACTCCCTCTACAGTAGTGATGTAACGTGCTGGAGAGGCATTGTTATCCCAAGTGAGCTCTGTGAAAGTTTTACCTTCAATCACTAAAGGAGGATCAAAAGAGAATCCTGCTTGGGTGGGCACGATAGCTGTTTTGAGTGTTTGGGAAGGATCGGATGAAAAATTTAGCGTTAAAAATCTGTTAGATAGAGACATGCTATAATCTTTTGTCACACCATCTTTAGTAACTCTAAAGAAATGTCTAAAAATATCACCTTCTAAAGCATCTACACTTCCACTGAGATTTTGGATTGCATTCCAATCTTGAGTAGTAGCAGGCTCGAAATATACAAATTGTTCAGTATCTCTACGTTGGGTTTTAAATTTGAGTTTGTTACCTTCTTTACCAAAATAGATAAACTCAAATTCACCTTTAAAACCTACTCCAGTCTCTCCTTTTGTGCTATCGGAGAGCTCGTGGATATAGTTTTTAGTTGTAAAGGAAAGTAGAGTGCCTTGTCCCCATTTAATTTCATATTTACTTCTAGAAGGGGTAGCTGTAGCACTTACATCAGAAGCCATAGATACAAAACCATCAGGGGTAAATTTCATTAGGAAAGTAAAACCACCAAACTTTTTGTTATCAGTGAAATAGGTAAACTTCCATCCCTGTTCAGGGGTGGTGAGTTGTGTACGCAATTCATTTTGGTTTTGCTCAAAACGCTGAGAAGGAGTTTTACCTCCAAAAAGGTCATCAGGTTCGTTTTTTTGACAAGCAAAGAACCCTAAAACTGCGATAAATATATAAATAATTTTTTTCATCGATAAGAAACTATTTATTGTAATACAGAAAGCATTTGATTTTCTACTACTTCTTGTAGTTTATAAAGGTCGATATTCCATTCACTTTTAAAGTACGATACCACAAATTCTTCTTTTTTGCGAATAATATTTCTACCCTCTTCAGGGATAGCATTTACCTTAGCATCCCAATCGGTTTTGCTCATACTAAGTATGCCTGAGGTCATTTCGGCAAAGTCCTCAATATCATTCAACATAGAATATGGAGTGATGAACCCTTTTTTGTTAGCATCAGCTAATTGAATGTTATACCAGTTGGCTGTATAGTCTGAAGGGGTGATTTTGCCATACTCTTCAGAGTAAGGTTTTCTCTGGTTGATGATATGGCAGTACTCGTGCTGAATGGTATGGAAATATTGGCGAGTAGCATCGTGTTTGGTTACATCGAGTTGGTCTACATTGAAAAGGGTGATTTTCATACCACTATCGGCAAATCCAAGGGTGATAGTACCATCACTATTCATATTATACCCCCCGATGAGAGAGATTTGGCGTGGCGCAACGCTTTTGATAAAGTCTTGTCCTGCCACTTGAGTATAAGAGTCAATCCATACTTTCTTTACAATTTCGAGCATAGGTTGCACTTTGGCTTCTGTAGGAGGATAGAAGTACTTACCCATTTCAAAATCGGCATCAATATAGTTATAAGTTACACTGATGTTGTAAGGTTTTTGGAAATTGTTGTAGATATAGGTATCTAGTGCGGTTTGAGCCGTTACACGAGGCTGTATCACACTCTCTGGGTTGAGGGTTTCTTTGTTGTTGCAGGCAGCTAACGATAGAGCCAACACTGCTGCGATATATATTTTTTTCATATCTTACTCATTTGAATGTTAATTGTTACCTATCTTGGGTTGGCGGTAATACCGTTAGAGATAGCGTCTTCAGGGATTTGTAACTCACGACGTGGGTCGTCTTTAGTGAGTTCCATTGTTTGACCAGCTTTTACGTGTACAACTTTCATACCGAGGCGTTTGTTGTCTATCCAGCGCAAACCTTCAAACACGAAAGTGGTTCTTCTCACATCTACTACTGCTTGTAACCATTCGCGTTGCTGGGTAGAAAGAGTGTAAACGGGGTCGAAATCAGTACCTTTGTTTTGATAAAGGGAGTTCATATTGGCTTCGGTCAATGCAAAAGTACTAGGGATGTCGCGTAAGGTTTTCTTTTTCAAATAGGTTACCAAATCGGTAAGGAATTTTGCTTTCTCACCTTTCATTAGGTAGGCTTCCAAACGATTTAAGAATACTTCGTCATAAGAAATAAGTACTGCCATATTATAAGGATATCCATTTCCTGCCGAGATATTAGTATATTTGAAATACTCTTGGAATTTAGGAAAGTTGCGATAATCTTCACCTCCATAAATAGTATAAGCCCAATCTACTCCTAGAGGATGAGAATCCGAACCAAAAACTTCTTCGGATTTTTGTAAGGTCAAGCTGTATTTATTAGTAGCAAAATGCCTTCCGTATACTGATGAAGCGCCTGCTATCAACACGTTAGTAGGTTCATCGGAAGCAGCGTAAAGAGCGCGTTGCTGTGCATAGGTGCGCGAACGTTGCCCTTTTACATCGCGAAGTTTATTTTCGGGGTTATTCCCTAAGGCTTGATTAGCGTGTTCTATTACCTTATCCCAATCACCTTTTACCAAGTAGAAGCGTGAGGCAAAAGCGTGAGCTGCTTCTTTGGTAAAGTGGAATTTAGGCTTGCTATACTTGCTATTATCAATAAGCGGTAAACCTTCGGTCAAGTCTTTTTCTATGGCATCGTAATAATCTTTTACTGATATACGGCGATAGATTTCAAACACTTTTCTTTCGGCTTTGGTAGCGTAAGGCAAGCCTAAATCGGTAGCTGCTGTGGCAGGGTTGAAAGGTTTGCACCAAAAGAGCCCTAACATAAAGTGTGAATAAGCACGAGCTACTAAGGCTTCCCCTTTGAGGTAATCGTTTTCAGCACCTCCTTTGAGTTCGTTGGTAGCCTCTAAAGCGTAGTTAGCAGCAGCAATAGCTTGGTAGGCTGCGTAAAAATAGTAAGGAGGGGTATCCCTTGTATTATTTTGGGTGTTAGTTTCCCAAGAATACATTTGAGTATTGAGGTCAGAAGTTGCTGAGAGTTTAGTTTTATCACCAGCGTTATCACTCATTGTTTCACAAAACTCACCGTAAAAGGCATCTGGATAGGCAGTCGCCAAAAGCTCTTGTATTTTTTCGGATGAATCGAGCTCTGTACGTTTATCAGGCACCTCGTCGAGGAACTTATCGCAACTGCTAAGGGAAAGTCCCAAAACAAATGCTACTATAGGTATATATATATATTTTTTCATTTACTTACGTTTTTTAGATTCCTAGATTGATAGTAAAGGTATATTGAGCAGTTACTGGATAAGCTACCCCTCCAGAACGGAAGAACTCAGGGTCTTGACCGTTAAGTTCTTTATCAGAATAGATAAGGAATGGATTAGCTGCCTGTAAGCGCAAAGTAAGGTTATTTATTTTCAACTGTTCAAGTACATTCTTAGGGAAGGCGTAAGAGAGAGAGATGTTTTTCATACGAACAAACGAACCATCTACTACGCGTTCAGTAGAGTAGTTGTAGGCGTTGTACACACGGCGTAGGATGTTAGAGCCTATCTCATACACAGTTCTTCTATCGGGGATACCAGGAATATTAGTAGTCTTTTCATCACCTGGATGAACCCAACGATTTTTCATTTCTTTAGGAAATACACTAAGGTCATTGTAGTTTGAGTCGTACTGAGAAGGTTTGCGAATCTTATTACCTGCTTGAGCAGTGATAAGTGCAGAGAGTTCCCAGTTTTTGTAACGGAAAGTATTAGAAAGACCTGCAGTGATATTAGGCTCTACAGCACCTTCTTTTTTGAGATAACTCAAGATATTGTCAATTTGTTGGAAATCGATATCTTCAAAATCAGTGCTACCATTGAGTAGATTAAAGAGAGGCAAACCTTTATCATTCAATCCTCTAAAATCATAAGAATATAAAGTGTTACGAGCTCCACCTTCCACATTACCTCCTACTTCGCGTACTAAGTTGTACACATTAGGGCGATAAGTAAGTTTTTGAATTTTTTGGTCGAAATAAGCAAAATTCACACCTGTATTCCAGCTAAAGTTATCAGTTTTAATATTTTTAGTATCTAAAGCAAGCTCTATACCTTTGGTAACCATAGAAGCGTTGTTTGCTAATTTCACAAATTGTCCCCCAATACCTGAAGTACGCACCACATCAATCAAATCTTTAGAATTCTTTTGGTACAAGTCCATAGAAAGAGTTATGCGGTTTTTGAGCAAACCAAGCTCTACCCCTAAGTTTGTTTCATACACTTTTTCCCAAGTGAGATCCATATTTTGGAGATCGTCTATCTCAATAATATTTTCTCTATCACCAATGTTGTAGCGGTTAGCTACTCCATTTTTGAAAACTGCTAATGCGTTGCTGGCAGCACCTAAACCGGCGATAAGACCATAACTCACACGGAAAGCGAGGTTTGAGATAGTGCTATTGCCTTCTAAAAATTTCTCATTAGAAGCATTCCAACGACCACTCACGTTCCAAGTAGGCAACCAGCGAGCCGAACGGCTTCTACCCAATTGGTTAGAACCTTCATAATTGGCAGTACCAGCAAATACATAGCGGTTGTCGTAAGTATAAGTTCCTTGCAAGAAGAAAGCTATACCACGCTCTTTAGAGAATCCTTTTTCAAAATAAGGTGAGTTCTCTTGGATTGCTTTTTGGATAATACGATAATCGGTAAAAGCAGTTCCTCCACGCGCAAATTGATAACCATAACCATTGAAAAACTGATTATCACGGTCCGTATGGCGGTATTCTTGTCCTAAGAACATTTTTAAGTCATGTTTTTCTTTAAACAAACGTTTGAACTCCAAAGCATTACGGAAGTAGTAACTTTGCAAGTTATTTTCGGTGAGTTTATAGATACCTCCATTAGGCAATACTACTTGAGGTACTTTATCAGGATCAGAAGGGTCTTCAAACAAGAAAGGGTTAGCTTTAGCTATCACAGTTGTACGATTGGCACGATAAGCCCCTACTACATTAGAATCTTCTCTCATAGAGTGCTCGTTGGAACTCTTTACGTGGCGTACAGATCCGAGGAAATTGTATTTAAGCCCTTTGGCTAATTTCACTTCTAAGTCTCCTTGAATTTTATACTCAAGCACATTCAAATCCATATAGTTATTACCAAGCTCGTTGAGGATATTCATAGGAGCATAGTTGAAACTATAGTATTCGTATTTGCCATCATCACCATAAGGACGCAAAGCACGAGTAGTGTTGAGCGCATAGCTGAAAGGGTTGATATCAAAATCACGATCGTAACCACCATTTACAGTATTGGCTGAGCGGTTGAAAGTACCAGGTGCTCTCTGGGTACGGATAGACCCTTGAGTAAGCACCCCTATTTTCACATTTTGTGAAAGATTATAAGTGGTTTTGAGGTTACCAGTTACACGATGTACACGGTCAGCAATTGTCCATCCTGGGTCTACAAAGAAACCTACTGATGCATATACAGTGGCATTTTCTCCCCCTCCTGAAAGACTCACAGTGTGGTTTTGTGTAAGTGAAGGGCGGAAAAGTGTTTTAAACCAATCGGTATTAGCATATTCGTATTTGCGCAAGAAAGCAATACGAGCAGCTTCAGAATTTTCTAATCCAAAACGACCTGTAGCAGGGTTATAACTATCAATAGCGCGATACATTATATTATAAGCCCCTCCATAGCGCGCTTGTGTATATGAAGAAAGTGAAAAATAACCCTTTTCCTCTAACTCACGATAGATACCCATAGACTCTTGAGAGTTCATTATATCGTATTGATTGTAATTAGGAATCATACGCACTGACTCTTCTAATTGATAGCTTACTTGAGTCTTTACATTGCGTTTACCACTTTTAGTAGTGATAATCACAGCACCATTGAGAGCGCGTGCACCATAAAGAGAAAGGGCTGAAGCATCTTTGAGGATTTCGATGCTCTCAATATCATTCGCGTTGATACCAGAAATAGCCGAACTCACCAAGGTAGAAGCATCACCCGAAGCCAATTGCTCGAATGATAAATTCACCACCTCTTCTTGTACAGCACCATCTACTACCCATAATGGTTTGGTATCACCAAAGATAGATGACCCCCCACGAATAGTAATTTTAGGAGATGTACCAAATGTTCCTGAAATGTTCTGTACGTTTACCCCTGCGGCACGACCTTCAATCATACGACCTACGTCCACCACACCGTCCATTTTAATATTGTCGGCTTTGAGGGTTTGGGCATTACCCGTAAACTTAGAACGGTCAAACTCTTGGTAACCTGTAACCACTACACCAGTGAGCTGTTGCGCTTCCATTTCTAGTGTTACATTGATTACCTTGTTAACCCCTACAGAACGTTCGACTGTTTTAAGACCTAATGAAGAAAATACAAGAATAACCTTGTTATTAGGTACTTTAATGGAGTATTTACCATCAAAATCTGTAGCAACCCCGTGAGTGGTGCCTTTTACTACTACAGAGGCACCGGGTAGTGGAGTGCCCGCATCATCTTTTACTACCCCTGTTATGGTGTGTTCTTGGGCAAAAGCATAGCCTACAAACAGCACAGCACATAACAGTGCGTACATCAATTTTTCTTTCATCGCTATTATATTACGTCAATTATTTTGCAAATTTTCAGAAAAAAAAATTATAAAGACAAATTTTTATAGCATTTTTTTTTACTACAATAGAAAAGAAAGCAAAAACTTTTCTTTAAAGATGTTTTTTAAAAAATCTGTAACTTTACTGTTAAATATTTGAGACATCTGCAATGTTTTTTAACATTCAATATAAAATCTATAATTATTCTCTTAAAAAAATATGAATTTTTTAAGCTCTTTTGTTAAAACATAAACAGCTTATTACCAATAATATAAGAAAAATAACAGAAAATTAAAAACTCCATACAAACTATTTATCCTCCTAAAAACAAATTAAATTTTAACACTTTTTAAGAATTTAACCTCTGGATGAATATAACAATTTTAAAATTTTTATCAAAAAAACATCCTACATCACTAACTACTTATTCCCCTCCCCTATCCCTAAAAACTTGTTTATTGATAAATTATTCGTACCTTTGCCCTATGTATACTTTCCAAAAAGCCGAAAAACTCTGCAAACGCGATCATATACAACAACTTTTTGCTCAAGGCGAAGCCCTTACTACCTATCCCATACGCTTGTTGTTCACCCCTATCGCTACTCTCAAAGTACCCTATCAATTACTGATAAGCGTACCTAAACGCTCTTTTAAACGCGCCGTAGATAGAAATTTACTCAAACGTAGATTACGAGAGGCTTACCGTTTGCAAAAACACCTTTTACCCATAAAAAAACAACACTACGCCTTGGCTTTTATTTATTTAGGAAAAGGAAAAGCTACATATAATGAAATAGAAAAATCCGTAAAAACTTCTCTTTTACAATTTGCTAATTTGACTATTTAACTATGAAAAAAATCGTCGTATTTGCCTCTGGATCTGGCTCAAATGCCGAACGCATCGCAACCTATTTCTCCGAAAAAGGTTCTGCAAAAGTAAACTTAATCCTATGTAACAATCCACAAGCAGGAGTCTTAGATCGTGCCAAACGCTTAGAAATTCCCTCTCTTGTGTTCGATAAACAAGCCTTCTACAAAACAAATATAGTCCTTGATCTGATCAAAACACAACAACCCGACCTCATTGTCTTAGCAGGATTTTTGTGGAAAGTGCCTGAGAATCTCATCGCTGCCTACCCTAGCCGCATCCTCAATATTCACCCATCTCTATTGCCAAAATACGGCGGTAAAGGAATGTATGGCGCTCACGTACACCAAGCTGTTGTGAATAATAACGAAACCGAAAGTGGCATCACCATTCATTTCGTAAACGAACATTACGACGAAGGCAACATCCTCTTTCAAGCAAAAACTAAAGTATTACCCTCCGATACCCCCGATACTTTAGCTGAAAAAATACACCTTTTAGAATACGAACATTTCCCTAAAGTAATAGAGAATTGGCTGAAAAATTGCTAGTTTAAAAAAAAGTTGTACCTTTGTGAAATTAGGTAATCCCTCTACCTCTCTGTACTTTGAACAAACTAATATGAAACTGCTAAAAAATAATAACTAAAAACTAAATATTTTTTTTAACAATGAAAGCAATTAAAACCTTAGTAACAAGCATCTTATTAGTAGCTGTTTTTGCTACTACACAAGCTCAAGACAACAAAGCTGTTGATATAAACAATACTTCGGTTGTAAAACAAAAACCTTATTGTTTGCACTACCAAAGTGTATACAACCCAAAAGAAGGCAATTTCGAAGAATGCATAGACCAATGGGTGGTAAGTAAATTCGTTTACCCTCAAGAAGCTCTCAACAAAAAAATCGAAGGCCTTGTCAAAGTATACTTCGTAATAGACAAAAAAGGTAACCTCAGCGTTCAAAAAGTAGATGGAGACCCAATCTTAGCCGCTGAAGGTAAACGCATATTCGAAAAATTCCCTAAAATGGCTCCCGCTAAAAACTCTCAAGGACGCGAAATCGCTGTTCAAGGTGTTTATCCATTAGAATTTTCAATGAACGCAGTGAAATAGTTAACAAGTAATAGCTAACAATCGTGAATAAAGAACATTTAAAACAATTAGAAGCTGAAAGTATTTATATAATGCGCGAAGTAGCAGCGCAATTCGAGCGCCCTGCACTACTTTTTAGCGGTGGAAAAGACTCTATTACTCTGGTACACTTGGCTATGAAGGCCTTTGCCCCTATGAAAATACCCTTCCCATTGGTACATATCGATACAGGCCATAACTTCCCCGAAGCTCTTGCTTATCGCGACGCCCTTGCTAAGCGTTTAGACGCTGAACTCATTGTGAGACAAGTAGAAGATACTATCAAAGCTAAAGGTCTTACTGAACCCAAAGGTAAATTTGCCTCTCGTAACTGGCTGCAAACACACACCCTTTTAGATACTATCGAAGAATTCCATTTCGATGCTTGTATTGGAGGCGCACGCCGTGATGAGGAAAAAGCCCGCGCCAAGGAACGTTTCTTCTCAGTAAGAGACGAGTTCGGTCAGTGGGATCCCAAGTTACAACGCCCTGAACTGTGGAACATCTATAACGGCAGGATACAAAAAGGCGAAAATGTGCGTGTATTCCCCATTTCAAACTGGACAGAACTCGATGTGTGGAGCTATATCCAACAAGAAAAAATTGAACTCCCTTCTATCTATTTCGCTCACAACCGCGAGGTAATTGAGCACGAAGGTCGCCTCATTGCGGTATCACCTTTTATCCAAATAGATGAAAATGATACCATTCTCAACAAGCGCGTGCGCTATCGCACTGTAGGCGATATGACTTGTACCGCAGCTGTAGAAAGCAATGCAGCAACTCTTGAAGAGGTGGTGAACGAGATTACTGCTTCACGCATCTCGGAACGCGGTGAAACTCGTATAGACGATAAAGTAACCGAAGCTGCTATGGAAGACCGTAAAAAAGGAGGATATTTTTAGTGCAAAAAAAGTATCTGTTTAAAAAATGGTCAGATTTTTGTATATCAAAATCCTGAATACTAAAAAACAAGATTACAAATGAGAAAAAGATTTCTATTTACAGCCATAGCGCTATTCCTTTTGGCAACTGTCCAAACCTTTGCACAACAACTACAACGCCACAAACCTGTACCCGAAATCGCCTTGCCTCAAGCCAATGGTGAGGAATTGAAACTATCGTCCTTACGAGGCAAATATGTACTCATAGATTTTTGGGCATCGTGGTGTATGCCTTGCAAAAAGGAAAACAAATACCTCAAACAAGCCTACAAAGAACTCAAAGGTAAAAACTTTGTAATCCTATCTGTGTCTATTGATAGACCTAAGGATAAAGACGCTTGGCTCGACACCATCAAAATGGAAGGAATGGTGTGGTACAATGTATGGGATAGCGAAAGCAAAGCCGCTAATACCTATGGAGTAACCAGTATTCCCGCTCCTTTTCTCATAGACCCCGAAGGCAATCTGTTGTCACAAGGAGAGAACCTCAGAACTGACGATCTGCTTAAAACTCTCAAAAAATACATAAAATGAAAAAAATCAAGTTTTTAATGCTATTATCTGTAGCAATAGGGTTAGGCAGTTGTAATACTGCACGCGTTAATTCTAATAGTTTGCAAGGTGAATGGCAACTCGTTACTATGGGAACTACTGCCGTAACTGCTGAGGCTCAGCCTACCCTTCAACTCAATATAAAAGAAATGAAGGTAAACGGTTCCGACAGTTGTAATACCTTTATGGGAGGCATCGCAAATATCACCGATAAAGATTTGGTATTTGGCGAATTAGCAACTACTCTAATGCTTTGTCCAGAGACTACTATGCAAGTTGCCGATTCTTTTGGCACTGCAATGAAAAAAGTAGCTAAATACGAAGTGAACGACAATCAGTTACTACTCAAAGATGATAAAGGGGAAGTTCTCCTTATTTTCACTAAAAAATAAATCCCATATTTAATAGTTTTAAATGAAGTAAAAGGCTGCGCAAAATTGTTTGTGCAGCCTTTTTATCATCTCCTTACGACCATAGTTGCTGCTAAAAAATACTATTACAAAATATAACTTTACTGTCACAATCACTCCATTTACAATACAAAAACAATTAAATAAGATTTTCTATTAGTTAAACATCATTAATAACCCTATGTAAAAATAGCCCTATGAAACGTCTCTCTTTTTTCTAAAAATTGCAAACTTTGCTAAAATTACCCTTTAAATTTCTTTTTATAAAAAATTTCTTTCGTTTTCTTTGCACGTTTCAATTATATTATCTACTTTTGTCGCTCATTAATATACTCACATAACTAAAGAATTCATCAACT
This sequence comes from uncultured Capnocytophaga sp., assembly GCF_937936315.1. GTDB lineage: Bacteria > Bacteroidota > Bacteroidia > Flavobacteriales > Flavobacteriaceae > Capnocytophaga. The sequence goes on along the minus strand of NZ_CALGWU010000033.1, from coordinate 16,130 downwards.
CATAATTCATAACTAATTAAATATATTATGGACGTAAAAAAAATTATGACTGCCTTAGAGGCAAAACACCCTGGAGAAAAAGAGTACTTGCAAGCAGTACACGAAGTGCTTGAATCAGTACAAGAGGTGTACAACCAGCACCCTCAATTTGCTAAAGCTAAAATTATAGAACGCATCGTAGAGCCCGACCGCATTCACACCTTCCGCGTGGATTGGGTTGACGATAAAGGCGAAGTGCAAAGCAACCTCGGCTACCGCGTGCAGTTCAACGCTGCGATAGGCCCTTATAAAGGTGGTATCCGCTTCCACAAAGCTGTAAACCCTTCAATGCTTAAATTCCTTGGTTTTGAACAAACTTTTAAAAATGCCCTCACTACCCTACCTATGGGTGGCGCTAAAGGAGGTTCTGATTTCGACCCTACCGGTAAATCCGATGCCGAAATTATGCGTTTCTGCCAAGCCTTTATGCTTGAACTTTGGAAATATATAGGTCCTGATACCGACGTGCCTGCGGGCGACGTGGGTGTAGGCGGACGCGAAATAGGCTATATGTACGGTATGTACAAAAAATTAGCCCACGAGTATAACACTGGCGTACTCACCGGTAAAGGTATCAACTGGGGTGGTTCTCTCATTCGCCCTGAAGCTACAGGTTATGGCGCGCTCTACTTTGTAGACCATATGCTTAAAAAACTCGGCAAAGACCTTAAAGGACAACGCGTAGTAGTTTCAGGATTTGGTAACGTAGCGTGGGGTGCTTCACAAAAAGCAACTCAGTTAGGCGCAAAAGTTATCGGTCTTTCAGGTCCCGATGGTTGTGTGGAAGTACCTAATGGTATGACTCACGAAATGATTGACTACCTTTTGGAACTCCGCGCTTCTAACCGCAACATCGTAGCACCTTTTGCCGAAAAATTTGCTAAAGAAAGTAAATTTACTGCAGGCAAAAAAGCGTGGACAATCCCTTGTGATATCGCCTTGCCTTGTGCTTTCCAAAATGAATTAGACGGCGATGACGCTCAAATGCTTATCAAAAATGGCGTAAAACTCGTAGCTGAAGTATCAAATATGGGTTGTACTCCTGAGGCTATCAAAGCCTTCCAAGATGCTAAATTACCTTTCGCTCCTGGTAAAGCAGTGAACGCTGGAGGGGTAGCAACTTCAGGACTCGAAATGACTCAAAACGCCGCTCACCTCGCGTGGAGAGCTGAAGAAGTTGATGCTAAGTTACACCAAATTATGGAATCTATCCACAACGCTTGCCTCAAATACGGTCAAGAAGATGGTTATATCAACTACGTGAAAGGTGCTAACATCGCAGGCTTTATGAAAGTCGCTCACGCGATGCTCGATCAAGGCGTGGTTTAATAACGAGTTACGAATAACGAGTTATAAATAAAAAAAAGCTGCTCAAGATAATGGGCAGCTTTTTTTATATTTTGAAATTTCATAAAAGTGAAAAACACCAAAATCAACCTCTTCATCACATTGTATATGATGATTTAGCTTTACTTTCACCAAGTTTACTTAGCAAATAGAGTCACAAGAAAACACACCACTATCCCATAAAGCACCGGCAAGAGGGTAGCAATAAGTGTCCATTTCTTGCTTTGGGTTTCTTTATAAATCGTGTAGATAGTCGTACTACAAGGGTTGTGCAACAAGCTGAAAAGCATTAGGTTTACAGCCGTGAGCAGTGTCCATCCACCAGCGTGTAGCAATACGCCCACTTGTGAGGTAGAGGCTTCCATCAGTACGCCTGCTCCCTCGCCTATTGCTGTTTGCCCTAATACCATAGTGGTGAGCATTAGCACCGTAGGGATTACAATTTCATTGGCAGGAATAGCAACGATATAGGCGAGCAAAATCACTCCGTTCAAACCTATAAACACGCCTATAGGGTCTAAACCTTGTATAAGCCAAAGCGCTATAGGCTGTTGGGCTATCTGCAAGTTGCATATCAGCCATATCACTGCCCCTGCTGGTGCTGCAAATACAATAGCACGCCAGAGTACGATGAGGGTTCTATCAATCAGTGAGGTGTAGAGTGTTTGGAAAAAACGCGGCGGACGATAAGGCGGCAATTCCAATACAAAAAATGACGATTCTCCTTTGAGGAGGGTCTTGCTCAACAACCACGAAGTGAGGAATGAAAAGGCTATGCCCAGCACAGCTATGCCTATCACAGCGAGCATCGATACTGTGCTGCTCCACTGCTTGGGAACTAATGCTCCAATGAACAACGTTGCAATAAGTATTTGGGTAGGCCAACGCCCATTGCAAAGCGAAAAGTTATTGGTGATAATGGCTATCAGTTTCTCACGCGGACTGTTGATAATACGTGTCGCTACCACCCCTGCGGCATTACAGCCAAAGCCCATACTCATCGTAAGGGCTTGCTTGCCGTGAGCGCCCGCGGTGCGGAAGAGCTTGTCCAAATTGAAAGCTACACGGGGTAAGTAACCAAAATCTTCGAGGAGGGTGAATAGCGGAAAGAAGATAGCCATTGGGGGCAACATTACCGAAATCACCCACGTAGTGGCTAAATATACCCCATCGATGAGGAAACCACTGAGCCACCAAGGAAAATGCAAGGCATTGGCTCCGTCTTTCAAAAGTGGATAAAGCCACCCTACAAACAGATCCGAAAGCCATTGTGAAGGATAATTAGCCCCGATAATAGTAATCCACAACACCCCTGCCAAGAGCAAAAACATAATAGGGAAACCCCAAATTTTATGCGTAACTACCCTATCAATCGCACGATCAACGCGGAAAGAACGCGCTGAAAAATCAGTGCTTACCGATGCGTTGATGAGTGTGGTTGCTTGAGCGTAGATAGCTTCTACCAAGTCATTGCGGTAGCTATCCCCTAAAATCTTGTGATACTCATCGGCTATACGCAACACTCGGGATTGTTTTTCGGGATTGTTTTCAGCTGAAAAAGTGCCTTCTTCCACCCCTTTTTGTACGCTTTCATCACCTTCAATGAGTCGCATAGCAAGCCAACGGGTATTTGGCAATTCGGGATTGAGTTCAGAAAGTGCCGATTGCAGTTCAGCAATAGCTTCAGCATTTTCTTTAGGAAGATCTATATAAGTCTGTTTTTTGGTTTGAAATTTACCGCTTACTACTTCTTCAATAGCAAAGAGCAAATCGGGGATACCTTCTTTGGTACGTGCAGAAGTAGCCACTACAGGGATACCCAAATCGCGAGAAAGGGTACGTGTATCAATCGTGATATGATGGCGGCGAGCTTCGTCCATCAGGTTGAGGCAAAGCACAGCTTTATCAGTGATTTCAAGTATTTGAAGTGCCAAACTGAGGTTGCGCTCCAGTCTGCTGGCATCTACTACTATCACAGTTACATCGGGTTTGCCAAAGAGAATAAAATCGCGCGCTACCTCTTCGTCTTCTGAAGTGGAGAGCAGCGAATAAGTTCCTGGTAGGTCGATTATGCGATAACGTTGGTCGTGAAAAGAAAAACTCCCCTCAGCGCGGGTAACGGTTTTACCTGGCCAGTTACCTGTGTGCTGACGCAACCCTGTAAGGGCATTAAAAACGGTACTCTTGCCGGTGTTAGGATTTCCTGCAAGAGCAATGGTATAGTGGTAAGTGCCTGCCTCCTCGCCTAAAGGTTTTAAGGAAGCCGAAGGATTAAGCGCACAAGTATCACAAATATTTTTCATAGTCGTAGTACAACAAGCCGTTAAATAGCTCGTTTGATTTGTTTTTTATTATTTTGATAATCAATCATTTTTTTTAACAACCCTTATGCCCTATCTCCTGACACCTGAATCCTATCCCCTGATACCTGAATCAGCACACAAAGCGCATCACTCTTGCGCAGAGCAATTTGGGTATGATGAATGGTATAAGCAATCGGGTCGGCAAGCGGACTCACATTTTCTATTTTGATTTTTGAGCCACGTACGAAACCTAAGTCGAGCAATCGTTGTCTCACTTCTTGTCGGCATTCGGGTGTAAACCCTGTGATTACAGCAGTTTGTCCTATTTCTAAAGAGGCTAAAGTAAGGGTCATAAAGTGTTTATATAATTCAAAATATATTTTTAGACGAGCAAAATTACAAACTTTTGTTGGATTAACAAAATATTTTAGACACAATTTACTAATTAACAAATTTGCTAATTAACAAATTATTCTTACCTTTGGCGCATTATTTGCAATCCTTTTTTACTAAAACAATTAGAATGAAAAAAATATTTTGCCTTTCACTACTCAGCTCTCTATCACTTTTTACGGCTTGTGACCGCACTACTAAAACCGATAAAACTACCGCAACTACCACCACCGAAGCTCCTAAACCTCCAGTATATGAATTTGGATTTAACCTCAACGACTATAACATTGTAAGAGATACCCTCAAACAAGGCGACACTTTTGGTAAACTCCTTGAAGACCAACATATCGGGGCGGCTGAAATCCACCATATTGCCGAGGTAACCAAAGAACTCATCAACCCTAAAAACTTCCGCGTAGGCAAACCCTATGCTTTCTTATTCGATAAAAAACAACCCGATACTCCTCATAGTTTTGTATATCAACCTGATATAGTGAATTATATCGTGGTACGCCTCACCGATTCTATCCACGCTTATAATGCCGAACGCAAGGTTTCTATAAAAGAAAAAGCTATAGGAGGTGAGATTGAAAACAACCTTACTGTCGATGCACAAAATGCTGGCATCAGCCAAAATGCTACCTATCAATTAGGGCAAATATTCGATTATACTATCGACTTCTTCCGCTTGCAAAAAGGCGATAAATTCAAAATTATTTACGACGAGCGCTATGTGGAAGACACTATCTATGCAGGAGTTGAAAAAGTAAAAGCTGCTTATTTTGAGTGGGGAGGCAAGGCGTATTACGCTTTTAATTTCACCACCGATTCTATCAAAGGCACTAGTGGCTATTACGACGAAAATGGGAATATGATGAAACGTATGTTCCTAAAATCACCCTTGGATATCTTCCGTATTACTTCTAAATTTGGAATGCGTTTTCACCCTGTACTTCACCGTATGAAAGGGCATTTTGGCACCGATTACGCCGCCCCTGCAGGCACCCCTATACGCGTAACAGCAGCAGGCACCGTGATAGAAGCAGGCTATAGTTCGGGCAATGGTAACTACGTGAAAGTACGCCACAACAATACGTATACAACACAGTACTTACACATGTCGAAAATCTTAGCCCGCAAAGGGAAATACGTAGCACAAGGTGAAGTGATTGGGCTGGTAGGAAGTACCGGTTTAGCCACAGGCCCTCACGTGTGTTATCGCTTCTGGAAAAATGGCGTGCAAGTAGACCCATTGAAAGAAAAAATGCCTGATTCAGTGCCTATAGAAGCCAATCTAAAAGCAAAGTATTTAGAGTTTATCAAACCGCTAAAAGAACAATTGGATAAGTTAGGCAATTAGCCAATATATAAATTTAGCTAATGAACATTCAGGTTAGTCTTTAGCCATTAGTGTCAGTTTCTAACTACTAATGATTAAAGACTAACTGCTATTTTGGAAATATTTTATACCTTTGCAACCTAAAAACCAAAAACTATGGTGAGGTGCATTCGGTGCTGTTCCGCGAATTGAAGTTACATACTAATAACATTTTTAGAAAATAAATAACAATATGCTTCCTGCTCGAATCTTTTGGACAATCACAGCTGTTTTAATAATTGTTGTCGCTCTTCTGTTTTTTCCTATTGATAGCTTTGAAACCTATGGTATTCCGTGCGCAATGGGCTTAGGCGCATTGGTAGGGGTTCTTTCTTATTTGGCTATAGCCAAAGTTAAAAATTTTAGCGAACTCTACAACGCTATGTATGATAAAGAGGCTAAATCAAATAACTTTGCCAATGTAGTCATTACGTTTGTAATAATGGTAGTGGTGAGTTTTTTGTTTTACCAATTGATAAGTCACCGTATTGAACATCTGCTCAAAACTGAAGGGGTCTATACCCAAGCTACCATTGAAGGTCAACAAAAAGAATTTACCCGACGCCGAGGCAGCACTTATTCTACTTACACCATAAAAATAGCATATAACGATAAACAAAGTGGAAAATCCTATAATGTCAATGGAAAAATCCCTAAAGATATCTATCAAAATCTCTATCAAGGTCAAGAAATAGAAGTGCTCTATTTACGTAAACACCCCTCCATTTTCCGATTGATGATTGGTGATAACATCACACGATACAAGCAACAACAAAACCGAAAAATGCACTTGCAGGATCTTGATAAGTTATTTGGTTATAGCTCATCGGATGAAGTATTGAAGAAACTCAGAGAAATAAGTCCCACTTGGCAAGAAGACCTATTTGAAGCAGGAGATGACACTATTATTGAAGATGGAATAGCTTTCTACAACCAGCAGCTTCAGGAAAGTTTTTTAATATCTCCTCACGGTATGGCTATCTATCAAAGCACTATAGATTATGATTTTTTACAAAAAGCCGCTTTAGAAAAAGTCTCTGAAGAAGATGCTTCTACCACAGAAGAAGGCTTTTCTCAAACCTCTACTTTGTATGAAACTGCCTCTTATAATGTAAAGAAAATGAAAGTTGTGAATTTAAAGAGCAGACCTCCTTTACAAATCTTTTATTTGATACAGAAGAAGTAACAATTTTCGTGTTTTACAATTATTTTATACCTTTGCACTCTAAAACACAATCTAATTAATAACCGATAACTAACAACTAATATAATTATATTTAAAAATGTTAAAAAATAGTAATCCAACACAAACCAATGCTTGGAAAGCATTGCAAAAACATTTCACTGAAGTAAAAGACCGCCATACGCTTTCTCTCTTTGAGAAAGACCCTGTTCGCGGTGAAAAATTCACTATCAAATGGCAAGACTTCTATGTTGATTATTCTAAAAACCGCATTGATGAGGAAACAATGAAACTCCTCGTGCAACTCGCTGACGAATGTGGTTTAAAGGACGCTATCGGCAAATACTTCGGTGGCGACCTTATCAACAACACCGAAAAACGCGCCGTATTGCACACTGCCCTTCGCGCTCCCGAAAACAGCGTGATAAACGTAGATGGCAAGAATGTAATGCCCGAAGTAGCGGCTGTAAAACACAAAATCAAACAGTTCAGCGAAGAAGTCATCAGCGGAAAACGCAAAGGTTATACTGGTAAAGCCTTTACCGATGTGGTAAATATTGGTATTGGTGGCTCTGACCTCGGTCCGGCAATGGTAACCGAAGCGCTTAAATTCTATAAGAATCACCTCAACGTACACTTTATCAGCAATGTAGATGGCGACCACGTGCTCGAAACTATCAAGCACCTCAACCCCGAAACTACCTTGATAGTGATTGTATCTAAAACATTCACAACACTCGAAACCCTTTCTAATGCGCTTACTGTAAAAGAATGGTTCCTCAAATCGGGTAGCGAAAAAGATATCGCTAAACACTTTGTAGCAGTGTCTACTAACTTGCAAGAAATCGATAAATTCGGCATCGACCCAGATAACGTATTCCCTATGTGGGATTGGGTAGGCGGACGCTTCTCTTTGTGGAGTGCCGTAGGTCTCAGCATTGCTCTATCAGTAGGTTACGACAACTTTGATAAATTGCTCAAAGGAGCACACGCTATGGACGAGCATTTCCGCACTGCTCCTTTTGAGAAGAACATTCCAGTAGTCTTGGCATTGCTCAGCGTGTGGTACAACAACTTCTACGGAGCTGAAAGTCAAGCGATTATTCCTTATACTCAGTATTTGCACCGCTTGGCAGCTTACCTACAACAAGGTATAATGGAAAGTAACGGTAAACAAACCGATCGTGATGGCAACCCTATCCCTTATCAAACTGGGGTAATCATCTGGGGTGAACCAGGAACCAACTCTCAACACGCGTTCTTCCAGCTCATCCACCAAGGTACTAAATTGATACCTACTGATTTCATTGGCTTTAAGCACTCTTTGCACGGCAATACTGACCACCACAACAAGCTAATGGCTAACTTCTTTGCACAAACTGAAGCCCTCCTCAAAGGTAAGACTGAAGCCGAAGTGCGCAAAGAAATGGGTGACAAGGTGAACGAAGCCTTAGTGCCTTTCAAAGTGTTTACTGGTAACCGCCCTACAACTTCTTTCCTTATCGATAAACTTACCCCTGAAAGTTTAGGTAGCCTTATCGCAATGTATGAGCATAAGATATTTGTAGAAGGTGTGATTTGGAACATCTACAGCTACGACCAATGGGGTGTAGAGCTCGGCAAACAATTGGCAAGCAAAATCCTTAAAGACATCGCCGCTACCGAACTCTCTGCTCACGACAGTTCCACAACCAATTTATTAAAACAATTCAAATCTTAGGAAATAGGAAATAGGAGTTAGGAAATAGTGTCCTAACTCCTAACTCCTAACTCCTAACTCCTACAATATGATTCACATTAGAACAGCCGAAGAAATAGAACTACTACACCAAGCCGCCCAAGTGGTATCACGCACTTTGGGTATATTAGCTAAAGAAGTAAAACCAGGGGTAACCACCCTGTATCTTGATAAACTCGCTGAAGAGTACATCCGCAGTCAAGGGGCTATCCCAGGATTTTTGGGTTTGTATGGCTTCCCTAATACCCTCTGTATGAGTCCTAATGCGCAAGTAGTGCACGGCATCCCTAACGACCGTCCGTTACAAGAAGGCGACATCATCTCAATAGATTGCGGAGCATTGAAAAACGGTTACTATGGCGACCACGCTTATACTTTTGAGGTAGGCGAAGTAGCCCCCGAAGTAAAAGAACTCTTGCGTGTAACCAAAGAATCGCTGTACATAGGTATCCGTCAGTTTCGTGCGGGTAACCGAGTAGGTGATGTAGGACACGCTATACAGCAGCACTGTGAGGCACACGGCTATGGCGTAGTGCGCGAACTCGTAGGGCACGGTGTCGGGCGCAAAATGCACGAAGACCCCGAGATGCCTAACTATGGCAAACGAGGTAATGGTAAAAAATTCAAAGACGGAATGGTAGTAGCCATAGAGCCGATGATCAATATGGGTACCAAGAGCATACGCCAGCTCAAAGACGGTTGGACAATCCTTACTGCCGACGGCAAGCCTTCCGCCCACTTTGAACACGATGTAGCCCTTATCGATGGCAAACCCCGATTGCTCTCCACCTTCAAATATATATACGAAGCCTTAGGTATTAAAAGCAATGAGGAGGACGAGTTTTTGCTCAATTAGCAAAATTTAAATAGCATTAAAAAAGAGCTCATAATGGAAAAAGAAAAAGTAAACGAGAAAGTAGTACTGCACAAAACCCATAATGCAGAGACTATAGAGATTAGAAACCCCAGTGAAAAGCTATTAGCTTTTATGGAAGAACTTGCTGAGAGAGCAAGGAAGCGTAAAGAAGAAATAATGAAAAAAATATATAAAGAAGAAGATTATATAACTATTTAGCTGTGGACTTAGAGGTAGATATTCCTTTTAAAACTGAAGGAGGTAATTTGTATTCTTTAAATTTTTCTGAGTACAAGCCTAATGCTAATATTGCATTTCCTGTGGTTGAAATTTCTTTAGCTCTTAAAGAACATAAGAAAGACACAAATCCTTTGAAAGTATTTTCTTTCATTATTAAGGAAATTGAAGAATATCTATCTGAAAAAGATGTTATATTGTATTACTATGCCGATAGTGCCCCTATTTATTATAGGAATAGTGATAAACATATTTTTATTTCACCACAACATTTTAGAAGTTATCTTTTTCATACACTATTCACAAAAGTAAACCCCAAAGATTTACTCATAAGTAATAGAATTATCCCTAATATCCATATAGGCAACCATTATATCTCTTTTATCTATAAACAAAAACATCAACCTTATGTAGATACACTCACTAAGGAATTGGAAGAGTATCAAAAGTAAAAACCTTAAAAATTGAATTTTATGTGTCTATTAGTTTATCCTAAAACTCAAAATCAAATCAATGTACTAACTACCCTATTCAAAGAAATGAACATTGATTTTGAATACAATACCCCTCAAGAAGAGAGCTATATCCCTAACGATCTTACTCTACAAGCTATGAAAGAAGCCGAAGCTATGGCTAAAGATAAAAACAAGAAGAGCTATGGAACCGTAGAGGAATTAATGGAATCTCTTAAAAACTAACTATGGAAGAAGAAACATTTAAATATGAAATATACTATACAGGACTTTTCAAAAAGGATTTTAAAAAATTCCTTAATGATGAGACCAAAGTAAAGAAGATTACCGACACTATCACATTATTAAAAAAAGGAGGAGTTGAGGCTCTCCCTGATTATATGAGACCCCACAAACTTACAGGTAATTATAAAGGTCATTTAGAATGTCATATCCTACCTGATTTATTGATAATTTGGTTGCAATATGATGAGGAACAAAATGAAATTTACTTAGTAAGAGTAGGTTCACACTCTGAATTATTTAAGAAATAGCACTAATTCATAATTTAAATAAATGTACAGAACGCATACTTGTGGAGAGCTACGACTCTCACACGAAAAACAACAAGTAACCCTCAGCGGATGGGTACAACGCGTCCGCAACAAGGGATTTATGATTTGGGTAGACCTACGCGACCGCTATGGCATCACTCAGCTTATATTCGATGAAGAACGCACTGATAAAACTGTCTTTGAGCAGGCGAAAACCCTCTCACGCGAGGACGTGATTCAAATTCAAGGTACTGTTATCAAACGTGAGGCTGCCAACGCAAATATCCCTACGGGAGAAGTGGAAATCCTCGTTACAGCACTCACCCTGCTCAACCATTCCGAACTTCCTCCTTTTACCATTGAAGACAATACCGATGGCGGTGAAGACCTCCGTATGAAGTACCGCTATCTCGATATACGTCGTACCCCCGTACGCGATAACCTTATTTTCCGCCACAAAGTGGGGATAATGGTGCGCAACTATCTATCCGAACAAGGCTTTATAGAGGTAGAAACCCCTGTGCTTATCAAATCAACCCCTGAAGGCGCACGCGATTTTGTGGTGCCCAGCCGTATGAACCCAGGTGAGTTCTACGCACTTCCACAATCGCCACAAACCTTCAAGCAGCTGCTAATGGTAGGCGGATTAGACAAATATTTCCAAATTGTAAAGTGCTTCCGTGATGAAGACCTTCGCGCCGACCGTCAGCCGGAATTTACCCAAATAGACTGCGAAATGTCGTTTGTAGAGCAAGAGGACGTTATCAGTACTTTTGAAGGATTGGCAAAACACCTCCTCAAAGAACTCAAAGGTTTAGACTTTGGGGCTTTCCCTCGTATGACGTATGCCGAGGCGATGAAAACTTACGGCAACGACAAACCCGATATCCGTTTCGGTATGAAATTCGGCGAACTCAACGACCTCGCTCAACACCGCGATTTCAAGGTGTTCAACGAAGCCGAATTAGTAGTAGGGATTGCCGTACCTGGTGCCAACAGCTACACCCGCAAAGAGATTGATGCTTTGGTAGAATGGGTAAAACGTCCGCAAGTAGGCGCTTCCGGAATGGTATATGTAAAATGCAATGAAGATGGTAGCTTCAAATCGTCAGTAGATAAATTCTATAACGAGGACGACCTCAAGGCGTGGGCAGAACGTACGGGCGCCAAAGCAGGCGACCTTATCTGTATCCTTTCAGGCAAAGCAAACAAAGTACGTGGACAACTCAGCGCCCTCCGTATGGAACTCGCCGAGCGTCTCGGATTGCGCAAACCAGATGAATATGCACCACTTTGGGTAGTAGATTTCCCTCTTTTGGAGTGGAGCGAAGAGGAAGAACGTTTCTTTGCAATGCACCACCCTTTCACCTCGCCTAAACCTGAGGATATTCCGCTACTCGACAGCAACCCAGGTGCCGTACGCGCCAATGCTTACGACCTCGTGCTCAACGGCAACGAAGTAGGCGGTGGTTCTATACGTATCTTCAACCAAGAGCTACAAGCCAAGATGTTCGAGCTATTGGGCTTTACCCCCGAGCAAGCACAAGCACAATTTGGCTTCTTGATGAACGCCTTCAAATACGGTGCTCCTCCTCACGGTGGTTTGGCTTTTGGCTTCGACCGATTGGTGGCACTCCTCGGCGGACAAGAAACCATACGCGACTTTATCGCTTTCCCTAAAAACAATAGCGGTCGCGATGTGATGATTGATGCCCCCTCCCCTATTGATGAGGCGCAACTCAAAGAACTAAGCATTCAATTAGCAAATTAGAAAATTTGTCAATTAATAAATAAAAGGCTGTCGCAAAGTAAAATTTGCGGTAGCCTTTGTTGTTTCTCTCCATAAAAATACTATCTTTGTCCTTTCAATAAAAAACATTCTACTTATGGGATATTATATGTTTGCTTACGGAGTGAAAACTCCTGAAATCAAAGCTGTTTTTGGCTCTAAAGATGAAGCCCTTTTGCAAAAGGTAAAAGCCAATGATATTTTCCAAAACTATACTGATGAAGATGACAACGAAGAGACAGTAAAAGCACTTACTGATATTATTATGGGTAATCAGTATAATCAGGAAGGATACATTTATGGTTATGCCTTTATTGGAATTTGCGCAACTTTGGGCGTAGAATTACCTTATACACAAGAAATTAAGTTTTGGTACGAAACTGAACTTATCAATCAAGTGCTTTCAGAAGACTGGAATATAAAAACTAAAATAGATACAGATCTCTTCCCTGCTGACCATTTTCACCCATTTTCTATTCCAGAGATAGACGATTTTCCTATGATAAGTCTACTTGATAAAAAGCATCTGCAAGCCCTTTCGGATTCATTATCAAAAGTGCATAAAACCCCTGAGGAAATAGAAGAATTAATTAATAGTGAAACTGAGGAAGAAGAAGACAAAGGCTATAGCTATGAACACATTATGGGGCTAAAAGAAAATATCAATTTTTGTCTTGAAAACGGATTAGATATGGTAGTTTTTTGCCATTAGTGAAAAGACAAAAAAACAACTTTTTTATCATTTATGTTTTGTAATTCGTAATTATTTTATACCTTTGCCCTTATTAACATATAAAATATAAACTATATGAAAAAAATTTTATTGATGGTTGCCGTAGCTTTCTCAGCAGCTACCTACGCACAAACTGAAAAAGGAAATTGGATGGTAGGTTCAGACTTAGGATTTTCTTATCAATCTTCAAAAGAAACTGTCTCTACCAAAAGAGGTAGCATTACTGTAGATAATGAAACTACTATCAACACTTTCAAATTCATTCCTAACCTCAACTATTTTGTGATCAATAACTTAGCCGTAGGTCTTGGATTGGAATACCAAAGTGTCAAAGTAAAAGGCGCTTCCGATGCTACCAATGCTCTTATTATTGCTCCTAACGCTACTTACTTCTTCCCTATTGGAGGTAACTTAGCTCCATTTGTAGGCGCTAAAGTTGGACACGCTTGGGTTTCTGAAGGTAGCAACGATAGCCAAAAATACAGAGGCTTAGCTGTTGGCGCTAAAGGTGGTATGGCTTACTTCGTAAATCAAGGAGCTGCACTTACTGGCTACTTGAGCTACGATCACCAAAAACTTAAAAACAAAGAAAACAGCAACAACTCTGTTACCAATGGCACTTTCGGTGTAGGTATAGGTGTTGCTCTATTCTTCTAATTAAAACCTCAAGGCTTTCCAAAAAGCCTCAAAATCGCATTCGCGTTACTAAACTTTGCCAAAGTTTCTGCCCCTGCGGCTCGCACCTTTGGCAAAGTTTATTATTCTGATAATTAACCATATTTCTCTTTCTTCGAACTCTCATTAAAATATGATCAATAATCACTGGTTAGAACGTACTGAACTATTAATCAAACAGCAAGGTATCAACACCTTGCAAAAAGCTCATATCCTCATTGTAGGCTTAGGAGGCGTTGGCTCTTTTGCCGCCGAATTTATAGCCCGCGCAGGCGTAGGTTCCCTCACCATTGTCGATGGCGATTGCGTTTCTCTATCTAATATTAACCGACAGTTGCCCGCCCTTCACTCCACCGTAGGCAAAAACAAAACCGAGGTAATGGCTGCCCGCCTTTTAGACATCAACCCCCAACTCAAACTCACCGTACTACACGAATTCCTCACCCCCGAACGCGCTACCGAAATCGTAACCCCTCAGTTCGATTATGTAATCGATTGTATCGATAGCATCACCCCCAAGCTCAACCTTATCCTCTCAGCCAAACGCCAACGTGTGCGTTTAGTAAGCTGTATGGGAGCAGGAGGAGCCACCGATGTATCCCAAATAAAAGTAGCCGACCTGATGAAAACCTATAACTGCCCATTAGCAAAGTTTATCCGCAAACGCCTGAAAAACGAGCGCATCGATTCGGGTATCAAAGCCGTATTCTCTTCAGAAATCGTTTCCAAAGACTCTATGCAGCGCACCGAAGGTCTCGACTATAAAAAATCATTCTACGGCACCATCAGCTTTATGCCCGCCGCTTTTGGCTTACACGCCGCCGCCACCGCCATCAATTATCTATTAAAAAGACCCGCAACCCCCTAACCCCTATCACCTGTCCCCTGACCCCTATAACTAATCCCTATCTCTTCATAAAATCTTTCAATTAGAAAACTATTTACAATCTTCAAAAACATCCTACTTTTGCACCCGTAAACAGAACATAAAAACACAAGATAATATGTCATTTGTAGGAAAACAATTCCCCAATATCGAGGTAAACGCTATGAGCGACCTCGGCGATACATTCAAAATCAACGTGCTTTCTGAAGCCGTAAACAGCAAAAAGAAAGTACTCCTTTTCTGGTATCCTAAAGATTTTACTTTCGTATGCCCTACCGAGCTCCACGCTTTCCAAGAAGCCTTAGCTGAGTTCGAAAAACGCAACGTAAAAGTAATAGGTGCCTCTTGCGACACTGCCGAAGTACACTTCGCGTGGCTCAACACTCCTAAAAACAACGGTGGTATTGAAGGCGTTACTTACCCTATCCTTGCCGATAGCAACCGTAACCTCGCTCGCACTTTAGGTATCCTCGACTCTCGTGAAATCTACGACGAAACTGCCGATGCTTACCTCCTCGAAGGTGACGATGTAACTTTCCGCGCTACTTACCTTATCGACGAAACAGGTAAAGTATTCCACGAAAGTATCAACGATATGCCTTTAGGTCGTAACGTAAAAGAGTACTTGCGCCTTGTAGATGCTTACACTCACGTACAACAACACGGCGAAGTTTGCCCAGCCAACTGGGAAGAAGGTAAAGACGCTATGAATGCCGACCGTAATGGCGTAGCAAGCTATTTAGCTTCTCACTAAAAAAGCTAAAAACTTGATCATTGTAAATATGTATTAACTAAAAAACTCACCACTATTTTTTTATCACTATGACAGAACTTACCCAAGATAATTTGCAAGAAATCATAGCCGCTAATCCCCTTGTTTTCGTACAATTCGGCGCAGGATGGTGCGGTAACTGCAAAATCATAAAACCAAAATTCAAAAAGTATGCAGCCGAAACCCCTAACGCTACTTTTGTATATGTAGATGCTGAGGCTTTCCCAGAGTCACGCAAACTCGCCAAAGTGGATAACTTGCCTACATTTGCCGCTTTCAAAAACGGTAATTTGGAAAAACAATTGCAAACTAACAAAGCCGAACTCCTAAAAGAATTTATAGATGAGATTACCGGTAATTAAACATATCGTTCAGTTTATCGAGAACAACGACCAAGATTACGTAACCGAGACTATCGAAACGCTCGAAAATCTCATAGAATGCGAACAACTCAAAGATGAGGAGTTAGACGTAATCGGCGAATTGCTCTCCAATTTCTACGGAGCTATCGAAGTAGATGAACTCATCAAACAAGGTACTCCACAAAAAGAAGCCCTCAACACCTTTATGAAGCGTGTAGTAGGCTCTATCGACAAGTAAAATTATTATTATTTCTTTCACTAACTAAAAACGAAAAGCCGTTCAGAGGGGTCTGAACGGCTTTTTTAATTCCCCAATCCTATAACCCTCTCAATTTGTTAATCATCTAATTACCAATTATTTAACCCCCTAATCCCCACCCTCTTACCTCTTACCTCTTACCTCTTACCTCTTACCTCTTACCTCTTACCTCTT
>NZ_CALGWU010000032.1 GCF_937936315.1 uncultured Capnocytophaga sp. | reverse complement strand
GAAGTGCTTTTGGAAAACACTGCTCATTTGGAGTTTTATTGGGATGTGAATGATGTAACTATTGAAGATGAATCTATAATACCCGATGCCTTAGCGCACATCTATTGTGGAGAATTGCTCTTTGGATTGGATTTGCTTTTGGATTATGAGGAACATCGCAAGGAATGGGCAGCTGATGTTTTCCCTAATTACGAAGACCCAGAAGACCGCATTTGGTACAACAAATTGTGTTTTCATATCAATGTTAACGGCGATTATATTGCTATTGAGTTAGAACCAGAGAACTATGGTAAGGTTGTATACCTCAGTCACGATGGTGCAAGCAATCTCGGTACTTATTTAGCCGATAACTTTAAGGAATTCCTGATGAACTACGCCGCTGTGGGCTGTACTGGAGGAGAGGACTGGCAATGGGAGCCTTTTTATTCCAAAGGCAAAGGGATAGACCCCACCTGTGAGAACGCCCAAGCGTGGCACAAGGTATTGGGGATAGATCCTAAGGAGTTGGAAGGATAAAACAATTAAAACATTACAGTTATGTCGATGGAGCAAAAAGACAAAGAACAATTGGAACAGTTAATTGCTTCTGAAAAGTATCAGCAGATATTAGATAAGCTTTGCGCTATTATAGATATGGTATTTGAGGAAGAAATGCCGAGCTTTACCGTGCTAAATTACACGCATAAAGCGCTAAAAGATGCAGGTGTTACCTTGGAGGAAATCGCGCCAGTGGCATTGGCGGACGATCACTTTTTGAACTTTAGCATTCTCAAGATGGATTATATCAAGAGTGGGAAAACGATGTGTTTTAGCAAGGATTTTCTCATTCGTAATATGATAGAATTTTATTTTCTAAAAACAAATCCCAAAGCACTTCCTGATTATTTGAAGAAAGTAGGATTAAAAAGCTATAGTGCTCCTCTAAAAAAATGGTTCACAGAGGCTACTGATACAGAGCTTGTCGCAGCTGTTTCCGCTTCTCTCAAAGAACTCAAAGAGAAAAGGGCAACAGCAGAGCAGACAAGCCTGCAAACCGTTACCCCTGAAGATTGGGAACGTCTTTCGGCGGTATATCCCAAACTTACCAAGCAGGTACTGAAGGATTTTGATGAATATAATGTGGTTACCGCAGGCATTCCTTTGGCGGAGATTAACCAAAAGAGCCAAGACTTGGGTGTTGTTTTCTCAGAGGAACTCTCTCTGTTCTTCCAACATATAGGGGAACTTAGGTTGGAAGGGGTAGAAATCCGTTTTACCGACTTATATACCGATGCATTCAATGGCAAAGACTATTTGGTGCTTGGGGAGTTTTGGAAATATGGCGATGGCGACAAGTTGCTCTATGCTCCCGACACTCAGCAGATACTTTGCTTTGCCCACGAATATGCCAAGCCTAAGGTCATTAAGCAAGCTGATACTATGACCGAATTTGTAGAAAAGAAATTAGTAACTTATTTAAAAAATTATTAGATCGTTATGAATATAGAAATATTATCACCTTATTGTACCACTGCAAAACAGCAAAAACTCCTTGAAAAGCTCCGCAAAAAGCTTTCACTCAAAAGTAGTAAAGACCTACAAACTGTTTATGAACTTGTAGGATGTCTATTTGTAAGCAAACAATACGAAGGCTTACTAACTTTCTTACCAGAAGTACTTGCGGTACCTTTTGCCGAAAATTTTGATCTATGGTATCCTATAGAAAATTCTTTTTGTTTGATTGCAGCCATACCTTCCATATCTCCAGAAGAGCGTAAAGCGTGTTTCTCTCATTTTAAAACTGTAAGAGATTTCAAAAGCACTAAAGGAGCTCAGGAGGCTTTTGATTACTATTTTCATCGATATTTATCACTCTATTTTGTTAATGAAAATTTAAACGATTTAGAAGAAATAGATGAATATCCCGCCTCTTCCCAACTTTGGATTCATATAGCAATTATTGCCAGCGCTTCTGCTGTAAAACTCATCAATGAAGAAGTAGATTATAAAACTCTCGACTTCCCAAATTGGCTCTCAAAACCTACTTATAACAGTAGGGAAGAGCTTCAAAACTATATGAATACCCTTATAGCAGAACAACTTACTGCCTTACAGGATAAGAAATTTGTAAAGTATTACTAAGAATATCCTCATAGTTCTTAATTAAAATAAATGTTACCAGAAGAAGAAAACTACGCCGTTAGCAAATTTGAATCTATGCTCAAAGAAAATAACATTCTCTTTTTTGACGTGGATGAATTTGAAGAAATAGTTGAATATTACTTAGAATATGGGCGTATTAGTAAAGCCAAACGTGCCTTAGAAATTGGATTATCGCAACACCCCAATGCGTCTTCACTGAAATTGCTAAATGCTGAGCAACTGGTGTTTGAAGACCGTTTGGAGGAAGCGTCAGAAATTCTCAATGAATTGCTCGTGCTTGAACCTATGAATGCCGAAGTACACGCACAGCAGGCTAATCTGTATTCTAAAATGAATAAACATCATCGTGCTATTGAGTTGTTGCAATATGCCCTCACTCTTACTGATGATGCTTCCAATATTTATGCCTTAATAGCAATGGAATACCTCTATGTAGAGGATTATACCAATGCTAAAAACTATTTTATCAAATGTTTAGAACAAGACCCTCAGGACTATACAGCGCTACAACAGTTAGTATTCTGTTATGAAGTTTTAGGTGATGTACAAGAGGCTACTTCTTTCTTAAATCATTACTTAGATCAAAATCCTTATTGTGAAGTTGCTTGGTATTATCTCGGCAGACTCTATTTGGCTATTGGTGATTACAAAAATGCTTTGCGTTGCCTCGATTTCGCTATTATCAGTGACGATACTTTCACGGGGGCTTATTTCGAGAAAGCTCGTGTGCTTGAAGCTATGAATGACTATCAAAAAGCTATTGAGCACTATAAGATTACTCTTACCTTAGACGACCCTTCGGCTTTAGCTTACTTACATATAGGTCGTTGTTATGAAAAAATGCATAATGATGCTAAGGCAGAAGAGTATTATTTTAGAGCTACTCACGAAGATCCTCAATTGGACAAAGCGTGGATTACCTTAGCTGATTTTTATTACTTGCGCCATAATCACGCTAAAGCCCTAAAATATATTCAGAAAGTACTCACTTTTGAACCCAATGAGCCTTATTATTGGCGTCGCTATGCTGAATTGAATTATTTTGAATTTCAAAATCTTGAAGAAGCAGAATATGGCTATCGCAAAGCAGTACAAAATGGAGATTATTCATACTCTACACTCATCGAATGGGTAGATTTGATGTTCCTTACCAAAAAATATGGTGATGCATTACCTATTGTAGCGGATATAGTACATATTTATCCACATGAACTCAACAATTATTTTCGTCTTGCCTTAGCTTACTATGGTATTGGTGATGAACATACAGCAATGCAATATTACCAAATGGGTGTTAATAAAGCTCCCGAATGGCAATCTTTCTTTGAAAACAAGTTTAATTTTAAGATGTAGTCATTATGGGAATAGTGCTCCGTCAATCGTTTAAGAATGTAGTGGCTACTTATTTTGGGTTTGCCATAGGGGCACTCAATACCCTTTTCTTATTTACTTACTTCCTTTCAAAAGCACAATATGGCTTGGTGAGTTATGTTACTTCCACTGCTACTATTCTTTCTCCACTTATCGCTTTTGGAGTAAATAATACTTTAGTACGTTATTATACAGCTTACCAGTATAAGGAAGAGCAAGCAAAATTCAACCTAATGCTTTGCTTTTTACCTTTGCTCATCATTGTACCTGCTACCTTTATTGGGGTAATCGGGTACGAACAAATCGCTCAATGGCTTTCGGCAAAGAATACAGAAGTGCGCAATTACGTTTTACTCATTTTCCTCACTTCAGTAGCAATGGCTTACTTTGAGATTGCTTATGCGTGGACACGTGTACAGCTAAAAACTGTCTTTGGCAATTTCCTCAAAGAAGTATTCCATAGGGTAGGGGTGATGCTTTTATTAGTAGCCATTTACTTTGGTATTATTGACTTTTACCAATTGATGTGGGGGGTGTTCTGGGTGTATGCCTTGCGTATGCTCTTGATGTTCATTTTCGCTTTCTATGTACGCCGACCACAATTTGCTTGGGGATTGCCAAAGAACAAGAAAGAAGTCTTTTTATACAGCCTTTTTGTGATTTTATCAGGGTCGGTAGCTTCTGTATTGATGGATATTGATAAGTTTATGCTCAACCAATACCTGCCCATTGGCGAAATAGCGGTGTATAATGTGGCTATCTTTACTGCAACAGTAATTGCTATTCCTTACCGCAGTATGTATCAAATAGTAAGTCCACTGACGGCACAGTTTATGAACCAAAACAAGAGTGATGAGCTTTCTGACCTATATAAACGCAGTACGGTAAACACTTACTTTGTTAGTATGGTCATTTGTGTACTTATTGTGGTGAATGCCCAACAGTGTTACGCCCTCTTGCCTGATAAGGATTATAGCACAGGGCTTGGAGTGCTTATCATCATATCCGTAGTAAAACTCTCTGATGCCTTAGTAGGTTTCAGCAATGCGGTATTACTCAATTCTCCTTACTATCGCACAGTGCTATTTTTGGGCGTTTTCTTGGTCATAGGCACTGTTTTAATGAATATGTGGCTCATTCCTATTTATGGGATTAATGGAGCTGGATTTGCTACTCTTTTAGCTTTTACTTCGTATAATCTTCTTAAATCGGGATTTGTATATCGCAAATACAACTTACAGCCTTTTTATAAAGAAACTCTACAGACTACTCTCTTTGGTATCGTAGCCATAGGAGGTTTCTTCTTTTGGGACTTCCCATTTCACCCGCTGGTGAATATCAGCTTAAAATCATTGCTCGTAGGAGCCTTTTGGATATGGGCACTTATCAAATTTCGTTTGTCAGAAGAACTATTAAAAATACTCAAATAAATATACATCCACATATCAAAAACATTCTCAAAAATTATACTTACCCCACGATCAAATCTATTGCTTACCCCAATGGCGATATGCTTGTTTTAGAAGGGCAATGGTTAGGAGAAGAGTATCTCCTGCGTATATTGTGTCAATCTACTTTAGATAGTTATTTTAAGTATAATGAAGCGGATTATGTTTCTTATCTCTATCCGCAAATGGTGGTAGAAAATGCTCAATATGAAGTGTATGGAGGTGAATGTAGTTGGGAAGGAGATGGTTTTATTTACCTTATCCATAAAGAGAGTAGCGAACTTTTATGGTTTTTGTTTTTAGATAATAGCGAGTACTTTAAGGAAGCCTATTTTGAAGATACAAACCATATAATCACTCGTTCTGAACTTAACTTACAACTAAGAAATCCTATTAATGCCCCAGAAAAACTAAGTGTAAAAAAATGACTTCAGAAGAAATAAAAGCCATTGTTTATTATATCCAAGGCTTACAAGCTCTTTGGAAAGAAGGCTATAATGCGGAAAAAGTCGCTCTTTACAACTATCAATTTAGCTTAAAAGCAGGAATGGATATGCCTGATGGCTTACTTGATGTTATTGAAATGTTGGAGATGTGGGATGACAATTGGATGTATGGGGCAGTTCCTCTTACTGAAAAAGAAGCAGCTACAATTATTCAAGAGGAATTAAGCATTGATATATACCACCCAGAGAAAGATATTATAGCGTTGGTTACCAATGAGTTTATTAGTAAACTGAAAGATGAGTGTTCCTCAAATATAATTATCGTTAAAGCACTTGAAAATGCCCAAGAACTCATCATCTATAATGAATATCTTGTAGCTCTTCAAAATATATTAAGCGAATTACTCACTCATCACATCCGTATTCCAGCTGATATTTTATCAATTATTGATGTCATAGAGGACTCTTATATCAAAAGATTACAGGTTTCATTATGGAGAGTATAACATTATAAATAATTTATTTCCTTATGTATTTTTATACTGTCTTTCTTTGTAATAAGAAGATATATTAAAGTACTATAATATCCTAAAATTTTTACATTTATTACTATAAAAAAATATTATTTTTTCTTTGGTAGTTATTCTTTTTTATTTACCTTTGTCGATGCTATTTTAAATTGTAATTCAATTTTAAACTTACCAAAATATTATGTCTAAAGAATTAGAAAATGTAATGACCAATCACTTTGAAAAAAAACACCTTATTGCTTTGGTGTGTATAGTGATTGTAACTGCTGTAGTATGGAATCTTCCTGCTGAAGTTTTTCATATTAATGGATTAACAGTGGTTCACCAGCGTATTATCGCTATTTTTGTATTTGCCACCTTAATGTGGATTAGCGAGGCTATTCCTTCATGGGCTACATCATTGGGTATCATCACCTTGATGTGTTTGACGGTTTCTAACCATAGTTTGTTCTTCTTTAAAGGAGAAGAGAGTGAGGTTTTTGGGAAGCTGCTCAGCAGTAAGGAGATTATGGCAACCTTTGCCAACCCTGTGATTATACTCTTTTTGGGTGGTTTTTTCTTGGCTATTGCCGCCACCAAATCTGGATTGGACGTATTGCTTGCTAAAAATTTGATACGTCCATTTGGAAACAAAAGCGAGAATGTACTATTGGGGTTCCTACTCATTACTGGTATTTTCTCAATGTTTGTGAGTAATACTGCTACAGCAGCTATGATGCTCACTTTCCTTACTCCTGTTTTTGCAGCGCTACCTGCGAGTGGCAAAGGACGTACCGCACTAACGATGAGTATCCCAATTGCTGCTAACCTAGGAGGTATGGCGACCCCTATTGGTACGCCCCCAAATGCTATTGCTCTACAAGCTCTCAACAACCCAAAAGGACTAAATATGGGTATTGATTTTGGAGAATGGATGGCGTTTATGTTTCCTCTGGTGCTTTTGTTACTTTTCATTTCTTGGCGACTTATATTAAAATTCTTTCCTTTTACTCAAAGAACAATTAACCTACACATTCTTGGAAAAGTACATCACGGTTGGCGTATGTGGGTAGTAAGTGGCACTTTTATCCTTACCATTCTTTTATGGTTGATACCTAGTAATGTAAGTGGCATTGACGCTAATACTGTTGCTTTAGTGCCTATGGGTGTTTTTGCTGCAACAGGAGTGATTACAGCCAAAGATCTACAGTCAATTAACTGGAGCGTTATCTGGATGGTAGCAGGAGGTTTTGCCTTAGGTTTAGGTATTCAGGATTCAGGATTAGCTAAGTTGGCGATTGATACTATACCTTTTGGGTCTTGGTCGCCTATTATAGTATTGATTGCCTCTGGACTTATTTGTTATCTTCTTAGTAACTTTATTTCTAATACTGCTGCTGCAGCCTTACTAATTCCTATTTTGGTAACTATTTGCCAAGGGATGGGGGATAGCTTAGGAGAAATAGGAGGTACTTCAACAGTACTTATAGGGATAGCGTTAGCAGCCTCATCAGCGATGTGTTTGCCTATATCAACTCCACCTAATGCTATAGCTTATTCTACAGGATTGGTAAAACAAAACGATATGTTGAAACTGGGACTTATTGTAGGGATAATAAGTATGGTAGTAGGTTATCTTGTTTTGTTCTTAGTAGGTAAAACACACTTCTTAGAATAATAAATGAAAAACATTATCATTACAGGTACTAGCAGAGGCATAGGCTATGAGCTGGTACAACAGTTGGCTGCGGAAGGGCATAATATTTTAGCTCTTTCGCGGCATACTGCTACTATAGAGTCACTTAATCTACCTAATGTACATTGTATTCCTTTTGATATTACGTTAGCTTCTGATAGGAAAGCAGTAGGTGATTTTGTGAAAGGACAATGGCAAAAGGTAGATATTCTTATTCACAATGCAGGGAGACTCATCAATAAACCTTTTGAAGAGCTTACTGAAGAAGACTTTTTGGAAGTGTATAAGGTGAATGTATTTGGGGCAGCACACCTCACACAACAACTACTGCCTTTTATGGAGAAAGGTGCACACGTGGTGAGTATTAGTAGTATGGGAGGTATACAAGGGAGCTTGAAGTTCGGTGGTTTAGCAGCATATAGCTCCTCCAAAGGTGCTCTTATTACCCTATCGGAGCTTTTAGCCGAAGAGTACAAAGAGCGTGGTATCGTTTTCAATACCTTAGCCTTAGGAGCCGTACAGACTGAGATGCTCACCGAAGCCTTCCCTGATTATAAAGCTAATATCACCCCACAGCAAATGGCGCGCTACATCGCCGATTTTGCTTTGAATGGAGGAGAGGTATTTAATGGAAAGGTATTACAAGTAGCCAATACAACACCTTAAAACACTAACGAGTAAAGAATAAAAACTAATATCTAATAATATGTATATCATTATTTTAACGTATCAAAAAGACCTTTCAGAGGTTGAAAAACACTTAGAAGCCCATCGCGCTTACTTAGATAAGCATTATACTTCAGGGCATTTTGTTGCTTCAGGAGCACAGGTGCCTCGCAAGGGTGGGGTAATTTTGTGTAAGGGGGGCAGTAAGGAAGAAATACTGGACATCATTGCTCAAGATCCTTTTCACGAGCATCGAATAGCTGCCTATCAAATTATTGAATTTACCCCTACCAAATTCTCTGAGGCGTTTGGGAAGGTACTCTCTTAAAACTATAATAACAAATGGATTTACAACAGCTAATTAAAAATTTCCCGTGGCGAAGATTTGGTACCCCCTATGAAACCAATGCCAATATAGTAAAGCAAAGTATAGTAAAAATACTTGATGGAGCAGCCACTGAAAAAGACTATCAAAACCTTATCTATAGTTTTGAATCACAAGCGTGGCTGATAAAGCTCTCTCCTTGGGGAATGAGATTTTATCTCGCTTTGTTAGAAGAGAATAAAGCGGACAAAGCTATACTATTACGTGATATGCTCACACTTTTTGAGGCAGCAAACTATAGCTCTCAGTCTCCACAAACTAAAGATTTTAAAGCTACTAAAGGGAAAGTTGACAAATATGAAGCCTACAAAGAAAAACTATTCAATGATACTTATGATGGCACTATGGATGAAGAGTTTTTAAAACTTGTCAAATCCTTAGACCGACACTATTACCACGTGGCTATTATGGAATTTTTAGAAGCAAATATCCCTTTGCTTCAGCGTTTCACTACTTCCGAAGATAAGACAATAGCCCAGAGAGCCACCTCACTGATAGAAGCAATTAAGCATCCTAAAATATATCCTATTAATCAGTAACCTCTTCTAAATCTAAACTTTGGCAAAGTCTATTAATTATACATTAAAAAATTAAAAATGAAACCATTTTTTATAAGTATTCTTCTGTTTTTACTACTTGGTAGCTGTGAAAATAGGGTAGAGGAGAAGCAATATTTTGCAAGTGAAGAACCACATAGAGCATTTATTATATTCAAAAGACACTAATTTTTAAAACGAAATTAAGATTAGTAATTACCTCGCTAAGATAAAAGAATAGAAAATTTTAATCATTTTTTTTCTTAGCACATTATCAAAAAAGAATACAAATTTTAGTATTTTAAAAGTAAAAAAAATACTGATTATAAGTAATTTATAATAAAAATATAAATCTTTTATTTAATATATTGTTCTATAGAATATCAATTTACTGTGTACACAAATGTATAAATACACTTATAATCAGTATGTTAAAAAAGGATTTTAACAAATATAACAAGATTTCGTTACAATTATTAGCAGTTTCGAATTGATTGAGAAGTATATATTTAAACTTCAAAATATTTCAATAAAACATTCATAACCAATATATTAACAAAAAATGTATATATGAGCAAAAATATCCCCCCTATTACTAAGAAGAAACGCAAGGCTAATCGCTCTAAAAAGGTAGGTTTACCTGCAGGTAGTTTGGTGTATTTTGGTAACAAAGAAAAGCCTCTTAATATAGAAGTCATTAGTTATAATGATTCCTCTTATTCAATGAAGAAAGTAGTATCAGCAGAAGAGGCTTTGAACTTTATAACAGACAGCTGCATAACTTGGCTCAATGTAAATGGATTGAATAATATTGAGGAAGTAAAGAAATTAGGAAATTATGTACAGTTAAACAACTTACTTTTAGAAGATATCTTAGATACCGAACATCGCCCCAAAGTGGAAATACTTGATGAGCATATTTTGGTAATCATCAAAATGCTTTATTATGGTAAAGACGAACAACTCATTTCAGAGCACTTAGCCTTGGTATTAGGTAAAAACTATCTTATCACTTTTCAAGAAAGTGAAGGAGAAGACGTATTTGAACCCGTACGTAAACGACTCCAAAATACTGATAGTAGTCTGCGTAAACGCCCAGCTGATTATTTGTTATTTGGACTCTTAGATGCTATTGTAGACAATTATTTTGTGATTCTGGATAAAGTGAGTGATAAGATTGAAACTATTGAGGATGAAATCATCACACACCCGCGTGAAGATATGATTTCCGAAATTCAGTTACTGAAAAAGAGCGCTATCTTTTTACAAAAATCGATAATGCCTTCACGTGAGGTAGTAAACAAGATTGAAAAAAACCCTCATCATCTTATTGACACCGATACTAAACACTACTTCCGTGACCTTCACGACCACACAATACAAATTGTAGAGACTCTAAGTACTTATCGCGATATCCTCTGGGGACTTACAGATACCTATATGGGGGCAATGAGTAACAAGATGAACAATATTATGCGCTTACTCACTCTTATTTCTACTATTTTTATTCCACTCACTTTTATTGTAGGGGTATATGGTATGAATTTCAAATATATGCCAGAATTAGAGTTATGGTGGGCATATCCATTAGTATGGTTGGTGATGATAGGTATTTCAGTAGCAATGATTTTCTACTTCAAACGAAAAAAATGGCTTTGATTTTCATAAAAATACACTATCTTTGCACGCTATGAATTTGTTAGAAAAGAACGTACAACACTTTATCAAGGAATATAAAGGGGCAACTACCGATTTGCTCCTGAAAAAACCTATGTTTGATGGTTTAACTAACAAAGAGTTAGCTCAACAAATTGAAGGCAGACGTACAGCAACTAAAAAGTTACCTTTCTTGCTTGTTAAAGAGAACGTTTTGTTTCCGCCAACACTCAATTTAGAACAAACCTCCTCTGAGGCAACCGCTCAGTATAAGGCACAAAACTTACAAGGAGAACGTTTTTTAGATCTTACTTGTGGGTTCGGTATTGATGCTTTCTTTCTTTCTGAAAAGTTTAAAGAAGTTACTTTAGTAGAGCAAAATGAGGAGCTTCTCAGCAAAGTAGAACATAATTGGCAGGTATTAGAGCATAAGGCAACCTTTATAAATGGAACCGCAGAAGATTTTTTAAAAGCTACAACAGTACATTATAACCTTATTTATCTTGATCCTGCCCGTAGAGATACTCTCAAACAAAAGAAATTTCTTTTAGAAGACCTTTCTCCTAATATCTTAGAGTTACAGTCTGTACTATTGCAAAAGGCAGATAAAGTGCTTACCAAATTATCACCTATGATAGATATTAGTTATTTATTGCATACACTTCCAAAAATAACACATATTCATTTGATTGCCTTGCGCAATGAAGTAAAGGAGGTGTTAGTAGTACAAGAAGCTAAAACAGAAATAGAAACACAAGTACAAATACATTGTGTAAATTTGGAGACTGAAGATCCTACTTTACAATTTACAGAAGCAGCATTACATACTCCTCAAGTGGTGTATAGCAAACCTAAAAAGTACTTATATATTCCTAATAATGTTTTGCTGAAATCAGGAGCTTTTAATTATATAACGCAGCATTTTGAGGTAGAGAAGTTGGACGTAAATACTCATCTATACACCTCAGAGCAGCTAAAAAAGCCCTTTGCTGGACGTATTTTACAGGTAACTCCTATCAATCCTAAAGACTTGAAGAAAGGTAGTAAATATTGTATTCTCTCTAAAAACTATCCGTTATCAGTAGCAGAAATTAAAAAGAAATACCATATCGTGGAAGGTGGTAATGAATATCTTATCTTTACCCGTTCCGTTGAGGGGTTGGTCGTACTTTTAGGGAAGGTAATCGAGTGAGGAAGTTTTTTCTTTTGAGGTAAAAATGCTTAGTAAACGATAGTTGTACACTGGGAGTAATCAAGCGAATAGGTTTATTATCTGTAGGATAAACAGACTTGTTATTAAAGATTCCCGATAGCGATACTGTCCAATCATCTTTCAGATATACAAACGAAAAGCGCGTTACAGAAGTAGGATAAACCTTAATATTCAGCTGTTGCAGTATGTCCATTTGGTTACCAAAATTCAGTCCACCAATAAACGCCCCTGTAAGTAACCAATGTTTGCCAGCTACCCACGAATAGCCATAACCCACGTGAAAACCTATTTGAAAATTCTCAAAAGCCTCGCTACTCACATTCTCTGTTTTAGCATCAGGTTCTATGCGATGCCAATAGAAACCACTGCCAAAAAGTAAACTACCCGCTGATTTCACTTGGCGCTCGCTTTGCTCAAAGGCAGCTCGTGCTGAAAACTTGTCAGCTCGCCATACATAAGTACTTTCTACGCCTATTTGCTGAGTAGAAAGAGTAGGGAAGAGGGTGTAATTTCCTTTGCCTCTATCGATATAAAATCCTGTATAATCCTGATAATAAGCATCTATAAGTATACGTTTACCATATTTATGTGCTTGTATATCTATACTGCGAGTTTTTAGGTTAGTTTTATTTTTTAGTCGGAATAAGTTCTGTGCATAAAGTATGTTAAGCCCTAATATCTTGCGCAAACCTATTCCAATTCCTAAACTAAATGGGTAGTTAGGCGAATAAGCCTTTTTTCCTTGTGTAAGTATGAGCATTTTGGTAGGTGTATATGCTCTAAGCCATATTTCTTGCGAATAAGGTTGAATATAAGTGTATCTCGCTCTTGAGCATAACTCAAAAGGCAACTACCCCATAAAAAAATCAATAATAAAGCTCGTAAATTCATTGTTAAATATAAAAACGGGTACAAAAGTAATATATTTTTAGCAACTATGGAAATCATACTCAAATACTTTCCCTCACTTAGTGAGCAACAACAACAACAATTCACACAGCTCAAACCATTGTATGAAAAGTGGAATGCTCAAATAAACGTCATCTCACGCAAAGATATAGACGATTTCTACGAGCGACACGTGTTGCATAGTTTGGCTATTGCTAAGCGCATTCAGTTCGTTGATGGCACAGTACTATTAGATGTCGGTACTGGTGGAGGCTTTCCTGGTATACCTTTAGCTATAATGTTTCCTAACTGCCAGTTTACATTAGTCGATTCTATTGGAAAAAAAATAAAAGTAGTACAAGAAGTAGTAAAAGCTTTAAAGCTCACCAATGTAACGGCTATGCAAATAAGAGCCGAAGAACTAAAAGATACTTACGACTTTGTAGTAAGTCGTGCTGTTACTCAAATGAAGGACTTTGTGCCTTGGGTAAAAGGAAAGTTCAAGAAGACTTCTAAAAACGTTCTCCCTAATGGTATTCTTTATTTAAAAGGTGGCGAACTTACTGAGGAGTTAGCACCTTTTCCTAAGGCAGTACTGACTGATATCAGTAGTTATTACGATGAACCTTTCTTCGAGACTAAGAAAATAGTGTATTTACCTTTCTAAGCCCCTATTATAAAGATTGTAGGTCGTTTTTGTATATCAATTTTTACCTTTCTCCAAAGATGTATTGGGAGTGTTTTTATTTCTTCAGTAGAAAGTGTAATATCACAAGCTATACATAAAAGAGTATCAGCTTGTAAGTTATCCATAAGGTCACTAAACATTTGTTGGTTACGATAAGGAGTTTCTATAAATAGTTGAGACTGTCCTTCACTTGCTTTGCGTTCTAGGGCTTTCAGTATTTTCTTACGTTCTTGTTTATCAATAGGTAAATAACCATTGAAAGCAAAATTTTGCCCATTGAGCCCGCTTGCCATCATTGCTAATAAAAGTGAAGAAGGACCTACTAAGGGGATAACTTTTAATCCTTTTTGATGAGCTATACGCACTATATCAGCACCAGGATCAGCAATACCAGGACAACCAGCTTCCGAGATAATACCTATAGAATTTCCTTCCATACAAGGATCGAGAAAGTTACTAAAATCACTATTACGCTGGTGTTTATCAATTACAGCTATTTGTAAATCAGCTTGTTTTTTATCTGGTATCATCAATTTGATAAACTTTCTTGCTGATTTTTCATTTTCTACTATAAAATAAGTAAGTGAACGCAGTATATTGCTCACTTGTGCTGGTAATACATCAAGAGCGCTATCTCCCAACAAATTGGGGATTAAGTATATATTTCCTTTTGTTTGTTCCATTTATCTGTTATAAAATTTGCTAAAAATTCCTTTCCAACGATATTGCCTTACCCATTTACCTTCTTCTGCAGAGAGTAAGTAAGGTTGTTTTTCTTGTTTTGCTTTGTAAAAACCTTTGCAATAATCTAAGAAGAGTTTGCCACTACGTTTCTTTACAGCTAATTTTATTGCAGCAAGTAATGTAAGAAGTACACCATATCGCATACGATAAAATACGCTTCCTTGTAAATAACGGGCATTGCTTTTATAACCTGCTCCTGTAGGACGAAGATGTTTTACGTGAAGAGTTTCATCAGTTTGTACTATCCATCCGTGATAGCGTGCTAATAACTCATCAGCTGTATCCCACCCCATTGCCATTTTTAATCCTCCTATGGCTTCAAAACACGCTTTCCGATATGATTTTACAGCACCTCTCAAATGGTCTTTATTTGTGAGATTTTCAAGTACCCACAAGCCATTTTTCTCAATATAACAAAAGCCCCCAAACATTCCTAATTGAGGATTTTTGCTATATTGTAGATTTAGTATTTCAAGATAATTATCAGGAAAAATAAGGTCTGCATCAAATTTACAAATCACTTCTATATCTTCTTTTAGATAAGAAAGTCCATAGTTGAAAGTTTGTACAACTTTAGCTCCAGGTAAGTGTTCTCCTTTTTCACCACGTTGTATCAATTGTACTATAGGATACTTAGAAGCAATGTGATTTACTACCTCAACAGTGCTATCAGTAGAACCATCATCTACTACTATAATTTGAGAAGGAAGATAAGTTTGATTGAGCAGAGAATGTAGAGTAGTACCAATGCTTTCTGCCTCATTATAAGCAGGGATAACAATTCCGATATTCATTTTACTTAGCACTATCGGTTTCTATAAGTCCGTCTTTTAATCGGATAATACGCTTGGCATACTGTGCTATATCTTCCTCGTGAGTAACCAAGATAACGGTATTTCCTTTTTGGTAAATTTCGTCAAAAAGGTTCATTATTTCATAAGAAGTTTTAGAGTCGAGATTTCCTGTAGGTTCATCTGCTAAAATAATAGAAGGGTGATTTACCAAAGCACGTGCGACAGCCACTCTTTGGCGTTGTCCTCCTGATAACTCATTAGGTTTGTGAAGCATACGATTATCTAAGCCTACTAATTTCAATACCTCTTTAGCACGCTCGTGTCGTTTTTCTTTCTTAACACCAGCGTATACCATTGGGAGAGCCACATTATCTAAAGCTGTAGTACGTGGCATCAAATTAAAAGTTTGAAATACGAAACCTATTTCTTTATTACGTATATCAGCTAACTCTGAATCACTCATCTTGCTCACATCTTTTCCGTTTAAGATATATTCACCAGAAGTGGGAGTATCTAAGCAGCCTAAGATATTCATTAAGGTAGATTTGCCTGATCCTGATGGTCCCATTAGAGCAACATACTCTCCTTTTTCTATGGAAAGATTGATACCTTTTAGTACGTGTAGTATTTCAGAACCTAATCTAAAATCGCGTTTGATATTTTTAACTTCTAGTAAACTCATCTTTTCCTTACTGAATTTTTTGATTTAAGAAATCTAACAACTTTTCAAAAGCTTTTCCACGGTGACTGATACGATTTTTTTCGTCTTGAGTGAGTTCAGCAAAAGTTTTATCAGAGTTTTCAGGAATAAATATAGGGTCATACCCAAAACCATTAGTTCCTATGGGAGTTGTACCTATATTTCCTTTTGCAATACCTTCAAAAGTATATACAACACCTTCTAAGCACAAGGCTATAACAGTTTTAAATTGAGCTTCTCGGTGAGAGATTCCCTCCATATTTCTCAAAAGCAATTGCATATTATCTGCATCGCTTTTGTGTTCACCTGCATAACGTGCTGAATATACCCCTGGAGCATTATTTAATGCTTGAACTTCTAAACCTGTATCATCAGCAAAAACATTACAATGATAGTGTTTTTGGATGTATTGTACTTTTAGTAAGGCATTGCCCTCAATGGTAGTAGCTGTTTCGGGAATATCTTCATCACAGCCAATATCATCCAAACTCAACAATTGAATGTTTGGAGGTAAAAGAGCTTGTATTTCTTTTAATTTATGCTGATTATGGGTAGCAAATACTAATTTCACATTTAAAACTATTCCTTTTCTTCTTCTGTATTTTCCTCAGCTGTTTCAACTAATTGTGCTTTTTGCAAATGTTTTAGCTCTCGAAGTTTATTTTCCCAAGTTTTAAGGGCCTCTTTTTGATTATTGATGTTTTTAATCACATCACGCACTAATGGATTCTTCTCATCAACATTACCAAAGAAAGTTAAGTTATTTTCTAATCGCAATACTTCCGACTTGAGTTCCTCAATACGACGTTTTACAAAAATTACCTCATTATTGAGAGAATTCTCATTATCATCATTGATAAGTTGTTCTAATTTATTGTTGTATTTAATAATCTCAATTTCTTGTTTATCAAAATTGAGTTTTTTGTACAATGCATCAATTATTTTGTGGAATTTGATGTCAATAGTTCTCTTAGAATGATGAGTAGCTCCTAAAGCATTCCATTCATTCACAAAATTCTGTAAGGTTTCTATTTCCTTATCTCTATCAGTGCTTAATTGGTATTCTTTTAGTTTGTCTAAGAAGGTTTTCTTTTGTTCAAGAGCATTATTTTCCTTATTCTTAGAATGTTGGATTGCTTCTGCAAAATGAGCAAAATAAGTATCACAAGCCTTTTTGAACTCTTTCCAAATTTTTTCGGTGTTTCTAAGAGGTACACTTCCTATTTCTTTCCACTCTTTCTGAATATTTTTCATCAATTCAGTAGTAGTTTCCCAGTCGGTGCTATTTTGGTTTGCTTTAGCTATTTCTACTAAGGCTAGTTTTTTGGTCAAATTTTCTTGTTGTTCTTTTTTAAGAATTTTGTAGAACTGGTTTTTCTTTTTGTTGAAGCTTCGCAAAGCTACATTGAAGTTTTTCCACACTTCATCAGCTTGTTGCAAAGGAACTTTTCCTACGTTTAAGAAGTTTTGTCTCAATTCTTCTACTTGTTTAGAAAGCTGCTTCCAAGCATTATGTGTAGTAGGTTCTTTTTCTCCTATTTTTTTAATACGATCGATAATGCTTTGTTTTTTCACAGCATTTTCCTCATATATTTTATCTAAATTTTTGAGGTAATATTGACGTTTGTCGTGTATTTTTTTTGTCAGTTCGCTAAAACGTTGCCATATACTCTCACGGTATTCTTTATCTACAGGACCTATTTCTTCCTTCCAAATACGATGTAACACTTGCAATTCACGTGAGGCAAGTAGCGCATCTACATCATCTTGAGCGAGAGCTTCGGCTCGTTGAATGATTTTTAATTTTTCTTCCAAATTGCGTTTGAAGTCAATATCACGTAAATCTTTACTTAGGTGGATATAGTCATAGAAATTTTCTACGTGGTGGTGGTAGGTATTCCACAAGTCTTCATAATCGGCATTAGAAACAGCACCTGCTTTGCGCCAGCGTTCTTGCAATTGCTGGAATTGTTTAAAAGTTGTGCCTATGTGTTCCTCTGTATTGATAAGGTTCTTTAGCTCTTCTATAATTTCTCGACGCTTAGCAAGATTTTCCTTATGAGTTTTTTCCATTTCCTTGTAGTACTGATTACGCTTTTCACGATAGTTATTGAAAGCTGTGTAGAACTCCTTATAGATAGGAATTTCATAAGAAAAGTTATGAGGTTCACCTCCATCGGCAATGAACTCTTCTCTTTTCTCTTCTACCAGCGCATCGTACTTTTTATCAAATTCATAGCGGATAGCATCCACTTGTTTTTTGATAGCTTGAGTTTTCTCGGTAAGGAGCAGTTCTTTCAACTCTTTAGTCAATTCACTAAGAGACATTGCTTCATAATTTACAAATGAAGCTTCTTCTAAACGATTGTCCTCTATGGCTAATGTGTTTTTTTCCTCTGACATATCTAAGATTTAAATACAAATATTGTTTAAAAACGCTACTAAATTACAACAATATTTTGAAATACCTACTTTTTTTTGAAAATATTTTCAGCTTTATTCTCTATAATAAACATAAGTAGTTTATTATCAGTATTTATTAAGGGAGATTTCTTTAAGACTTTCTATGAGAAAATCTACTTCTTCTATTGTATTAAAAGCTGAAAATGAGAAGCGCAACGAAGGATATTGTAGTGCTTCTTTTGGCATAAAAGCCGATAATACATGTGAAACTTGTACGCTACCGCTTTGGCAAGCACTTCCTTTTGAGCAGGCAATACCTTTTAGATCTAACTGAAAAAGCAAAGTGTTATCTTGCTGTTGTAATGCAGGAAAGCCTACGTTCACTATAGCATAACTACCTTCCTCTAAACTCTCTGATGTTCCATTGAATACTATCTCAGGAAAATGATGTTTGAGTTGATGTATAAAATATTGTTTCAAGTTTTTGAGTTTTTCAGTATTCTTGTTTAAATTTTTATAGCACAAGTTAAAAGCTACTTCCATACCCGCTATGTTATGTACAGCTTCTGTACCTGCACGCAAACCTTTTTCTTGTTCTCCTCCAGTAATGATGCTATGTAAAACTATACCTTTTCTAATAAAAGCAAATCCTACTCCTTTAGGTCCGTGAAACTTATGAGCTGAAGCTGTGATAAAATCTACAGGAATCTCTTGTAAGTTAATAGAATAATGTCCTACAGATTGTACTGTGTCAGAGTGAAAATACGCTCCTTTTTCTTTGCAAAGTGTAGCTACTTCCTTCAAAGGCAAAATGTTTCCTATCTCATTATTTAGATGCATCAAACTTACTAATACCTTTTTTTCAGTATATTGCTCAAGTAAGTTCTTTAAATGTTGAAGATCTATATCTCCTCTTTCCGTGAGATTCACATAAACTATTTGTATAGGATATTCCTTAGCTAATACTTCCAATGTATGTAGTACAGCGTGATGTTCTATAAGTGAAGAAATAACTACTTGTACGCCTAAATCACGTACGCAACTGTGGAGAATAAAATTATCAGCTTCAGTACCCCCTGAAGTAAAAATAATTTCAGAGGGTAAAGCATTTAGTTCTTTTGCTATTTGCTTGCGACTGTATTCAATAAGTGATTTTGCACCACGCCCCAAGGCGTGAGTAGATGATGGATTACCATAAGTATGATTCAATACTTCTGTTATTTTTTCTACAACCTCAGGATAAAGGGGAGTAGTAGCCGCATTATCAAAATAGACTTTCATAGTTTTTGAAGGAGAAATTGTTATGCTTTGTTGGCAGCAGTGTTATTATTCCTATTGTTATTATTTTTGCGATAATTTTTATTGCGGTTATTGTTATTTTTATTTCCTAATACTTTTTTCTGTTTAGAGAGGGAAAGTCCTACTATAAGAGCTAATATAGCTACTATAAAAGCACACCAGCAAGCTTCATTACACATAAAAGAAGAGTTAAATAATGGAGCTATTAACAAGCCTGCAAATACGTATTTAGAAACGTCTAACAAAAAATCTGAAATTCTTTTTTTCATTCTTTATTTTTAATAATTTTCGGCAAAGATACAACTTTTTATCAAAATGGAAATAATAACGGTAAAACAAACACCATTACAATCCCCATAATAATTTGTAATGGTAAGCCTACTTTTACATAATCGGAAAATGTATAACGTCCTGCTGACATTACTAAAGCATTGGGAGGAGTAGAAAATGGTGAAGCAAAACACATACTCGCTCCTACAGCTACTGCGAACATAAATGCTTGAGGTTGTAAACCTAACGATAAAGCTGTTTTCATAGCAATAGGTGCTAAAAGTACCGCTGTAGCTGTATTACTAATAAACATTGTCATTAATGAAGTGGTGAAATATACCCCTGCTAATAGTATATATGGACTTTTATCGCCTAAACTTCCTACTAATGCATTAGAAACTAAAGCAGATACTCCTGTTTTTTCTAAGGCTAATGCCATTGGCAACATACCTGCAATAAGCACAATACTCTCCCAATTAATCGTTTTGTAAGCTGCTTCTATATTGCGTAAAGCACCTGAAATAACCATTAGAAGAGAGGCTATGAGTACAGCTGTTACAGGAGCTATAGGAATAAAATCGAACATCATCGCTACTACCATTGCTACCATTATCAAGGCTGCTATAGGAGCTTTATGAGTGAGGGTTACTTTCGATGCTTCGGCAAGAGGTTGACCTAATACTACTAACTGACTTCTTTCGGCATCTAACTTGGCTATATGATCCCAAGTTCCTTGTACTAATAATATATCACCTGCGTGCATCTTTTCGTCTTTCAAGTTCTGTAAAATATAGGTATCCTTACGTTGAATACCTAAGATATTAAGCCCATAGTGCTCACGCAGTTTGCTATCACTAATACGAGTATTTACTAATTTAGAAGCGGGCATTATCAACACTTCAGCTATTCCTATATCGTGAAAGTGTAATTCATTAGGCAAACGTTGTTCAGGATGGTGTGTATCAAGGAAGTTCAAGTGATTTTCAACATTCATTTGTTTAATTGACTCAAAATCACCTCGTAAATAAAGAATATCTCCTTCATAAATTACAGTGTCTGCATTTACAATCTCCTGATTACCTGTTTTAAAAAAAGGATTATTAGAAGCAGGTTTGCGCCTAATTTCTAATACTGAAATATGATAATGTTGTGAAAGATTAATTTCTTTAAGTGTCTTACCTTTGAATAAAGTATTTTCGTTTACCAATACGCGATATAAGTTCTTAGATAATTGATATTCCCCTACTAAATCACTCAGCGATTTTCCTCCTTTGCCTTTGTCACTTCCTCCTTCTCCTTTTTTAGTTAAAAAGATTTTAGTAATAGGTATCAATACTAACATCCCTACTAATAAACATACTAATCCTACAGGGGTGAATGAGAAAAAGGTGAGTTTGTCATAGCCATTTTTCACTAACTCTCCATCGATTACTAAGTTAGGAGGTGTACCGATGAGTGTCATCATACCGCCCATACTACTTGCAAAAGCCATAGGCATCAGCAACCTACTACTATTGATATTACCACTCATTGCCATACTCACAATAATAGGCATCATCAAGGCTACTGTACCTGTATTGCTTACAAAAGCTCCAATAAAAGCTGTAACAAGCATCACCAGAACAAGGAGCTTCACCTCACTATCACCTGCTAAACGCAAGATTTTACTACTCATCATCTTTGCTAATCCCGTTTGGAAGATAGCACCTCCTACTACAAAAAGTCCTATCATCATCACCACTACCTTATCCGAAAAACCTGACAAGGCTTGTTCGGGTGTAAGAATACCGAAAAGTACTAAAAGCACTAAGGCGCACATAGCTACCAAATCGGAACGGACTTTACCGCTCATAAAAAACAAGGCTGATATAAAGAGAATGATGAGTGTTGTGTACATAACAAATTAAATAATTAATTCGACAAATCTACACTATAATTACTTGGTTCAAAAGTTACTGAAATGTGTTCTTGTAAGGAAGTAGATAATGAAATGCCTTTAAAATCAGCTTTTATAGGATAATCTTTATGATTGCGATTCACTAACACTGCTGTTGTAAGTCGTTTTAGAGGTACTTCTAAGAAGTGTTTCACTCCATAGATAAGTGTACGCCCTGAATTGAGCACATCATCTACCACTATCACTGCTTTATCAGTATATTGTTCAGCAGAAATAGAAATCGTAGTACCTATCAATGGATTTTTTTTATCCATTATAATTTGGCATAAAACTACTTTTAAAGGTGAAATACCTGCCAATGCTACTGCAAGTTTCTCTGCAAATACATATCCATTGCCATTGATACCTGCTAACACGATTTCCTCTTCATTAAGATGTGTTTCATAAATTTGATAAGCAATGCGTCTTATTTTGTGTTCAATATCGGCGTGATTTAATATTTGTGTCATATACATATAATTTATTAAACGCGACAAAGTTACAAACTATTTCCATAAAAAGCAAGATTTTTTATCTGAACTTCTATCATTTATCATTTATTTTGTACATTTGCCTCACCAATTATTTATCATTATGTTTATAACAGAACGTCTTCTAGCTTTAGCTGATATTCCTTACCGCGATTTTACTGCTAAACTTATCCCTACCATTGATAAAGAATGTATCATTGGAGTACGAACCCCAGCAATGCGCTCTTTAGCTAAAGAATTACTGAAACAACAACCTAAGGAGGCTATGGCTTTCTTGGAAAAATTGCCTCATTATTACTACGAAGAAAATAATCTGCACGCCTTTATCATAGCTCAATTGAAAGATTTTGAAAAGGTAATACAATACACTACACAATTTTTACCATATATCGACAATTGGGCTACTTGCGATACTTTTGCCCCTAAAATTTTCTTGAAATACCCTGAAGAAGTGTTGAGTTATGTTCAAAAATGGCTCAAAAGTAGCGAAACTTATACAGTGCGTTATGCTATTGGGGTATTACTCTCTAATTACTTAGATGAGCATTTTAAAACAACTCATTTAGATTGGGTAGCTGCCATACGTTCAGAAGAATATTACATCAATATGATGATAGCGTGGTATTTCGCTACAGCTTTAGCTAAACAATACAAGGCTACAATCCCTTATATAGAAGCT
The DNA here is from genome assembly GCF_937936315.1 of uncultured Capnocytophaga sp. GTDB lineage: Bacteria > Bacteroidota > Bacteroidia > Flavobacteriales > Flavobacteriaceae > Capnocytophaga. The sequence goes on along the minus strand of NZ_CALGWU010000032.1, from coordinate 41,275 downwards.
AAAACACTTACGCCTTTTGTACAAAACAAAACCATACAAAAGGCGAGAGAAAGTTTGCGTATTTCAGCTGAAACAAAAGAATACTTACTTCAATTTAAATTGACAAATTAAAAATTATTCAAACATACTAAACACACAACCTCCATATTTTTTAGAGGTTACAAAGTGAGGTAAATTTGAGAGGTCAGTACGAGAAGAATGTTCTATAATGAGAGTGCCATTTTCATTGAGAAAATCTCTTTCAAAAACGAGCTCAGCAATCTCAGTAAATTTTTCTATAGGAAGTTCATAAGGAGGGTCAGCAAAAATTACATCAAAACGCTGTACAGTACGTTTGAGGTATTCATACACATCAGCTTTGAGCACTGTGATAGGATAGTCAAGCTCACGTGCTGTTTTGCTAATAAACTGCACGCAACCACTATGACTATCCACTGCAATAAGTGAAGGACACCCCCTGCTAGCAAATTCATAACTGATATTTCCTGTACCTGCAAAAAGATCAAGTACCGAAAGTTCATCAAAATAGTAATAGTTGTTAAGAATATTGAACAAAGCCTCCTTAGCAAAATCGGTTGTAGGTCGAACAGGGAGTTTGGCTGGTGCTATTAATTGTTTACCTTTATTTTTTCCTGAAATGATGCGCATTTTTCATTAATTATATCTGGCGACAAAAGTACTAAAAAATACGAATACATACAAATTGCTTGTGCATTCAATAAAAAGTTGTACTTTTACGCCCTCAAAACTATCACTATATGATTGCTTTAAATTTTATATGGAATTCTAATGAGATTCTCACTACTATAAACTTACCTATTGTAGGCTCATTTTCTCTTCGTTATTACAGCTTAATGTTTATCGTCGCTTTTAGTTTGGGGTGGTATCTCACTAAAAAAATATATCTCAATGAAGGTAAAACTGTACAACAGCTTGATACTTTATTTGTCTATACAGCAGTTGCTACCTTAGTAGGTGCACGTTTAGGTGATTGTTTCTTCTACAATTGGGATTATTTCAAAGACCATTTGCTAGAGATCTTTTTACCTATCAAAGAAAAGGCAGGAGGAGGCTGGGAACTTACTGGATTTTCAGGTTTAGCAAGTCACGGGGCTGCCGTAGGGATTATTATTGCTATGATACTATATGTACGTAAATATAAAGATATCAGTCTATCATGGATATTAGACCGTGTAGTAATTCCTATTACTATTGGAGGAATGTTTGTACGCTTTGGGAATTTTTTCAATTCTGAAATCAATGGTAAAGAAGTAAGTGACACTTTTCCTTTAGGGGTGAAATTTGTACAAGGAGGAGCTATCTTTCCACGCCAAGCAATGGAAATCACTCAACAATCTGACCCACAATCGGCTTACCAACTCATTGCTCACGACCCACGTTTCTCCGAAATATTAGCCTCCATTCCTTACCAACACCCTGCACAATTATACGAAGCCTTTGGTTATTTCTGTCTGTTTTGGGTATTGTGGTACGTGTATTGGAAAACTGACAAGAAGAATAAACCTTACTTTATTTTCGGTCTTTTCTTAATAGCTTTGTGGAGCATTCGTTTTGCGGTAGAATTTGTAAAAGAAAGTCAAGGAGGATTTGAAAGTTCTTTAGGTTTATTTTCTACAGGTCAATGGCTGAGCATTCCATTTATCATAGTAGGATTTTATTTATTATTTAGAAAAACACAAAAAGTATAATTATATTCAAAAACAAAAATGCAATTTTTTAGAAAACACTTTGTAACAGTAGCTTTGGCATTAGTAGCCTTAGCTGCAATCGCTCTCATTTTACCTCGTTTTTTTGGCAGTAATAAAACTGAACAAATCGTAGAGATTACCCCTGATGACATTCAGTTTACTAAAGACGGAGAGCTTTCTATTTTTAAAAACGATTCCCTTATCCAAACCATTGATGTAGAGTTTGCAAAAAATGAAATGGAACGTTCCTTAGGATTGATGTATCGTTCTTCAATGGATGAACATCAAGGAATGTGGTTTATATTCTCTGAAGAAGCACCACGCTCCTTTTATATGAGAAATACTGAAATTTCTTTGGATATCATCTATTTAGACAAAGATAAGAAGGTAGTAAGTATTGCTAAAAACGCTCGCCCATACGATGAAACCTCTTTACCTTCAGAAAAACCTGCGATGTATGTACTTGAAATTAATGGAGGTTTAGCTGATAAATGGGGAATTGATAAAGGTGATAGGGTAGAAGTAAAATAAACCTTTGCGATGGAAGAAAAAGTAATATTAGTAGACGAACAAGACAACCCTATAGGCTTGATGGAAAAGCTTGAAGTACATCAAAAAGCGCTATTACATAGGGCTTTCTCTGTATTTATACTTAACGATAAAGGGGAGATTATGCTGCAACAAAGAGCTGCTAATAAGTACCATTCACCTAATTTGTGGACAAACACTTGTTGCAGTCATCCACGTGAAGGAGAGACTACTATTGAAGCTGGTAAACGCCGATTACAAGAAGAAATGGGATTTGTTACAGAGCTTAGTGAAGTGTTAAGTTTTATTTATAAAGTCCCTTTTGACAATGGGCTTACTGAACACGAACTCGACCATATCCTTATAGGTTATTACAATGATTCACCTATTATTAACCCTGATGAAGTATCTAGTTGGCGTTGGGAATCTCCCAAAAACATCAAAGCTGATATTACAAAACATCCTCATCAATATACTGAATGGTTTAAAATTATTTTTGATAAATTCTACAATCAGATTAGTCAATAAAAAAGGGATGATTAAATCATCCCTTTTTTAATAGTTCTATTGCGTGGTTTCGTGCTGAAACTCCACTATTTTTACCTTCTAACATTTCTGATAGTTCAGTAATACGTTCTTCTTCAGTGAGTAATTTCAAATGTGTGGTAGTCTTACCATTCTTATCTTCTTTAAATACTTTAAAATGATAATTCCCTTTAGCAGCTATTTGCGGTAAGTGAGTAATTGCAAATACTTGTCGGTTTTTACTCATTGTTTTCATTATATCACCCATTTTCTGAGAAATTTCTCCAGACACTCCTGTATCTATTTCGTCAAACATTATAGTAGGCAAGGCAGTATGCTCTGCCATTATAGCTTTTACTGCTAACATTATACGTGAGAGTTCTCCTCCTGAAGCTACTTTTTTCAAAGTACCAAAATCTCCACCTTTATTAGCTGAAAAAAGGAATGATAACTCATCATTGCCATTAGTAAAGAAACTATCAGTAGTTTTGAGCTCTATAGCAAATTTACCATTTGGCATACCTAATTCGTGCATAAAGTGTGTGAGTTTCTTATCTAAAGCAGGAATTACCTTTTCACGTGCTTTGTGAATCTCGGTAGCTTTTTCTAGAGTAGCAACCCTTTGGGCTTCTACTGCTTTTTGTTGCTGATTGAGATCTATATCTACACTTTCAGTTTTAGATACTGCTTCTTCTAATTCCTTCTGAATTTTAATGAGTTCAGCAATTGTTGTTACTTTGTGTTTCTTTTGGAGTGCGTATATTTTGTTGAGTTGAGCCGATATTTCTTCTAAACTCTCAGGATCAGTTTCTATATTTTCGTCTATATAGGCTATTTCACTGTTCAAATCTTCGAGTTCTAAAAATGCAGATTCTATACGTTCATAGAGCTCTCTGTATTGCTGCTTGTATTCTGTAAGATTAGAAAATGCACGCTTGAGTTCACGTAAGTTATTGAGTATCCCTACTTCCTCATCATTGAGCAACTGTATACTTTCTGTTACACTTTCTTTTATATCTTCTATATTTGAAGCTTCTTGATAACTCTCTTCTAATTCCTCTAGAATGCCTTCTTCTAATGTGACTGATTTAAATTCTTTTAGTTGGTGCAAATTATAATCATATTCCTTAGTTGCATTTTTTTGAAATTCGATAAGTTCTTGTAATTTTTTCTGTTCCTTCTTTAATAATTGATGAAGCTGTGAATATGCTATAAGAAGTGATTGATCATCAGCCATAGCATCAATAATTTCAAACTGAAAAGAAGTATCACTCAAGGCTAAAGTTTGATGTTGAGAGTGAATATCTACTAAAAGTTGTCCTAAACGAGAAAGTACTTCTAAAGTAGCAGGGACATCATTTATGAAAGCTCTTGATTTACCTGAAGGGAGTATCTCTCTACGGATAATTGTCTGTGAATCGTAATCAAGATCTAATTCGTTAAACAACGATTGAAAACTATATTTTTGTAGTGAAAATTCTGCTTCTATTACACATTTTTCTTCTTTATTACGAAGGGAAGCCATATCGGCACGTTTTCCTAAAATAAGAGAGAGAGCATCAAGCATAATTGATTTTCCCGAACCTGTTTCACCAGTAATTATAATAAAACCTTCAGGAAAATCTACTTTCAAGTCATCTATAAGAGCATAGTTTTTTATAGAAAGTGATGTGAGCATAGTCGTTATTTAATTTCTCCCCATTTAGTGTTTTGAGTTGGGGCTAATTTTTGTAAGGTTTCTTTTAGTTTTTTAGTATCTACCATTGCCCCTCCTGCAAAAATAGCTGTAATCTCATCAGTTTTTGCATTGAAAAAGAGCGTCATTGCATAAGAATTAAGGCGAAGACTTGGTATTCTATCTAATAACAAGATAGCATTCTGGATTGTTTCTTTAGCTTGTTTTTCATTAGAACTCATTTGGTCTAAACCTAAGCGGTGATATTGATATAGAGTTTTGTGGTAATCATCATAATTCTCAGAAATGAGTTCGTTTATAAGTGAAAAACGATTATTTCTACCATTATCTATCCATCCTTCGTAGCCACTATTTTGTCCTAAATTAGCAATCTGTTTGGCTTTGATAAAATAAGGATACCCTCCTTTTTCTGAAAAAGTATCAGCATCAAAGCCTAATAACAAATAAGCATAGTAAGCAACTACTGAAGTAAGATTAGACTCAAAAGTACTTTCATTAAATGAAAGTGGTGCAAATTCTTGATATTCAAAAGATACTTCTTTATCTTGCAAGTTAAAAATAGGTGATTGATAAGCACTATTATACACAGGTCGTGACGATTGTACCAAAAGAGTAGCCTCATAACGTGTATTTTCAAACTTAGTAATCACCAATGTAAAACTACAACGCAATCGCTCGTTTTCACGCACCTTTATATCTGTCCATCGCGTTTGATTGATAAACTCTTGCAATGACTTTTCTAAAGTTTTGAATACTGAACGATTGCTCAAATTCACTTGCTGTGTATTTACTGTTACTATAGCATTAAGCTCTTGTGAATGAGCAAAAACACAACTGAATAATCCAAAAAAGAATAGTATTTTTTTCATCAATTTGTTTTTAATAAGGAATTTCTTCCGTGATTTCAAGTCCGTAGCCTGACATACCTACATAATTTGAAGCATTTTTAGAATTGCTAAGCAATCGCAATTTGCGAATACCTAAATCATTGAGTATTTGAGCTCCCATACCTATATCTTTAGTGTCTTTATCTATTTGAGGTAGAGGATTTCCTTTTTGATTTTCTTTCATTTGAGCAATATGTTGTAATAGGTTCTGAGAATACCCTTCTTTATTGATTACAATTACAGCACCTTTGCCTTCCTCGTTTATTTTTTTAAAGATACGTTCTAATGGATTATCTTTATCACCAGCTAAGACTTCTAAAATGTCATTGCTAATAAACGAAGCGTGTACACGAGTGAGAACAGCTTCATCGTTTTTCCAAGTACCTTTTGTAAATGCCAAATGGATTTGTTTGTTAGTAGTTTGCTCATAAGCACGTAAGCGAAATTCTCCATAAGGAGTTTGTAATAAGAAGTCTTCTTTTTTTACCACTAAAGTATCCTTACGCATACGATAGGCAATGAGGTCTTCTATAGATATGATTTTAAGGTCAAAATTTTTAGCTACTTCTACCAATTGAGGCAAGCGAGCCATCGTACCATCTTCATTTAGTATTTCTACTAAAATACCTGCAGGATAAAGTCCTGCTATACGTGTGAGGTCTATAGCAGCTTCAGTGTGTCCTGAACGGCGTAACACACCTCCTTGTTTAGCACGGAGTGGAAATATATGTCCAGGGCGTCCTAAATCAAATGGTTTAGTTTCAGGATTTACTAGTGCTTGGATAGTTTTAGCCCTATCGAAAGCCGAAATACCTGTAGTACAGCCATTTCCTTTTAAATCTACTGATACAGTGAACTGAGTTTCGTGTAGTACAGTATTGTTCTGCACCATCATCGGTAGGTCTAATTCTGCACATCTTTTTTCAGTAAGTGGTGCACATACTAATCCGCGACCGTGAGTAATCATAAAGTTAATCATTTCTGGAGTTACTTTCTCAGCGGCTGCTATAAAGTCTCCTTCATTTTCACGGTTTTCATCATCTACTACAATGATTACTTTTCCTTTTTTTATATCCTCTACAGCTTCTTCTATGCTGTTTAGTTTAAAATTATTCATTTTTTTTATATAATATATAACTTTAAAAGTTGATAGTGATATGTTTAATTTTAGCGCCCTCTTCTATATCATCCTTAGAGATATTATCAGTAAGACTGAAAGCAGTTTTGATTGCAGTTTTATCGAATGTAAAATAGAAATTTTGACCTTTAGGAGTAACAAGCACACTACTGATAGAGGGTTGTATTTCTAAATCAGAATATTTATCCTTCACATCTTTAAAAGTACTCTCTAACGATATACCTTTTTCGGTAATATACAAAGGAGAGAGTACTAATACACTCTCTATCACTTCTACGCCTTTTTCATTGGTAGTAGGAGTGATTTCAAGAAGTTCTTTTCCTTCTTTACTAAAGATTGTAATGCGCTCAGAACTCGCATAACGCAACTCTCCTTCCACATTAGAATTTACAATTGAATCTTTAGCAAAAATAGAATCTAATTTTTGTATAGGTGTATTTTTTTGAAGTACCCCTATGCTGTTATTGGTAATCAGAAAATTATTTTTGTTGTTGTTACAAGCGATAAGCCCGACCAAGGCTATAGTGGTGATGATAAACTTTTTCATTATTTCTTAATAATTTTATTCAATATTCCTAATACACCTCGTATAAAAGTAGCACTAGTTACCATTTTTATTAATGGATTTTGTCCTGAGCGTTTTGCTGGAGCTTTAGCATTGTTGTTAGATGATGTTTTTTCTACTTTTTCTGCCCTATCAGCCTCTTCTTTCGCTGCTTTTTGCTTTTGTTCTTCCTCATTAACTTCTTCAATTTTTTTATTGAGTAACTCATAAGCACTTTCACGATCGATAACTTCGTTGTATTTACGTACTAATTCAGAGTTATTTACAAGGTTTTCTATTTCGGTATCGGTAAGTATATCCATTCTACTCATAGGAGCACGCATCATTGTGGCTACCAAAGGTGTAGGGATTCCTTTTTCGTTTAATGCCGTCACTAAAGCCTCTCCCGTACCAAGTGTTGTAAGAGTTTCTGTAGTGTCGTAAAATTCTGATGAAGGATAATTTTCAGCGATTAGCTTAATAGCTTTACGATCTTTAGCTGTGAATGCACGAAGTGAGTGTTGCACTTTCATACCTAACTGTGAGAGCACTGCATCAGGTATATCTGTTGGATTTTGAGTACAAAATATCAATCCTACGCCCTTAGAACGTATGAGTTTTACAATATTTTCTAATTGGTTTAGGAGAGTTTTTGAGGCTTCGTTGAAGATAAGATGTGCTTCATCTATAAAGATAACCAATTTTGGTTTCTCCATATCACCTACTTCTGGGAAAGTAGTGTATATTTCAGCCAACAGACTCAACATAAAGGTAGAGAACATCTTAGGACGATCTTGTATATCAGTAAGTCTAATGATATTCACATAGCCTTCACCTTGGCTATTTGTACGCAACAAATCTTGGGGCTCAAAACTACGTTCTCCAAAGAAGAGCTCTGCACCTTGATGTTCTAACTCTACTAATTTACGTAGGATTGCACTAGTAGAGGTTTTAGAGATAGAACCATATTCTTTTTCAAAACTCGTTTTACCCTCTTCAGTAGCATATTGAAGAATTTTTTTAAGATCTTTAAGATCTAGAAGAGGTAATGCGTGATCATCACAATATTTAAAAACAACCGCAAGAACGCCCTCTTGTATATCACTTAGATCCAAAATGCGCGAGAGCAATACAGCTCCAAATTCTGAAATGGTAGCACGCATACGCACTCCTTTCTGGTTTGAAATGGTGAGTAATTCAGTAGGAAATGCTTGTGGTTGAAAGTCTAATCCTATTTTACCTAATCGTTCTAAAATAAAAGGTTTTACTTCACCCGATGCTGCAATTCCACTGAGATCACCTTTCAGGTCCATTAAAAGTACTGGAACGCCTTTTTTAGAAAGATTTTCAGCAATTACTTGTAATGTTTTAGTTTTTCCTGTACCTGTAGCTCCTGCAATAAGCCCGTGGCGGTTTAAAGTTTTTAAAGGTAGTTTTACTAAAGCATTTTCAATAGGTTGCCCTTCATATACTGCTCCACCTAAAGTGATAGCATCGCCTTTAAAAGTATAGCTGTTGGTAATGGTTTCTTTGAAAGATTCTATATTAGTCATTTCGTTTAGTTATCTAAAGTGTTTCAAGCGACAAAGATACATACTTTTATCGAAATATACAAATTTCTCTTATTTTACTCTTGATACTGTAATGCCGTCACGAATAGGCAATAACACTGTCTCTACCCGTGAATCATCTTTTAACTTCTGATTATATATCATTAGTGCTTGAGTATGCTTATCGTTGTGTTTTACTTCTTCTACGACCTTACCACTCCACAACACATTATCCGAAAGAATGATGCCTCCTCGGTTCATTTTTTCGATAACCAAATCAAAATAAAGACTGTAGTTTTGCTTATCAGCATCAATAAAAACAAGGTCGAAAGTAGTGTTGAGAGTAGGAATAATATCGGCAGCTTTACCGAGATGTTGTACTATTTGACTTCCATAGCCACTACGATCAAAAAATTCACGTTGCAAGTCGATAAGTTCTTCTTTGATATCAATAGTATGTAATACCCCATTAGCTGGTAATCCTTCTGCCAAGCAAAGAGTGGCATAGCCTGTATAAGTACCTATTTCCAAAATAACATTAGGCTGTACTAACTTAGATAACAAACTGAGAAAACGCCCTTGTAAATGCCCACTAATCATTCGCGGTTGAAGTACAGTAAGGTGTGTACGTTTACTGAGCTCTTGCAATAAAATAGGCTCATTATCAGTATGTTCATTGGCATAATTTTCTAAATCTTCTGATAAAAAGTGCATTAGCGAAATATTTTTTAGGGCAAAGATAGTAATAATATTAGAAAATATTGTAATTTTGGGCGCAAATTCACAACAATATGAAAGCACTTATTATCATTGATGTACAAAATGACTTTATGCCTACAGGATCTTTACCTGTGAAAGAAGGAGATCAAATTATACCTTTTATCAATGCAGAAATGCAGAAAGGTTATGACCTTGTGGTTGCTACTCAGGATTGGCACCCTACTACCCATAAAAGTTTTGCAAGTCAGCATAAGGGTAAAAAGCCTTTTGATGTAATTCAGTTAAATGGTATAGAACAAATATTGTGGCCAGATCATTGTGTGCAAGGGACTTTTGGTGCTCAACTACATAAAGACCTCGACATAAGACCTATTTCAGCCATTTTTAGAAAAGGAATGAACCCCGAAATAGATAGTTACAGTGCTTTTTTCGACAATAACAAACTTAATAATACAGGGTTGCACGGCTTTTTGCAGGACAAAGGTATTACAGAACTCGTATTTTGTGGTTTAGCAGGTGATTTTTGTGTGGCTTATAGTGCCAATGATGCTAAAGCCTTGGGCTACAAAGTAAGTTTGTTTGACAAAGGAATAAGATCTATTAATTAAGAAATGGCTCAAATAATTTCATATCAGAGAGAAGGTGCAACTGTATATGTACAAAAAGGTGCTGAATGTGACCCTTCTTTGCTAGATAAACCAAGAATATGGATAGACTTTAATACCCCTTGGGAGGATTTATATTTTTTATCACAAGCTGATATAAAAACAGATTCTAATGGCAATGAAATAAGTTTGAAAGAAGGAATGCAAGTTTCTGTTTTTGATTTTGACTCTGATAAAAATAATAATCCAGATAATCTATTAGCTGATGGTATTGTAGTTTTGAATGAAACAGGAACATATACCAATACAAAATGGCTTATAAAAATACTTCCTAATGAAAAATATGGGAAATACTATTGGGTATCAGATACTGAAAAGTAAAAAATGAATTGTATAAAATGAAATATATCACCTACATACTATCAGCCTTACTCCTCGCAAGTTGCGAAACTCCTTTTTTTTCATCACCTGAGAAATATGAAACTCCTTTTGAAAATAAAGATGGTTTAAAAAGCTCTTCGTATGAGGAAGTGATTGATTATTACAAACAACTTTCGCAAGACTTTGCTTCTATATCTTTCAAAACAATGGGACAAACTGACAATGGTGTACCCTTACATTTGGTGATATACAGCCCTGATGCTGAATTTAACTTCAATAAATACCGCAAAGAACGAACTATTATCTTCATCAACAATGCAGTTCACGGCAATGAACCTGACGGTGTGGACGCTACGATGTTGCTTTTCCGTAATTTAGCCCAGAATGAAATCAAACTTTCTGGGAATGTGATGGTAGTAACCATTCCTGCCTATAATATAGTAGGAATGCAAGAAAATAGGAAAGAGAGTGCTGCCCATTATAATTTAGACAACGATTTTGTAAAAGCTGATGTAGAAAATACTTTATCTTTCGCTAAAATCTTTCAAGAAGTACAACCCGATATTTTTATAGACAACCAAGTAAGCCGAAAAGAAGAATATCAATATACACTTAGCTACTCGTTTTCTGATAAACAAAAATTAGGATCTTTCCTAAGTGGTTATATTGACAATGTGTTAGAACCACACCTTGCAGATCCCCTCTTGAACCGAAGTGATATTTTCAAAAAAGATACGTTCCACAAACCTTTTCGACGTTTAATTGTTGATGAAACTATCGGTAGAGCAAACAATTCTATTGGCTATGCTTCACTTTGGAATTGTATAGGTGTTCGCTTGAATACTCACATATTTCAATCATATAAACAACGCGTAGAAGCTAACTATGAAACTATGAAAACTATTATAGAAGTTGCCGACGCTGATAATCAGTACATTAAACAACTAAAAATAAAACAAGCTCAGACTGATGCTAAAGAAGTATCGCCTGAATACTACATAATCCCCAAAGCGTGGCAACAAGTAATTGCACGACTCAACGCTCACAATATAGAAATGAAAGAGCTCACAAAAGATACTTTGATGAATGTAAATTATTATCAAATAGAAGACTTTAAGACTATAACACATCCATTTGAAGGGCATTATTTACATTTTGACACCCAAGTGAGTAATCATAAAGAAAAAATGCAGTTTTACAAAGGTGATTATGTGATACCTACTTCACAATTTGCCAAACGATATTTGTTAGAAACCTTGGAACCTACTGCTGCTGATTCTTTCTTCAACTGGAACTTTTTTGATAGTATTTTTGGAGAAGGAGTACAAGAAGAAAATAAAATTATTTATCCAATTTACCGAAAAGAGTAATGTGTATTATGAAGAACATAATTAATTATTTTATCTTCTTATGTTGTATCTTACTGATTTCTTCTTGCAAACAAAAATCTAAAGAAGAAACCTCAGAAAAGGAACTGTCTACCTCTATTTCTGATACCATTTCTCAAAAAGAACAACTTTCCTGTGAAGAATGGCTTACAAAAGTGATGCGCTCTTCAAATTTTATTCCTTTAGCTGAAGTATCTATTGCCGATTGCTATCTCTATATAGATGAAGCGGAGTTAGATAATGCTCCAGATTAATAAAATACAACCTTTAAAATATCTGACTTATATGAAACAATTATTATTTATTTTATGTATTTTACCCGCTCTTACTGTAGCACAAAACTTAAGCGTAATGACTTATAACATTCGCTATGACAACAACTACGATGGTATAAACTCTTGGACAGAAGGCAATAGAAAAGAAAAGGTATTTACCATTATCAATGATGCAAATCCTGATATCTTTGGGGTACAAGAAGCCTTAGCTCATCAGCTTAAATTCTTGGAAGAGCGTTTTCCTACCTATCAGCGTGAAGGTGTGGGACGTGATGATGGTAAAGAAGCTGGTGAACATTCAGCTATCTTCTTCAAAAAAAATCGTTTTGTCTTACTTGATAAAGGTAACTTTTGGCTCTCTCAAACACCTGATGTCCCTTCCTTAGGTTGGGATGCTACTTGCTGTAATCGCATCTGTTCTTGGGTGAAACTCAAAGACAAGAAAACAACCTTTTGGGTATTCAATCTTCATTTTGACCACGAAGGCAAAGTAGCTCAAATACAAAGTGCTGACTTGGTTTTACAAAAAATCAAAGAAATTGCCAAAAATGGAAAAGTTATTTTAATGGGTGACTTCAATCTCCCTACAGAACATCCTGCTGTACAAAAGATAGCAACACAGCTGTATGATACTCAGTTATCTCCCACTAACAAAACTCCTAATATGGGTACTTTCAATGCCTTTAAAACCGATGAGCCACTGAAAGGACATATAGATTTCATTTTTACAGAAAAATCTATTAAAGTCAAACAATACAAAATTATAGAAACCCGCATTGATGCTCTCTATCCCTCTGACCACTTACCTGTATGGGTACAATTACAACTAAAATAAAATAACAAAACGATATGAAACAGTATTTATCCGACCGTATCAACGCTATGGAAGTTTCAGCTACCTTAGGAATGGCAGCTAAAACACGAGAACTCAAAGCTGAAGGCAAGGATATCATCGGTCTTAGCTTAGGTGAACCTGATTTTGATATTCCTGATTTTATAAAAGAGGCTGCTATTGAGGCTATACAGCAAAATTACAGCAAATACACACCTATTGACGGGTATTTAGAGCTGAGAGAGGCAATTTGTGAGAAGTTCAAACGAGACAACAACCTCAGTTACAAACCTTCACAAATTGTAGTTTCTACGGGAGCTAAACAATGCTTGGCAAATGTAGCCTTGGCGATGCTCAACCCTGGAGATGAGGTGATATTTCCTGCACCTTATTGGGTGAGTTATAAAGAAATAGCTAAAATGGCAGGAGGTGTTCCAATAAAGGTTCACACAACCATTGAGAATAACTTCAAAATAACTCCTGCTCAGTTAGAAGCTGCTATTACTCCTAAAACTAAAATGGTATGGTTCAATACCCCTTGTAACCCCAGTGGTTCTATCTACAGCAAAGACGAATTAGAAGCCCTTGCTGTAGTACTTAGGAAACATCCTCATATTTTCATCCTTTCTGACGAAATTTATGAATACATCAACTTCACCAATGAGAGAATAACTAGTGTTGCTGAAATTAATGGTCTTTATGAACGTACTATTACGGTAAATGGAATGTCTAAAGCGTTTGCAATGACAGGCTGGCGTATAGGTTATATGGGAGCCCCCGAATGGATTGCCAAAGCTTGTGCTAAAGTACAAGGACAAGTAACGAGTGGTACTAATGCCATAGCGCAACGAGCTTCTATTGCGGCTTTAAAAGCTCCTAAGAGTAAAATACAATATATGGTAGATGAGTTCAAACGTCGGAGAGACTTAGTATTAGAACTTTTAAATGAGATTGAAGGCTTTAAACTCAACATACCTGAAGGAGCTTTCTATGTTTTCCCAGATATATCATCTTTCTTTGGTAAAACCTTAAGAGGACGCATTATAAACAATGCTTCTGATTTTTCTTTATATCTATTAGAAGAGGCAATGGTAGCTACTGTTACAGGAGAAGCTTTTGGAGATGCTAATTGCATTCGTTTCTCGTATGCAGCTTCTGAGAAAGATTTGCGAGAAGCTATCCGTCGTATCAAAGAAAGTTTGCAATAATTTTGTTTGGCAATTCAATGAAAAGTATTACTTTTGCGCCGTTTCTTAAAAATAAGAACATTTATTCTTTTAAATTCTTACATCAATGGCTATATCAGAGAGTAGAACTATTAAATACTTAAAATCTTTTTATCTAAGAGATTACCTTACTATATTTGTAGGGTTAGTATCTTACGCTGTGGGTATTACAGGCTTTATAATGCCTAATGGGATAGTAACAGGAGGTTTAGCAGGTATCTGCCTTATCTTAAATTACAAATTAGGATTAGATTTTGCTATTACCTATTGGACAATTAACATCTCCCTATTATTAATAGGTTTTAAGGCAGTGAGCAAACAGTTCACTTACCGAACTTTCATCTCCATATCTATTTTATCAGGATTGATTTGGGCAGGGAAAGAGTATTTAATGCCTTACTTTTTGGAACACCCCCCTTTGAGTGGTGATTTTCTTTCTGTAATTATGGGTGGTTTACTCTGTGGTACAGGTTTAGGTTTAGTATATTCGGCTAACGGAAGTACTGGCGGTACTGATATTATAGGATTTATACTCACTAAATATTGGAATATGAGTATTGCACGCATTCTCTTGGTAGTGGATGTGTGTATTGTATTATCCTCTTTCTTCATTTTAGAGCGCCACGACAATTCAATTGAAAAAACTGTTTATGGACTTATCCTTCTTCCATTGATGTGGCAAATGGTTGAAATTGTTATCAATGGGGCAAGACAATCAGTGCAGTTATTTATATTTTCAAAACACTACGATGAAATTGCAAACCATATCAATAGTGAACTCAAGCGTGGTTGTACTATTATTGATGGTATTGGTTGGTACTCTAAATCTTCACAGAAAATAGTGATTGTAATTGCTCGTAGAACAGAAGCTACTTCTATTTTCCGCTTAGTACGTACTATAGACCCTTCAGCGTTTGTAACCAAAACAAATGTTATGGGAGTTTATGGTAATGGCTTTGATAAATTGAAATAATTTTTCCTATTTTCAAGAAAAGTAGTATATTTGCCCACTGAAAAAACAATAACAAATGATTCAGAGAATACAAACAGTTTATATGCTGATAGTTGCAATAGTAGCAGGTCTTCCCGTTCTTTTTGGGTTAGATTGGATCAGAACGATAGTCTTTGCTCTTTCAGCTGTATTAGCTATCTATAGCATATTTAAATATAAGAAAAGAAGTGTTCAGCAGTGGCTCAACTGGCTGAATATACTTATAAATTTTACTTTACTAGGAATATTTGTATATCGAATGCTAAACTCACCTGGAGAAAGCTTTATTTCTGAGAAAGGTGTTGGGGTTTTCGCACCCGTGCTTTCTATCGTTTTTTTGTTTATGGCCAACAAGGCTATCAGACGGGACGAGAAGCTCGTAAAATCTGCAGACCGATTGCGATAGACCTATAATCTTAGTAGTGTTGTGCGTTAAAAAAATCCTAAGTATATAAACTTAGGATTTTTTTATTACCTTTGCACTTTATTCGCTAAATATATAAACAATGAAAAGAACGTATGCTGGAATTCCAGAGGAAAATGCTACACTGGAAAATGCCAAAGTAATGTTAGTAACAGTACCTTATGATGGTACATCTACTTGGGGCAAAGGAGCTGACAAAGGTCCTGAATTATTTTTAGATGCCTCAGAAAATATGGAGTTATACGATATTGAAACTGATACTGAACCTTACCTCAATGGAGTGTACTTAGCAGGTGAAGTAACTGAAAATAGTTCGCCTGAAGCAATGACACAAGCCGTTTATGAAAAGACCCAAGAACTATTGAAGCACGAAGATAAGCTCTTTACTCTTTTTGGTGGGGAACACTCTGTGTCTATTGGTTCAATACGAGCTGTAGGTGAGAAATATGAAAAGCTCACAGTTTTGCAACTTGATGCCCATACTGATTTGCGTCCTGAATATCATGGTTCTACTTCTAATCACGCTTGTGCTGTGTTTGAAGCGAACCAAAAGCACAAATTGGTACAAGTAGGTATCCGCTCAATGGATGCAGAAGAAAAACAATATTTGCCTAAAGGTCGTGTGTTCTTTGCTCACGAAATTGCTAAAAATAACAATTGGATAGATGATGTATTAGACAAAGTATCTGGTAATCTATATATCACTATTGACTTAGATGCTTTTGATCCAGCAATAGCACCTTCAACAGGAACTCCTGAACCAGGTGGTTTACAATGGTATCCTACGCTCAAACTCTTGCGTAAAGTGTTTAAAAAATGTAATGTAGTAGCATTTGATATTGTAGAACTAATGGATAGTCCGCAAGCAAAACCAACAGCTTTTTTAGCTGCAAAACTCTATTACAAAATGTTAGCTTATTATTTTAAATATAACAAGAAAAAAGGTGTCTCATAACGACACCTTTTTTTATTCATTTATTATAGTGAGTTTCGCAAAACGCAATAGTATATTTTTCAGTCCTCCTGACTCAAAATTAACTTGTGCTTTTTTATCATTGCCTACTCCTTCAAGAGCTTTGATGATTCCCTTTCCGAAACGTTCGTGATAAACAGTTGTTCCTACTTCTAATTCGTTGTAGATACTTCTATTAGGTGAAGCATTTTGTATACTATTCACTGGTTTAAGCTTGCGTAATCGCTGTTGTTCATCACCCGTAGGGGCATTTTTAGAAGGAGGAGTACCACTGATAGGCTTTTGTAAACGCAATTTACTCTTATCTACTTCACCAAAAATATCTCTATCTATCAAAGGTTTATAACGATAGTTAGGATTAGACAAAGTATGTGTAAGGTAATGTAAGTAACGTTCATCTATTTCCTCTATAAACCTACTTGGTTCAGTATCTGATAAATTTCCAAAACGATAGCGTCTTTCAGCATAGGTGAGATAAGCTTGTTTTTCAGCACGTGTTAGCGCCACATAAAACAAGCGACGTTCTTCTTCTAATTCATCACGTGATTGTATACTTTTTGCCAAAGGAAAAAGATCTTCTTCCATCCCCACTATATATACATACGGAAACTCCAAGCCTTTAGCTAAGTGAATCGTCATTAAGGCTACTCGATCGTCATCTCCTATCTCTTTATCGCTATCCGTAGCTAAAGATACATCTTCTAAATATTCAGCTAAACTACCTGTACTATCGGCTACATCTTCTTGTCCAATCACAAAGTCTTTCATACCATTAAGCATCTCCTCTATGTTTTCCATTTTAGCGATACCCTCAGGAGTTCCATCTTTTTTAAATTCTTGCAATAAACCTGTTTTTTTAGCTACTTGTTCTGCTACCTCAAATACATTCGCTCGCTGATTGAGTGCTTGCAAGTTGAGTATCATTACCACAAAATCTGTGAGTTTTTGCTTGGTTGTACTATTAATATGTAATTCAGGTAACTTATTCACATTGTACATTATCTCAAAGATAGACTTCTTATAGTGATTAGCTGCCAATGTAAGTTTCTCCATTGTAGTTTCTCCAATACCACGAGCTGGAAAATTGATAATGCGTACCAATGCTTCTTCATCATTAGGATTGATAATCAAACGCAAATAAGCAAGCATATCTTTAATTTCTTTGCGTTGGTAGAATGAAAGTCCTCCATAAATGCGATAAGGTATATCACGTTTTCTAAGAGCATCTTCTATAGCACGCGATTGTGAATTGGTTCGATAAAGTACAGCAAATTTCCCATTAGCTAACTGGTGTTGCATCTTATTTTCAAAGATAGAACTCGCTACAAAACGTCCTTCATCGGCATCAGTAGGACTGCGATGTACTTTGATAAGCTCTCCCATCTCATTTTCAGTGAATACTACCTTATCTAACCGTACTTTGTTGTGTTCAATTACACTGTTAGCTGCTTCCACTATATTTTTAGTAGAGCGGTAGTTCTGTTCCAATTTATATTCTTTAGCTTCAGGATAATCACTTTTAAAATTCAGTATATTATTGATATTTGCCCCACGGAAAGCATAAATACTTTGAGCATCATCACCTACCACACAAATATTGTGAAAACGGTCAGCGAGAGCTTTTACAATAAGATACTGAGAGTGGTTTGTATCTTGATACTCATCTACAAGTATGTACTGAAAGCGATTTTGGTATTTAGCTAATACTTCAGGGTATACATTCAGCAATTCATTTGTCTTCAGCAGTAAATCATCAAAGTCCATTGCTCCTGCTTTAAAACATCTTTCTACATACTCCTGATAGATTTCTCCAAAACGCGGTTGCTTCCTAATAGCATCGTTTTCTACAAGTTCAGGATTATTGAAATAAGCTCGTACTGTAATAAGATTATTTTTTAAAGAAGAAATGCGTTGTTGTATTTGTTTGTATTTGTATACATCTTTATCCAACTCTTTTTCTTTAATAATTCCATTAATAAGTCGTTGAGAGTCTTGTGTATCATAGATAGTAAAGTTCTGAGGATAGCCTAATTTATCAGCTTCAAAACGCAATATTTTAGCAAATACAGAGTGAAAAGTACCCATCCATAGATTCTTAGCCTCGCTATTGCCCACAATATCCTCAATACGTTTTTTCATTTCGTTAGCCGCTTTATTAGTAAAGGTAAGTGCAAGTATATGAAAAGCATCTACTCCTTGTCGCATTAGGTTAGCAATACGATAAGTAAGTACACGAGTTTTGCCTGAACCTGCTCCTGCAATTACAATAATAGGACCTTCTTTCTGAAGTACTGCTGCACGTTGTGGTGCATTAAGCCTATTGAGTTCCTTTTCAAATGTATCCATAAATAGTGTGTTTTTAAGGGCGCAAAGGTAGCGATAATTTAGCAATTAGACAATTTCGGAACTGATAGTAATTTTGCTTCTCTCATAATTATTTAGTACTTTTGCAGCCTAACATTCAACAATCGATGAAAAAACTTTTATTAGCTAGTACCTCAACTGTATATGGTGGTACTTATCTCTCTTATTTGCGTGATGAACTCAGCAATTTTTTCCAAGAAACTAATGAAATTCTTTTTGTACCTTATGCACGCCCCAGTGGAATTTCTCACGATGAGTATACTCAAATAGCCGCTAATTTTTTTCAACAATTAGACAAAAGGGTAGTAGGTTTACACACTTTTGTCAATCCTAAACAAGCTATAGAACAGGCAGAAGCTATTTTTACAGGAGGTGGTAATACCTTTGTATTAGTAAATGCTCTATATCAATTAGATATTATAAACTCTTTACGCAAAGTAGTATTAGGAGGTACACCCTATATGGGCACGAGTGCAGGAAGTAATATAGCAGGACAAACAATGCAAACTACTAATGATATGCCTATTGTCTATCCTCCTTCTTTCCGTACTTTAGAGCTTATTCCTTTCAATATCAACCCTCATTATCTTGATCCCGACCCTCATAGCAAACACAAAGGCGAAACTCGCGAAACACGTATTAAAGAATTTCACGTGTTCAACAATATACCAGTAATAGGGTTGCGTGAAGGCTCTTGGCTGCGTGTAATGGGAGATGAAATAAATTTAAAAGGAGAATTTACTGCCCGTTGGTTTAAAAAAGATAAAGAACCAATAGAAATTAGCAATTTTGATAAATCACTATGACAAATATTCAATATATAAAAGCCCAAACACAACTACCTGAAAAAGTTATTGAAAACACACTTTCACTATTAACCGAAGGCTGTACTATTCCCTTCATTGCACGCTATCGAAAAGATAGTACCCAGAATTTAGATGAAGTAGCCATTGAGCATATAGCCAAATCCCAAGCTGATTACGACAATATCTGTAAGCGCAAAGAAACGATTCTCTCTTCTATTGAAGAACAAGGAAAACTTACAGACGATTTGCGTAAACGTATTGAGAACTCTTTTGAGCTCAATGAATTAGAAGACCTATACCTACCTTACAAAAAACGACGTAAAACTAAAGCTGATGTAGCCAAAGAAAACGGCTTAGAACCTCTTGCAAAACAGATAATGAGTCAGCGTGTAACCGACTTGGAACTATTAGCAGGGCGTTATCTTTCCGATAAAGTACCTACTGAAGAAGAAGCTTTACAAGGGGCTTCGGATATTATAGCTGAATGGATTAACGAGAATACGTTTATACGTCGCACTCTTCGCCGAATATTTCAGCGCAAAGCAATTATCAGTAGCGAAGTAGCCAAAGGTAAAAACGAAGAGGAAGAAGCTCAGAAATACGCTCAGTATTTCGATTGGGAAGAAGCCCTTAACAAAGTACCCTCTCACCGTGTATTAGCAATGTTGCGTGCCGAAAAAGAAGGATTTGTAAAACTAAAAGTACAAGTAGATAGTGAAGAAACCTTACCTTTTATGGAAGAAAACATCATAAAGAGTAGGGGAGAAGTAGCCGATTTCTTGAAGAAAACGGTAAAAGACAGCTACAAACGCTTATTAGAGCCTTCTATTTCCAACGAAACACTACAAGAGGCAAAAGATAAAGCCGATGCGAAAGCTATCAGTGTGTTTGCCGAGAACCTCTCACAGTTATTATTAGCATCTCCTTTGGGTGAAAAGCGCATTTTGGCTATTGACCCAGGATATCGTACAGGTTGTAAGGTAGTGTGCTTAGATGAAAAAGGTGACCTTTTGCATCACGATGTTATCTACCCTCACGCTCCCCAGAATGAAATGACTATGGCTATCAAAAAGCTCAACTCAATGGTTTCTCAATACAACATCCAAGCCATTAGTATAGGCAATGGTACTGCTTCTCGTGAAACGGAGTCGTTTGTAAGAAGTATTAATTTCCCTAAAAAGGTAGAAGTATTTGTGGTGAGTGAAGCAGGAGCATCGGTCTATTCAGCTTCTAAAATAGCTCGCGATGAGTTCCCTAATTACGATGTAACTGTACGTGGGGCAGTATCCATAGGAAGGCGTCTTGCCGACCCATTAGCTGAATTAGTGAAGATAGATCCTAAGAGCATAGGAGTAGGTCAATACCAACACGATGTAAACCAGTCGTTATTGAAAGAAGAGCTCGATACAACCGTAGTGCGTTGCGTGAACAAAGTAGGGGTAAACCTCAACACAGCAAGCAAATCACTACTCAGTTATGTATCAGGAATAGGGGAGAAGATGGCTGAAAACATAGTAGCTTACCGCTCGGCTAATGGTGCTTTTAGTAAGCGAGAAGACTTAAAAAAGGTACCTCGTTTGGGTGATAAAGTATACCAGCAGGCAGTAGCTTTCTTACGTGTACACAACAGTGAGAACCCGCTCGACAATTCAGCAGTACACCCCGAAGCCTATCCTATCATCAAACAAATGGCGAAGGACACGGGTATCTCAGTTGCACAACTTATAGGTAACAAGCAAGCTATTGCCACTATTGATATTCAAAAGTACAAAACAGATAAGGTGGGTGAACTTTATTTGAAGGACGTATTAAAGGAATTAGAAAAACCAGGGCTCGACCCTCGTACTACTGCTAAAGCCTTTGCCTTCGACCCTAATGTAAAAACCTTTGATGATGTACGTATAGGAATGATATTACCTGGTATAGTAAACAATATTACTGCCTTTGGTTGCTTTGTAGATATAGGTGTGAAAGAAAGTGGATTAGTACACATCTCTCAACTGAAAGAAGGTTATGTCTCTGATGTAAATGAAGTAGTTAAACTCCACCAACAAGTGCAAGTAAAAGTTATAGAGAAAGACGAAGTGCGCAAACGCATTTCTCTAAGTATGGTATTGTAAAAAATTACTCTTACTGCTTTATCAAAAAGAATATACTTTTTTACTTTCTCTAAATAGATTCCATAGTTAAGAGAGTAAAAAAATCCTAATATTGTTAGGTTTTAATTTTCTTTTCCTATCATTAGAAAATTAAATTAAAGATTCATAACCAATAATACCGATCGTTATTCATCGAAAAAACAAATATCACTTACTATGAATAAGAAAAATACAATATATACCAGCGATACTATTGTTGCTTTAGCAACTGCTTCAGGAATGGGTGCCATTGCTGTTATCCGATTATCAGGCACAAATGCTATAGAAATTGCAGACCAAATATTCAAGAGCTACAGCAAAAAGTCTTTAGTTGACGCTCCCTCTCACATAGTACATTTGGGAACTTTAGAAGCTAAAAATCAAGTAATTGATGAATGTTTAGCTACTATTTTCAAAGGTACAAAATCATATACCGGAGAACCCGTAGTAGAGTTTTCTTGTCACGGAAGTAATTACATTGTAGAAGAAGTTATTAAATTGTGTTTAGCCAATGGCGCTCGTTTAGCTGAAGCTGGAGAATTTACCAAACGCGCTTTCTTAAATGGGAAGTTAGCCCTCAACCAAGCAGAAGCGGTAGCCGACCTAATTGCCTCTGACAGTAAAGCCTCTCATCAAGTAGCTTTGCAACAAATGCGTGGAGGCTTTACTTCTGAAATAGAAGCATTACGACAAGAATTACTCAATTTTGCCTCACTAATAGAGCTTGAGTTAGATTTTTCGGAAGAAGATGTAGAATTTGCTGATAGAAGTCAGTTTAAAAACCTTTTAAAAACTATTAAAACTACGTTATCATCACTTATCCAATCGTTTTCAGTAGGAAATGTTTTGAAAAATGGTATTCCTGTGGCGATTGTAGGAAAACCCAATGCTGGCAAATCAACCTTGCTCAATGCTTTACTAAATGAAGAGCGTGCTATTGTATCGGATATTGCAGGCACGACTCGTGATACCATTGAAGAAACCTTGCATATAGGAGGTATTGCTTTTCGTTTTATTGATACGGCAGGCATTCGTGACACACAAGACCAAATAGAAGCAATAGGGGTACAAAAAGCCAAAGAAAAAATAGAAAAAGCCTCAGTGATATTATTTCTATTTGATGACAAAGATAATACAGTGAGTGAAATTACTACTTTTGTAAAGGAAAACTACCGAGAGGGTACTAAATATGTTTTACTACACAACAAAACAGACTTATCACTAGAAAAAACAACTGCTTTTGATGATGAGATTCTTCAATCTCTCAAAGGCTATTCTGATACTTTATTAAGAATTTCAGCTAAAGAAGGGCAAAACATCACTGGGTTAAAAAACTTTCTCGCTGATTATGCTCAAACGCTTAGTCATATTGGCAAAGCAACTGTAGTAACGAATATCCGCCATTACGAAGCTCTTTCCAACGCCTTACAAGCTATTGAAAAAGTAGAAGAAGGAATGCAAATGCATTTATCAGGTGATTTATTAGCTATTGATATACGCGAAACACTTTATCATTTAGGCAGTATCACTGGAGAAGTAAGTAATGAGGAGGTTTTAGGAAACATATTTTCCCGCTTCTGTATCGGGAAATAAAAAATAAAAACTTTGCCAAAGGACAGAATCCTTGGCAAAGTTTATAATGTTTGGATTATTTGTTATTGTCTTGCTTTAAGTTTTTCAATGAGTTTAGGAACTACCTCAAAAGCATCGCCTACAACACCATAATCGGCAGCTTTGAAAAAAGGTGCTTCAGGATCAGAATTGATAACTAATTTCACTTTAGAGGCATTTACGCCTGCCAAGTGCTGTATAGCTCCTGAAATACCTATAGCTATATAGAGATTAGGCGCTACAGGTTTACCCGTTTGTCCTACGTGTTCAGAATGAGGTCGCCATCCCATATCAGCAACAGGTTTAGAACAAGCAGTTGCTGCACCTAATACTTCAGCAAGTCCTTCCACTATCTGCCAATTCTCGGCAGCTTTCAACCCTCTTCCTCCTGAAACCACTATAGTAGCATCGTCTAACGATACTTTACCCGAGGTTTTCTCTGTAGTGATTACTTGTATCCCCCAATCACTATCAGGAAGTGTAGGAGCAAAAGGTTCTACTGTAAGTTCAACATTTTTTTCTTCTGTTTTAAAAGCATTAGGAGCTAATCCTAATATTTTTATAGGGGTATTGATTTGACTAAGACTAATCGCTTTGTTTGAGAACACATTACTTTTTACAATAAAATCTTCAGTAGGTAAAGAAATGACATTAGATACATACCCCGCTTGCAAGCTATTAGCTAATAAAGGAGCTACTTCTTTGGCTTGTGAAGAAGCGCTAAATACCACTATCGTACTACTTTCTTTTGCTACTGCTTGTTGCAATAGATGATTGAGTGTATTGGCAGAAATATGTTGTAGTTGGTCATTGGTAATGCTAAGCACTTTATTTACCCCATAAGCAGCTAATACTTCAGGTTGAGGTACATTTATAGTTACAGCTACTACTTTTGTTTGTTGTTTATCGGCAATTGCACGAGCATAGGTAGCTACTTCAAAAGCGCTTTTTTTCACTTTTCCGTTTTCGGAATCTATATATATGAGTACTGACATTTTTAATTAAATTACTTTTGCTTCGTTGTGTAATAAATCAATAAGGGTATCTAAATCATCGGCAGATACTATTTTCACAGGTTGTTTTGCAGGAAGTTTCTCAAATCCTACAGTTGTTACCCTCACATCGGTAGCCTCAGCAGGTAATACCGTGATTGCTTTAGTGCGTGCTGCCATTAAGTTACGCATATTCGGGATGCGGAGATCTTTCTCTTGAGTAAGACCTTTTTGCCCTGCAATTACTAAAGGAAGTGTAGCAGTTAGTTTTTCTCTGCCGCCATCTATTTCTCGTTGGGCAGTTACTTTGATGCCTTCAATTTCCAAACCTATACATTTATTTATAAAAGGAAGGTTTAAAAGCGAAGCTAAATAACCTCCTACCATTCCTCCATTGTAGTCGATAGATTCCTTACCTGCGATGATAAGGTCATAATTACCTTCTTTAGCAACTCTTGCAAGCTGAGTAGCTACAAAAAAAGCATCAGTAGGGGCGGCATCTATACGAATGATATCGTCGGCTCCTATAGCTGAAGCTTTTCTTAGTACTGGTTCTGTTTCTTGTGTTCCCACATTCACAAGGGTAACATTTGCCCCTAATTGTTCTTTAAGCATAATAGCTTTAGTGAGGCAAAACTCATCATTAGGATTGATAATAAACTGTACCCCTGAAGGGTTAAACTGTTTGTTATCTTCCGTAAAGTTTATTTTAGAAGTAGTGTCGGGAACACTACTGATACATACTAATATCTTCATAATCTTATAGTTAATAGGATTAAATTGAACTTAATGTTTTAATTTTAAAGGCGTAAAAGTACTATGTTTTTACTAACTACACAAATTATTATACAAAAAATCGTAATTTTGCCGTTCTAATTAATTGAAATACTATAAGAAATAATGACTCCTCCCATTACTGATATGCGTCTATTAGGACAACTATTTCGTCATCCCGAAGGAGACTACGCCAAAGAAGTAGGCAATTTTATTTTTGCTTCCAATAGTGCTATGATAAATTGTACTATTGATTGTTTAGCACTGCAACCTCATCAAAAAGTTTTAGAGATAGGTTTTGGTAATGGCAAACATCTCCCGTATTTATTTAACAAGGAAAGTTCCCTACAATATATAGGGGTAGAAACCTCTGCTGCAATGATAACTGAAGCAACTGAGTACAACAACGTTTTAGTTAGTCAAAAAAAAGTACATTTTTTAGAAGTAGCTGCTGATAAGCTCCCTAATTTCGATCATTCTTTTGATGTATGTTTTTCAGTAAATACTCTTTATTTTTTAGAAAACCCATTATATTATTACAAAAAGACTCACGCTTTACTCAATTCACAAGGTAAAGTAGCGATTGGTTTTATAGATAAAAGTACAGGAGAGAAGGCGCCTTTTGCGCGTGAAGGTTTTCAGTTTTATACCGCTGAAGAAGTAGCTGAAATACTTAAATCAGCTGGTTTTGAACACATAACAAAATTACCTTTTGAAGAAACTCTTGTTTCAGCAAAAGGCAAAAATATCCAACGAAAATATTGGGTAATAATAGGTTATAGATGTTAGTTTAGTAAATTAATATATGCTACTAAGAATTAAGAAAAGTACATTTTACAAGTATTTGTGGAAGTTAGTTCTATTATAATTTTACTATAGTTCTATAAATTTGCAAATTCACTAATTATTTTTTACTTTTGTGCCAAGTTTATAAAAGAAAATAATGTATGAGATTTTTACTAAGTATTATACTCTTTATAATTGCTCCTTATATAGTAGTTTATAGTCAAGAAAACACTGTTAATAAAGATATAAAGGTAGGGTTAGTACTCAGTGGTGGTGGAGCTAAAGGATTAGCACATATAGGAGTACTAAAAGTTTTAGAGGAAACAGGAATACGTATCGATTACATTGGTGGGACAAGTATGGGGGCAATGGTAGGTGCTATGTATGCTGCAGGATACTCGGCTAATGAATTGGACTCTATCTTCCGACAATTAGACTTTGATAAACTTTTGCAAGACAAAACTTCACGTCGTGCAAAATCATTGCACGAACGTTATATATACGATCGTTATACTGTAGCATTACCTTTTGATAACTTCAAAGTAGGGTTACCTCGTGCAGTATCGAAAGGTCAAAATATCTACAATGAATTTGTGAAATTACTCTATCCTGTGAATGAAATTTTTGATTTTTCTAAGTTACCTATTCCTTTTCTATGCGTGGCTACTGATATAGAAACAGGGAAAGGAGTAGTACTTGAAGACGGCTTCTTACCTCAAGCCATACAAGCTAGTGGCTCATTCCCTTCGCTATTTGATTTGGTAGAAATAGATGGTAAATGGCTTACTGATGGAGGTATAGCTGATAATTACCCCGTAGACGAAGTGAAAAAAAAAGGAATGGATATTATTATAGGGGTAGATGTACAGAGTCCTTTAGCAAAACGAGAAGAAATCAACTCAGTTTTAAGTATCTTTTCGCAAATTACAACTTTCCCGATGGTAGATAATATGCCACAGAAAATAAAAGAAACAGATGTATACATCAAACCTAATATAGAAGGATTCAATGTGATTTCGTTTGATAAAGGTGAGACAATCATTAACAATGGGAAAATAGCTGCTGAACATTTTTTGCCTCGTTTGCGTGAAATAGCTGCTCAACAAAAACATACTACCCAACGGAGAGAACCTATAGAGAAAATAGATTCTTTTTATCTAAAAGAAATACATTTTCATAACAACGAACACTTTACTCGTAGCTACTTGCGAGGAAAACTCCACTTAAAACACTTGGATCGAAAAATTTCGTTTGAAGAACTGAATGATGGATTGTCTAACCTAATGGCAACAAATAATTTCCATTCTATTAATTATCAAATTAGGCATACTTTTGAAGGGGAACATATTGATTTTTTCTTGAAAGAAAATCCGCAACGTACTTTTTTGAAGTTTGGCATTCATTATGATAATCTGTTGAAAACAGGCTTCTTGATGAACTATACTCAAAACTATTTTTTACAGGATAGTGACTTCCTTTCACTTGACCTTATCGTAGGCGATAATATACGCTATCAGTTTGATTATTTTGTAGATAAAGGATTCTATATCAGTTATGGATTGCGTTCTAAATTTGTGCAGTTCGACCGTAATCTGAATACAAGACGTTTATCTAATTATAGAATAGAACAATCTGAACTCAATCGAATGGACGTAGAGGCTTACGATTGGGTAAATCAATTGTATTTACAAACGCTCTTAGGCAATGGTTTTGTGTTTGGATTAGGTGCAGAACACCGCAAAGTACAGTTTGATGCTGAACAAATATATTCAGTAAGCGCTATTGCTTCATATTCTGAAAAAAAACACTTTGGCAGTTTATATTCTTATTTAAAATACGATAGTTTTGACAATAGTTTTTTTCCGAGTAAAGGTGTGTTTTTTAATACACAATTTAACCTTTATGCACTTGCAGCTCCTAATGATGCAAATTTTAATAAGTTCACCACAGGCAAAACAGAAATATCATTCGCTATTCCCATACTACCAAGATTGAATACACGAATAGGGTTTGAAGGAGGTGTTACGATAGGAAATTCTAAAACTTATTCATTAGACTTCTTTTTAGGAGGATATAATAAAAATGTATTCTCTAACTACTCACCTTTCTATGGCTATGATTTTTTGAGTATTGGTGCTAAAAACTACTTAAAAACAGAATGGGTGATAGATTTTCAACCTTTTAAAAAACATCACTTGTTACTATTGGCTAATGTAGCTAAAGCAGATAATAATCTTTTTGAAAGTTTTCAATGGGAAAAATACCCTGATTATTCGGGCTATGGTATAGGGTATAGTATTGAAAGTTTTTTGGGACCTATAGAACTAAAATGCACTTACTCACCCGAAATACGGCAAGCAATATGGCTGTTTAATATAGGGTATTGGTTCTAAAGTGAAAAAATGAAAAGTGAAAGATATTAGCGACAAAATACTAAAAACAATATTACGATAACTAATAATTAATAAATATAATGAAGATAACAGAGTTAGAACCAAAACAGTTATGGGCGAACTTTGCGAGCTTGAATGCCGTGCCTCGTCCATCAAAAAAAGAAGAGAAAGTCATTGCTTTTATGGTGGCTTTCGGCAAAAGTTTAGGGCTTGATACCTACCAAGACAAAACGGGCAATGTAATCATTAAAAAGCCCGCTACGGCAGGAATGGAAAATCGCAAAACAGTAGTGTTACAATCGCACCTCGATATGGTACACCAAAAGAACAACGATACAGTGTTTGATTTTAGTACGGAAGGTATCAAAATGTTAGTAGATGGCGACTGGGTACGTGCTGATGGTACAACTTTGGGAGCCGATAATGGTATTGGGGTAGCAAGCATTATGACAATACTCCAAAGTAAGGATATCCCTCACCCTGCTCTCGAAACACTCTTTACTATTGACGAAGAAACAGGAATGACGGGTGCTAAAGGGCTCAAAGGAGGAATACTCTCTGGTGCCTATTTGCTTAACTTAGACACCGAAGAGGACGACGAAATAGATATAGGGTGTGCTGGTGGTGTAGATGTATCGGCGTTTAGAGAGTACGACGTGGTAGATACGCCTGATAATTCAGTAGGCTATATACTTACCATAAAAGGATTGCACGGTGGACATAGTGGTACAGATATCCATAAGGGTTATGCTAATGCCAACAAACTGATGAACCGTATATTATTCACTTGTACTGAGAAATTTGGTTTGCACATTGCAAGTGTAGATGGAGGCGGTTTGCGCAATGCTATTCCGAGAGAAAGCGTAGCGGTGGTAACTATTAATAAAAACGACGAAGTCGCTTTTAAAAAAGAAGTAGCTACACTTACCCAAGCACTCCAACATGAGTATTCAGTAACTGAACCGACTCTTAGAGTATTACTTGAACCTACTGCGATACCTGAGAAAGTAATGGAAGAAGAAGAACAAGAAGATGTATTACGCGCTCTTTACGCAGCTTTTAATGGGGTGTACAAAATGAGTCAGACGATTGCTGACCTTGTAGAAACCAGTAATAATGTAGCAAGGGTACAAATTAAAGACGGCGAAATAAACGTGTATTGCCTCACTCGTTCAGCTTCAGAAACTTCTAAATATGATTTGGCTGATACGATTCGTACTGCTTTTGAGCTGGCTGGATTTGAAGTAGAATACACTGGTAGTTACCCAGGTTGGGAGCCCAAAGTAGATGCTGAAATCTTGAAGATTGTAAAAGCACAATACAAAACACTCTTCGGTGAAACACCTAATGTAGTAGCTTGCCACGCAGGCTTAGAATGTGGCATTTTAGGAACCCATTACCCCGAAATGGAAATGGTGAGCTTTGGTCCTACTATCAAAGGGGCACACTCGCCTGCTGAAAAGGTAAATATAGCTTCTGTACAGAAGTTTTGGAAGTTCTTGTTAGCAATACTTCAGAATATTCCTACAAAATAGAAATATAGTTACCAAAAAATAAATCTTATTTGCAGAGGCGTTTCGTAAATGCCTCTGCAATTTTTTGAAGTATGGAAAGAATATATAAAACTGAATATTTATTGATAAATAGACGGAATATGTTCAGCTCCTTCTAAAATAAAGTCGGTGAGGCGTTGCAAATAGATACTAATTTGTGGGTCGGTTACGTTGAAAAGCATTACTATCACTACTTCTTCATTAGGATATACTGATAACCAACCAAATCCTCCTACGCCCATACCCGTATGACCAAAATAATCACGTCCGTTCCAATCGCGTTGTACTTGCCAGCCAATACCATAACTTATTTCAGTATCGTCTATAGTACATTGTTTTTTAAGCATTTCGTTTTGGATAGGTTGAGAAAGAAAGCTGTGGCGTTCTATAGTTGTACCCATTTTAGCTATATCATCAGAAGTAGAAAGAAATCCTCCACCAGCAAGCTTGAAATAATTGTTCACATCGGTAGCTTTGTTTAGGCCTTTTTTACTACGTGTGTAGGGAATAGCTTCATCTTGAATGATTTTACCTCTATCAGGGAAAGTGCGCCACATATTTAGAGGTTTAAAAACTTCTTCTTTTGCTACATCTTCAAACTTTTTGTTGAGACATTTTTCGATAGCTAAAGAAATAAGGTTGATGCCATAACTACTATACAAGAACTTTGTACCAGGGGCTGATTGTAATATATCATCTTTAAATAAATCGACTCCTTGTTCTATAGTGTAATTCTTGTTGAGAGTATACTCATTTGACTTGTAGGATCGTATACCTGCTAAATGTCCTGCTAATTGTTTTACAGTAAAATCAAAAGGTTTTTCAGGAAAATCGGGTATGTATTCATAAAGTGACATATTCCAATCAAATTTTCCCTGTTCTTGCAAACGAGCCAAAATAACCCCAGTAATAGCTTTAGACATACTTGCTACCCTAAAAATTGTAGTTTTAGGGTCAATTGGTGTCTTTTTAGAAAGGTCAGCATAGCCATATCCAGCTTGCCATATTGTTTTTCCTTGTTTGGTAACTGTAATAGAAGCTCCAGGGATTAATTCTTCTTGGATGAGATACTGCAATATTTTTTCAGCTTCTTTTTGAGCTTCTTCAAAAGAAGTTACTTCAGAAGGATTTTTACGGAATACATCAGTATCAAGTAGTTTTTTTTGACCGAAAAGGTTGTTGATGAAAGATATAATTGTAGAAATCAAAACAATAGATATTAGTTTTTTCATTGTAATGTAATGTTTTACTTTTCGGGGTGCAAAAGTACAAATATTGAATCAGTTAATCAAAAATCGAACAAAAAAACTGTCTAAAAAAGTATAAGAAACTTTTTTAGACAGTAATCAAACAGTTTGAGTATTTCTATTTTTTGAGTATTTCAGCTACTTTTTCACCTATTTTAGCAGGTGAATCGACTACGTGGATACCACATTCTTTCAAGATACGTTTTTTAGCTTCGGCGGTATCATCGGCACCACCTACAATAGCTCCAGCGTGCCCCATAGTACGCCCTTTAGGAGCTGTTTCACCTGCAATGAAGCTCACTACAGGTTTTTTGTTACCATTAGCTTTAATCCAACGGGCTGCTTCGGGTTCTAATTGCCCTCCTATTTCGCCAATCATTACAATACAATGAGTTTCAGGGTCGTTCATTAGTAGTTCTACAGCTTCTTTAGTAGTAGTTCCAATGATAGGATCGCCCCCTATACCGATAGCTGTAGTAATACCTAAACCTTGACGAACAATTTGATCGGCAGCCTCATAAGTGAGTGTTCCCGATTTAGAAACAATTCCTACATTGCCTTTTTTAAAGATAAAACCAGGCATAATACCTACTTTAGCTTCCTCAGGAGTAATAACTCCAGGACAATTAGGTCCTATCAAACGGCAATCACGGTTTTTGATATAAGCAGCTACTTTTACCATATCGGCAACTGGAATGCCTTCAGTAATAGTGATAATCACTTTGATACCAGCATCAGCAGCTTCCATAATAGCATCGGCAGCAAAGGCAGGAGGTACGAAAATGATAGAAACATCAGCACCGGTAGCTTTTACGGCATCGGCAACTGTATTGAATACGGGCTTGCCTAAGTGCGTTTGTCCGCCTTTATTAGGGGTTATACCACCTACAATGTTAGTGCCATAAGCAATCATTTGTTCAGCGTGAAAAGTACCCTCACTACCAGTAAAGCCTTGTACAATAATTTTAGAATTTTTGTTGACTAATACACTCATTGCATTTGTTTTTTTAGTTTTAACAGAAGCAAAGGTAAATGTTTTTTTTGATATATACAATTGTTATGCAATAAAATAAAAAGAATAATATAAAGAAGTTTTGTATATTACTCATAATCAGTTTGTTTAGAATTTTAAAATTAATAAATTAACAAAATAATAATTTGACAAATTGGCTAATTAACAAATTATTCCTACTTTTGCCGCGTTTTTTAATACAATAAAAATGCAAATAGAAGTACTGAAATCTAAAATTCACCGTGTGAAAGTTACAGGGGCAGATTTAGATTATATAGGTAGCATTACCATAGATGAAGCTTTGGTAGAGGCTGCAGGAATGATAGAAGGTGAAAAAGTATCAATAGTAAATGTGAATAATGGGGAACGTTTTGATACTTATATCATCAAAGGGAAACGAAATTCAGGAGCTATTGTACTAAATGGACCCGCGGCACGTAGGGTACAGAAAGGAGATATAGTAATTATTATCTCGTATGCTTTAATGGATTTTGAAGAAGCAAAAGCCTTTAAGCCCTCTATAATCTTCCCTAATGAACAAACAAATCTTTTGGAATGAAAAAATGGTTAAAGATTACCCTTCCACTACTTGTGGGAGGGTTTTTATGTTGGTATGCTTATCAGCAATTTACTGAAGAACAATTTACTGAGATAAAAAAAACATTTCTTGTTGCTGATTATTTTTATATAATTTTAGCTGTGTTTTTAGGATTCTTAGCAGATATATCGCGAGCAGTTCGTTGGGAATTGATGTTTAGACCAATGGGGTATAAAACTTCTTTATTACATCGAATAATGGCAGTGTTTATGGGGTATTTAGTAAATGTAACCATACCGCGTTCAGGTGAAGTATCACGGGCTTTATTAGTAAGCAATTATGATGGAGTACCTTTTGAAAAATCATTTGGAACAATTATCTCTGAACGTGTGATTGATTTACTCTTGTTATTTTTGTTTACCGCTACAGCTTTTATATTGCAATTTGAGGTGATAAGCAACTTTATACTTTCTAAAATTCCGTTTGAAAAACTCTTGTGGATTTTGCTAATAGGAGGGCTATCGTTTGTGATTTTCTTATACCTTATATATACTTCAGAACGCAAGTTTTTTATAAAAGTGAAGACGTTTTTAAACGGTATAAAAGAAGGCGTATTTTCAGTGTTGAAAATACGCCATCGTTGGATTTTTTTGGCGCATACATTATTTATATGGGCAATGTACTTTTTGATGTTTTATATTCCTTTCTTCGCCTTACCAGAGACTACTAATATAAGTTTACCAAACGTACTTACAGCTTTTGTCATAGGTAGTTTTGCTATGACTTTTACTAATGCAGGATTTGGAGCTTACCCATTTTTTATAGCAGAAGTATTATTTCTCTTTGGAGTTCCAACTCCTATAGGTACAGCTTTTGGATGGCTTGTTTGGACTTCACAATTTGCTATAACACTTCTTCTTGGGGGGGGAGCGTTTGCTTTGCTTCCTTGGCTAAAAGAAAATAACCACAAGTAATGAGCCACGCTATCCAAAATAGATAAAATCCAAAATGAAAACTGAATTTCATCATCTTATGAGAAGTAGTGGTGAAATCTACATAGGAGAGATAGAACCCTACAGCCCCTATAACAGCAAGTAAAACTGCTAAAGCACGAGCAAATCCTGAACTTACTCTTGAGCGGAAAGTTTGCAGAAATAACAGTAAGATAAATTGTACTATAAATAGCAAAACAGCTGTTTTCCACCACGTTTTAAACACTGCATACTGGCTGTAGAAAGTACTTACCCCTATCTTACCTATAAACGACATTTTAGAGATAAGGATAGCTGAAATGAGGCTCATTACAGCTTGTATGAGAGTAAGAATACTAAAATTTTTCATAGTTTATTTTTTTATGATTTTCCACCCTGATTTCTCGTTGTATTTTAGTTTAAACTTTTGAGTAATAAAGTTGCTATTGGGATAGGGGTCTTTTCCAAAACTATAGAAAGGAGTTTTATCCTTATCTAAAACTACTACACAAGTAGCCATTTTTTCAGTACTTTTCTCGAGAGTTATTTTTTTATTATTTAGTTTGTAGATAATGGTCTTTACTTGAGCACTATTTTTGTTTTGTTTTACTAAATAAGGGAGAGCCTCTTCAGTTAGGGTAGGGGAGATCACATATACACTATCCTTAGAAAACCACTTTTTACGTGTTTTTTCATTGTTGATAGCTATCAATCCCTCATCAGATAATCGCTGAATGCTCTCAATGAGTTCTTTATCCTTATTGGTTACTAATTTTTGTTTATTAGTATTGAATTTGCCGGTTTCATAGAGAGGATTTTCCTCTAAATATTCGGTGATGAGTGTAGTAGCTTCATCAGTATTGATTTTGTTGCTTGTATTACAAGCTACCAAAGTAATAAAAATGGTAGCTATCGCTATAAGATTTTTTTTCATTGTTATAGTGTATTAATGTTAATTATCCATTGTTAACTGTTACCAAACCATCCTTCACGATCTAAACTTCGATACTGAATGGCTTCACCTATGTGGTGAGGTTGTACATTTTCAGTACCTTCTAAGTCGGCAATAGTACGAGCTACCTTCAAAATACGATCATAAGCGCGTGCGGAGAGGTTGAGTTTCATCATTGCATTTTTTAAAAGTTTTAAAGATTCCTCACTTACTTTACAGAATTTTTGTATTTGTTTAGTATTCATTTGGGCGTTGTAATGAATGTGTTCATATTCTTTAAAACGCTCTGTTTGAATGTTGCGCGCGGCAATTACTCGCTTGCGTATTTCGGTGCTACTTTCCCCTTTGCGATCATCAGAAAGTTTTTCAAAAGGAACAGGGTTGACTTCTATATGAATATCTATTCTATCTAATAGGGGACCTGAAATCTTACTCATATAACGTTGCATTTCGGTAGGAGTAGAGTTTACAGGTGCTTCAGGATCATTGAAATAGCCACTAGGGCTGGGGTTCATACTCGCTACTAACATAAATGAAGAAGGGTATGTGATAGAGAATTTAGCACGCGAAATAGTAACCTCTCTATCCTCTAAAGGCTGACGCATCACTTCTAATACAGCGCGTTTAAATTCAGGCAATTCATCAAGGAAAAGTACACCATTATGCGCTAAGGATATTTCACCAGGTTGAGGGTATGTACCACCTCCTACAAGGGCTACATCCGAAATTGTGTGATGTGGACTACGGAAAGGGCGATGACTCATTAAACCTGTATCTTTGATACGACCTACAACACTATGTATTTTAGTAGTTTCGAGAGCTTCGTGAAGTGTCATAGGAGGGAGGATACTAGGTAATCTTTTGGCTAACATTGTTTTACCAGAACCAGGAGGACCTATGAGAATGATGTTATGACCTCCTGCCGCAGCTATTTCCATACAGCGTTTTACAGTTTCTTGTCCTTTTACATCAGCAAAATCAAATTCAGGGAATTCTAAATTTTTATAAAATTCTTTACGAGTATCCACTATTGTACGAACAAGCTCTCTTTCACCATTGAAAAAATCAATTACTTCTTTGATATTTTCAACACCATAAACCTCTAAATTATCTACAATAGCAGCTTCTTTGGCGTTTTGTGCAGGCAAAATAAAACCTTTAAAACCTTCTTTACGTGCTTGAATAGCAATAGGGAGTGCTCCTTTGATAGGTTGTAGTCCTCCATCTAAAGAGAGTTCTCCCATAATAATATATTTTTCTATCTCGTCACTTTGTATTTGTTCGTTGGCAGCCAATATGCCTATTGCAAGACTAAGATCATAGGCTGAACCTTCTTTACGCATATCGGCAGGAGCCATATTGATAGTGATTTTCTTTCCTGGGATTTTATACCCTGTATTTTGTAAGGCAGCAGCAATGCGAAAGTTACTTTCTTTAATAGCAATATCGGGTAGTCCAACAAGGTGATAGCCAATTCCTTTAACAATATTTACTTCTATAGTAATGGTAGTAGCTTCTACTCCAAACACTGCACTTCCGTATACTTTTACTAACATATTCTTCGGTTGATTTATTTTTTGACAAAGGTAGTATATTTTTTTGAAAAGGCAAGTTTATAGTGGAATTTTTAGAACGGTAATTTGTTTTCAATAATCTTAGCTAATCGCTCTGTAAGTGCTTTACGACTATATTTTTCTATATTCATAGGTGTCGTTTGTAGTTTGCCATTCTTATATTGATAGTAATGAGTTAATAACTGTCTTTTTAAGAGTGTTTCATCCGTATATCCCACAAAAGTACCTGTTTTTGTTTCAGTGAGAATAGGTGTAACATCCCAGTTATGAGGTCCTATGGCGAGAATAGGTCGCCCCGAAATCATATATTCAAACAGTTTACCCGGAATAATACCTTGTGTTTCTTCGGAATCTATTTCGATGAGCAACAATACTTGCGATTGCTTTTGTAAACTAATAGCTTCTTGATGGCTAATATAACCTTTATTAATATAATAAGGTGTAAGTCCGTTATGGCGAATATCTTCTTCGATTTCTTCACTTATTTTGCCTGCAAAACAAAGTGTGAAATCTTCGGCAAAATGAGGTTCTTCGCGTACTAATTCAGCTAATATTTTCCATAGCATTTTGGGGTTTCTATCTGATAATAAGGAACCTATGTGCGAAATAAGGAATTTATTGGATAGGGGAGGGGTGATTGTTTTTTCCTCATCGTAACCATTGGTAATCACCTCAATAGGAGTATTGGTAAGCTTCTGAAAGTCTTTTTGCGTCTTGAAACTTGTTGTAATCACCAAGTCTGATTGTTGTAACACTTCTTTTTCCCAATAATGCTGACGTTTATCTGCCCATTTAGTAAGGCGTAAATCTTTGTAATAACCAATAGTTGTCCAGGGGTCTCGGAAATCGCTAATCCATTTGAGGTGAGGAATTTGTTTCTTTAATTCATAACCTATAAGGTGTACGCTGTGGGGAGGCGAAGTGGTGATAATAGTTTCTATCTGGTTTTCTTTTATAAACTTATTCAGATACTTTACAGAAGGTTTTACCCAGAATTTACGAGCATCGGGAATGAAGCAATTACCACGTATCCAAAGTAATACTTTATCTAAAATAGAAACTTTTTTACGCGGAATGATACCAGAACTAATCTTTTGGGTTTTCTTTTTAGAGAATAACGAAGCCCAAGCATAAGGTTCCCATATAGAATGTTTAATAATTTGTATATCAGTAGGCAAATCGTTTCCTATTTCATTGTCAATGATAGGATAAGTTGGGTTTTCAGGAATATATACAATAGGTTCTATATTAAAATCTCGTAAATATTTTACGAATTTTAACCAACGTTGTACACCAGGTCCGCCAGCAGGTGCCCAATAATAAGTGATGATAAGTACCTTTCTCATATCTTTTCCTTTCCGCGCTTATTTTACATAATATACATTATAGTTTATTTAACAAGAGTGTTTTTTTACTATGAAATCACACCGCTACCCACCAATTCGTCTCCGCTGTACCAAGCAGCAAATTGTCCCTCAGTAATAGCACTTTGAGGTTCTGAAAAATGAATATATAAACCATTTTTCACTTTGTATAAAACTGCTTTCTGCAATGGCTGACGATAGCGGATGCGCACCATAAACTCTTTTGATTCATATACTTTTAATGCCAAATCTTCACGAATCCAATGTTCATCAGGGGTTGCGATAAACAAAGCGCTACGGAATAATCCACGATGTGTGTGTCCTTGTCCTGTATAGATGATATTCTTCTCAATATCAGTTTCTATGATGAACAAAGGTTCTTTGGTTCCTCCTATATTTAAGCCTTTGCGTTGCCCTTTGGTAAAATAATGAGCTCCTTGATGAGTACCTACTTTTTTACCGTCTTCGGGTTGATATACAAAACGTTGTGATAAATATTTTAATTCATCTTCATAAGTTTCAAAAAGGTGTAGCATATCAAATTCTGCATATCCTTTCCAATCATTGGGGATTTCAATAATATCGCCTTGTTTGGGTTGTAGTTTTTGTTGTAAAAACTCAGGTAAACGCACTTTTCCTACAAAGCAAAGTCCCTGAGAATCTTTTTTATCAGCGGTTATCAAATCTTGAGCTTTGGCAATGGCTCTTACTTCTGATTTCTGTAATTCCCCGATAGGGAAAAGTGCTTTACTAAGTTGCTCTTGTGAAAGCTGACATAGGAAATATGATTGATCTTTATTTTCATCTTTCCCCGATAGCAATCGGTAGATTTTTTTACCGTTTATTTCTATTTCTTCTTTGCGACAATAGTGTCCTGTTGCTACGTAATCGGCACCTAAACTAAGGGCAAGTTTCATAAAAACATCAAACTTGATTTCACGATTACATAACACATCGGGATTGGGGGTTCTACCGTGCTCGTATTCATTGAACATATAATCAACAATACGGGCTTTGTAGGGCTCACTCATATCCACTGTTTGGAATGGAATGCCGAGCTTTTCGGCTACTAAAAGCGCATCATTACTATCTTCTAACCAAGGACATTCGTCGGAAATAGTAACTGAATCATCGTGCCAATTCTTCATAAAAAGGCCTATTACCTCATAGCCTTGTTCTTTTAACAAATAGGCAGCTACGCTACTATCTACTCCCCCACTAAGTCCTACTACTACTCTTTTCATTTTATCCTTTCTTTATGTTCTTCTTCCTATAAAAATATAACACTGATAGCATTACCAATATCAAAAGCAATAATGGATACACAAATACTTTTATTTGCCAACTGCTGACACTTTCAGCTACTTTTTGTTTGTCTAAGAAAGCTAATTGAACTTTCTTATTGCGTAAACTCAAAAACTCAGTATCGTCTAAAAGATAGTTTAAAGCATTCTGCAAGAAGGATTTATTGTCATAATATTTGCTTGTCCATTTATCAAAACCGAGTTCTAAGGGGATATTATTTTTGCTATCTATATCGTTTTTGATAATATCGCCATCGGCGACTACCAACATTTTGGTAGGCTTGCTTCTATCAGATTTTTCTTTGAGGTTTATGGGGCGAATGCGATCTTTATAAACTGAGTTAAACTCTCCTTCCAAAAGCACTGCTAAGGGAATATTTCCGTGTTTATAGGCTTCTTTATTCTGGTTATTGGGGTCGAAGCGCAAGTTGATTTCGCGTGGGGTGCCATCTGCTTTTGAGAAAGGTGAACTAGCGAGAAGCACTGTTTTCTTCACTCCATTTTTCAGCGTATCGATGCTATTGGCAAACTGAAACCTCACTGCATCTAAATGATTGTTGATAAGGTGATTATTACCTGAAATCACCAACGGATTATATACCCAAGGAATAGGCATATAACGAGTTTGAGAGCCATCACCTGTGGCTACTATGATTTCAGAAAAGTACAAATCGTTTACCAAGGTGTAATTGATACGGAAACCATATTGGAAAAACATATCGGTAAGATTTAGATTGACGGGCATTGCCATTGTCATTCCGCCTGTTTTGTACATATCTTCTAAGGAAACCGCTACATTATCTATCAGCCATAGAGCACGACCGCCATTCATTATATATTGGTCTACGACCTGCTTTTGGGCATCGGTGAAAGGCTCAGTAGGCTTAGGCACGAGTAGTAAATCGAATTTTTCGAGGTCGTGTAGAGTCTTCTCGGGGTTGGTAGCCACTGAATCGAGGGTGAAAGGTGCTATAAAGTAGTATTCGCGCGCTGTTTTGAGGAAGTCGGCCATATAGATATCTTCCAGCGCACCGTTACTTCTAAGTATTGCGATTTTCTTCTTTTTATCTAAGGCGAACTTATATAGCGCATCGGTAAAATTGTATTCTAACTTCTGCACAGAGTTCTGTACCTGCTCTTGGTCGGTAGCGCCAAGTTTGTTTACAAAGAGACGCACACGCTCACTCTTCTTGCCATCGCTAATGACTGCCCAAGGGAAAATATACTCAATAGAAGATTTTCCTGCTTCATTTTGGGTGATTTGCAGGGGCTGATAGCCATTATTTATCAGTTCTTGAATCACACTTTCGGGGTGCTCCTCCCCTTCTAATGGGTTTACAAAATTGACGATAATGTTGTTATTGGTAGCTGCATACTCGTCTAATAACTGAATTGTTTCAGTCTGTAATTTCTTAAATTCGGTAGGGATATTGCCTTTGAGCAATACATCAATCACGATAGGATTCTGTATTTTAGCAAGTGTTTTCTTGCTCACCTCAGAGAGCGTATAACGTTTGTCTTGGGTGAGGTCTATCCGCGTGTGCCATTGTTTGGCGATATAATTGACTGCAAGGAGGCATACTAAGGCTATAACTACCTTGCTAATAGAGTTTTGAAAGAGTTTTTTCATCGTTTGTAGGCTTTGAGTGATAAGGTAGTGAGATATATGAAAAATGAGATAACAGAGAGGAAATACACGATATTTCGGGTGTCGAGCACTCCCCTACTGATGGCATCAAAATGTGTTTGGAAACCAAAGCCACTAAAATCATCAGAGGTAATAAGAGCGATAAATTGGTCGAGGCCAAAGAAGAAAAAGAAGCATAAAAAAGCTGCTAACACAAAAGAAATAATTTGGTTACTACTTACTGAAGAAGCCCATAATCCCACAGCAGCAAAGGTAGCTATAAGCAAAAAGAGTGCAATATAAGAAC
This sequence comes from uncultured Capnocytophaga sp., assembly GCF_937936315.1. Taxonomy (GTDB): domain Bacteria; phylum Bacteroidota; class Bacteroidia; order Flavobacteriales; family Flavobacteriaceae; genus Capnocytophaga. The sequence goes on along the minus strand of NZ_CALGWU010000032.1, from coordinate 570 downwards.
CTATAGTACCTGCAATATCTAAATTGCCTATGGGGTTTCCTAATACCCATACAATATATATATATATAACTGATGGTAATAGAATAACAAAGAGCAAAAATAGAATTCCTAAATACTTCCCTACTACTATTTGTGATAAACTAATAGGTTTTGTAAATAAAAGAGTAAGCATACCACCTTTTTTCTCCTCAGAAATACTCCTCATTGTGAGAGCAGGCACTAAAAAGACAAATATCCATGAAGAAAGGCGAAAAAAAGGTAGCAAGTCAGCAAAACCTGCGTTAAAAATATTATAATCAGTCTTAAAGACCCATAGAAACAAGCCGTTGAGTACAACAAAGAGCCCTATAATGGTAAGACCAATAGGAGAGGTAAAAAAGTAGCGGATTTCTTTTTTAAATAGTGCAAACATTTTTATATAGTGTTTTTCAGAGGGCAAAAATACAAAAATAATACCACTATCATCTCTTAAAATTTTGTTAAATATTTTTTTTATATACATAATCTTATAAATATTTATTAATTAACGTGAGTTCGACGTAAGAAAAGTTATTTTTTATTTGCAAAAAA
>NZ_CALGWU010000031.1 GCF_937936315.1 uncultured Capnocytophaga sp. | reverse complement strand
GTGGAAGATAAAAAGTCTATTGAAGAACGCCCTGAGGTTGTAAGTCAGAAAACAGTTCTTGGGAGCGAGGTCTTAGTGAACACACTAATGGTCTTGTGCGGCAATACATACCAAAAAATACTGATTTTAAGGATATTACAGATAAAGAAATTAAAGAATATCAATATAAAATTAATAATAGACCAAGAAAAGTATTAGATTTTGAAAAACCTAAAGATTTATTCTATCAGAAAGTAATCTGAAAAATTGCACTTGATGGTGGAATGGACGTTGGATTAAAAAAATAAAAAAAACTTGTTAGTTCAAAAAAAAATAGTACTTTTGCCCCCGATTTGGAGTAACCTCTGGCGAGAGTCGTGAATGTTGCCCAATGATAACATAATTATTTTATATTTTTTATGGAACCATTATTAAAGTACGTACAAGACAACTTTATTGAGAAAAAAGAATTCCCAGAATTTTCAGCAGGTGATACTATCACTGTGTATTATGAAATCAAAGAGGGAGACAAAAAACGTACTCAGTTTTTTAAAGGTGTTGTAATACAACGCAAAGGTCACGGTGTAACAGCTACATTTACCATTCGCAAAATGTCTGGTACAGTAGGGGTAGAACGTATCTTCCCTATCAATATGCCTGCCCTTCAAAAAATTGAAGTAAACAAAAAAGGTAAAGTTAGACGTGCTCGCATCTATTACTTTAGAGGACTTACAGGTAAAAAAGCCCGTATTAAAGAAGTTCGCTAAAAGAAAATTGATGAACAACATAAAAGCAAAGAGTAAAGTATGCCTTTCTCTTTGCTTTTTTTCATTTACTAATGAATAAATATCTAATCCCTAACACTTAAACATTTGTACGCAATACTCGACATAGAAACTACGGGAGGTAAATACGATGAAGAAGGTATTACCGAAATTGCTATTTATCAATTTGATGGACATACTATTACCGATCAGTTTATCTCTCTTATCAATCCCGAACGCCCTATACAAGACTATGTTACTAAACTTACAGGCATCAACAACAAGATGTTGCGCAATGCACCAAAGTTTTATGAGATAGCCAAACGCATAGTGGAAATTACAGAGGGGTGTATCATCGTTGGGCACAATGCTACCTTTGATTATCGCATTTTACAAACTGAATTTCGCCGTTTAGGGTATGAGTACATCAAAACCACACTCTGTACAGTAGAACTTTCACAACAACTCATTCCTGATAAAGAATCGTATAGCTTAGGAAAATTAGTGCATTCTTTAGGTATCCCGATGAGTGAACGCCATCGTGCTTCGGGCGATGCTATGGCTACCCTCAATCTTTTTAAATATTTACTTGAAAAAGACACTAAAAAGAGTATTATAACTGCTTCAGTGAAGAATGATGTGCGTTTAGAAATGGCTTCACGACACCTAAAAATACTCGATGCACTCCCTGAAACCTTAGGCGTATTCTATATCCACAACAAAGAAGGTAAAATTATCTATGTAGGAAAACATAAAAACATCAAAGGACGGGTGAACCAATTGCTCACCTCTCCCTCTAAACGCGATAGATATTTGCAACGCCATACTTATAAGGTAACTTATGAAGAAATGGGAAATGAACTCATTGCAACCCTTAAAGAATTAGAACTTATACAACTTAACAATCCTAAATGCAACAACCGGAGTATTGATAAATTAAAGAATATCAACTATATACTTACTTCTCATTACAACAAAAGAGGATACCTCTGTTTTTCTATAGAATTGTTGCAATCGCAAAACAATTTTATCACTACTTTTGAAACACTAAAAGAAGGATTGTTTTTTTTGAAACGTATAGAAAAAGAATTTCTGCTTAATGAAGTAGATTTCAATAACGAATCTCCTGAAATATATAATAAACGAGTTAAAGAAATTTTTGCTAAATACGGGCTCCAAAATGAAGATATAGCAATTGTAGATAAAGGCAGAGTAGTAGGTGAAAAAAGTATGATTTTAGTAATAGATGGCAATATCAAAGGGTATGGATTTTTAAATCTGAACTACCAACTCACACAACGTTCTATTTTAGAAACCCTTATCACTCCTTTAGCCAATTCTTTACTCAACCGACACCTTTTACACGCTTATCTTCGCAAGAACTCCAAGGTGAAGGTACTCAAACTAAGCGAACAAAAACCTTATCATAATGAATAAACATTTTTTTATTACACTCTTAGGAACTGCTGTTTTGGCAAGTTGTAATTCAACGAACAATAAAAGTGCTACAGCATTAAAGGAATCGGCTGAAAAGATTTCAAAACTTACTGATTCTATCAAAAAGATTGACGAACAACGCCTTGAAGCATTGAATTTCAGTCTTGAAACTAATGAATTAGCACAACAATATTTTGAAGATTTAAAAATTGACAATCCTTCACAAATTGTTATGAATGCGCTAATGGAAATGAATGTAAAGGATCATAACCCTTATATCAAATCAGAGTCTAACGGCAAATTCTTATTTAATAAAATAAGAATACTCAATGAAAAATGGGTGATTTGTGAATTTACTGATGGTGAATTGTGGGGCGACCTGCTTTTGGAATACCACATTGATGGCAACCAAAATGTTACCTTTAAAGCCCTAGATGAGGTCATCCACCCTAAATAAATCGGAAGCTATACCATCTGAAAGAAACTTACCCTTGCGCGTTACTTTCAGGTGGTTTTCTTCTATTGTTAAAAGCTCATCGGCAAGGTACTTCTGTGCTTGCTGTAATAAATATTGACAGTAATCATCCCCAAATACTATTCTCACTTCTTCTAAATCAATTCCTACCATCGTGCGTATACGTGTGATGATGAGTTCGTTATATTGGTTGTTGAGGGTAAGTTCTTCTTTTTCCTGAGGTAATATTCCCTGCTGTATCTGTTGTATATACTTAATGTTGTGAGCAATATTCCAACTGCGTTCTTTTCCATTAAAACTATGAGCTGAAGGACCTATTCCCATATAAGGTTTGCCAAACCAATACGCTGTGTTATTCTTACTAAAATACCCTTCTTTACCAAAATTTGAAAACTCATATTGTATAAACCCTTCTTTTTCAAGAGTGTCTATCAGTATTTGAAAGTGTGTATAGGCTTGCTCATCGTTTATAGGTGATATTTTTCCCGTAGCTATAAACTTGTGCAAAGCTGTTTTTTCTTCAACTGTAAGAGCATAGGCTGAGATATGTGGAATATTAAAAGACAGCGCCTTATTGATATTTTCCTGCCAACGTTCCTTACTCATTCGAGGAATGCCATAAATTAAATCAATAGTGATGTTATCAAAATATTGTGGAGTTATCTGCAATAAAGTTTCTACTTGAGCTACACTATGTACTCTGTTCATCAATTGTAAGTCCTCTTCAAAAAACGATTGTACACCCAAACTTAACCTATTGATACCTAAAGAGTGCAATTGTTCTAACATTTGTTGGGGAGAGGAGCCTCTAAAAAAGTCATCAGGATTAGCTTCCAAGGTAATTTCGGCTGAGGGACTTACCTTGTAATATGTGAAGATTGTATGAAAAAGTTGTTGTAATTCGTCATACGAAAGGATACTGGGTGTCCCTCCTCCTAAGTAGACTGTTTGTAATTCACTATTTATAGCTTCATTCTTGCGCAAAATGAGTTCCTTACAAAGGGCATTCACCATTTCTCCTTTTCTTTTTAGAGTAGTTGAAAAATGGAAATCACAATAATGACATGCACGCCTACAAAAAGGAATATGAATGTATAAGCTATACAAAGTGAAGTGTTTTTTTAACCTATACGGTCTTGGTTTTGTTTTACAAAAGCATCCCAACCACTATAGCTTTGCTGTTTTTGTGCCTTACCACCATTAAAAAAGTGACAAACAGCTACAGCTAATCCATCGGTTGCATCGAAGTGTTTGGGAAGTTCTTTTATGTTTAGAAGTTGTTGAAGCATTTTGGCTACTTGTTCCTTAGAAGCACTACCATTGCCCGTAATAGCCATTTTTACCTTTTTAGGTTCGTATTCAGTAATAGGAATTTGGCGCGATAAACCTGCGGCCATTGCTACCCCTTGTGCTCGTCCTAATTTCAACATTGATTGTACATTTTTACCAAAGAAAGGTGCTTCAATAGCTAATTCATCGGGTTTGTAAGTGTCAATTAGTTCTAAAGTACGATTGAAAATCACACTTAGTTTTAAGTAGTGATTGCTGTATTTACTGAGTTGAAGTTCATTCAGTTGTAAGAGTTTCATAGTATCTCTTTCCACCTGAATAAGTCCAAAGCCCATAATAGTAGTACCAGGGTCGATACCTAAAATAATACGTTCCAAAAGCTACTACAGATTATTTAACGTTAATTTTAATAGGGAGTTCAAATTGAGTGCTCACATTTTGTCCGTTTTTAGTAGCAGGGGCAATGGCATCATTATCAGACAACATTGATAGATTAGCGCGCAAAGAATCTTCAAAACTTTCATTTTCGGTACTGAGTAGTTCTTTAGTTTTCTCATCAGCTTTGATATCTATGAGCACTATTTTTCCGATATTATCTACTTTTATGTTGAGAATAACACTATCTTTAATAGGTTCAGACACTTCGTAAGGGTCTTTTCGCAAGCGTTCTTCAAAGAGAGCTGCAAAAGTTTTCTCAAAGCATTCTTTTTGAGTAGGTTTAGTAGTAGCGGTATCGCATACCCCTTTAAAAATAGGGTAAGTATCTACGTCTTCTTTTATTACTTCATCAAATTTAATCTTAGCAAGAGAGTCTAATTTTTTTTGTAACTCAGCTTCTTTCTGTTCAGGAGTGAGTTGAGAACCATTCTTTTTGCAAGAAGCAAAGGCTAAGAATAAAGCTAAAAAACAAAAGTAAAATTTCATAATTGAATGTGTATTAAATGTTTTTAGGGCTCAAAAGTATTACAAAAAAATGATTTATAAAAATAAATTGTTTATTTTTTGAGGTTTTAAAGTGTAATTTACAGAGTAGTTAAATTTACAAACTACTGATAATAAGATAAATATAATTATTTTCAGCTTATTTTATAACGTTGTTTTCTTTGTTGTAAATAGTCCTTACGATACCATCGGCGAGACCAATACGAGGTACGTGAACAATCTCAGCTCCCGACCATTTCATTGCATTAGTGAATACAGTGAGAGCATAGAGGATTACGTCGGCGCGATCGGGATTGAATCCTAAGAGCCTAATGCGTTCTTCATAAGAAAAACCAGAAACATAGTTGTGATAATCGGTGAGATACTGATAGCTAAGAGGTTCACCTTCTTTACTATTAGAGTTCTTATGAATTTTATTGATATTTCCGCCAGAACCTATGGCTTCTATATGTTCGCAATCTTTAGTGTGTTTTTTTATCCATTTTTCAACATCTTCCCATGTTTTGTCGCTCACCTTGTTATCTAATAAACGCACTGTACCAATAGGGAATGAACGCGATTTTTTTACTTTTCCTTTAGAAAAAACAGTGAACTCAGTACTACCTCCTCCCACATCTATATACAGATAATCTTTATCTTTTTGTATCAAACTTGAAATATCGGTAGAAGCAATGATGCTCGCCTCTTCAGCGCCATCTATAATTTCAATGCGTACGCCAGTGCGTTTATAAACTTCATCGGCTACTTGTTGTCCATTAGTAGATTCACGCATTGCCGAAGTAGCGCAAGCACGATAGTTTTCTACTTGATTTATTTTCATCAGCAAGCTAAAGGCTTGCATAGCATCAGCTAATCTATCAGTATTTTCAGGAGAGATAAGTCCATCTAAAAACACATCAGCTCCCAAACGGATAGGCACACGAACTAAGCTTGCTTTGGTGAATTTTGGAGCTTCATTAGGTTCTTCTAAAACGTTAGAGATGAGCAATCTCACCCCATTAGACCCTATGTCTATAGCTCCTAACTTTTTGATATTCATATTGTAATTATTTATCTTTATCAGCTTCTAAAGTACGTACTTTCAGAGGGTTTTTAGTTAGCTCGGCATATTCTTCCCGATTTCTGAATACATCTAAGGCAGTGTAAATAGCGTGGCGGAATGACTCAGGTTCGGCAATACCCTTACCTGCTATCTCGTAAGCAGTACCGTGATCGGGGGAAGTGCGTACTTTGCTAAGTCCAGCTGTGTAGTTCACACCACTGCCAAAAGCAATGGTTTTGAAAGCTATAAGCCCTTGGTCGTGATAAGGGGCAAGTATAGCATCGTAGTTGCGATAAGTTTGAGAACCAAAGAAACTATCGGCAGCAAAAGGACCAAATACTAATATATTTTCATCGAAATACAGTTTTTTTAAGGCAGGACGTAGTACTTCATCATCTTCATTGCCAATAACTCCTTTGTCTCCACAATGAGGATTGATACCTAATACAGCTATTTTAGGGCGTTGCAAGCGGAAATCTTTGATGAGAGATTCATTCATCAAACGAGCTTTCTCCATAATGAGTGATTCGGTAATGAGAGAGGATACGTTTTTTAGAGGCACGTGATCTGTAAGTAATCCTACCTTTAAGTCTTCACTTACCATAAACATTAGGCTGGTACCATTGAGTTCTTTAGCTAAGTAATCAGTGTGACCAGGGAAGTGAAAATTATCCGATTGGATGTTGTTTTTATTGATAGGAGCAGTTACTAATACATCAATTTCATTATTTTTAAGAGCTTCTACAGCAGCTTGTAACGATAGGAAAGCATATTTTCCACCTTCTTCAGTTTCCTGACCAAAGGTAACTGTAGGAGTTTCTTTCCAGCAGTTGAGTACATTTAGTTTACCTTCAATGGCGGCATCTACACTATCAATACCTTGAAAATTAGCCATTGTATTGAAATGTTTCTTTTGGAAAGAAACTAATTTATTAGAAGCAAAAATAATAGGGGTACACAATTCCAATATTTGGTGGTCTTCAAAGGTTTTGAGGATAATCTCAAGTCCTATTCCATTCATATCACCAATGGAAATACCTACTTTTATCAGTTTATCTTTCATAAAAATTGAGATGTTTTTAGAGTATTATTCTTCTTTTTGATTGTAGAATACGGTTATTTTAGGTAGGCGTTTTTCTACTTCTTCATATTGTTGGGTAGTAAAATTACGGTTGTTTATATACAAAACCCCTTTCCATTGTACTTTTTCTACAGATTTTATAAATTGTTTAAAATCAAGCGGGTTGTTATTGATATTTACATAAGTTAAATGAGAATTTTCAGCTAATGCTTGAGGTAATTTGGTAAGATTGTTCGCATTGAAATATACGTTTTCCAAGTGTTGCAAACGCCCTATAGAGGCAGGAACTTCAGTAAGTGCAGCATTGCGCAAAGATAGTTCTTCGAGCAAAGGCAATTTGTCGAAATTATCAGGAAGAGTTTTGATTTTATTTTTAGTGTCAAACTGACTAATGATGAGTGATTTTAGTTTAGACAAGGCAAATACTTGTTCAGGGAAAACAATTAATTCAGCTCCCTCAAACTTTAAATTTTCTAATTGTTGTAAGTTGATGAAAGAATTAGGAATTTCAGTAATAGGATTGTAGATGTCTATAGTTTGTAGAGCAGAAAAATGACCAATATTTTCGGGTAGTTTAGTGAGGTTATTGAGGCGTAATACTAATGTTTTTAGTGATTTATTTTCGGCATTCAATTCAGGAAAAGTAGGGATGCCCACTTCTTTTATTTCTAAATATTCTAATTGTTTTGCCTCGGTGAGTAGTTTTTTTAGCAAATTTTCATCTAATTGTACTTGGTCGTTACTATAAATCTTTACCTCTTTGAAATTAGCAAAGTTAGCTTTTGTCAATTCATCAACTGAGTTGATATTAAGTTCGTTACCATCGAAAGTGGCAATGTTTACTCGTATAGATTGCGCTTGAATAAACATAGGAATTGCGATGATAAAGGAGCATAAAAGTTGTTTTATTTTTTTCATTGTTCTACTTTTTATCTGTAAATAATTATTACTTTTGTACTTTCAGAGTGCAAAGATATAAAAAATATGAGAGTAACACAAACTTATTCTTTTCATAGCAATGGTAAATTGCTTATCACAGGTGAATACGCAGTGCTTGATGGGGCACTTGCTTTTGCTCTTCCTACCCGAAAAGGACAAACATTAGAAGTGACTGAAAATAATGAGCAAGGACGCTGGCAAGCCTTTGATAGCAATGGTAATTTGTGGTTTGATAGTGCTGTGCTTACAACAGATGATGACCAGAAAGTGGCTCAAACTCTACAAAAAATACTCACTACAGCTGCAGAACTCAATCCTGATTTTAAAGACAAATGGATACATTCACAAGTGCAGACGCATTTAGAATTTCCTCGTTTGTGGGGGTTAGGAACTTCGTCAACACTTATCAATAATATAGCCCAGTGGGCAGAGGTAAACCCGTATGAACTTCTTTTTAAGAGTTTTGGAGGAAGTGGTTATGACATTGCTTGTGCTAAAAGTAAAATGCCTTTGTTATACCGTCTTCAAGAAGGCAAACCTCATAGCTACCCCTTGCGCTTTCTTTTTCCCTATACAGACCATATTTACTTTGTTTATCTCAACCAAAAACAAAATAGTAAAGAAGGGATTGCTAAATATCGTTCAATAAGTAAAAGCAAACGTAAACTCGCTGAGAGGATTACACATCTTACTGAGCAACTAGTTTTAGCCTATACTATAGCCGATTTCTCTGCCATACTCAATGAACACGAAGCACTTGTTAGTGAGTATCTTGGTATCCCTACAGTTAAAGAACGTTTTTTCCCTGATTACAATGGTACAGTAAAGAGTTTAGGAGCTTGGGGAGGAGATTTTGTATTAGCTATTTCGGAAAAAGAAGATACCCCAAGTTATTTTTCCTCCAAGGGATTTGACATTTGTATTCCTTACAATGAAATGATATGAGAAAGGTAAATGCACTAGTTTAAACTATAGAGTGCAATATAAGAGAGATGAGGCTACACGAAAAGTTCTATTTATGTGGGCGCTTGCAAAACGCCCCTACACAACATACTCTAAAAGTAATTGATTATCAAAATAATCAACTTTGGCAAAGAGTAGGGATGTAAATACGATTTTGAGACTTTTCGGATAGGTTCCATTGGGTTCAATTTTTATTGTTTATCCATCTGAATGGTACGAATAGGGAAAGGTATATTTATATTATGAGCATCAAAACACTTCTTGATAGCCATTATAGCTTCTGATTTATACAAAAAAGACTCAGAAAGTTTCTTGGAAGGAATAGTAAAATAGACAATAAAATTGATAGAACTATCGGCGAACTCAGTATAATAAAAAGAAATGGTAGTATCAAGCTCTTTTTGTTTCATCATTTGCCGAATAGTAGTTTCAGTAAGCATTTTCACCTGCTCCAAATCCGATTCATAACCTACGCCACAAGTAACTAATACATTGGCAGTATCACTTTCAGAATAATTTTTCATAGGATTATCGACTATAAGCTTATTAGGTATCGACACATAGTTTCCGTCAGCCATTTTAAGCTTGATAGTACGCAAATTTATATCTTCAATAGTACCTGTATAGCCCATAGTTTCAATTTGATGCCCTATGCGAATGCTCTTGCTAAAAGATAAGGTAATACCTGAAAAAGTATTACTAAGCGTACCTTGTAAAGCCAAACCGATAGCTAAACCTGCTACTCCTGCCCCTGCCAAAATGGTTTTAAACATATTTTCGAGGTCTAAAATATTTAGCGAAAACATAAAGAAGGTAATAACTACCAACACAGAAATAATATTGCCAAGCATTATGCGTGAAGAAGGTTTTACACCACGCTTTTCTAAGATACGAATGACTATTTTTTTGATAAGTCTAGAAAGATAAAAACCTAAAATAAAAACTAATAAGGCTATAACAATATTAGGTGTTTTATTGATGAAGAGTTGAACCCATAGATGTATTTTTTTAGTAAATACTTCTATAATATTAATGTAATCATTTACTATTCCGTTTTCCATTTTCTCTAATAGATTTATTTTATCAGGTGGTAAAAGTACAAAATATGTTGTTTTTTGTTATTTAACGTGAGTTCGATGTAAGGAAAATATGGTTAATTTTTATTATATAAACGAGGCTGTCTGAAAAGATTAGACAGCCTCATTTTTAGGAGTTTTATTCGTTTACTAACGCGAATAATTAGGAGCTTCTTTGGTGATGGTAATATTATGGGGGTGGCTTTCGGTAATTCCGCTTGCGGTGATGCGCACAAAGCGACTCACGGCTTGCAACGTTTCGATATCCTTGGCTCCACAGTATCCCATACCTGCGCGCAAGCCTCCGATGAACTGATGCATACTTTCTTGTAATTCACCTTTGTATGCTACGCGTCCTACAATGCCTTCAGGAACAAGTTTTTTAATATCATCTTCAACATCTTGAAAATAGCGGTCTTTACTACCTTGGTTCATTGCTTCTACCGATCCCATACCACGATAAGACTTGTATTTTCTACCTTCAAAAATTATAGTTTCTCCTGGAGATTCCTTTGTACCAGCAAGCAGAGAGCCAAGCATTACACTATTAGCACCTGCTGCTATAGCTTTTACTATATCGCCAGTATAGCGAATACCTCCATCTGCAATCACTGGAATTCCTTTGCCTTTAAGAGCATTTGCCACGTTCATTACCGCTGATAATTGAGGATAACCAACGCCTGCCACCACTCTAGTAGTGCATATAGAGCCTGGACCTATACCTACCTTCACTGCATCAGCACCATTTTCAGCTAAATAAAGTGCAGCCTCGGCAGTGGCAATATTTCCTACAACTACATCTAAGTCGGCGAACTTGCTTTTTACGGCTTTAAGAGCGCTCACTACGCCTTTTGTATGTCCGTGAGCTGTATCGATAACTACGGCATCAACTCCTGCTTGTACAAGGGCTTGGGCACGGTCTACTACATCGGCAGTAACGCCTAAGGCTGCTGCGACACGCAATCGTCCTAAGCTATCTTTGTTAGAAATAGATTTTTCTTGCAAGTTGGCAATGTCTCGGAAGGTTATAAGTCCTACTAATTTATAATTTTTATCTACTACTGGTAGTTTTTCTACCTTACTGCGTTGTAAAATACCCTCAGCTTCTTTCATAGAAGTACCTTCGTTGGCAATTACAAGATTTTTAGAGGTCATTACTTCGGTTATAGGGCGATTGTTATCGTGTTCAAAGCGTAAATCACGGTTAGTTACAATGCCTTTTAATATTCCATTGTCATCAACAATAGGAATACCTCCAATACTATTTTCTTTCATACAGCGTTTTGCATCACTCACTTTGCTGTTTAATGGAAGTGTAACGGGGTCGATAATCATACCGCTTTCGGCACGTTTGACTTTGCGTATTTGTTTAGCTTGCTCCTCAATAGTCATATTTTTGTGGAGCACTCCTATACCTCCTTCACGTGCCATAGCTATAGCCATAGCAGCTTCAGTTACAGTATCCATTGCTGCAGAGATAATGGGTACATTTAGAGTGATATTACGAGTAAAATGTGAGGTAATTGATACTTCTCGAGGTAATACCTCAGAGTAATTGGGGATAAGAAGGACATCGTCATAGGTAAGCCCCTCATTAATAATTTTATCTTGGAAATTCATTTTAAAAAAGAGAATTTAGTTGCGTGCAAATGTACTTCTTTTTTTATATATGAAGCAAATTTTTTACTGAGTATTTTTCTTTTATTGATTACTTTTAGTAAGAAAACACCTATCAGTTTTGATAAACTTTCAACTGATAAGTGTTTTTTTATTATAGTGAAGAAAATTTTCTAAAAAGTATAGGTTACTCCAAAATGAACCCCTATAGATGAATAAGGAGCATCAGGAGCTCCCTTTCCTTCCCAACTATAAGTGTCTTCCAATAAAGGTGATATTTGAGTAACCAATTGTTTCAATGCTGCTGTTTGAGGAGAAGCAGGAGCATTTTGTAGAGTTGCCATATAAGTTTTAAACTCTTGAAGGCTAATTGCAGAAGTAGTGCCTGCTATAGTACGAGTTGCTGAGAAATCTTTTAGTTTAGATTCCTTGCGTGGTACATTGATGTTGAGGTACTCACCTTCTATAAAAAAAGCTACTTTATCAGCCACTTTAAAACGATAACCTATTCCTCCTATAAAACCAAAAGGTATTTTTCCGTGGAAATTATTGTTGAAATCAGCTTTCATATCTACAGTTGCTCCAGCAGGAGCCATTGGATTAAATAGTTTTAATGGAAGATTAGCAACATTAAGTTCTGTTTCTATTTCAGTTTTACCACCTATTTTTGTAACTCCTCCAGCACGTACATATAAATTATCAGTAATGTTGAATACTAATGAAAGAGAAGCGCCATAAGCACGACCGTGTCCTTTCATATTCAAAACTTGGTTTTTGTTGGTTGTCATATCCTCTCCGTGGAGATATCCCAAAGCTAATTCAGCTCCCCAATGTTTGTGGAAGAAATAACCTCCGCGCAATTGTGCTTGATAACCTTCGCCATAGCTTCCTTTTAAATCAGTAATGGCAGTAGGATTGGAAGCATCTCTACCTAATGTCTTTTCGTGAGCTTTAAATCCATACCCACCACTCACAGAAATGTATGCTTGTGAGTACATAGCTGTTGCTCCCCAAACGAAAGCAATGGCACATAATAGTGTTTTTCTCATTTGTTAATTATATAATATCATTTATTTTTTCAGTAGGGCGACCTATTACAGCTTTATCACCTACCACAACGATAGGGCGTTCGATAAGCTGAGGATATTGTACCATTGCTTCTATGATTTGTTCATCAGTAAGTGTTTTTCCTTTAAAATGTTCTTTCCAGACATTTTCTTTAGTACGAACTAATTCAATAGGAGATAGTTGTAATTTAGTGAGTAACTCTTTAATTTGTTCTTTAGAAATACCTTCTTTAAGGTAATCTACAACTTGATATGCTTTATTAGATTCTTTTAAAAGCTCCAAACCACAACGCGATTTGGAGCATTTAGGATTGTGATATATTTGTATCATAAACAATTTATTAATTTGTGAATTTGCTAGTTAGCAAATTACTACTTCTACACCTCTTTTTTCAAGTTCTTCTACAAATTCAGGGTCTACGTTACTATCGGTGATGAGCATATCTATTTTTTCGACGTAACAAATGAATCCAAAACCGCGTTTATGTATTTTTGAGGAGTCAGCAAGGACAATAGTTTTATCTACACGTTCCATCATTTTTTTGTTGAGATGAGCTTCTCCTACATTGGTAGAACTCAAGCCATAATCAAGATCTATACCTTCTATTCCTAAGAATAAAGTAGTACAAGAGAAGTTGCTAAGAGTTTCTTCGGCGAGTACGCCTATAGTAGAGGTAGAATTTTTGCGTACCTCACCTCCTAGGTGGATAGTGTTTACGTTAGGGTTTTTGCATACTTCTAAGGCAACCCTTAATGAAGGGGTTAATACAGTAAGATTACGGAAGCCATAAAGTTTTTGAGCTAATAAATTAACTGTAGTTCCTGATGAAAGTATAATAAACTCATTTTCTTTGATAAAGTCTAACGCTTTAGTAATAATACGCGTTTTTTCTTCTACATTTTGAGTTTCTTTCTCAGTTACTGTTTGGTCAAATACATAGCGCATTTGCTTACTAGCACCTCCGTGAGTACGGTGTAGGTAACCTTCTTGTTCTAAGAGCGTTAAGTCTTTACGTATAGTAACTACTGAAACTTTAAGTTTTTCACTCAGTTCATTTACGCTGATGTACTTTTTGGTTTCTAAGCTCTCCAAAATCTTAGACTGTCGTTCATTAAGTACTTTCATATTTTATAATTTTATTAATATTCGTATTGAAAATAGTTAGTTCAAAAAAGTCCTATATTAACAATTTGACGGCAAAGTTAAACATTATACTAAAAAAAACAAAAGTTTTAGAAATAAAAAAATGCTATTGCAGTTAAATACAATAGCAATAATATTTTACAATACAGATAATTAAGGTTTTAACATTAAGCTAAAAGCATTTTTAAAATCTTGTAACAGAGGATTTTCTTCTAATAATCGCTCATATTTATCCTCAGGAGTAACCGCTATTTTCTTAGCAATCTCTTCATTTACATTTATCTGAATATTTATATCATAATTACGTAATGATCTATGTAGATAATCCAATAAATGGTGTTCCATATTCAGTATTTCAATTTTTGCAGTATTACTAGACACTTCCAAATCAATGGTAGTTCCATCTAGTTTTAAATTGGCTATCTTTAGAATAGAGGCTTGTATACGTTCTCCTTTTGTAAGTAGTTCTTCTATATAATTATCCCAATAGTTTTGAAAAGCCTCTTGAGTAAATAGTTCTTTAGGTAAAGAATTAGGGTCTATTATAATTTCTTTGCTATTCTTTTGATGTTCTATTTTTACATGTACACTCTTAATAGAAAACCCTGAAACTACATTACTACGCTGTTCCTTACTGATTTGCGGAATATTAGGTATAGAAGCTGAAGATACTACTACTTTAGGTTGTTGCAGATAAGATATGTTTATGATCTCATTGGAGGAATGTTCTTGACTATTAAAATCATAAGACGGAATTATGAAGCGTCCATCATTTTTTTTTTATCTCCTTGGTAAGTTATAGAGGCGAGTTGCATTAAAGCTATTTCTACCAATAGTCGCTGGTTCTTGCTGGTGCGATATTTCAGGTCGCAATCGTTTGCAATAGCGATGGCATCCATTAAGAAAGGAACAGTAGCACGAGTGCTTTGTTCGGTATATTTTTTTTGAGTCTCCTCCCCTACTTCCATTAGAGTTATGGTAGTAGGATTTTTACATACCATTAAATCACGGAAATGGCTTGCTAAACCAGCTATAAAGTGATTACCATCAAAACCTTGTGCTATCGTATCGTTGAATGCTACTAACAACTCTGGAAGTTTATTATCTAAAATAAGGTCAGTTACTTTAAAATAAACTTCGTAGTCGAGTACATTTAGTATTTCGGAAGTAGCTTGTCGGGTAATTTTCTCTCCTGAAAAGCTCACTACACGGTCAAAGATAGAAAGGGCATCACGCATAGCTCCATCGGCTTTTTGTGCGATGATTTGTAAGGCTTCGTCCTCTGCATCAATTTCTTGTTGTTGAGCTATATATTTTAGATATTCTCGAATATCATTAATAGTAATGCGCTTGAAATCAAATATCTGGCAACGTGATAAAATAGTAGGAATGATTTTGTGTTTTTCGGTAGTTGCTAGGATGAAGATAGCGTGCTTAGGAGGCTCTTCTAAAGTTTTGAGAAAAGCATTGAAAGCAGAGGGTGATAACATATGCACCTCATCAATAATATATACTTTGTATTTGCCTACTTGAGGGGGTATGCGCACTTGTTCAATAAGTTTGCGTATATCATCTACACTATTATTAGAAGCAGCATCTAGTTCAAAAATATTAAAGGCAAAGTCATTTTCATCTTCTACACCAGCAGTTTGTTCATTTATCTTTTTGGCTAAGATACGAGCACAAGTAGTTTTCCCTACACCACGCGGTCCTGTGAAAAGAAGTGCCTGCGCCAAGTGATTGTTTTCAATGGCGTTGAGGAGGGTATTGGTGATAGCTTGTTGCCCTACTACATCACGAAAGGATTGTGGGCGATATTTACGTGCTGATACTACGAAGTGGTTCATCTCTACTGTTTGTTAGTTTGGTAAGTGCCAAAAATGTAATTTGAATTTACTATTTTGTTCTGGTCTTGATTTAAGAGGACTAAGTTATCAATTGTTATTTGGTGGTCATAGCGCAACAAAGTGCCTGTATTTTCGTTGTAAATAGGTCGAGTATTAATGGTTACAGTACCTCCAGTAGCTTCGCTTTCAAAAGTAACTTGAGGAGAAGCAGGAGCAATGATATTACAAAAATAATTGCTTGTTACCACATCGTTAAACGTACGATAATAGAGTTTAAAATTACTAGGAATAGTTCCTGTAACTGTTTTCTCTTTGTTCTCTAAAACTCTTGTAGGAAGGATTAGAATAAGAGCTTGTTTTTGACTGTATTTAAACAGAAAGTTTACTGCTGTATCATTTGCCTTGCAAGAAAGTACATCTGAGTTTTCAAACGAAATGTTTTCTACCTCTAAATCACCATCGTTGCAAGCTATTGCAAAAAGCCCTATTATAAAAGCAAATAAAAGTATTTTTCTATTCATTGAGTTTCAATATTTGGGCAAAGATATAAAAAAATAATATACTAAAGGTTATTATTTAAGAAAAAGGTGCTAAGACCACTTCTAATCCATTGATTTCAGGAGTAATAGGTATTTGACATCCCAGCCTACTATTGGGTTGTACGTGAAAAGCCTCGAAAAGCATTGCCTGTTCTTCTTCACCCATTTCAGGAAGCACTACCTCGTTTTCATTCTGTATGTAACACTGACAAGAAGCACACATAGCCATTCCTCCACAGATTCCTATCTCACCATCTTGGGCGATTTCGTAGGCACGCATTACTTCCATTAGGTTCATATTCATATCGGTAGGGGCTTCTATTTCGTATAGAAGCCCCTCGCGATCGGTTATTTTTAGATGTATCTCGTTCATTTATTTAGCAAAGTATTCTATCTTGCGAATACGGGCACAAATTGGTTTATCATTTTCAAACATCAATATCTGTGTCCAATTTCCCATTTTATCAAAAGTATAACGATACTTGTAGTTAAGTTCTTTTGTAATATAGGAAGTGAGCAGATTGTGTTCATCATATACTTTGGTAGAGGCTACTTCTGTACGGGTTTTTATAACTTGTGTTTCTCCTGATTTGTTAAACATATAGTTAGTTTCTACATAAAAATTGGGATCGTCAGTGGCTGTGCAGATTGATTGAGAAAGACGTCCTGCTTTATTGTATTTATATGTACAGATAGTTTCTTGACTTGAGGCGTTTAGAAATTTAGCCTTAGAAAGCAAACCTTCTTTGTTATATTCATTTTCAGTTTTCAAATACACATTTTTGTTTAGTACTTTATCCTCTGTTTCAGATACTTTATTGATTTGATTGTACTTATAAGATTTTTCACGAGTATACTCTGGACGTATTTTCTTTTCTAATACAAGATTTTTTTCTTCATACAATTGTATATCCTTCTCTAAAGCAGAGTTGCTCGCCACTTTGTTTCTCTCAATACAATTGCCTAAATCATCATATTTGTAGGTAATAGTAATGAGCCATTCATTGGTATTGCCGTCGATTTCATCTATTTTTACTAATCGGTTTTTCTCGTTGTAAAAGTATTGTCGGTTTACTAAAAGTTCACCATCTCCTAAGGAAAAAGATGATTGACTTTTGTTTATTCTACCTTTCTTATCGTAGTAAAATCGCATTCCTCCGAAAGGTTGATTCTCGGCATTGTAAGTGATTACTTCGAGATTGCGACCTGTATTGTCGAAAATATAAGCAATATTGGTTTTAGAGGATTTAGTTTCATCTTTTTCTATATTCCAATCTTCGGCATAAGGAAAAACGCTATAAGTTTTTCCATCGAAAGTTTTAGTACCTTTAGGGTCGGGGTCGAGAAAAAAAGAATAATCTTCTACTTTTTTAATTTTGCCTTTCAATAGTAATGTTTTGCTGCTAATTGTATCAATTTGGGCATTTAGCGAAGCAGAAAATGCTAAAAAAGTGCTTGCTAATAGTACATTTATACTCTTCATTTTATTTAGTTATTAGTATTTGCTATAAGATATATTCACTGTTTAAATTGCTTTTACCACAGCTTTTTCGGCTTCTTTTCTACTGCCATCAAAGCCGTCAATTCCTACTACAGTAGTGTACTTTAATACATATTTTTTATTAGGATAAATTCGGTTGTATATACTTTGGCACATTAGGGTTGCTTCGTGAAAACCACAGAGGATGAGTTTAAGTTTTCCTGGGTAGGTATTCACATCACCTATGGCATATACACCTTCTATACAAGTTTGGTAGTCTAAGGCATTGTTTACCTTCACAGCGTTTTTTTCGATCTCTACCCCCCAAGTAGCAATAGGTCCTAATTTAGGAGTAAGACCAAAGAGTGGAATAAAAGCATCGGCTATAAGAGTTTCTTTATTACCTCCTTCTTGCTCTAATACTAATGATTCTAAATGTCTATTTCCTTCTAATCCGACTACTTCATAAGGAGTTTTTAAATTGATTTTACCAGCCTCTTTTAAGGCTTTTACTTTCTCAACTGAATCTAAAGCTCCTCGAAATTCATTGCGACGGTGTACTAGAGTAACTGAAGCAGTAGGTACTTTTTCAGCCAGATAGATACTCCAATCTAAAGCAGAGTCACCTCCTCCTGCTATCACTATATGTTTACCTGCATAATTTTCGGGGTGTTTTACAAAATAAGCTACTCCTTTGTCTTCATACTCTTCGAGTTTAGGCAGTTCGGGCTTACGAGGTTCAAAAGTGCCCAAACCTCCTGCTATAGCTACTGCTTTTCCTTTTATTTGGGTGCCTTTATCTGTGGTTACAACAAAGGTATTGTCGGGGTTTTTGGTGAGTGTCATTGCAGTTTCTCCAAGGGTAAATTCAGGTTGAAACTGCTTAATTTGCTCCATTAGGTTATCTACTAATTCAGAAGCTCCTACAGTAGGATATCCTGGTATATCAAAAATAGGTTTTTTAGGATATAATTCTGTAAGCTGTCCGCCTACTTGTGGGAGTGTATCTATCAAGTGGCATTTTAAACGAAGGAGTCCTGCCTCAAATACTGCAAAAAGCCCCGTAGGTCCTGCTCCTATAATAATGATATCTGTTTCTTTCATTTATTGCTATTTTGGGGGCAAAGGTACAAAATAATTAACAATTAGCAAGTAACAATAAAACAATTAAATTATGGTTTCAAAATTTTAAAATCATCTCTACTCTCGATAGGTGTGTTTTGGTATTCTAATGTCCAACCTACGGCACGAGTAGCAAAGATAAGGTTAGAAAGCTCAGTGAGCAATCTATTTTGGGCGTTACTCTTTAAAGTAGATGTATCTACCTTGCGTTGTAATTCTGCTTTCACTTTTTTCTGTATTTTTTCTACATCAGCAGGGGTAAATGGATTTACCTGACTCTGACTTACATCGTAATACTTCATCGTAGGATATATCTTCACCTCAGCTTCTGGTAACGATTTAATGATAACTTTTTTTTGTTCTTCGTTTACTTCATAGTCGATTTTGTGCAAATCATAAGCTACTGTTACATCGGCATTTACTACTGTGAGGATTTTCTTATCAAACGATAGCAAATCCATAAAGTACTTTTGAGTATCAGTATACGAGAGTACTTCAGCAAAATGACCTTCAGTAACTACCAATTTGCTCACATTTGCGATTTGTGTTTGTATTAGGGCTGTATCAGCCTCTAATCGTTCTTGACTTTCTTTCTTATCGCTAAAATATTTTATAAGTAGCAATACAGCGATCGCTACGACTACTCCTAATAAAAATTTCTTCATTATTTTTGCTTTATTTATTCCCCACAATACACCCCAAAAAGCACGCCAAAATACCTATTCCTACACTAACTATTACATAAAGAATAGCTTTTAGTAGTTCATTTTGTTGATATAACTGTAATACTTCCAATGAAAAAGTAGAGAATGTTGTAAAACCACCCAAAACACCTGTCATCAGCAATAAGGGCAAAAGGCTCTCCCCTACTCTATTCTTAAAATAGCTATACAATACACCTATAAAAAAGCATCCTAATACATTTACTATCAAAATGCCTATCGGGAACGTACAAGTGCGCGCTATCTTGTTGAAGGCTATTGAAAGCATATAGCGTAATGTGCCTCCTACAAAGCTACCAAGCCCAACTATTAGTATATTTTTTATCATATCAACGCAAACTCCGCACAATCTTCATACGATATATATAGAATCCACTTCATCCTTTCAGATAAAAAGTAATGATGTTCAGGTATATTATCCAATATATCTACTATGACTTTTTCTAAATATTTAAATGAGAATATATAGGTTAGGTTCGATACATTATCTCCTAAATACACCACTTTTTCATCTGGTGCTATCCCCGCCTCCATTGCAATACTCTTTACAAAAGCTACAATGGCTTCATTCTCATCAAAAAACATTCTTTGATACCCATCCAATAACTCAAAATCTACCCTACTCCCTTTAAAAGGCAGGTTAGCATTCACCTTATCTACATAAATATCAGAGCTTATTATTTGAAAATCTCCATCTTCTATATGCTCTTCTAATATTTTGATAAGCTCCAAATCATAAAAATTCTTTTCCATCTCTAACGCCTAATACCAACTGAATATTCTTATACGAGTTCTTCACCAATTCCTTTGCCTCTGCCTCATCTTTCCAGCATACTTTCTCTATACCTTCCTCTGTTTGGGGTACTAACTTCTTCTTGTAAGTAGTGGTCATATCATACCAATAGGTTTCTTTCAAAAAATAGTGTCCATCACGCTTAAACAGGTGGTAAGTAATCGTCCTAAAACGTTGTATCAAGAGCTTTTTTACCCCTGTTTCTTCCTCTACTTCACGCAAGGCACAAGTGGCTATATTTTCACCCTTTTCTTTCTTCCCTTTGGGCAAATCCCAATTGCCGTGTCGCTTGATAAGTAGTACTTTTCCTTCCTCATTATACACCACGCCTCCTCCCGCTTTTATAGTAGGTACAAGCTTCTTAAATTTCTTTATAAGTTTCTCTTCCTTAGGGTGATAGAGATATATTCTACTTACCTCTTTACGACCTAATTCCTTGATGATTTCATCAAAGGTTACATCTTTTAATGGAAAATATTTGACGTTCTCAATATTTTCTCGTACATTTGTCAAAATAATCGACTTATCGTCTAAAAATATTTCATACATAAGCTTATGATTTTAGATAACATTACGGCACAACGTACTGCCGAATTTTTACTGCAAATTAACGCAATAAAATTGAATTCTGAAAATTATTTTACGTGGGCAAGCGGTTGGAAGTCGCCTATTTATTGCGACAATCGCATAATCCTCTCATTCCCAGAGATTCGCAACTACATTGCTAACACTATGGCTACCTATATCAAAAAACATTATCCCTCTGCCGAGGTGGTAGCAGGGGTAGCTACAGGGGCTATCGGAATGGGAATGTTAGTAGCCAATGCACTCGGATTACCCTTTGTCTATGTGCGTCCTGAACCTAAAAAACATGGTCGTCAAAACCAAATAGAGGGATTACTCTCTGCAGGACAACAAGTAATCGTTATAGAAGACCTCATCAGCACGGGTATGAGTAGCCTCAATGCTGTAAAAGCCCTTCGCGACTTCGGCGCTGAAGTTTTAGAAATGGTGGCTATCTTCTCGTATAACTTTGAGGTGGCAAATGCCAATTTTGCTTCCGAAAAACTCTCCCTTCATACCCTCAGCGACTACGACCATCTGCTGGTCAAAGCTTTAGAAATAGGCTACATCAGCGAGTATGAACTCGATACTCTTAAAGAATGGCGCAAAAGCCCCGACACTTGGAAGAATTAACAAATTGAAAAATCAGTAAATTAATATGACTCAAAAAACAGAAATCCCTGAAAACTGGGCTGTCTACATCGGTAGAGTAGAAGATAAACCCGCCGTATTTCGCCTTAATTTAGGTTTGGGCGAAACTGATTTACCGCTCCCTCAATTCACTCATTGTGTGAGAGTAAACATCGTGCTAAAAAATCCTGATGAACACGGCTTTTCATCCGACCAAGAACGTGAACTTCTCTATGATATAGAAGATACACGCCTAATACCTCTACTCAAGGAAACCGACCTATTAGCTGGGGTTTTAACTTTTGATGGGGCAGTTACTTGGTATTTCTACTCTCAAAATGCGGCTGCCTTAGCTCCCTCGTTAGAAGAGGCTTTTAATACAAGCAATTATACTCCTGAAGTAGAAGTAGCCAACGACCCCGAATGGAAAACCTATACAGAATTCCTTTACCCAAATATCTACGAACATCAAAGCATCAAAAACAGTGCTGTACGCCACCATTGCGAGCAGTCTGGCGACCATACCGACCAAGAGCGCCCTATAGATCATTGGTTGTATTTCAACACTGAAAAGGATATGACTGAAGCTATCGATAAGGTGAAAGCTTTAGGCTATGAAATACAAGAAAGTGGCAAAATAGAACCCGAAGAAGGTGATGACCCTAACGAAGATTTAGGCTACCAATTGATAATTACCAAAGTAAATACCATAGAGGCTATCGACCCCGATACTTGGGACTTGATAGATGTAGCTCTCGATACCAACGGCCAGTACGACGGCTGGGAAACCGTTTTAGTAAAATAATAATGAACCATTAATAATTAATCATTGTTTTGAATTTAGAAACCCAAAAAACAATCGTCCCCAAGAGTGCTAAAGACCTTTTTGCTCTCTTAGAAAAAGTAGAGACCTTTGAAAGCTTGATGCCCGATAACATCAGCAAATTTGAAAAACTAAGCGACACTTCTTTTGTGTTTGCCTTAAAAGGAATGCCTGAGATTTATTTAGAAAAGAAAAGTAGTACCCCCTATAGCCAGCTGGTATTAGGGGAAGCAAATGGTAAAATCCCCTTCCAGCTCACCACCAATATTGCTGAAATATCAGATAAAGAAAGTGAAGTGCAACTACTTTTCAAAGGGGATTTTAACCCCATAATGGCAATGATGGTCAAAACGCCCATCAGTAAGTTTATAGAGGTATTAGTAACAAAAATGAAAGGCTTATAATGGCAGGCAATAGCTTTGGCACTCTTTTTAGGCTCACCTCCTTTGGCGAGTCGCACGGCGAGGCATTAGGAGGGGTTATTGATGGTTGTCCGCCAAATATAATCTTGGATTTTGAAGCTATTCAAAATGAACTCGACCACCGTCGCCCAGGACAATCGGCTATCGTTACTCAACGCAAAGAAGGTGATAAGGTACGATTTCTATCAGGTATTTTTGAAGGGAAAACCACAGGTACTCCAATTGGGTTTATCATTGAAAATGAAAACCAACATTCAGCTGATTATGCGCATATAGCAAAAGTATACCGCCCTAGTCACGCTGATTATGTATATCAACAAAAATATGGCATACGTGACTATCGCGGAGGAGGGCGTTCCTCTGCACGTGAAACTGCCTGCCGTGTAGTAGCTGGAGCTATTGCCAAACAAATTCTAAAAAACGTACAAATTACAGCTTATGTATCAGGTGTTGGTGAATTACAACTTTCCACTCCTTATCATAATCTTGACTTATCACTTATCGAAACTAATGCTGTACGTTGTCCTGACCCTATTTTGGCCAAGCAAATGGAAAACTATATTAAATCCATTCGCAAGGAAGGAGATACAGTAGGAGGTATTGTGAGTTGTGTGATAAAAAATGTTCCTATAGGATTAGGAGAACCTGTATTTGATAAACTACATGCACAACTTGGTAAAGCGATGCTCTCTATCAATGCTGTAAAAGGCTTTGAATATGGTAGTGGCTTTGCAGGCACTACAATGCGTGGTAGTCAGCACAACGACCTTTTCAATCCCGATGGCTCTACACAAACCAACTATTCAGGCGGTATACAAGGGGGCATCAGCAACGGTATGGATATTTACTTTAGAGTAGCTTTTAAACCTGTAGCAACCCTTATGCAGTTGCAAACTACTATAGATAGCCAAGAAAATATAGTAGAAATTCAAGGCAAAGGAAGGCATGACCCCTGTGTAGTTCCTCGTGCTGTACCTATTGTTGAAGCTATGGCTGCAATAGTATTGTTAGATTTTTATTTGCTGAATAAAATATATTAAATTATTTTGATAGTTCAATAGATTTTTTATATCTTTGCGGTCTCAATTTGAAAACTAATTATATCTTAATAAAGAAATGGCACATAACATTAAAAAAGGCGTACTTCTTGGAAAAGAAGTACAAGAAGTATTCAAATACGCCAAAGAAAAAGGCTTTGCTCTTCCTGCAGCCAACGTTATCAGTTCTAACTCTATCAATGCTGCTTTAGAAACCGCTGTAGCAGTAAACGCCCCAATGATTATCCAATTCTCTAATGGTGGCGCCCAGTTTATGGCTGGTAAAGGTCTTTCTAACGACAACCAACGTGCTTCAGTTCTTGGAGCTGTAGCTGGAGCAAAACACGTTCACCAACTCGCCGAAGCTTACGGCGCTTCTATCATCTTGCATACTGACCACTGCGCTAAAAAATTACTTCCTTGGTTAGATGGTATGCTTGAAGCTTCTGAAAAACACTTCAAAGAAACAGGAAAACCACTTTTTAGCTCCCATATGATTGACCTCTCTGAAGAGCCTATCAAAGAAAACATTGAAATTTGCAAACGTTATCTTGAACGTATGAGCAAAATGGATATGACTTTGGAAATTGAACTTGGTATGACCGGAGGTGAAGAAGATGGGGTTGATAACTCTCACGTTGACAGCAGCAAACTCTTTACTCAACCTGAAGATGTAGCTTTTGCTTACGAAGAACTTTCTAAAGTAAGCTCACAATTCACTATTGCAGCTGCTTTTGGTAATGTTCACGGTGTATACAAACCTGGTAATGTAAAATTGACTCCAAAAATCTTAAGAGATTCACAAGAGTACGTTTCTAAAAAATACAACTTAGGACACAATGCTCTTGACTTAGTATTCCACGGCGGTTCTGGATCTACTCTCGAAGAAATTCGCGAAGCTATCTCTTATGGTGTAGTGAAAATGAACATTGATACCGACTTGCAATATGCATTCACTGAAGGTATCCGTGACTATATGAAAGCTAAAGCGGCTTATTTACAAGGTCAAATAGGTAACCCTGAAGGTCCTGAAGCTCCTAACAAGAAATACTACGACCCTCGTGTATGGCTTCGTGAAGGTGAAAAAACTTTCGTTACTCGCTTGAAAAAAGCTTTCGAAGATCTTAACAACGTAAATACTTTATAGTATTCCCCCTGATAAACTTTGCCAAAAGGCTACTCAGTATTAGGGTAGGTCTTTTGGCAAAGTTTTTGATTTACTAAAGAAACAAATATTTTTTATTTAGAGTTTTATGAGCAACAACAATTACAATCTAAACAACAATAGTAATAGCAACAATAGCTATAACTTGAATTTCAATAACAACTACAACCCTAACTATCAGAACAACAATGCTCCTGAATTAGTATCGTATGCAACTAATGTAGAACAAGCTACTTTCTATCGTAAAACCTACTCTCACGTAGCAATAGCACTTTTGGCTTTTATAGTAGTAGAAGCTATTTTGATAAATATAGTGCCTGAAAGTTTAATTATCTCTATGGTAAGTAGTCCTTTTGTATGGTTACTTATCTTAGGTGGGTTCTGGTTGGGCTCTATGCTTGCTAGCAAATGGACACAAGCACAGGACAGAAGTACTCAATATAGAGGCTTAGGTATTTATGTACTTTTAGAAGCTATCATTTTTCTACCAATGATTTATATAGCAATGGCTTTCAGTGATGGCTTAGCTATCATTTCACAAGCTGGTATCATAACCTTGTCATTATTTGCGGGACTTACTGCTGTAGTGTTTCTCACTCGTCTAGATTTCTCATTCTTGCGTAGTGTATTAGTAATAGGAGGCTTCATTGCATTAGGCTTGATTGTTGCAGGCGCTATCTTTGGTTTTGATTTAGGTCTTTGGTTTTCTTTAGCAATGGTTGCTTTGGCCGCTGGAGGAATTCTATACGAAACCTACAACATCAAAAACGTATATAGCACTGACCAATA
This sequence comes from uncultured Capnocytophaga sp., assembly GCF_937936315.1. Taxonomy (GTDB): domain Bacteria; phylum Bacteroidota; class Bacteroidia; order Flavobacteriales; family Flavobacteriaceae; genus Capnocytophaga. The sequence goes on along the minus strand of NZ_CALGWU010000031.1, from coordinate 7,628 downwards.
TGTAGGGGCAGCCTTACAATTGTTCTCATCAGTAATGTTGCTATTCTGGTACATATTGAGAATCTTACTTTCTAGAAGAGACTAATCTAATAAATCAATTTATCAATTAGCTAATTAGAATAACACAAAAACTTTGCTTTAGGGAAACCTTTAGCAAAGTTTTTGTGTTATTTGATACCCAAAAAATAAAGTTTGCTAATTTATAAATTATATACTATCTTTGCGCTTTATTATTTTTCCTATGAAAATAAAAGAATCTAAATATTACCATCCCATAAATATTCTACAAATAGACTCCGATGACCACGTAGAAGTCTATGACAAATACAAGCTTCTCACTTTCAGTAATCCTTATCGTTGTTTATTAGACGACTTAATGGCTCGTATTTATATTGGTAATGAGGACTTAGTAATCCAACGTGACAAACTCAAACACTTTGTAAAATGTACTGATTACTATACTATAGAATATGCTTCAAAACAAAATGAACTATACGAATCTGAGGAGTGTTATTTTCAGCCCGATCTGGAGATTTTCCTCATTATAGATAAAAATCTCTCAAATGAATATGACAATCAGATTTTTGAAGACGGCTTATACAAAGTAAATTCAGTATACTACCAAAACGATAATCCTAAGGCTAAAGAACATCTAAATTCATTATTTTCTGAATATATAGAAAAGTTTATATCTAAGGAATCAAAGGTTTCCATACTGCTAAAAACACAGATAGGTTTGGAAATAAAAACTCATAGTATCAAGCCTTATCGCATTGACTTTGAAACAATGTACAATGATGATTTTTTTGAGATACATAGCCGAGTAAAGAATGCCTTAACTAATGACAACAAAGGTGTAGTGCTATTCCACGGTATTGCTGGTTCTGGAAAAACAAACTACATTAAATGGCTTACTAGCCAAATCCCTAACAAAAAATTTATCTTTGTGCCTACTACAATGATAGGTTCTCTCACCGATCCCGCTTTTATCAGTCTGCTAATAGGCAATAAAAACTCAGTACTAGTACTTGAGGATTGCGAGAACTACATAGCCGAACGTACAGCTTTCAACAGTAATACCGATGTGGTATCTTCTATACTAAACATAGCCGATGGTATGCTCTCTGATGTATTAGAATGCCAGCTAATATGTACTTTCAATTCCGATATTTCTAAAATAGATTCAGCACTATTGCGCAAAGGAAGGTTAATAGCTGAATACAAGTTTAAAGAACTTACTGTTGAAAAATGTAATAAGTATTTGCAATCTACCGATAGAAATTTTGTAGTAGATAAACCTTACTCTTTAGCTGAACTTACCAATATAGATATAAAGGAACTTAAAGAACAAAACAAACAGACTAAAATAGGTTTTAAATGATACGTATATTACTGACTTTTCTCTTTTTTTCAACAACTTTTGCTCAAGAAACGGCTAGCAGGATGTCATTGCTTTTTATGGGGGATGTAATGGGGCATATCCCTCAAGTAGAAGGAGCTTACAACGCTGATACTAAGCAATATGACTATATGCCCGTGTTTGACAAAATTAAACACAAATTCGCTCAAGTAGACTTTGCAATTGCCAATCTGGAAGTTACTTTAGCAGGGAAACCTTACAAAGGTTATCCTCAATTCTCCTCTCCCAATGCTTTAGCAACTGCTTGTAGAGATAGTGGAATAGACGTATTAGTAACTGCTAACAATCACACTTGTGATAGAGGTAAAAAAGGAATTATCCGTACTTTAGATGTTCTTGACTCTCTTAAAATAGCTCACACAGGCACTTTCCGCAACAAAACGGAGTTTGATAAAAAAAATCTTTTAGTGCTTTCTAAGAATGGTATTTCAGTTGGTATTCTCAATTATACCTATGGAACTAATGGTTTACCAGTCCCTGAACCTACTATAGTAAACCGTATAGACTTTGATCTAATGAAAGAAGATATCGAGAAAGCTAAAAAAACACATCTCGACAAGTTGATAGTAGTAATACATTGGGGAATAGAATACCAACAAAAACAAAACAAAAAACAGGAAGAAGTAGCTCAATTTCTTTTTGATAATGGTGTAGATATCATTATAGGTGGACACCCTCACGTGCTACAACCTATGTATTATTACCCTCAAACAGGGCTTCATAAAGAGCTGTTTGTTGTCTACTCTCTCGGAAATTTTGTGTCTAACCAACGTAAAACCCCATCAGATGGGGGCGCTATGGTAGAGCTAACACTTTTTAAAGATGCACAAGGTACTTACATCGCCGATAAGGGGTACTATTTGGTATGGGTAAATCGGACTCTTAAAGCTAATAAGAAGTATCTTTTTGAAATATTACCTTGCAAGGAATACGAAACAGCTAACTATAAAGACCTTAGCGAAGGAGCGAAGAACAGTATGAATATCTTTATCAAGAACTCACGAAATCTGTTTAAAAAACACAATATATTTATAGAAGAAAAAGAATAATTATCAAATTAATCATTAACAATTAATCATTTATGAAGAGATTACTGTTTTTAGCCTCAGCATTATGCTTGATGGCTTGTAAGAGCACTCAAGCCCCTAAGCCTATAGGGGCGACTCCGCACCCGCGCCAGTTACCTTGGCACGAGATGGAGTATTATGCCTTTATTCATTTCAATATGAATACTTTTACTGATATGGAATGGGGTACAGGAGGAGAAGACCCTAAACTGTTCAACCCTACACAGTTAGATGCAAATCAGTGGGTGAAAGTGATAAAAGATGCCGGTATGAAAGGGGTTATTATCACAGCAAAACACCACGATGGTTTCTGCTTATGGCCTTCAAAATACACTGAACACTCAGTAAAAAATTCGCCTTGGAAAAATGGTAAAGGTGATGTGGTAAAAGAGCTTTCGGATGCTTGTAAGAAGGCAGGATTAAAATTTGGGGTGTATTTATCACCTTGGGATAGGAATCACCCAGAATACGGTAGAGAAGCCTACGTGACTTATTTCCACAACCAATTACGAGAACTGCTTACTAACTACGGAGAGATTTTTGAAGTATGGTTTGATGGTGCTAATGGCGGTAGTGGCTACTACGGAGGGGCTAACGAAACCCGTAAGATTGATGCAGATACTTATTACCAATGGGATAAAACCTACCAAATAATACGCAAATTACAGCCTAATGCTAATATATTTAGCGATGAAGGACCTGAAGTACGATGGATAGGTAACGAACGCGGTTATGGTACTCCTACCAGCTGGTCGCCTTTTACTTCACGACCTGAATTGAGTGGTGCGTCACGTTTCAAACATCAGGCTGAAGGTGATGAAGATGGTAAAAACTGGATACCAGCTGAAGCCGATGTGTCTATTCGCCCAGGTTGGTACTATCACGCTCGTGAAGACCACCAAGTACACCCTTTGGAGAAAATGGTAGATATTTACTACTATTCAGTAGGTCGTAACGCTAACTTGTTACTTAACCTACCTGTAGACCGTCGTGGTTTGGTACACGAAAACGATATAAAACGCCTTATGGAGCTGAAAAAGGTAATTGAAGCTGACTTTGCTCATAACCTTGCTAATCAAGCTACAGTAAAAGCTACTGATGTACGCAAACAACACCAACAGTTTAAAGCTGAAAATGCTATTGATAATAATACAAAAAGCTATTGGGCAACCAATGAGGGTGTGAAAAACGCCTCGTTAGAATTTACATTTGCACAGCCTACTACTTTTAACCGCTTTATGGCACAAGAGTACATCATTTTAGGACAACGTGTGAAGAAATTCAAGTTAGAATACGAGCAAAATGGACAGTGGAAGACTATTGACCAGCAAACAACCATAGGTTACAAGCGCTTGTTGCGTTTCCCTGCTGTTACGGCTACCAAAGTACGCTTCACTATAGAAGATGCTAAAGCTTCTCCACTTATCAGTAATATAGGATTCTATAATGCCCCTGTATTGTTACTTACTCCTAAAGTAGTTCGCAATAAGAAGGGAGAGGTTTCTTTAATTCCTGCTGATGAAACTACTGAAATTTATTACACCTTAGACGGTACTGAGCCTACCCAACAATCGGTACGCTATACAGCTCCGTTTGCAGTAAATGCTGCTACTCAGCTAAAAGTAGTAGGTTTTGACCGCAACACACAACAATATAGTGCTGTAGCAACACACGCTTTAGATGTTCCAAAAACTTTATGGGAAGTGCTTAATATCTCTGCTGAAGAGGCTAAAAATGCTCATAAAGTAATTGATGAGAATCCTAATAGTTCATTTGCTCATAAAGTAGGTTCACAGCCAGCTACTCTTACTATCGATTTAGGTGAATTATTGCACTTAAAAGGCTTTACTTATTTGCCTTCACAAGACCGTTGGGCATCGGGTACTATAAGTCATTACCTATTTGAAGTAAGTAGTGATAACACTCATTGGAAAAAAGTAAGTGAAGGTGAATTTGGTAATATTAAGAACAATCCTATTGAGCAACGCATCAGTTTCCCTGAAGAAAAAGCACGTTATATCAGACTTACCGCTGTTCGCACTGTAGATAATGCTGAGACAATAGTATACGGTGAAATAGGAGTTATTACAAAATAATATGTACCTACAAAACGCACGATTATCAGAAAGTCCTAAATGGCTTTACATTATAGTTCCAACCCTGTTTTTTTTATTTACAGGGTTGAACTTTTTAGTAGCTCAACTACTTGATACAACTGCTATCATCAAAGCAGAAATAGCCCAAAAAGGTGAATTGCAATTTCTATTTGAAAATTTAGTAATATTTGCTATCTTCTTAGGGATATTGTTGCTTTGGGTGAAGTACGTACACAGACAGCCTTTAACTGCTCTTATCACTGGGCGTACGCGCATTGATTGGAAACGGTTTTGGTTTTCATTTTTACTATGGGGAGGAGTAACCGTAGGGATTACTTTGATAGATTATCTGTTTATCAGTCCTGAGGATTATATTTGGAACTTTCAGTGGATACCTTTTTTAAAGTTATTATTAATAGTAATTCTTTTTATACCTTTACAAACAGGCTTTGAAGAGGTGTTCTTTAGAGGATATTTGCTACAAGCTTTAGGACTTACTGTACGCAATAAGTGGTTCCCGTTACTTACTACCTCTTTGCTGTTTGGTTTGATGCACATAGCCAATCCTGAAGTAGAAAAATTAGGTTATAGCCTGCTTATTTACTATATAGGCACAGGTATTTTTTTAGGAATCACGACCCTTATGGACGATGGGCTGGAGTTGGCTCTTGGCTTTCATACTGCTAACAACCTTTTCACAGCCCTTTTAGTTACTTCGGATTGGACAGTGTTCCAAGTACCTTCAGTATTTCGAGATATATCTGAGCCTACTTTGGGATTCAGCATATGGGCTCCCTTATTATTGTATTTTCCTCTTCTATTATACATCTATGCTAAGAAGTATAGATGGAAGAAGTGAAAAAAAACTTTTGAATAATATAAAACCTCTTTTAAAGAGGTTTGGTAACTCTATCAATTACGTTTTCGTTAGAGAGTATAATTAAAAGGTCATCCTTGTTAAGTTTAACATTAGGGTCAGGAGTTACGTTCATTTTGCCATCAGAATGCTTAACTGCTAAAATATTTATCTCATATTTGTGTCGCAAATTTAGCTCCATTAAAGATTTGCCTACATAACTTCTAGGTACTTTTACTTCATAAATAAAATAATCTTCTGCAAATTTGAAATACTCTATAATAGTTGGTCTCAAAACAGAATAAGCTACTTTTTCCCCCATTAGTTCTTCTGGAAACACTACTTGAGTAGCACCTATTTTATATAACACCTTTTCTTGAGTATGATTTACAGCTTTACAAATCACATTTTTTACCCCCATTTCTCTCAACTGCAAGGTAATAAGTATACTTGCCTGAATATTATCTCCTACGCTCACAAAAGCAGTATCAAAATCATCGCGCACTACTTTTTTAAGAGCTATTTCATCTGTAGCATCTAGAATGATTGCTTCCTCTATAATTCCCTCATTGAGAGCCTGCTTGATTACGCCTTCACGCGAATCTATTGCCAATACTGTAGCTTTGTTTTTATAGAGCGTTTTAGCTACTGATTTGCCAAACTCTCCTAATCCAATGACTAAAAAATTCTTCATAATCTATCCTATTAAAATATTTTCTTTGGGATATTTGTAATTTCCTTCTGCTCGTGGTCTTGAAAGGGCTAACATTATAGTAAGAGGTCCTACCCTACCAAGAAACATCGTAAAAATCAATATTAATTTAGAAAAAGTACACAACTCTGGAGTTATTCCAGTTGAAAGTCCACAAGTACTAAATGCCGAAATAAGCTCAAAAGCTATTTTAGTAAATTCTATGTTAGGTTCTAAAGCTGTAAGTATAATAATTGTTGTTAGTACGTACATCATTGCTATAAAAACAAGAGCTGAAGCTTTGTTAAAAAGTTTCCAAGAAATACGTCTTTTAGAAAATTCAATATAATTCTTGTTAAACAACGCTGTTTTTATACCTAAAAACAAGATACCAATAGTAGTAGTTTTCACCCCAGAGCCTGTGGAATTAGGCGAGGCTCCTATAAACATAAAAGTTACGCAAAAAAGAATAGTAGCACTACTCAAATGTTCTAACGGAATGGTATCAAAACCTGCTGTACGCAAACTCACCGAATGAAAAAAACTAATAAGTAAACGATTGAAAGTACTCTTACCATATAAAGTGTAATAATTGCTATATTCCAAAGTAAAAAACAAAAAAGTCCCCGCTACAAGCAAAATAATTGTAGTAATAATCGAAAACTGTGAGTTGATATCCAACCTCCGACGTTTTTTGCGCAAATATTCATACGATTGAATAATAGTAGTAAAACCTAAACCTCCAAAAATAATAAGAAAAGCAATCACTCCATTTACAAAAATATTATAAGTATAGCCCTCAAAACTATTAGGAAACAATGAAATACCAGCATTACAAAATGCCGAAACCGAGTGAAATACTGCCATAAACAATGCCTGTCCAAAGGAATAGTCTTGAATAAATGAACAAAATAAAAACACTGCTCCTACTGCCTCAAAAAGTAAAGTAATAAGCACTACACGCTTAGTAATAGCATAAATATCGTAGGTTTTGTTGTGATTAAGTCCTTCGGCAACCAAGCGTTTAGTATAAAAACCAATACGTTTGGCAATAAGTAATACCAAAACAGAAGAAATAGTAAGTACTCCCAATCCTCCAAACTGAATGAGAATTAACAAAATAAGTTTCCCCCAGATAGTAAATGTAGCCCCTATATTTATTACCGATAGTCCTGTAACAGTTACTGCTGAAGTCGCTGTAAAAAAAGCCTCTAAAAAGGATAAGTCTTTTTCGGGTATATGTGCAAAAGGCATCATCAGCAATAAGGCTCCTATCACTATCAAACCAAAGAAAGAAAGCATTATAATTGTATAGGGGGATATTTTCTTTAACATTTATTACTCTTATTATAATAGTCTTTTGTTTATATCGGGCAAAAGTACAATTTTTTTTGGTGATTGTTCAAAAAAATATAAGTTTTATTAATTTAACGTGAGTTCGATGTAAGAAAAGTTATTTTTTATTTGCAAAAAAGGGATAGTTTTAGTAACTTTGTAG